>JBFWKI010000007.1:0-127393 GCA_050252755.1 Sphingobium sp.
TCGGCTCGGAGAACGACGGCCATCCGATGAAGAGGCTTGCCGCTCAGATCATCGTTGTTGAAGGCGCGAAACGCGGGACTGGTAGATAATCAGGTGGCGCGATCAGCCGTGGACCAGCGCAAGAGGGGGGATGCCTCGCGCAGGAGGGGGGCAGGGCCGCCGAGATTGAGAATTGTGCAGCGCTGGCTGTTCGCCCGATTTGTATTGGTGCTATCGGGCTTTCCTGATTTGAAAAGACAATCTGGGATATTGTCATAACTTGAAGCGCTGATCCCCATTCCCGCCGCTCGGATCGTGGCCCGTAGATCCGAATAATCGCGACTGAAACATATCGAGAGGGGAAGGATCAGGCTTATCCCTTTCACGCCGCGATATGAGAGCATCGCCTCAACGAAATCAGCATATAAGTTGCGCCAACGGGCGCCGCGGGGATTGGCGACAAAGGGAGGATTTCCGGCGAACACGACATCGGTGAAGGCGTTCATGCTCACCCATTCGAGAAAATCGCTTTGGGCAGGGCCGATCTCGCCGAAGTTCACGCCAACGGCATGCTCGATTTCTCGCAATTACTCGGAAAAGAACCGTAGCGCCACCGGGTTGATGTCCACGACGTGAAACCGCAAACCGGCGAGGTTTTCAGGGGTGGCCCCGAGTAGCGCTGCCTTTTTTAGAAAGCTGAACACAAACATGCCGGAGCCAGCAGACGGTTCCACCATGTCGGTGGACGCGATAAGTTGAGGTCGGAAATGCGGTGGTGGTGGAAGAACATGTCCCAGAAATGGGCTGCCACGTCTGCCGGTGTATAATATGATCCGCTTGCTTTTCGCTGCCGCGAGGGATCGCTTCCTAGCTCTGGCTAGCTCTGGCGCGCGCAATCGCAAACAGCGAATAAGGGGTGTCATATGTTCCTTTTTGTTCAGCCCGATATTGATCCCGCCTATTCATGAAATGGCGGATCGGCCGGATTTGTTTTGAAGCGATGAGCGCGCCCTTCACATCAATTCATCCCTGAACGCGGCGGGGACGCTATAGCCCCATTCCTCATATTTCTGGGCGATGACGCGGGCCATGGCGGCCAGTTCGGGGGAATGGTCGCCCACGCGGTAGCTCATGATGATGGGGGAGGTGGCCGGTTCGACAAGCTCGCGATAGACGACGTCATGGCTGCGCGCGCGGCGGACGGAATCGGGGACGATGGCCATGCCTTCCTCCGCGGCGACAAGGCCGATCGCGATCTGCAATTCGCGGGCCTCGTGAACGATTTTCGGTTCGATGGCATGATCGCGGAACAGGGAAATCACCTGATCGGCATAGCTGGGTCGGGGCGAGCGCGGGTAGAGGATCTGCGGTTCCTCGGCCAGGTCGTGGATCGAAAGGGGGCCTTCCTGCCGGGCCAGCGGATGCTCGATGGGGAAGGCGGCGACCAGCCTTTCTTCGCGCAGGATGACCCTGGTTATCGCCAGATCGTCGAAACGGATGCGGCCGAAGCCGATATCGATGCGCCCGTCCTTCAGCGCGGCGATCTGGTCCAGCGTGGTCGATTCCACCATGACCAGTTCGACGTTCGGCGCCGTTTTGCGAAATTCGCGTATCAATTCCGGCAGGCGGGCATAGATGGTGGAGGCGACGAAGCCGATGACGAGGCGGTGTCTCTCGCTGGAGGCCGCCGCGCGCATGGTGGATTTGAGATCATCCATGCGGGAGAGCATCTGCACCGCTTGCTCGAACAACAGCCTGCCCACCGGCGTCAGCATCATCGGGCGCACGCTTCTATCGAGCAGTTTTGCCCCGATTTCCTCCTCCAGTTGATGGATGGCGCGGGAAAGGGGCGGCTGGGCGATGTGCAGTCGCTCGGCCGCGCGGTTGAAATTCCGCTCGGCGGCAACCGTCACGAAATAGCGAAGGAGTCGGATATCCATATACTATACCTTACAGGTATTGATACAGTACCGGAATGGTGTTTGAAACGCCAGTAGGGAAATCTTATTCTGGATACCGAAAGACGGAAAATCCAGGAGAGAGATTCCAATGGCTGCGATAGATCGCGCTGATACCTTCATCATCGATGTGCCGACAATCCGTCCGCATGTTCTGGCCATGGCGACCATGGATTCGCAGGCCATGGTCATCGTGCGCCTGACCGATTCCGATGGCGTCGAGGGCGTGGGCGAAGGCACCACGATCGGCGGCCTCAGCTATGGTGAGGAAAGCCCCGAAAGCATCAAGTCCGCCATCGACACCTATATCATTCCGATCCTGAAAAGCTGCGATATCAGCAAGGTCGGCGCGACCATGGCCATGGTCGCCAAGCATGTGCGCGGCAATCATTTCGCGAAATGCGCGGTCGAAACGGCGCTGCTCGATATGGCGGGCAAGCGGCTGGGCGTGCCGGTTTCCGCCCTTATCGGCGGCGGACGGGTGCGCGATAGCCTGCCTGTGGCGTGGACGCTCGCCAGCGGCGACACCGGCCGCGATATCGAAGAGGGCGAGGAAATGCTGGCCCTGCGCCGCCACCGTATCTTCAAGCTGAAGATCGGCAAGCGGGCGGTGCGCGATGACGTCGCCCATGTCGGCGCCATCTGCAAGGCGCTGGGTGATCGCGCCAGCGTGCGCGTCGACGTCAACCAGAACTGGACCGAGGCGCAGGCGAAGCTGGGCATGGCGATGCTGCACGATGTCGGCTGCGATCTCGTCGAACAGCCGGTCGCCGGGGATGACGTGGCCGGGATGGCGCGCCTTTCCACCATGCAGCCGGTGCCGCTGATGGCCGACGAGGCCCTGCATGGGCCGCGCAGCGCGCTTCGTATCGCATCGGCCGGGGCCGCCGGGGTTTTCGCTCTGAAGATCGCGCAGTCGGGCGGCCTTTTCGCCACCGCACAGGTCGCCGCGATCGGCGCGGCGGCGGGCATCGGCCTCTATGGCGGCACGATGCTCGAAGGCGCGGTGGGCACGGCGGCTTCGGCCCATGTCTTTGCGACCCTTCCCGATCTGGCATGGGGTACGGAATTGTTCGGGCCGCTGCTGCAAACCGGGGAAATCCTTGCCGAGCCGCTCGTCTATGCCGATTTTTCGCTGGCGGTGCCGACCGGCCCCGGCCTTGGCGTTTCGCTCGATGAGAACAAGCTGGCGTTTTTCCGGCGCGATCGCACCGCGCCTGTTCTGCACGCCGTTGGTGGAGGGGCCTGAGAGATGCTGTTCATGGTGGAAATGGACGTCAACATCCCGCCGGGCTTCGACGCAGGCGAGGCCGATCGCCTCAAGGCCGCCGAAAAGGCCCGGTTTCAGGAATTGCAGAAGGCCGGCATCTGGCGCCACATCTGGCGCAAGGTCGGGCTGTATTCGAACGTCAGCATCTTCGACGTGGAAAGCAACGCGCAGCTTCATGATATCTGCATGAGCCTGCCGCTCTATCCCTTCATGACCATGAAGGTGACGGCGCTTTGCCGCCATCCTTCATCCACTCACCCAGACGATCGCTAAGATCGCCCAACCTTATTGCGGAGAGGAAACGATGACCCCTGATTTCGTAAAGAGCGCCCCCATCCAGGACCTTCTCGATCGCGCGAGCGGCATGAATGCGGAGGGCGGAAATGCGCGCCTGAAGATGATCCTGCGCGACATGATCGAAGGCATGATGACGATCATCGTCAAGCATGACATTTCCGAAAGCGAGTTCTGGCAGGGCGTGAATTTCCTGCAACAGGGCGCGGGGGAGTTCGGCCTGTTGACGCCGGGGACCGGTCTGGAACATTTCCTCGATCTCTACATGGACGCCAAGGATCAGGAAGCGGGCCTGAGCGGAGGCACGCCGCGCACCATCGAGGGGCCGCTTTATGTGGAGAACGCGCCGCTGGTCGAAAATGACGCCTGCCTGACCGACGACCCGGACGATACCGACACGCTTTATATGAGCGGCGCGATCACCGGCCCGGACGGCGAGCCGGTCCGGAACGCCATTCTTCATGTCTGGCACGCCAATTCCAAGGGCTTTTATTCCCATTTCGATCCGACCGGCGAACAGACGCCGTTCAACAATCGCCGCCGCCTGAAAATTGGCGACGACGGGCGCTATTCCTTCCATTCCAAAATGCCCAATGGTTATAGCGTGCCGCCACAGGGCGCGACCGAGCAGTTGATGCATGCGATCGGCCGGGACGGCAACCGGCCCGCCCATGTCCATTTCTTCATCGAGGCGCCCGGCTATCGCACGCTGACCACGCAGATCAACTTCGGCGACGATCCGTTCGCGGCCGATGACTTTGCGTTCGGCACCCGCGAAGGGCTGCTGCCGGTTCCCAATCGTCAGGGGGACAGCGCCTATATCGCCTTTGACTTCCGGTTGCAGCGCGCGGCGGACCATGGCGATGAGGAATTTTCCGCCCGGACCCGCGCCAAGGTCGATGCCGGGGGTGATGCCAAGGCCGATTCCGATCAGCAGGTGGAAGCGGCCTGATATCCGAAGGCCAGATAAGAGACGGGAGAGAGGATCATGTTAGAGCATCTGATGAACAGGGTGTCGACGGCGGTGGTCGATGACCCGGAAACCGGGCTGTTCCGGTGCCGCCGGGATGTCTTTACGGACCCGGATCTGTTCCAGTTGGAGATGAAATATATCTTCGAGGCGAACTGGGTCTATCTCGCGCATGAAAGCCAGGTCGCCAACAGGAACGACTTCTTCACCACGTGGATCGGGCGGGTGCCCGTCATCCTGACCCGCGGCAAGCAGGGCGAGGTCAACTGCGTCGTCAATGCCTGCGCCCATCGCGGCGCCAAGCTGTGCCGCCGCAAGCGCGGCAATGTGCCGATGCTGGTGTGCCCGTTCCACGGCTGGAGCTTCAAGACCGACGGCACGTTGATGCGCGCCAAGGATGTCAAAACCGGCGGCTATCCCGACAGTTTCGATCATGAAGGATCGCACGATCTTACCCGTGTGCGGATCGAAAATTATCGCGGTTTCCTGTTCGGGACGATGAATCCCGATGTTGCCCCGCTGGAAGATTATCTGGGCGAAACGCGGACCATCATCGACCAGATCGTCGATCAGGCGCCCGACGGGATCGAGGTTCTGACCGGCAATTCCACCTATATCTTCGACGGCAACTGGAAGATGCAGATGGAAAATGGCTGCGACGGCTATCATGTCAGTTCGGTCCACGCCAATTACGCCATGACCATGAACCGTCGCACCGAAGGCGGCACCAAGGCGGTGGACCCCAATGGCTGGTCCAAGGCGGTGAGCGGCGTCTATGGGTTCGATAACGGCCATATCCTGCTGTGGACCCGCGTGCTCAACCCCGAAGTGCGCCCGATCTGGGATCATAAGGGCGAACTGGAAGCGCGCCTTGGCAAGGATCGCGCGGGCTTCATCCTCGAACAGAGCCGCAATCTGGCGCTCTATCCCAATGTTTTCCTGATGGATCAATTCTCCACCCAGATCCGCGTGGTGCGGCCGATCGACGTGCACCGGACCGAGGTGACGATCTATTGCTTCGCGCCCAAGGGCGAGGATGCGCAGAGCCGCGCCCATCGCATCCGCCAATATGAGGATTTCTTCAATGTATCGGGCATGGGCACGCCCGATGATCTCGAGGAGTTCCGTTCCTGCCAGTCCGCCTATGAGGGCGCGGGCGAGTTGTGGAACGATCTCAGCCGGGGCGCCGTGCGCTGGATCGCCGGGCCGGACGACAATGCCCGCGCCATGGGCATGAACCCGCTGCTTTCCAGTGAGCGCAGCGAGGATGAGGGCCTGTTCGTGCGCCAGCATGAATATTGGGCGCGCGTCATGCTGGAAGGGATGCGGCGCGAGCAGGGCGCGGTCGATTATCTGGAGGCGGCGGAATGACGATGACGCTGGAAAAGGAGCGCTCCGGCTCTTCCTATCGCGACCTGTGCGCCTTTCTCTATCATGAGGCGCGGCTGCTGGATGACCGGCTCTGGGATGAATGGCTGGAATGCTATGGCGAGGATGTCGAATTCTGGATGCCGGCATGGACCGATGACGATGAATTGACCACGGACCCGCACAGTCAGATATCGCTGATCTATTATGCCAACCGCAAGGGGCTGGAGGACAGGGTCTATCGCCTCAAGACGGAGCGCTCCTCCGCCAGCACGCCCGAAGCCCGCACCTGTCACGCGGTGAACAATGTCGAGATACTGGCCCGCAGGGAAGGGCAGGTCGATCTGCGCTATAACTGGCATACGTTGAGCCACCGCTATCAGCAGACGGCGCAGTTCTTCGGAACCACCTTCCTCACGCTGGACGTGTCGGGCGACGCGCCCAAAATCCTGAAGAAGAAGATCATCCTGAAAGATGATTATATTCATCAGGTTATCGACATTTATCATATCTGAGGAAAATGGCGTGATCTTTGAAGGGCGTTTTTCCGGCAAGGTCATGGTGGTGACGGGAGCCGCGCAGGGCATCGGCGCCGGGGTCGCCACCCGCGCCGCCGCCGAGGGGGCGAGCCTCGTCCTTGTCGATCGCGCGGCGTTCGTCACGGATGTGGAGCGCGCGATCGTGGAGGCGGGAGGCAAGGCCGTTTCGGTGTGCTGCGATCTGGAAACCCATGAGGGCGCGGTTGAGGCGATGGCGGCGGCGCAGGCGGCTTTCGGGCGCATCGACATTCTGGTCAACAATGTGGGCGGGGCGATCCGCATGCGGCCCTTTGTCGAGTTCGAACCGGCGCAGATCGACGCGGAGATTCGCCGTTCGCTCATGCCCACGCTTTATTGTTGCCATGCGGTGCTGCCCGCGATGCTGGCGCAAGGGCGGGGCACGATCGTCAATCTCTCGTCCAATGCGACGCGGGGCATTCGCCGCGTGCCCTATTCGGCGGCCAAGGGCGGGATCAACGGCCTGACGCAAAGCCTCGCTATGGAATATGCCGAGGCAGGCATTCGCGTGGTCGCCACCGCACCGGGCGGCACCAGCGCCCCGCCGCGCCGCGTGCCGCGCAATGCCGGGGGCGACACGGCGCAGGAACAGGCGTGGATGGCGGAGGCGGTCGAGCAGGTCACGTCCTCGGCCTTCATGAAGCGGTATGGAACGCTGGAGGAGCAGATCGCCCCGATTCTGTTCCTTGCATCGGACGAGGCCAGCTATGTGACAGGCTCGGTTCTGCCCGTTGCCGGGGGCGACTTGGGTTAGGATGGCTAAAAACGAACAGGAAAAGAGACAGGATGCCGACCATGGATGACAGAGCGCAGGGCGTGCGCAACGGGACGTTGCAGGGCCGGATGGTCAGGGTGGGGATCGCCTGATGGCCTTCACCGAAGTTCCCGGCGCGCGGCTCTACTGGAAGCGGGAGGGGCGCGAGGATGCGCCCGCGCTGGTGCTGCTCAACTCCATCGGCACCGACATGGATTTATGGGATGCCGCGCTGCCGCCGTTGCGGGAGCGGTTTGCGCTGCTGCGCCTTGACGCGCGCGGCCATGGCGCTTCGGTTGCGGAACCGGGCGATTATTCCCTGCCGCAACTGGCCTCCGATGTGCTGGCGGTCGCGGATGCCGCCGGGTTCGGACGCTTTGCGCTGGCCGGGGTTTCGCTGGGCGGCATGATCGGCATGGAACTGGCGCTGCGCCAGCCCGATCGGCTGGAGAAGCTGGCGCTTGTCTGCACCTCCGCGACGATGGATACGGCCTCCTGGAACGACCGTATCGCCAAGGTGCGGGCCGAGGGCATGGCCGCGATTGCCGATCTTGCCATGGGCCGCTTCCTGTCCGATGCTTTCGCCGCCGCTCAACCGGGCGCTTATGAGACGGTGCGGCGGCAACTCGTCGCCATGGATGCCGGGGGCTATGCCGGGTGCGGCGCGGCGATCCGCGACATGGACCTTGCCACACGCATCGCCGGAATAGCGTGTCCGACCCTTGTCATCACCGGCAGCCGCGACAGTTCGACCCCTTATGCCGGGCATGGCGAGTATCTGGTCGCCCATATTCCCGGCGCGGTCCATCATGCCCTCGACGCGGCCCATCTTGCGCCGATCGAAGCGCCCGATGCGCTGGCGGAGCGGCTGGCTTCCTTCCTCGACGGATAAGCCCGGCCTGCCCGCCGCCGGCATCGCCCGCCCGCGCCTTGTGGCGGCGAATGCCTTTTTCCGTCGCGCAAGGACCGGCGACATGATCGCGCATGTTGACCGGGCGCGGGAATTGCATCAACTCTGTGCGTTCCATGCAACAGGGGCGCTGCGCCTTGATGCATTTCCACGGCTTGTCGGAGCATATCGAAATGAAAAATTCCCGTCGGTTCAATGGATTGAAACGCGCGGCGGCGCCTCTTGCCCTTGCGTTGGCGAGTCTGGCAGCGCCGGTCGCGCTGGCGCAAACCACGGGCGGGGAACCAGTGGCCGGAGAACCGGCAACCGGCGTGACGACGCAGTTGCCGCGTGGCGTGGCGCCAAGCCATTATGCGATCAGGGTGCGGCCCAACGCGCCCGATCTCACCTTTTCGGGCGAAGTGACGATCGACATCACCCTTGCGCAGGCGATGAAGGCGATCACCCTCAACGCCGCCGACCTGCGCTTCGCCTCGGCCAGCATTGTGGCCGCAGGGCAGGGTAATAAGGCCGCCAATGGCACGGTGAGCGTTGACGCCGCCGCGCAGACGGCAACGATCAGCTTCGCCAAGGATCTCGCGCCGGGCAAATATAAGCTGAAACTGGTCTATTCCGGCGTCATCAACCAACAGGCCAATGGCCTGTTCGCCCTTGATTATCAGGATAATGAGGGCGCGGGCAAACGGGCGCTCTTCACCCAGTTCGAGGCGCCCGATGCCCGCCGCTTCGTGCCGGGTTGGGACGAGCCGAGCTATAAGACGACCTTCGACCTGTCGGTCATCGTGCCGAAGGGGCAGATGGCGGTCGGCAACATGCCCATTGCCTCCAGCGTGGAGCAGAAGGACGGGACCACGCTGGTCACGTTTGGCACGTCGCCCAAAATGTCCACCTATCTGCTGTTCCTCGGGATGGGGGAACTGGAACGGATGACCACCATGTCCGGCGCGACCGAATTGGGGGTCGTCACCGGCAAGGGCAATGTGAAGAAGGCGCAACTGGCTCTGGACGCCTCAGCGGAGATATTGCCCTATTTCAACGAATATTTCGGCACGGCCTTCCCGCTGCCCAAACTCGACAATGTAGCCGGGCCGGGGCAGAGCCAGTTTTTTTCCGCGATGGAAAATTGGGGCGCGATCTTCACGTTCGAACGGGCGATGCTGGTCGATCCCAAGTCGACGTCGGAGGCGGCGCGCCGCCGCGTCTATGAAATCGCCGCCCATGAAATGGCGCACCAGTGGTTCGGCGATCTCGTCACCATGGCATGGTGGGACGATCTCTGGCTGAACGAGGGCTTTGCAAGCTGGATGGCGACCAAGGTGACGGACAAGATGAAGCCCGAATGGGATATGCTCCTCACCCGCGTCGACGGGCGGGAACGCGCGATGGGGCTGGATGCCTTCGCCACCACCCATCCCGTCGTGCAGAAGGTCCGCACCGTGGAGGAAGTCAGTCAGGCGTTCGACGCGATCACCTATCAAAAGGGGGAAGCGGTCATCACCATGCTGGAAAGTTTCGCCGGGGAAGATATCTGGCGCGAGGGCATCCGCGCCTATATGCAGCGCCACGCCTATGGCAACACCGTCACCCGCGACCTGTGGTCGGCGGTGGAACAGGCCGGGGCCACCGGGCTGGGCACCGTCGCGCAGGATTTCACCATGCAGCCGGGCATCCCTCTGGTGAAGGTAGACGCGGCGCGGTGCGTCAACGGCGCTACCCGTCTCGCGCTGTCGCAGGGCGAATTCAGCCGCGACGCCAAGGAGGCGAAGGACAAGGCGCCGCTGTCATGGCATGTGCCGGTCAAGGCGCAGGTGTTGGGGGGCGAGGCGCGCTCCATGGTGCTGGAAGGCAAGGGCACGATCGAACTGCCCGGATGCGGGGCCTATGTCATCAATTCGGGGCAGGCGGGCTATTATCGCTCGCTCTACCCGGCGGACGCCATAAAGCTGCTGGCGAAGGATTTCACGAAACTCGCCCCGATCGACCAGAGCGGCTTGCTGGCCGATAACTGGCAGCTTGGGCTGGGCGGATATCAGCCGATGAGCCGCGCGCTCGATCTGGTGGATGCGGTGCCTGCCGACGCCAGCGACGTCATCCTTGCCGACCTGCCGGGCTATATGGACGCGCCGCACAGCATTTTTGAAGGCGATGGGGAAACGCAGAAGCGGATTTTGGCCTTTAGCGCGGCCAAGCTGACGCCGATCCTCACCCGCATCGGCTATGATGCGCGGGAGGGCGAGGGGCCGCAGGTTCCGATGCTGCGCCAAAACCTGATCGACACGCTGGGCGCGATGGGGGATGAGGCGGTCATCGCCGAGGCGCGCCGCCGCTTCGTGTCGCTGGACAGCAATCCGGCGGCGCTCGACGGGCCGCTGAAGTTCGTCTGGCTGGGCGTGGTCGCGCAATATGCCGATCAGGCGACGTGGGACAAGCTGCGCGCGCTGGCCAACAGCGCGCCCTCCGCCCTTGACAAGAGCCAGTTCTTCACGCTGCTGGGACGGGCGAAAGACCCGGCCCTGTCGGCGCAGGCGTTGCGGCTGGCGCTGACCGATGAACCGGGCAAGACGACCAGTGCGGCGATCATCGCGGCCGCCGCAGTCGATCATGATATGCAGGCGGTCAATTTCGTGCTCGCCAATCGTGAGAAATATGAAGGGCTGATCGATGTTTCGGCGCGCAGTCAGGCGTTGGGGCGGCTGGGTGGAAACTCGGCAGATCTTGCCATGGCGGACAAGCTGAACGCCTATGCGGACGCGCATCTGACACCGGAATCGCGCAAGGCGATCGACCGGTCCATCGCGGCGATCAGAACCCGCGCCGTCACCTGGGCGCGGTTGAAGCCGGAAATCATGGCATGGCTCGACGCGAAGGAAGCCGCGAAGGGCGGCAAGCGCGGGCAGTGACCATCAGCGGCGCGGGGGGATCGACCTTCCGCGCCCGCGAAACGGAAACACCAGCGGCTCTGCGCAAGGGGAAAACGCTAGCGCCTCCGCGCAAGGGGACGTCCCCGCCATCGGAAAAAGGGACGGCGCGGTCAGGCGTCGTCCCTTTTTCCGATGGCGGGAGAGAGGGCGCGCGCCTTATCCCTCCGTCACCATGCCATGCTTTTTCGCGCCAAAGCTGACCTTGTCCCCGGCCTTCAGGGCGAAATGGGGGTCTTTCACCACCTCGCCATTGATGCGGATCGCGCCTTCTTCCAGCTTGCGGCGGACTTCCTTGTTCGACGTTGCAAAGCCCAGCGCGGTGGTCGCGGCCAGCACCGTTCCGGCCTGCGCCAGCGCAACGGTCGGCAGGTCCGCCCCCGCGCCGCCCGCAAAGGTCGCCGCGGCGGTTTTCTCCGCCGCCTGCGCCGCGTCGAGGCCGCGGCACAGCGCCGTCGCCTCATTGGCGAGGATGCGCTTTGCCTCGTTGATGTCCGAACCTTGCAGGGCGGCGAGGCGGTTCACCTCGTCCATCGGCAGATCGGTGAACAGGCGCAGCCGGTTCGCGACATCGGCATCGGCCGTGTTGCGCCAGAATTGCCAGTAATCATAGCTCGGCAACTGCTCCTCGTTCAGCCAGACGGCCCCGCCCACGGTCTTGCCCATCTTGGTGCCGTCCGCATTGGTGAGCAGCGGCGTGGTCAGGCCGAAAACCTGCGTGCCGTCCACCCGGCGGGACAGTTCGACGCCGTTGACGATATTGCCCCACTGATCGGACCCGCCCATCTGGAGGCGGCACCCGGCGCGCCGCGACAATTCCAGAAAATCATAGGCCTGAAGGATCATGTAATTGAATTCGAGGAAGCTGAGCGACTGTTCCCGATCCAGCCGCAGCTTCACCGAATCAAAGCTCAGCATCCGGTTGACCGAGAAATGCTGGCCGATATCGCGCAGGAAGGGGATATATTCCAGCCGGTCGAGCCATTCGGCATTGTCCAGCATGATGGCGTCGGTCGGCCCGTCGCCAAAGGTCAGGAAGCGGGAAAAGACGCGCCGGATGCTGGCGACATTTTCCGCGATCAGATCGGTGGTGAGCAGCTTGCGCGCCTCATCCTTGAAACTGGGGTCGCCGATCTTGCCGGTGCCGCCGCCCATCAGCACGATGGGCTTGTGCCCGGCGCGCTGCAACTGGCGCAGCATCATGATCGACACCAGATGGCCGACATGCAGCGACGGCGCCGTGGGATCGAAGCCGATATAGCCCGGCACGACCTGTTTGGCGGCGAGCGTGTCCAGCCCTTCCGCGTCGGTCAACTGGTGGATATAGCCCCTCGTTTCGAGCAGGCGCAGCAGGTCGGATGTGTAATTGCTCATGGCGTGGCGCGTAGCACGGCTGCGGCCTGAATCTCAACAACCGTTCGTCCCGCGCTTGTCGAAGCGCTGTTTTTCCTGCATTCCTCCGTCATGATTTTGAGCATGATCCTGAGCATGATTTGGGGGGGGCTTCATACCCGCCGCAAAAGGCGCTGATCCGGCATGGACGGGAAGCAGTCCGGCAGCCGGGCAGGAGATGCGGAATCGAGCCGGATTCTGCCGCTTATATGCCACCCGGATACGCCATGCGGCGCGGATGTCCGGCTTTCCGTGGCCGTCGATCGAGGCATGCAGGGCGCGCTTGGCCTGCGCTATCGGGTCGAGGGCGATGTGGAAAAGCTGATCTGGCCATCACCTGCGCCTCCGGCTCGCGCCGACGGGCTGTGGCAGGCCGGTTGCCTTGAACTGTTCGTGCGCGACGCCCGCCATGCCGATCGCTATCGGGAGCATAATTTCGCGCCGTCGCGGGCGTGGGCGGCCTATGATTTCAGCGGCTATCGCGCGGGGATGGACAATGCGGACATGCCCGCCCCCGATATCGCGCCGCTGCCGGGGGAAGGGCGTTTCGATCTTGCCGTGCATCTGCACCTGCCGACAGACGATGCCGTGATGATCGGCCTGTCGGCGGTGGTTCAGGAGCGGGGCGGCGCGATCAGCTATTGGGCGCTGGCCCATCCGCCGGGCAAGCCCGATTTCCATCATCCGGCTTGCTTTGCCTGCGAACTCCCGCCACCAAGGCCATCATGAAGAACGGTATCGACCGGCTGATCGCCGACCCCGCCCTGCGCGCTCCCCTTGCCGGCCGGCGCGTCGCCCTGCTTGCGCACCCCGCCTCGGTGACGGCGGACTTGACGCACAGCCTCGATGCGCTGGCGGCCCTGCCGGACATTCGCCTCTCGTCCGCCTTCGGGCCGCAGCATGGGCTGCGCGGCGACAAGCAGGATAATATGATGGAAAGCCCGGATTTTACCGATCCGGCGCTCGGCATCCCGGTGTTCAGCCTTTATGGCGAGGTGCGCCGCCCGACCGATGCTATGATGGACAGTTTCGACGTCATCCTGTTCGATCTTCAGGATCTGGGTTGCCGCATCTACACCTTCGTCACCACGCTGCTCTATGTGCTGGAGGCGAGCGCGAGGCATGGCAAGTCGGTCTGGGTGCTCGATCGCCCCAATCCCGCGGGCCGCCCGGTGGAGGGGCTGAGCCTGCGCGCCGGTTGGGAAAGTTTCGTCGGCGCCGGGCCGATGCCGATGCGCCACGGGCTGACTCTGGGGGAACTGGGCCACTGGTTCATCGCCCATTACGGGCTGGACGTCGATTATCGCGTGATCGGGATGGAAGGGTGGCGGCCCGACGCCGCGCCCGGTTGCGGCTGGCCGACGGATCGCCTCTGGATCAACCCCAGCCCCAATGCGCCCAATCTCGCCATGGCGCGGGCCTATTCCGGCACGGTGATGCTGGAAGGCGCGACGTTGAGCGAGGGGCGGGGGACGACGCGCCCGCTCGAACTGTTCGGCGCGCCGGATATCGATGCGCGCGCGGTTATCGCGGAAATGCGTGCGCTCGCGCCCCATTGGCTGGAGGGGTGTGCGCTGCGCGAATGCTGGTTCGAGCCGACCTTCCACAAGCATGTCGGCCAGCAATGCGCGGGCGTGCACATCCATGCCGAGGGCGCCTTCTACGATCATGCCGCCTTCCGTCCGTGGCGGCTTCAGGCGATGGCGTTCAAGGCGATCCGGCGGCTCTATCCCGATTATGCGCTATGGCGCGATTTTCCCTATGAATATGAATTCGGGAAGCTGCCCATCGATGTCATCAACGGTTCCCCGTTGTTGCGGGAATGGGTGGACGATGCGGCGGCGATGCCCGATGATCTCGATGCGCTGACCCTGCCCGATGAACAGGCGTGGGAAGAAGAGCGCAGGCCCCATATCCTCTACCCCTGAAGCGGGGGCGGGAGTGGAAAGGCGCGCCTCTCAGCGCTTCCGGCTGAGTTCTCGCATTGCCCCGTCCAGCCCGTCGAGCGTCAGGGGATACATGCGATCGTCCATGATCTGCCGGATCATCCGGTTGGACTGGCTGTAATCCCAATGTTCCGGCCGTTGCGGGTTGATCCACACCGTTGCGGGGTAGGTGCGCGTCACCCGTTCCAGCCAGAGCGCGCCCGGCTCATCATTCATATGTTCGACGCTGCCGCCGGGATAGCTGATCTCATAGGGCGACATGGCCGCGTCCCCCACGAATACGACCTTGTAATCATGGCCATATTTATGGAGTATATCCCATGTCGGGATGCGTTCGGCAAAGCGGCGGCGATTATCCTTCCATACCCCTTCGTAAAGGCAGTTGTGGAAATAGAAAAATTCCAGATTCTTGAATTCGCTGGTCGCCGCGCTGAACAATTCCTCGGTCATCGTCACATAAGGGTCCATCGACCCGCCGACATCGAGAAACAGCAGCAGCTTGACCGCATTGCGCCGTTCGGGCCGCATCCGCACATCCAGAAAGCCGCGCCGCGCCGTGTCGGCTATCGTCGCGTCGAGATCCAGTTCCTCGGCGGCCCCTTCGCGGGCGAAGCGGCGCAGTCGGCGCAGCGCGATCTTGATGGTGCGCGTGCCCAGTTCCCGCGCATTGTCGAGATTCTCGAACTCGCGCCGTTCCCACACCTTGATCGCGCGCTTGTGGCGGCTTTCCCCGCCGATCCGCACGCCTTCGGGATTATAGCCGCTATTGCCGAACGGAGAGGTGCCGCCGGTGCCGATCCATTTATTGCCGCCCTGATGCCGCCCCTGCTGTTCCTCCAGCCGCTTGCGCAGCGTGTCCATAATCTCTTCCCATGAGCCGAGCGCGGCGATCTTTTCCCTTTCTTCCTCGCTAAGATAGCGTTCGGCCACGGCGCGCAGCCATTCTTCGGGGATGACCGCGTTGCCGTCCTCCGGACCGGCGGACAGCACCCCCCGGAAGGTCTTTTGAAAGACGCGATCGAACCGGTCGATCAGCCCTTCATCCTTCACGAAGGTCGTCCGGGCGAGATAGTAAAAGGCTTCGGGCGTGCGCTCTATCACCTCCTTGTCGAGGGCGTCGAGCAGGACGAGATGCTCTTTCACCCCGGCCGGGATGCCCGCCGTCCGCAATTCATCGAGGAAGGACAGAAACATGGCGGCCCTGTTTCAACGAGACGGCGGCGGAGCGGCGGGCGCCGCCCTCGGGTGGTTGGGGATATTCGGGTCGAACACCGCCCAGGAGGGCGCGCTGGCCGTCCAGATGGTCATTTGCGGGGCCAGCAGGTCGGGATCATCCAGTGTCCCGGCGCGGATGCGGATGGGCATCCCTTCCGGCTCGATGGTCGCGCTGAACATATGGGTGCCACAGGTGGGGCAAAAGCCGCGCTCCACGCGATTGCCGCTGTCCGCCGTGCCGGTGATCGTCTTTACCGTGCCGGTGAAATGCACCGCCTCTGCCGGGAACAGGACATTGACCGTCGCGGAACCGCAGGCGATGCGCTGGCAATCGCGGCACCAGCAGGCGCGCGCGCCCAGCGGTTCGCCCTCGATCCGGCAGGTCACGTCCCCGCAGAAACAGCGCCCGGTGATCGGCATCCTGTCTTTCCCTTCCTATCTTTCCCTGCGGGTCATGAAGGCAAGGCGTTCCAGCAGCATCACGTCCTGCTCATTCTTCAGCAAGGCGCCGTGCAGCGGGGGAATGGCCTTGCGCACATCCTGCGTTTGCAACACGTCGAGCGGCATGTCCTCGGCCAGCAGCAGTTTCAGCCAGTCCAGCAGTTCGGAGGTGGAGGGTTTTTTCTTCAACCCCGGCACATCACGCAATTCATAGAAGATATCGAGCGCGCGGCTGAGCAATATTTTCTGGATGCCGGGGAAATGCACATCGACGATCGCCTGCATCGTCTCCCGGTCGGGAAAGCGGATATAATGGAAGAAGCACCGGCGCAAAAAGGCGTCCGGCAGTTCCTTTTCATTATTGGATGTGATGACGACGACCGGCCGATCCTGCGCCTTCACCGTCTCGCCGGTTTCATAGACGTGGAATTCCATCCGATCGAGTTCCTGCAACAGGTCGTTGGGAAATTCGATATCGGCCTTGTCGATCTCGTCGATCAGCAGCACGGGCAATTGCGGGGCGGTGAAGGCCTCCCACAGCTTGCCCTTGCGGATATAGTTGCGAATGTCGTGCACCCGCTCATCGCCCAATTGGCCGTCGCGCAGGCGGGCGACCGCGTCATATTCATACAAGCCCTGATGCGCCCGCGTGGTGGACTTGACGTTCCATTCGATCAGCGGCGCCTGCATGGCATCGGCGATCTGCTGTGCCAGCACGGTCTTGCCGGTGCCGGGTTCCCCCTTCACCAGCAAGGGACGGCGCAGCATGACGGCTGCGTTCACCGCGACCTTCAGATCATCGGTGGCGACATAATCGGCGGTGCCTTCAAAACGCATCAAGCGACCCTCGTTGTTGCAACAGGGGGGGCGGTAACGCGCTTCGGCCCGGGACGCAAGGTGAGGACAGGCAAGATTAGGACAGGCAAGGTGAAGGGCCGGATGATGGGCCGGGCGTTATTTCTCTGCGCGCAGGGCCGCCCGCTCGGCCAGCAGGGACCACAGGCTTTGATGCTGATGCAGCAATTGCCGCCCGCCGAAATGGATGGCGCGGGCCATCAGTTCATCGGCATCGCTGTCGCGCAGGATGGCGAGCGTGGCCGCCCGGTCGGGCATGGAGGGGCGGGGCGGCTCCATCCCGCTGCGCAGCGCCGCATGGTCGAGCAGGCGGCGAATGCCCGCCCAGTCCAGCGCGAGCGTGGTCGCCGCGCCCAACGCGCAGCCGCGCCGCTCCGATTGCGCCAGCATATCCAGCGTATGGCGCAATTGCAGCACGCTGGAATCGGTGCTGCTGTGCGATGTCGTGCTGGGGGCCGGGCCGACGACCACCGCGAGGCGGGTGAGATAGGCCCGCTCTTCCGCAAAGGCATCGCATATCCGGATGACCCACTGGCGCGCCGCATTGGCCGTCACATAGCGGGCGGCATGATCGACCACGCCGGGAAAGCGCCCATGCAACAGGCAGAGATAATGCACCGCATCGGCGAGCAGGGGCAGGGGGTGGGAGTTGGGTTCCTGCGTCAGGGCCAGAAGCATCTGCACATGGGAATGGGATTGCGACCCATGTTTCGCGACAAGGGCATCGACGCTTGCCGCGTTGTCTGGGACAGTGGTTTCAAACTTATGTGCGTGTTGCATGTTATGCCCTTGTTATTCCTGCGATCGACCCATCGAAGGTGCAACACCGGTTATAGGGCAAAGGGGGTAAACGGGCCGTTTATAGGAGGCTCGGTTCGTCGTGCTTTTCGCTGTTTCGGTCGTGTCAATATGACGCAGAAACCCAAAAATCCGGTTAACGCCGCGGTAGCCATGATTGCCGCCGGTTGCGGGATTCCACCGCTGACGGGTCGGCGGGCAGCAGGTTGGCGGTAGGTTGGCGGGGCCAAAAGAAAGCGGGTGAGGGGGGGGCAAAAGAAAAAGGCCGGACCATCCTCTGATCCGGCCCTTCGCCATGGGATATCTCGCCGGGCGCTGTCGCCAGCCCGCGGCCTTATTGATCGAGGAAGCTGCGCATCTTGCGGCTGCGGCTGGGGTGCTTCAGCTTGCGCAGCGCCTTCGCCTCGATCTGGCGGATGCGTTCGCGCGTCACGCTGAACTGCTGGCCCACTTCCTCCAGCGTGTGATCGGTGTTCATGCCGATGCCGAAGCGCATGCGCAGCACGCGTTCCTCGCGCGGGGTCAGGCTGGCGAGGACGCGGGTGACGGTTTCCTTGAGGTTCGCCTGAATGGCGGCGTCCACCGGGATGATCGCGTTCTTGTCCTCGATGAAGTCGCCCAGATGGCTGTCCTCCTCGTCGCCGATCGGCGTTTCGAGGGAGATCGGCTCCTTGGCGATCTTCATCACCTTGCGCACCTTTTCCAGCGGCATGGACAGGCGCTCGGCCATTTCCTCCGGCGTCGGCTCGCGGCCCTGCTCGTGCAGGAACTGGCGCGAGGTGCGGACCAGCTTGTTGATCGTCTCGATCATGTGCACGGGAATGCGGATGGTGCGGGCCTGATCCGCGATCGAGCGGGTGATCGCCTGCCTGATCCACCATGTCGCATAGGTGCTGAACTTGTAACCGCGGCGATATTCGAACTTGTCCACCGCCTTCATCAGGCCGATATTGCCTTCCTGAATAAGATCGAGGAATTGCAGGCCGCGATTGGTGTATTTCTTGGCGATGGAGATGACGAGACGCAGGTTCGCCTCGACCATTTCCTTCTTGGCGATGCGCGCTTCCCGCTCGCCCTTTTGCACCATGTTGACGATGCGGCGAAATTCGGACAGCGCCATGCCGGTCGCCTGCGCGATCTCCGCGACCTCGCCGCGTATGCGATCGACCGCGACAATTTCATTTTCCGCGAACTTGGCCCATTTCTTGTCGATCCGCGCCACCCGGTCGAGCCAGCCCTCGTCCAGCTCATGATTGACATAATGATCGAGGAAATCCTTGCGGTTCACCTTATGCCGCTCGGCCAGACGCAGCATTTGCCCGCCCAGCGTCGTCAGGCGCCGGTTGTAGCTATATAGCTGATCGACCAGATATTCGATCTTCTGCTGGTGGAACTGGACGCTCTCGACCTCGGCCGTCAGGTCTTCGCGCAGCTTTTGATATTCTTCCTCGGCCGGGTCGCTGATGGTCTGGCCATTGGCCAGCGCGTCGAGACGCGCGGCCTGCGCGGCGGCGAATTTATGAAAGATTTCGGTGATGGCGGCGAATTTCTCCAGCGCCATCGGTTTCAGCGTTTCTTCCATCTGGGCGAGGGACAGGGTGTTGTCGTCCTCATCCTCTTCCTCGACGCGGCGCGTGCGGCGCTCCACCATCGAGTCTTCCTCGTCCTCGTCGGCCACTTCCTCGACCTCGTCCTCATCCTTGAAGGAGGGACCGGCCGTCTTTTCGGAAATCTCGCCATCATCGTCGCTGTCCTCATCGGACAGGCTTTCGGGCGCCGGGTCTTTCGACAGCATCGCGTCGAGATCGAGAATCTCGCGCAACTGCATTTCGCCATTGTTGAGCGCGGTGGACCATTCGATGATCGCGTGGAAGGTGGTCGGGCTTTCGCACAGGCCCAGGATCATCGTGTCCCGGCCCGCCTCGATGCGCTTGGCGATGGCGATCTCGCCCTCACGCGACAGCAGTTCGACCGCCCCCATTTCGCGCAGATACATGCGCACGGGGTCGTCGGTGCGATCCGTCGTTTCCTTCTTCTTCTCGACCGTGATGCGTTCGCCCACGCTATCGTCGGCGGAGTCGATCGCCTCGACATCATCCTCGCGATTGTCGTCGCCATCCTCGCCGGCTTCTTCATTTTCGACGATGTTGACGCCCATGTCGTTGAGCGCGGACATCACATCCTCGATCTGCTCGGACGACATCTGGTCCTGCGGCAGGGCGGCGTTCAGCTCATCATAGGTGATATAGCCGCGCTTGGTCGCCCGCGCGATCAGCTTCTTGACCGATGCCTCATTCAGATCGAGCAGCGGCGCATCACCGCTTTCCATGTCCTCGCCCTGACCCTTGTTCGCCTTGCTCGCCATTCGTTCGCCTTAATCCATCAGTGGTGGCCGCCCTCAGGCCGCCAGCATCTGTTCCTCGATATTCGCTTTCAATTCCCGCAGACGCTCATCGTTCCGTTGTTTCAGGGTGATGAGCGAGAGATGCTCCTGCCACCGGGCCTCATCCATTCCATCGTCACCGTGCGCATAGAGATCAGCCTTCAATCGTTCAAGCTTCGGCGTGAATTCCTGCTCGAACAGAAGAATATTGATGACTTCGCCCAAATCCGATTCCGCCATGGTTCGATCAGCGTCCGCTTTAAAGAACGAAAAACGCAGGTCATGTTTAAGACACCGCCGTTCCGGTTCGGGCAAGGAAGCATCCTGCAATATGGTGTCGAGCAGGCTTTCTTCAAGGGCGGGACGCTCGAAAGATGCGGCGATCAGCAGCCGGGACCATTGGTGCAGCGCCTCGGTCGGCATCGACAGCGCGGCAAGCTGTTCGCGATGGCTGTAGAGGATCGCCGGGTAACGGCAAATGCCCAGCAAAATGGCGCGCTTCACCATGCATTCGATGCGTGCGGCCATGCCGGTGAGAGAGGCGGTGTCGGACCGGTTTTCCTCTCGCGTGCGGGCGATGAAGCCGCGCACGGCGGTGCGTTCCTGCTTCTTCCAGCCATATTCGTCCCAGAACAGGGTGCGAAAGGCCCGCTCATATTCCTTGCGGACGAGTTGGTCGGCGATGGTCGCGGCCTGTTCCGCAACCCGCTGTTGCAGCCCGGCGCGCCCTTCGGGGGAGGATGTGTCGCCCGCGGCGCGTTCATGCCGCCAGATCTGTTCGACCAGCGGGCGCGGCGCGGCGATGCAGGCTTCAAAGCCGTTCGCGCCCTTCGCCTTGATGAGGTCGTCCGGGTCTTGCCCATCGGGCAGCGTCACGAAATGCAGCGATTGCCCCGGCTTGAGCAGCGGCAGCGCGCGCGTGGCGGCGCGATCGGCAGCCTTTTGCCCGGCCCGGTCGCCATCGAAGCAGAGGATCGGCACATCGACCATCTTCCACAGCCGTTCAAGCTGATGCTCGGTCAGCGCGGTGCCGAGCGGGGCGACGGCTTCCTCTATGCCCGCCTGCGCCAGCGCGATCACGTCCATATAGCCTTCGACGACGATCACCCGCTCTGCGCGGCGGGCGGCAGCCAGCGCCTTGTCGAGATTATAGAGGGTGCGCCCCTTGTCGAAGAGAGGGGTGTCGGGGGAGTTCAGATATTTAGGTTCACCTGTCCCGATGATGCGCCCGCCAAAGGCGATCACTCGCCCGCGTGCATCGCGAATCGGCAGCATCAGGCGGCCTCGGAAGCGGTCATAAGGCTCGCGATCCGTTTTGCCCGGCTCATCGGGCGGCTGGATCAGCAGCCCGGCCTCCACCAGCAATTCGGCGGGGAAATCCTTAAGCGCCGTTTTCAGCCGCCCGCGCGAATCCGGCGCGAAGCCGAAGCCGAAGGCGCGGCGGGTCGCATCGGTAATGCCGCGCTTGGCGAGATAGGCGCGGGCCTGCGCGCCATCGACCCCGGCCAGTTGTTGCTCGAACCAGTCCTGCGCGGCCTGCATCGCATCCTGCAACCCGCGCGCCTGCTGGGCCTTGCGCGCGGCATAGGGATCGGCGGCGGGCATTTCGAGGCCAGCACCGTCCGCCAGTTCCTTGACCGCATCCATGAAGGGGAGGCCGCGCTGGTCCGTCATCCAGCGGATGGCGTCGCCATGGGCGCCGCAGCCGAAGCAATGGTAAAAGCCCTTCTCATCATTGATGGTGAAGCTGGGCGTTTTTTCGTTATGGAAGGGGCAGCACGCCTTATATTCGCGGCCTGCCTTCTGCACCTTGATGCTCTTGCCGATCAGCGTCGACAAGGTGGTGCGGGCACGCAACTCATCCAGGAACTGGGGCGAAAGCGACATGGCCTTATTATACCCTTCCTAGCGCGAGTCGCGGGTAATTCAAATCCTATTATTTCACGCCATGATTTCCGGGCAGCGCAGGCGCCCCCGGAAACCGCCAAACAGGGTCAGGCAAGCGCCGCTTTCACAAGGCCGCTGGCCTTGCTCATGTCGATCACCGTGCCATGCCGTTCCTTCAGGACCGCCATCACCTTGCCCATGTCCTTGACGGAGGCGGCGCCGACTTCGGCCTTGATCGCCAGAATGGCGGCGGTCGTTTCCTCCTCGCTCATCTGGCGGGGAAGGAAGCCCTCGATCACGTCCAGTTCGGCCTGTTCCCTGGCCGCCAGTTCCGCCCGTCCGCCCTGTTCGTACATGGCGATCGACTCGCGGCGCTGCTTCACCATCTTCTGGAGGACATCGACGACCAGCGCGTCGTCATCGGGCGTGGTGGCGGCGGTGCGCAGTTCGATGTCGCGATCCTTCACCTTGGCGAGGATCAGGCGCACGGCGGCGAGCCTTTCCTTGTCTCCGGCCTTCATCGCCTCGATTTGCGCGGATTTGATGGCGTCACGAATCATGACGGTGCGAATCCTTCTTCACATGATCAGGGAAAGGAACAGATATAGCGGCAAAACTAATTTTTAACAGTCATTGACCGCAGGCCCGCAAAGGCATAGGTGGCGGGCCGTTTAGCCTGCGCTCCATCGGCTGATCCGATTGGTGGTGCGCAAGGCCCGGCCCAAAGCAAAACAGAAGGAATAGATCCATGGCGACCGTCACATACCCCAACGTGCCCAAAGGAGCGACAGGGGTATTGGTTCTGGCGGATGGAACATGCGTGTTCGGCCATGGTTTCGGCGCGACGGGCGAGGCGGTTGGGGAGGTGTGCTTCAACACCGCGATCACCGGCTATCAGGAAATCATGACCGACCCCAGCTATGCCGGGCAGATCATCACCTTCACCTTTCCCCATATCGGCAATGTCGGCACCAATGCCGAGGATGTGGAGGCCATGGCGTCCCATGCGCTGGGCTGCATCGTCCGGCAGGATGTGACGGAGCCGAGCAATTTCCGCAATGCCCAACCGTTCGATGCGTGGATGAAGGATAATGGCCGCATCGGCCTCTCCGGCGTGGATACCCGCGCGCTGACCCGCCGCATCCGCATGACCGGCGCGCCCAATGCGGTGATCGCCCACCATCCCGACGGCAGGTTCGACCTTGCCGCGCTGCACGGGCAGGCGCAGGCATGGCCGGGGCTGGAGGGGATGGACCTCGCCAAGGTCGTGACCGGCGAGCGGCGCGAATGGAAGGACGGCCGCTGGACGCTGGGCGCGGGCTATCATCTCGAAGCGGCTCATGCCGATGCACCGCATGTGGTCGCGCTCGATTTCGGCGCGAAAAACAATATCTTCCGTAACATTGTTGAGGCCGGCGCAAAGGTTACGGTGCTGCCCGCCACGGCGGATTATGAAGAGATCATGGCCTTCTCGCCCGATGGCGTGTTCCTTTCCAACGGGCCGGGCGACCCGGCGGCGACCGGCGATTATGCGGTGCCGGTGATCCGCAAGCTGCTCGACGCCGATATCCCGATTTTCGGCATCTGTCTGGGCCATCAGTTGCTCGGTCTGGCGGTGGGCGCGAAGACGATCAAGATGCATCAGGGCCATCGCGGCGCCAATCATCCGGTGAAACATCTCGACAAGGGCACGGTCGAGATCACGTCGATGAACCATGGTTTCGCGGTCGATGCCGACACGCTGCCCGCCACCGTTCGGGCGACCCATGTGTCGCTGTTCGATGGTAGCAACTGCGGCATAGAAGTAACTGATAAAAATGCATTTTCCGTGCAATATCACCCGGAGGCTTCACCCGGACCGCAGGATAGCTTCTATCTTTTCCAGAAATTCGTTGACGGGTTGAAAAAATAAGATGCCGAAACGCACTGACATCTCCTCCATCCTCATCATCGGTGCAGGTCCGATCATCATCGGGCAGGCTTGCGAGTTCGATTATTCGGGAACTCAGGCATGCAAGGCATTGAAAGAGGAGGGATATCGCATCATCCTCGTCAATTCCAACCCGGCCACGATCATGACCGATCCGGACATGGCGGACGCCACCTATATCGAGCCGATCACGCCCGAAATCGTGGCGAAGATCATCGAGAAGGAGCGGCCCGACGCGGTGTTGCCGACCATGGGCGGCCAGACCGCGCTCAACACCGCGCTCGCGCTGTTCGAGGATGGCACGCTGGAAAAATTCGGCGTGCAGATGATCGGCGCGGATGCGGAGGCCATCGACAAGGCCGAGGATCGCCTGAAATTCCGCGACGCGATGGACAAGATCGGGCTGGAATCCGCGCGGTCCCGGATTGCGCACAGCATGGAAGAGGCGATGGCGGCGCTGGAGTTCATCGGCCTGCCCGCGATCATCCGCCCCAGCTTCACCATGGGCGGTACCGGCGGCGGCGTCGCCTATAATCGCGACGAATTTGTCGCCATCGTGACGTCCGGCCTCGACGCCTCGCCCACGACCGAGGTGCTGATCGAGGAATCGCTGCTCGGCTGGAAGGAATATGAGATGGAGGTCGTGCGCGATCGCGCCGACAATGCCATCATCATCTGCTCGATCGAGAATATCGACCCGATGGGCGTCCATACCGGCGATTCCATCACCGTCGCGCCCGCGCTGACGCTGACGGACAAGGAATATCAGATCATGCGCAACGCCTCGATCGCGGTGTTGCGGGAAATCGGCGTGGAAACAGGCGGTTCTAACGTACAGTTCGCAGTCAATCCGAAGGATGGCCGCCTGATCGTGATCGAAATGAACCCGCGCGTGTCGCGCTCTTCGGCGCTGGCGTCCAAGGCCACCGGCTTTCCGATCGCCAAGGTCGCGGCAAAACTCGCGGTCGGCTATACGCTCGATGAGATCACCAACGACATTACCGGCGTGACGCCCGCCAGCTTTGAACCGACCATCGATTATGTGGTGACAAAAATCCCGCGCTTCGCCTTTGAAAAGTTCAAGGGCGCGGAACCGATCCTCGGCACGGCGATGAAGTCGGTGGGTGAGGTGATGGCGATCGGCCGTTCCATCCATGAATCGATGCAGAAGGCGCTGCGGGGCCTTGAAACCGGCCTGTCCGGCTTTAATCAGGTCGATGCGCTGGTCGGCGCGCCCCGCGATGAGATCATCGCGGCGCTGGGTCGCCCGACGCCCGACCGGTTGCTGATCGCCGCGCAGGCGTTGCGCGAAGGGCTGAGCGTCGAGGAAATCAACGCGGTCGCGAAGTTCGACCCCTGGTTCCTCGAACGCCTCCGGGAGATTGTCGAGGCCGAGAATGCCGTGCTCGAAAACGGGCTGCCGCAGGATGCGGACGGCATGCGGCGGCTCAAGTCCATGGGCTTTTCCGATCGACGCCTGGCCTGGCTCGCGCTGCAATCGGCCCATCTCAAACCCGGCATGGACAAGGCGATCCGGCGCGGCTCCGGCCTGATCCACGAAACCGTTGTGGCGATGACCGGCGGCGTGACCGAGGACGAGGTGCGCGCGCTGCGTCACAAGCTGGGCGTGCGCCCGGTGTTCAAGCGCATCGACACCTGCGCGGCGGAGTTCGAGGCCAAGACGCCATATATGTATTCCACTTATGAGGTGCCGAGTTTCGGGGAACCGGAATGCGAAAGCCAGCCGACCGACCGCAAGAAGGTCGTCATTCTGGGCGGCGGGCCGAACCGGATCGGGCAGGGCATCGAGTTCGATTATTGCTGCTGCCATGCCTGTTTCGCGCTGGAGGATGCTGGCTATGAAACGATCATGGTCAATTGCAACCCGGAAACGGTCTCGACCGACTATGACACCTCCGACCGTCTTTATTTCGAGCCGCTGACGGCCGAGGACGTGCTGGAAATACTGCATACCGAGCAGCAGAACGGCACGCTGGCCGGGGTGATCGTGCAGTTCGGCGGGCAGACGCCGCTCAAGCTGGCGCAGGCGTTGGAGGATGCGGGCATCCCGATCCTCGGCACCTCGCCCGACGCCATCGACCTTGCCGAGGATCGCGAGCGGTTTGCCGCGCTGATCGAGCGGCTTGGCCTGAAGCAGCCCGCCAACGGTATCGCCCGCAGCCGGGAGGAAGCCATAGCGGTGGCCAATCGCATCGGCTATCCGGTGCTGATGCGGCCCAGCTATGTGCTGGGCGGCCGGGCGATGGAAATTGTCGATGGTCAGGCGCAGTTGGAAGAATATATCGCCACCGCCGTGCAGGTGTCGGGCGATTCCCCGGTGCTGATCGACCAATATCTGCGCGACGCGACCGAGGTGGATGTGGACGCGCTGTGCGATGGTGACGATGTGGTCGTCGCGGGCGTTCTCCAGCATATCGAGGAAGCGGGCGTCCATTCGGGCGATAGCGCGTGCTCCCTGCCGCCCTACAGCCTGTCGGACGATATCATCGCGGAGATTGAGCGGCAGTCGGATCTGCTGGCCCGATCGCTGAAGGTGCGCGGCCTGATGAACGTGCAGTTCGCGGTCAAGGACGGGCAGGTCTATCTTATCGAGGTGAACCCGCGCGCCAGCCGTACCGTGCCCTTCGTCGCCAAGGCGATCGGCGCGCCCATCGCCAAAATCGCGGCGCGGGTGATGGCGGGGGAAAAACTCGCCGCGCTGCCGAAGATCGACCGCAACGCGATCAGCCATATCGCGGTAAAGGAGGCGGTGTTCCCCTTCGCCCGCTTCCCCGGCGTCGATCCGGTGCTGTCGCCGGAAATGAAATCGACCGGCGAGGTCATGGGCGTCGATCAGGATTTCGCGACGGCCTTTGCCAAGGCGCAGATCGGCGCAGGCACGGTGCTGCCGAGAAAGGGCGCGATCTTCGTGTCGGTCAAGGATAGCGACAAGGCCATTGTCCTGCCCGCGGTGAAGAAGGCCGCCGGGCTGGGCTTCTCCATCGTCGCGACCACCGGCACGGCGCGCTTTCTGGTGGAGGAAGGCATCGCTGTCGAGACGGTCAACAAGGTGGCGCAGGGCCGCCCGCACATCGTCGATCGCATCACCGACGGCGATATCGCGATGATCTTCAACACTACCGAAGGGTGGCAATCGTTGAAGGACAGCCATTCGATCCGCGCCAGCGCGCTGCGGTTCAAGGTGCCGATCTTCACCACCGCCGCCGCCAGCGTCGCGGCGGTCGATGCGATCGGATCATTGCAGTCGCGTCCTCTTGAAGTAAGGGCGCTGCAATCCTATTATAGTTGATCGGTTCTCTTGATTTCCGGTCAGGGATGAAGATGCGCCCCGGATCGCCGCTGCGGTCCGGCGCGGGATGTATTGGGGATTTACGGATGGCAACTGTTGAAAAAATGCCGATGCTCGCTATCGGGTATGACAAGCTGACAGACCAGCTTCGTGCCCTGAAGGCGGAGCGCCCCCTGATTGTCGATGCAATCGAGGAAGCGCGCGCGCATGGCGACCTTTCCGAAAATGCCGAATATCACGCCGCGAAGGAACGTCAGGGCCAGGTCGAAGCGAGCATCGCCGATCTGGAAGACAAGCTGTCGCGCGCGCAGGTGATCGATCCCACCACTTTGTCGGGCGACAAGATCGTTTTCGGCGCCACCGTGACCTTGCAGGATGAGGATGACAAGCCCGTCCGCTATCAGATCGTGGGGCAGGCCGAGGCGGACGCCAAGCTGGGCATGATTTCCTACAACAG
This sequence comes from Sphingobium sp., assembly GCA_050252755.1. GTDB lineage: Bacteria > Pseudomonadota > Alphaproteobacteria > Sphingomonadales > Sphingomonadaceae > Sphingobium. The sequence continues at coordinate 27,593 of JBFWKI010000007.1, forward strand.
CCCGCTGGGCCGCGCGCTGATCGGCAAGCAGGTCGGGGACGATGTCGAAGTCATCGTGCCGTCGGGCGAAAAATATTACAGCGTCGACAAGATCGAATTCATCTGAAACCGGGACTAGACCTGAAACGGGAAATCGACCTGAAACAGGAACCGGGCGATCGAGGCAGCCTGATGCGGACATTTCCCTGATGCGGACATCCCCCTGATGCGGACATCCCATCGTCCGGGCGCGTGGGCCACCCATGGCACCGCCGCGATTACCCTGCTGGCCTTTCTTCTCGCCCTTGTGAGCGGGATGAACGACGTGCTGGCCTATGTCGCCGGTTTCATTCCTGCGCGGGCCGAATATCCCGATCTTCTGGATCATATGGGGCTGGGTATGCCGGTGGTGCCTTTCCCGCTGACGCCGCTCAGCGCGACCCTGCTCCACGGGAATTGGCTGCATCTGGGCTTCAACCTGCTGATGTTCGTCTTTTGCGGGCGGCAGGTGGAAATGGTGCTCGGCGGCCGTCTGGTGCTGCTGCTCTATCTGGTGGGTGCCTATGCCGCCGCGCTGGGGCAATGGGTGCTGGATACCGATCTGGCCGTGCCGATGATCGGCGCGAGCGGTGCCATTTCCGCGATCATCGGCGCCTATGCCCTGTTGTTCAGCAATCGGGAGGTGAAGCCTCTGGGGCCGATCCCCGCCTATGCCGTGCGCATGCTGTGGCTGGGGGCGGGTTGGGTTTTCCTGCAATTCCTGATCGGAGTGGCGACGCGTGGGGATGGCCCTCGGAACGGACGGCGGCGCAATCGCCATTGGCGCGCATATCGGCGGTTTTCTGGCAGGGATGTTGCTTACCCGGCCCTTGCTGAAGATAAGATTCAGAAAAACCGCCACCCGCATTGTGCACTGACGCAGAACCGGGAAGCGGTCACGAGACGGGGAGGATCGGGAATCATGGGGCCGAAAAGGCCGCCGTTCAGGCCGTTGGCGCGTCCGGCTGAGTTGGGTCGAGCAGGCGATGCAGATGGACGATCACATATTTCATTTCGGCGTCGTCCACGGTGCGTTGCGCGGCCCCGCGCCATGCCTTTTCCGCCGAGGCGTAGTTGGGGAACACGCCGACAAACTCAATCGCGTTGAGATCGTCGAAATCGGTGGTGCGGGGGTCGGAAACGCGTCCGCCCATGACGAGGTGCAGCTTGCTCATGGACTGTTTCCATACGGCAAGAAGGGCGCAAAAAGCAACCTTCTATGCAGCGAGAGTCGGCGATAATCGCGGTTTTTGCCAAGGCTGGGCGTCTTGATAAAAACCATGATTATCGCGCTGATTCCGCCGATCGGCTAAAGAGCCGGACTTGCCTCAGGGCCGGGGCTGGAAAGCAAAGGGAAAGAGGCCAAGGAAAAGGGGATTCCCCGACTCAATCCTTGCCTGTTTCCTTGCGGCTATGTTCCCGCACCTTGACGGCCACCTTGGAGGCGATATCGGCGGCGGCATCCAGAAATTTGCCCGCGCGCTCTTCAATGTCGGCGCGCCGCGCGGTTTCCGTTGCGAAATTGCGCGCATTTTCAAGGCCGGAGCGGGCGCTCTCCAGCCCCGACCGGGCGGCGTCGGCAGCGCTTGCCGGGGCCTTGCGAGCCGCGTCCCCAATCTTGTCGCCAATCTTGTCGAAGAAATGCTCGGTTTCGTCCGCTGGCCCTTTCAGCTTGGTTTTGGCCTGATGGGTCAGGGATTTGCGCGCCTTGTGGCTTGCGGTCCCGGCAGCGGCCAGCAATTTCGGCGCGGCGGAGCGCATTTTGCGGCTGCCGCGGGGAAAGGCATAGGCGATCACCGCCCCGATAGCGACCGCCGCTGCCGCCGCCGCAAGCGGGTGTTCGGTAACGATGCGATTGGCCTCGCCAGCGGTCTTGCGGGCGCGTTCTTTCGCCTTTTCCAGATTTTCACCGGTTCCGGCGCTGGCGGCGCGAGCACGTTCGCTCACCCGTTCCGCGCCGGTCTTGAGGGTGTCGCCAGCGCGCTTCACCGTCTCGCCAGCCTTGGTGCGCACGCGGTCCAACTTGTCCTGAATGTCGTTGTCCATATCAATCCTCATTTTGTCCGGCCTCAATTTCGCGGCATGCAGGGCGACGGCCCCGCCCTATCGCTTGAGGTTCAGCCGATCCCGCACAGTGCCATATCCTTTGCCAATCAGCCTGAGCAGGGGCTTGCGGGCGATCGCCGCGCCGATGACAGCAACGAGGGCCGCCGTCTTGCCGGGATGCGCGCGCGCCGCCGCCTTTGCTTTGGCTATTGTGTCCAACCCCAGATCGAGCGCGCGGTTCCCTGCCTCTTGCGCAAGATGCGCCGGGCGGAGTCGATCCTGCGCTATACGGGCGAGGGATTGCACCCTTTGCCGCTGGTCGCGCGTGCGCAGATCCAGCGCGGCGAGCCTTTGCGCGGGGTGGGCTTTCCTGTCGCTCATTCGCTTTCCTCCGGGCCTTTGATCTGGCGCAGCGCCTTGCCGACCCGCATCCGGGCAAGCAGCAGGAGAAGGAGGATGGTCAGCAGACTGCCGCCGATGACGATCCCCGTCGCGGGCAGGGGGCCGCCGACATGGGGGGCCAGCGCCATGATGAAACCGATGAGCGCGGCGATCAACGCGCCCATCAGCAGGAACAGCGCCACGACCCCCAGAATCGCGGCATCCCGCGTCGCCTTGCCGATGATCGAGGCGCGCAGCTTCTGGCGCTCTATCTCGTTGCTGGCGTAATCGCGCCCTTCGGAAACGAGCAGGCGCAGGACATCGATCGTGGACCGGTCTTCATCGTCCAGCGGCGCCTGTGTTTGCTGCTGTGCCTGCTGGGCTTGCGCCATGTCGTCGTCGGCCCCGGTGGCGCCGTGCTCACCCTGTTCAGGCTGCCAGCCTGCTTTTTCTGTCACGCTGCGCGCTCCCTCCCGGTAAATGAGATGCCCCGTGCATGATGCGGAGTGGCGGTGGCGGGGCGCGAACAAGCCGAAGGTTCGCGCCCGTTATGGCAGGATCAGTCTTCCGCAGGGCTATCCGCGCCGCTGCCCTTGGCAAGGCGCATCAGGACAAAGCCCGCGACGGCGGCGGCGCCGATCGCGACGGCGGGGCTTTTGCGCACGAAATCGCGAGCCTCGCCCAGCAGTTGATCGACATCCTTGTCGTCGAGGGATTTGGCTGCCCCGGCGACGGCATTGGCCGCCTGCCGCGCATAATCGCCATATTGCGGGCCAAGTTTCGTATCGACCGTTTCGGCGGTTTCATGGATCAGCCGGGCAAGGCTCTGCATGGCGGAGCCGGTCTGCGCCTTGGCGCTGCCTGCGGTTTCATGGGCCATCCGGCTCGCCTTGTCGTACATTTGCTCACCTTGCGCTTTCAGCTTCTCATTCTGGGCTTTCCAGTCGATCGAGGTCTTGCCGGAAAGCTCCTTCACCTTGGCGCGCGCCGCAGCGGCGGCGGTGTCGAGCGCGGCGCGGGCTTGCGTCGCGGATTCGGCGAAGGTCGCCGCCCCGGCGGGGGCAGCGCCGGCCGCCGTGCGCGTGCGGGAGGAGGCGCGCTTCTTCGGCGCGGCGGTGGATGATGAGGTGGTGGAGGCCCTGGCAGAGGTCGCCTTGCCCGCCGCTGCCTTGCGTGCGGGTGTCTTGCGCACTTTCTTTTCGGGCGGATTGGAGAAGTCGGGGGTGTCGGCCATGGCTTTCCCTTTGCTTTTGAAATTCGAATGCATCTCTTCATGTCGATAATGCTTCGGGATAGATAACAGTTCCGACCCCGCATTTCACCCTCCACGGCAGGAAATTTTACGAAACCGCGCTGGCAGGGCCGCTCATCTCATAATTTATTGCCTTATAATGCGGCGCTGGCTAAGCGGGCGCCGAACATCAGGCGTCCCCCCCGGTGCAGACAGAAGGAAGTGATGATGACCGCCATTCTCGATATTCATGCCCGCCAGATTCTCGACAGCCGGGGCAACCCGACGGTCGAAGTGGATGTGTTGCTGGAAGACGGCAGTTTCGGCCGTGCCGCCGTGCCTTCGGGGGCCTCTACCGGCGCCTATGAAGCGGTGGAAAAGCGCGATGGCGACAAGAGCGTCTATCTGGGCAAGGGCGTGCTTCAGGCCGTAGAGGCGGTGAACAGCGACATTGCGGAGGCGGTGCTCGGTCTTGATGCGGAGGATCAGGCCGAAATCGACGCGACGATGATCGAACTCGACGGCACCGACAACAAGGGCAAGCTGGGCGCGAACGCCATATTGGGCGTCAGCCTTGCCGTGGCGAAGGCGGCGGCCGATGCGCGGGGCCTGCCGCTCTATCGCTATGTCGGCGGCGTGTCCGCCCATGTGCTGCCGGTGCCGATGATGAACATCATCAATGGCGGCGAACATGCTGATAACCCGATCGATTTTCAGGAATTCATGATCATGCCCGTCGGCGCGTCGAGCCTTGCCGACGCGGTGCGCATGGGCGCGGAAATCTTTCATACGCTGAAAAAGGGCCTGCATGACAAGGGGCTGGCGACTTCGGTAGGGGATGAAGGCGGCTTTGCGCCCGCGCTGGCTTCCACCACCGATGCGCTCGATTTCATCATGGCCTCGGTCGAGAAGGCCGGGTACACGCCCGGCGACGATGTGGTGCTGGCGCTCGATTGCGCCTCGACCGAATTTTTCAAGAACGGCAAATATGAAATGGTGGGCGAGGGCAAGAGCCTGACCCCGGTCGAGATGGCCGATTATCTCGCGGATCTGGTCGCGCGCTATCCCATCCGCTCGATCGAGGACGGCATGGCCGAAGATGATTTCGACGGCTGGAAGGCGTTGACCGACAAGATCGGCGCGACATGCCAGCTTGTCGGGGACGATCTGTTCGTCACCAACCCCAAGCGTCTGGCGATGGGCATCGAAAAGGGGCTGGCCAATTCCCTGCTGGTGAAGGTTAACCAGATAGGTTCGTTGACGGAGACTCTGGCGGCTGTCGATATGGCCCATCGTGCGCGCTATACGGCGGTGATGTCGCACCGTTCGGGCGAGACGGAGGATGCGACCATCGCGGATCTGGCGGTCGCGACCAATTGCGGCCAGATCAAGACAGGCTCGCTGGCGCGGTCCGACCGGCTTGCCAAATATAATCAGCTTATCCGTATCGAAGAAGAACTGGGCGATATGGCGGTCTATGCGGGGCGCGGCATCTTCCGCTGATCCTTAATTCCCCCGAATACAGGCCCCGGAAGCGGCGATGGAGGATATTCGTCGCAAATTCCGGGGTCTTTCGATTTTTCTGTTGCGTGTACGAATCGAAAGTGATTCAAGGGGTTCATGGCTCATATTGCTAAGCTTCGGATGTTATTCGCATCGGCCTTCGGCCCGGCGATCGCCGTGTTGCTGTTCGCGCTGCTGATCGGTTATGCGATTCTCGGCTCCAACGGCATATTGGCGTGGGGCGAATATACGCGTCAGTTGCATGACAGTCAGGCGGAACTGCGCATCGTAAAGGCGGAAAAGGCAAAAATCGCCAATCGAGTCAATCTGTTGAACCCGCGCCATGTCGACCCGGACATGGCCGATGAGATGATCCGCCGCGAACTGAATGTGGGCCATCCCGACGAGGTCGTCGTTCCGCTGAAGTGATTTTCTGCGCGTTGTACGATAAAAAACCGGAAATCATCATATAGGTTCGTTTGGGCGAGCCTTTTCATTGGATTCTGGCGGGCGTCCGTCTATATTCGGCGTTCCTCCCCATGAAACCAAAGAAGGATGCGCTCTTGGTAAAACCAGCAACGCCGCGGACGAGAAGGAAGTCGTCCGCTCGTAGCGCGGATGCGCCGGCCCGGCCCGACCATAATGAGGCCAAGCCCGTACTGCCCGCAAAGGATTATGACGCGAGCAAGGAAGAACTGCTCGAATTTTATCGCCAGATGACATTGATCCGCCGCTTCGAGGAAAAGGCGGGCCAGCTTTACGGCCTCGGCCTGATCGGCGGCTTCTGCCATCTCTATATCGGTCAGGAAGCGGTCGCGGTCGGCATCCAGTCGGCGCTCACCCCCGGCAAGGACAGCGTGATTACCGGCTATCGCGATCATGGCCACATGCTCGCCTATGGTATCGACCCCAATCTCATCATGGCCGAACTGACCGGCCGCGCCGCCGGCATTTCCAAGGGCAAGGGCGGTTCGATGCACATGTTCAGCGTCGAACATAAAGTCTACGGCGGCCATGGCATTGTCGGCGCGCAGGTGTCGCTGGGCACCGGGCTTGGTTTCGCGCATAAATATAATGGCGATGGCGGCGTGTGCGTCGCCTATTTCGGCGACGGCGCCAGCAATCAGGGCCAGGTCTATGAAAGCTTCAACATGGCTGAGCTGTGGAAGCTGCCGATCATCTATGTGATCGAGAACAACCAATATGCGATGGGCACGTCGGTCAATCGGTCCTCGGCCGAGGACCAGCTTTTCCGCCGCGGCGAATCCTTCCGCATCCCCGGCCTTCAGGTCAACGGCATGGACGTGCTGGCCGTGCGCGCGGCGACGGAAGAGGCGCTGAAATGGGTGCAATCCGGCAAGGGGCCGATCCTGCTGGAAATGAAGACCTATCGCTATCGCGGCCACTCCATGTCCGATCCCGCCAAATATCGCTCTCGCGAGGAAGTGCAGGAGATGCGCGAAAAATCCGATCCCATCGAAGGGATCAAGAAGCATCTGGAGGCCGCCGGCATCAGCGCGGATGAACTGAAAAGCATAGATCAGGACATCCGCAAAATCGTCAATGAAAGCGCGGATTTCGCGGAGACTTCGCCGGAGCCGCAGCCCGGTGAACTCTATACCGACGTGCTGGTGGAGCAATATTGATGGCAGTTGAAATCAAGATGCCGGCGCTGTCCCCGACGATGGAGGAAGGCACGCTGGCGAAATGGCTCGTCAAGGAAGGCGATGAGGTGAAATCCGGCGATCTTCTGGCGGAGATCGAAACCGACAAGGCGACGATGGAGTTCGAGGCGGTTGACGAAGGCGTCATCGGCAAGATCCTGGTCGCGGAAGGCACGGAAAATGTGAAGGTCGGTACGGCCATCGCGACCATGGCGGGCGAGGACGGTGACGCCGGGACCGGGGCTGAGGCTGGCGAGGCCGGGGAAGCGCCCGCTGCGGCCTCCGCGTCCGAAACCGCATCCGCGCCTGCCTCCACCCCGGAGGCCCCGCTTGCAAAGCCTGCCCCGGTCCCCGCCCAGGCCGAAGTGAAGATCGCGGTCGATCCCGCCATCCCGGAAGGCACGGAATTTGCGAAGCTGACCGTGCGCGAGGCTCTGCGCGACGCCATGGCCGAGGAAATGCGCAGCGATGAGCGCGTGTTCGTGATGGGTGAGGAAGTCGCCGAATATCAGGGGGCCTATAAGGTCACGCAGGGGCTTCTTCAGGAGTTTGGCGACAAGCGCGTTATCGATACGCCGATCACCGAACATGGCTTTGCCGGGGTCGGCGCGGGCGCGGCGATGGGTGGTCTGCGCCCGGTCATCGAGTTCATGACCTTCAACTTCGCGATGCAGGCGATCGACCAGATCATCAACTCGGCGGCCAAGACCAATTACATGTCCGGCGGCCAGATGCGCTGCCCGATCGTGTTCCGTGGCCCCAATGGTGCTGCGAGCCGGGTCGGCGCGCAGCATAGCCAGAATTATGGCCCATGGTATGCGGCGGTTCCGGGCCTGATCGTCATCTCGCCCTATGATGCGGCGGATGCCAAGGGGTTGCTGAAGGCGGCGATCCGCTCGACCGATCCGGTCGTGTTCCTCGAAAACGAACTGCTCTATGGCCGCAGCTTCGACGTGCCGGTGCTGGAGGATCATGTCCTGCCCATCGGCAAGGCGCGGATCATGCGGGAGGGCAAGGACGTCACGCTGGTCAGCTATTCGATCGGCGTCGGCATTGCGCTCGACGCGGCGCAGCAGCTGGCGGAGGAAGGCATAGACGCGGAGGTCATCGACCTGCGCACGCTGCGCCCGCTCGATACCGGCACGGTGCTGGCGAGCCTTAAAAAGACCAACCGCATGGTGGTGGTCGAGGAAGGCTGGCCGGTCTGCTCGATCGCCAGCGAAATCGCGGCGGTTGCGATGGAACAAGGCTTTGACGATCTCGACGCCCCTGTCCTGCGCGTAACCAACGAGGATGTGCCGCTGCCCTATGCGGCTAATCTGGAAAAGGAAGCCCTGATCGACGCAGCGAAGGTGATCGCGGCGGTCAGGAAGGTCTGCTATCGCGGATAAAACAGCCGGTGCGCTGACAAGGCGGGGAAGGGGCCTCGGCGGCTCCTTCCCTGTCGCCGTTATGGCCCTGTTGCCGTTCTGGCGCTTTTGCCATTTCTGGCGAAAATGACGCGACAGCTTAGGTCGGCAAGTCGCAGTCCGAAACCGGCACGCCCTCTATATTATAGATTTGGGTGAGGTCGCGCGTGTCGCGCACATTATAGGCCGCGCTTTCGCGAATATCGTGGAGCGGCATGAAGGGCAGCGGCATGATGCGCTGATAGCGATAGCTGATTTCCACCACCATGACCGCCGTGCCGCTCGATGCGGTCACGCGGGCGCTGTCCGGCCCCATGCCGAGGAACGCTGTCCCCGTTTCGCCTTCGCCTTCCTCCCCCCAGGAAGAGGCATAGTCAAGATCGCCATAGCATCTTTGCCATTTGATCGTCTGTCCGCCGTCTTCATTCTGCTGAAGGCTGGAAAGGATGATCCTGCCGTTATTTGCCATGTTCAGATTGCTGCCCCCCTGCATGGTGGCGCCGATGAACACATCGTTGATTTCCGCCTCGCTGACGGGTTTGTTGTTGATGACGTTCTGCGCGCCCATGCGCGATGCGTTGTCGGCGACCAGCGTGGCGATCTCACCGATTTGCTTGGTCGTCAGCACATAATTGGCCAGTTCCAGCCCCGCCGACGCCAGCAGCAGCAGCAGCGGCAGGGAAATCGCAAATTCCACCAGAGCCAGCCCGCTCTGATCCCGCAGGCAGGCGGCGGCGCGTCTGCGCGGGGGCAGGCGGCGGGCTGAGGGGAAGCGGGCTGAGGGGAAGCGGGCGAGGCTGGTCATGGGCAGGTGCCTTCGGGGGGAACGGATTGCTTGTCATAGGGCTGGTTGCGCAAAAGGGTGCTGGAGGAAACGGCGACCTGATTGGACCATCCCAGCATGTGCGCCAGCGGAAAGAGGCGGTCATAGCGCAGGGTGGCGGTATAGATCGTCACGTCCCGCGCATTGCCTTGCCCTTCCAGCCCGCCATCAAGATCATAGGTGTCGTTATTATTGGTATCCTCGAACAGTTCGCCATCGTCGCAAATGCCGTTGCCGTTTGCGTCGATAAAGGGTTCCGCCTTGGCCTGCGCGCGTTCATAGGAACCATAGGCCATGCGCGTGAAGGACAGCGCGCCATGGGGAACGACCCGCTGGACGGCGGCGGTCACATGGTCGTCCAGATCCTCCTGCGTTTCTTCCGACGCGGATTCCAGCGCGGATGATCGCCCCGCCGCCTGCATTTCCCCGCTCAGGATCGCGCGGGCATAGAGATAATAGCCGGTATCGAACAGGGCCATGAGGATCATCAGCAGCACAGGCGCGACGATGGCGAATTCCACGATCGTCGCGCCGCGCCTGTTCCCGAACAGCGCCTTCAGCCACCGGGGCATGAACGCGGCGCCTGTCATCGGGTGATCCGCAACTGGGCGATCTGCGAGGCGATTTCAGAGAAGGTCGCCATCAGTTCCGCGGCGTTATCGGCCTGATAGGCGCGATTGGGGGATGCGCAATCGCTGAGCATGGTCGTCAGGTCCGTGCCGAACGCGATGACCCAGACGGTGATGTTCTTCTGGTTCTTCGCCGCGGTGCACAGCGTGCTCAGGCGCGTTTCCGTCAGGGTGTTCTGCGCCTCGTCGGTCGGGACGGCATTGATCGCGGTGCGCCGCCTCGTCATGGCCGAAATACCCCAGGCGTCATAGGCCCCGATGCGGGTATCGGTGTCGCCGTCCGTCATGAAGATCAGGTGGCGGGCGATCCTGCCGCTGGCTTCGGCCGCCCTGTTTTCCGTGGCGAACAGCCCGTCGCGCGACATCAGGCGAAGGCCCCACATCATGCCGATGTCGTGATAGGTGAAGCCCGCCGGTGTGAGGTCGTTGAGATAGTTGACGAGCGTGCCTCTGGTGGTTGCCTGCAACTTGCGCGCATAGGTCGGGCAGGCACCCGGTTGCGTAAGGTCGGAGGACGGCGTGAAATAATTTGTGGTGGCGTTGATGTTGACATCGCGGGTTCTGGTTTCCGGCGATGCGCTATATTCCCACCTGTTCAACCAGGCCGCCGGATATCTGGTCCCCGTGAGCACGGGTCGCTGATATCCTGTCGTCGTCTGGTCGCGGCCATAGACCACGCCGGGCAGATAGGGTTTCCACTGCGTTTCCGGTTTTGTGGGATCGGGCACCAGGTCGATGTTCATGTCATATGCCACAACGGAGGTCGGATCATCCGGGCGGCGCGTGCCGCGTTCCTCGATGCAGCCGTTGTTCTGGTTCCAGGTGATGGTACGGTTTACGGGGTGGATATCCTTCGATGTGTTCGCGTTGGCCACCGGTGCCGTGAAGCTGCCGCCGGTGACATATCCATTTGCGTTTGCCCCCTTCAGATTGGCAATGTCGTAAGCGACCGGCTTGTAGATCCAGTGATAATGGGTTTTGGTGGTCGTGGTCGTTTCGCTGGGAATAGGTTCACCGGCGTTCGGATGCTTGTCGATCGTTTCCGTTCGGGTGTCGATCACATTGGCGTAACTGACCTGCGTGATCGTGCACACGCCGTTGGAAAATTTGGCGGAATAGGTATTGCCGTTGCGGGTGCGCGTGTGGGTGCGGGATCGCGGCAGGGCGCTTGAGTTGGGGGACCATGCAGATTGTGTCGTTTTGGTAGTCAGGTTGTTTGTCGGGGCGACGCAGTTTTCCGACGGCCCCGGATAGGTCGAGGTCGTGCCGTCGCCGCCTGTCCACGCCGTCCATGACGTGATCGTATCGGGGTATGTGCCGCCGCCTGTCGTGTTGGTGATGATTTGCGTGGATCGGCCATCCTCCACGCGGGAATCATAGACGGGATTGCTCTGAAGCCATTCGGGCTTCAGTAGCATGCCGACATTGACGGTTCCCGAATAGGGGACGAAGCCATAGCGGATCACGCTGCCTGCCGGCCTCACATCTTCCAGCGTATCGTAAAAATCCGTCACGGAATCGCGCAGCACGGCGATCCGGCTCTGGCTATCGCCCGGATTGGCGTCGTTCATCGACAAGGTGGTGTCGAGGACGAACATGATGTCGGTATTGGGAAGCTGCAAATCGGCGGCGCAACTGACGCTGATATTCAGGGTCGGCATATTGAACAGGGACATCAGCGTCATCGGCACGCCTGCGCCCGCCGTGCCGTTTACGGCGCCGCTGTTGGTCGCGGAGAAATCGACATCCGGCGGGGTGGTGCCATATTTGCCGTCCGGGAAGTTCATGTGGAAAAATTGTTCGGCCGTCTGCCGATTGGCCGAGGTCCAGGTGATGCCTTCCATGGATTTGCGCCCGGCCAGCACGCCTGCGTCGCAGGCCTGCTGCAACCGGGTGCGGGTAAGATAGGCGCGGCTGATATCCACGGCGGAGCCGACAATGCCGATCAGCGGAATAGTCGCCGCAGCCGTCAAGACAAGGACATTGCCTGCCTCGTTGCGCAGCAACCGCGTCATGAACCCTTTGCGCCCGGCCAATCGAGATGCCATATCCGAACCCACTTTCCTAACAGCCCTGGCCGGTGTACCGCGCGCAGCCATGAAGCTATGGCGCGCGCAGGGCTTGCCGGCGTGCCCGGCAGACGTAAACGGAAGACATTAAAATATGGTAAGAGGGGTTTCCCCTGTCGGCATGGGCGCAGCGGCGGATATCCGCGATATAACGCCGGTTCAGCGGTTGGCGCTCTCCGCCGCCGGGGCGCGATCGGCGCGGGCGGAACTGGTCGTTGCGCTGGATAATGAATGCGCGCACATCGCCCGATCGGCGAGAGAACCGATGATGGCGCAGATCCGGCTTGCATGGTGGCGCGACGGCCTTGCCTCTGAAGAGATATTGCCCGCGCACCGTTCCCCGATGATGGATGCGTTGCGCGCGCTGGATGATTTTCCGGCGGCGCGGGAAGGGCTGATCGGGATCATCGACGGCTGGGAAGAGCTGATCCTGTGGGATGGCGGCGATCGGCAGGCCATGCTGGATGCCTATGCGGCGGGGCGGGGGGAAGGCCTGTTCCTCGCCATCGCGCCGGAGCAGGCGGACGCGGCGCGGCCATGGGGCAGGCTTTGGGCCTTGTGGGATCTGGCCGGGCATCTGGAGGAAGCGGATCTGGCCGGGGCCGCAGTGGCGCTGGGGGCGGCGCAGGCCGGGGCGGTGCGCAGCGCGGGGCTTGGCGCCTTGCCGCGCATGCTGGCGATGCTGGGCGGCGCGGCGCGGCATGATCTGGCGCGGGGCAGGGGCATGGCTTCTGGCTTGACGGCGGGCCTTTACATGCGCTTGCTGCGCCTTCAGATTTTCGGGCGATAGGGCGCGCCGGTCCACCGACGGGCGTTGGGGTGCGAACAAGAAGGGGGAAACTCAGCCATGAACCGGTTTGTCGCAGGCGCGGTCGCCTGTTTGCTGTTGGTGACGGGCGGGCTGTTCTGGTGGCAGATCAGGGCCGAGGGAACGCAGGCGCAGCGCACGCCCCCGGTGGCGCTCACGCCCGCGCCCTTGCCGGAGGAAGGCCTGCCGGTGGGGGATGAGGATGCGATCGGCGAAGCGCCGCCAATGCCGCCCGAAGCATCGGAGAAAAGCCGGGAGGCGAAGCGCTTCGACCGTTATGACCGCAACCGCGACGGCATCATCACGCGCACCGAAATGCTGGCGAGCCGGGCCAAGGCGTTCAGTAAGCTCGATACCGATGGCAATAACCTGCTCTCGTTCGAGGAATGGGCCGTCGCCACGTCCGATAAATTCGCGGGCGCGGATGCGGATGGCGATGGCAAGTTGAGCCGCGCCGAATTCGCGACCACCGCGCCCAAATCCGCAGCGAAGCCCAAATGCAAATGCTGATGGCTCAAGCCGGGGTTAGCCCGGCGTTAGCCCCTGTTCCCCCATCCATCCGGCAAGGTCGGCGCGGGCGCGGGCGGTATAGGCTTCCTTGCGATCCTTTTTTCTCACCTTTTCCTCCGGCGGCGGAAAGAGGCCGAAATTGACGTTCATCGGCTGAAAACTTTCCGCGTCCGCGCCGCCGGTCACATGGGAAAGCAGTGCGCCCAGCGCGGTCGTCACCGGCGGCGGGGAAAGCGGGCGGCCGGTCAGATCGCCCAGCATGAAGCGCGCCGCCAGCAACCCGATCGCGCCGCTTTCCACATAGCCTTCGCAGCCGGTCATCTGCCCGGCAAAGCGGATATGCGGCGCTGATTTCAGGCGCAATGTGGGGTCGAGCAGCTTGGGGCTTTGGATGAAGGTGTTGCGATGCAGGCCGCCCAGCCGCGCAAACTCCGCCTTTTCAAGGCCGGGGATGGTGCGGAACAGGTCCACCTGCGCGGCGTGGCGCAGCTTGGTCTGGAAGCCGACCATGTTCCAGAGCGTGCCGAGCGCATTGTCCTGCCGCAACTGCACCACGGCATAGGGCCAACGGCCGGTGCGCGGATCGTCCAGACCCATGGGCTTCATCGGGCCATGGCGCAGCGTTTCCGGTCCACGTGACGCCATGACCTCGATCGGCATGCAGCCTTCGAAATAGGGCGTATCCTTTTCCCATTCCTTGAACTCGGTTTTGGGGCCGTCGATCAACCCCTGCACGAAGGCCTCATATTGCTCCTTGTTCATCGGGCAGTTGATATAATCCTTGCCGTCGCCTTCGGGGCCGATCTTGTTCCAGCGCGATTGCATCCAGCAAATGTCCATATCGATGCTGTCGCGATAGAGGATCGGGGCGATGGCGTCGAAAAAGGCGAGCCGCTCCATGCCCGTGACCGCGCCGATGCTCTCGGCCAGCGCGCCGCCGGTCAGCGGGCCGGTCGCCACGATGGTCATGCCCTCGTCCGGCAGGGTGTCGATGCGTTCCCGCACCAGCGTAATATTGGGATGATCGGCGAGCGCGGCGGTGACGCCTTGCGAGAATATATCGCGATCGACGGCGAGGGCCGATCCTGCGGGCACCTTGGCGATGGCGGCCTGCGCCATCAGCAGCGATCCCAGATCGCGCATTTCCTGATGCAGCAGGCCGACCGCGTTTTTCGCGGCGTCGTCGGACCGAAAGCTGTTGGAGCAGACCAGTTCGGCAAGGCCGTCTGTCTGATGGGCGGGCGTCATGTCCCCGCCGCCGCGCATTTCGGAAAGGCGCACCTGAATGCCTGCCTGCGCCAATTGCCAGGCGGCTTCCGAACCGGCCATGCCGCCGCCGATGATATGGACCTGATATGTCATGGCGGCGACATAATGCCGATGGCCGGAAAAGGCGAGAGGCCGCGATGCAAAAGGATGCGGTCATCCTCGCTTCGCGGCCTCTATGCCTGATATCTGATGGATTGCGGGGAAGGGCTATGCCGCCCCTCCGGTCGGGCGTCGATCAGGTTGGGGCGATGATCAGTCGGCGACCGTGCCGACCACCGCGCCCGCAGCGCCGCCGATCAGCGCGCCGTCCTTCACATCCTCGCCCGTGGCAGCGGCCACGCCCGCGCCGCCCGCAGCGCCGATCCCGGCCCCGGTCAGGGTGGAACAACCGGCGATCATCGCCGCACCGGCGAGGATCAGCAGCGATGTCAGTGTTTTTCGCATGGCAAATCTCCTCATGATAGCTGTCATCAAGAGGTCAATGCAGGAAGGGGGCGGGTGGTTCCCTGATTCAGCCTTCCGTAAAGCCTGCGGGAAGCACATGTCGGCCCGTTTCATCAAGGCGCAGCTTCGCCTTGGTGGTGACGGCCGCCATCGGCAGCGGCCCATAGACATGCGGGAAAAGCGCGCCGCCGCGCGATTCCTCCCATTTCATGGTGCCGCCCAGCGCGGCAAGATCCACCATGGCGAGGATCAGGTCGTCCTGCCCGGCGAAATGCTTGTCCAGCGTGCCGGAAACCTGATCGCGCGCAGAAAGATGGATATAGCCGTCCGCCAGATCGACCGGCGCGCCGGCAAACACGCCATCGGCCCGAAAGGCATCCCATTGCGCGCGGGTCAGGATTTTATAGGCGAACAGTTCCTTCATGCGGCGGGTGTTTCTCCGCCATTGTCATCGCCGTTGCCGTTGTCGGTGGCGTTGCCGGTGGTGGTGGCGTCGCCCGTTACTTCCGGCGTTTCCGGCGTGTCGCCGATGGCGTCGCCAGCATTGTCGCCCGCAGCGTCGTTATCGTCATTATCCTCGATCTTCGCGGCGGACACGACATGCTCTTCATCCGCGACGTTGAACAGGCGCACGCCCGCGCTGCCGCGACCGATGACGCGCATGCTTTCCAGGCTGAGGCGGATCAGCTTGGCCTGATCGGTGACGAGCATCAGCTGATGGTCCTTGCGCGCCGGGAAGCTGGCCACCACCGCGCCGTTGCGGGCGATATTGTCGATATTGGTGATGCCCTGACCGCCGCGATTGGTGCGGCGATATTCATAAGCGGACGACAGCTTGCCATAGCCATTGGCGCAGACCGTCAGGATGAACTGTTCCCGCTCGGCCAGTTCGGCGAAGCGTTCGGCGGTCATGTGCGGTTCGCCTTCCTTCTCCGCCTTCCACGGGGCGTAGCGCAGATAATCCTCGCGCTCGTCCTGATCCCTCATGCCGCCGCGATGGAGGATGGATAGCGAGATCACCTCATCGCCCGCCTTCAGGCTCATGCCGCGCACGCCGGTCGAGGACCGGCTCTGGAACACGCGGACATCCTCGCCCCGGAAGCGGATGGCCTTGCCCTGACGAGAGGCGAGCAGCACGTCATCGCCCTCGGAAAGCAGGGCGACGCCGATCAGCCGGTCATCGGCATCGTCGCCCTCGAACTTGATGGCGATCTTGCCGTTGGACGGGATGTTGGCGAAGGCGTCCATGCTGTTGCGGCGCACATTGCCATGGGCGGTCGCGAACATGACGTTGAGGTTCGCCCATTCGGCTTCGTCCTCCGGCAGCGGCAGAACGGTGCGGATCACCTCGCCCTCGGCCAGCGGGAGCAGGTTGACCATCGGGCGGCCGCGGGTGGCGGGGCCGCCTTCGGGCAGGCGCCACACCTTCAGGCGATAGACCTTGCCCAGCGTGGAAAAGAACAGCACCGGCGTATGGGTGCTGGTGACGAACAGTTCGGTGATGGCGTCCTCATCCTTGGTCGCCATGCCCGCGCGGCCCTTGCCGCCGCGTCCCTGCGCGCGGAAACTGTCGAGCGGGGTGCGCTTGATATAGCCCTGCATCGTCACGGTGACGACCATGTCCTCGCGCTCGATCAGGTCTTCGTCCTCGATGCCGTCGGCGGCGGGCGCGATGGTGGAACGGCGGGGCGTGTTGAACTCCCCCAAAATCGCCTCGAACTCTTCGCGCATCACGGCGTAGAGCTTTGCGCGGTCGGCCAGAATGGCGAGGAACTCGGCGATGCTGGCGGCCAGTTGCGCCAGTTCATTGCCGATCTCGTCGCGGCCGATCGCGGTCAGGCGATGCAGGCGCAGGTCGAGAATGGCGCGGACCTGCGTTTCCGACATGGTATAGCTGTCGCCGCTGATTTCCGTCTCGATCGCTTCGACAAGGCGGATATAGGGCGCGATCTCGGCAATCGGCCATTCGCGGGCCAGCAGCTTTTCACGCGCCTCTGCGGGGCTGGACGACCCGCGAATGATGCGCACCACCTCATCCAGATTGGTGACGGCAATCACCAGACCCAGCAAGATATGCGCCCGTTCCCGCGCCTTGTTCAGCTCGAACTTGGTGCGGCGGGTGATGACCTCCTCGCGGAAGCGGATGAAGGCGTCTATAATATCCTTGAGGTTCAGCAGCTCCGGCCGCCCGCCGCGAATGGCGAGCATGTTGGCGGGGAAGCTCGACTGGGCGGGCGTGTGGCGCCACAATTGGTTGAGCACCACATCGGGGGTGGCATCGCGCTTCAGCTCGATGACGATCCGCACGCCCTCGCGGTTGGATTCGTCGCGAATGTCGCTGATGCCCTCGATCCGCTTGTCCTTGGCGGCCTCGGCGATCTTCTCGACAAGGCCGGCCTTGCCGACCTGAAAGGGGATTTCCGTAAGGACGATGGAACGGCGATCGCCGCGCCCTTCCTCGATCTCATGGCGGGAGCGCATGATGATGGAACCGCGCCCCGTCGCATAGGCGCTGCGCGCGCCCGACTGGCCGAGGATCAGCGCGCCGGTGGGGAAATCCGGCGCGGGCACGATGGCCATCAGATCCTCGAGGCTCATCATCGGGTTGTCGAGCGTCGCGATGCAGGCGCGCAGCACCTCGCCCAGATTGTGCGGCGGCACGTTGGTCGCCATGCCGACCGCGATGCCGCCAGCGCCATTGACCAGCAGGTTCGGGAAACGGGCGGGTAGAACCTGCGGCTCATGCTCCGACCCGTCATAGTTCGGGGTGAAATCGACCGTGTCCTTGTCCAGATCGTCCAGCAGCGCATTGGCGACCTTGGCAAGGCGGGCTTCGGTGTAGCGCATGGCCGCCGGGCTGTCCGGGTCCATCGATCCGAAATTGCCCTGACCGTCGATCAGCGGCACGCGCATCGACCAGTCCTGCGTCATGCGCGCCAATGCGTCGTAAATGGAGGAGTCGCCGTGCGGGTGATATTTACCCATCACGTCACCGACGATGCGCGCCGATTTGCGATAGGGCTTGCCCGCGACGAAGCCCTGTTCATGCGCGCCGAAAAGTATGCGGCGGTGGACAGGTTTCAGGCCGTCGCGCACATCGGGCAGGGCGCGGCTGACGATGACCGACATCGCATAGTCGAGATAGCTCGATTTCATCTCATCGACGATATCGATGGGGCTGATATCGGAAGGTTCGGCGAGCGCTGTCTCGTCGGTCACGGCGATTCTCTTTTCTGTTATAGGGTTGTAACTGGTCGGTGGGACGTCCTAGCCCCTTGCTGCGCGCCTGTCACCCCTTGGCGATGGGGGAACGGACGGGAGCAAACAGATGCGCGGGCGCGGGAACTTATGGTCCGCCCGATATTTGTCGCTATGCAGGAGAATGTCCGTTGGGCAGGATAAGGCATCGCCGCTTCATCGCCGGTCATGGCATTTTATGACATTTGACGAGGGAAAGGCTATGCCCTACGCCGTTCAACGCCCATTCACCCCCTTCCTGATAGCCGTGTTCTGCGGACAGGAGTTTTTCGCCGGTTATCCCGGTTCGATTAGGAGATAGGATATGCGTTTTGTTTCCCCGGTTACTCTCGGACTCATGCTTGCGCTGGGCGCCGCATCGGTCGGGGTATCCGCACCAGCCTCCGCCAAGGAAGCCAAGAAGCAAGCGGATGCCGCGCCCAAGCTGAAACTGTCGAAGGATTTCATGCCGGCGATCGCCAAGGCCAATGACGCGGTGGGCAAAAAGGATGTCGAGGGCGCGAAGGCCGCGATGGCCGCCGCCCTGCCGCTGGCCACCACCAATGACGACAAATATCAATATTATGCGATCCTGCTGAACCTCAGCGTGGCCGCCAATGACCCGGCGATGCAGGGCGAGGCGCTGCGCGGGATGCTCGATACGGGGCTGGTGCCGCAGGGGCAGCAGGGCCAGTTCAACACGGTCGTCGCCAATGCCGCGCTGGGCGCCAAGGATTATGACACCGCGATCGCCTATGCCGAAAAGGCGCAGGCCCTGGGGTACAAGCCCGATCAGGTCAACCCGATCCTCGCGCAGGCGATCTGGGGCAAGGGCGGCAATGATCCCGCTCAGGTCACGCGTGGCCTCGATGTCTTCAAACAGGGCATCGACGCGATGAAGGCGGCGGGTGAGCCGGTGCCCGAACAATGGTATCAGGTCGGCGTTTCGAAGGCCGCCTCCACCAATTCGCCGCAGTTGAAGGACTGGGCGAACATGGCCTATCAGGCTTCGCCCACCGGTGAGAATTTGCGCACGGTGCTGCGCGTTTTCCAGCGTGAAAACCCGGCGATGACCAATCGCGAAAATCTCGATCTGTTGCGTCTGATGAATGTTTCGGGCGGTCTGGCGGTGAAGCCCGACTATCTGGAATATGCCGAAATGGCGTTCAAGGGCGGGCTTTTCGGCGAAGTGAAGTCGGCGGTGGATGCAGGGCGCGCCAAGGGCGTGTTGAGCGCCACCGACGGTTCCGACTTCTACACGGTCGCGACGCAGCGCGCCACGTCCGACAAGAGTTCGCTGGCATCCGCCGCGGCTGACGCCGCCAAGGCTTCCAGCGGCAAGGTCGCGAGCGCCACGGCCGACGCCTATATGGGCTATGGCGATTATGCGAAGGCCATCCCGCTGTTCGACATCGCCCTTCAGAAAGGCGGCGTGGACGCGGCCGAGGTGAATACCCGCATGGGCATCGCCAAGGCGCTTGCCGGCGACGATGCGGGCGCCACCGCCGCCTTTGGCAAGGTGACGGGCGGCACGCGCGGGGGCATTGCGCAATATTGGTCGCAGTGGGTGGCCAATAAATCGCGCGCCGCCGCGCCCGCCGCTGCTGCGGCACCGGCGGCAGCACCCGCCAGCTGAGGCGATATTGCGATGAACGGAGCGGGGCGCTGACTGGACAGCGCCCCGTTTCTCCATAAAGGCTGAAAATTCCGGTTTTGATTGCAACATCATCGGAAAAGCGCTCAAAATTGAAATCGTGCCGCATTCTCCGACGCGCCGGATGGTTTGATCCGGCCCGGAAATGTCAGGGTTGGTCTCATCGGTGGTGAGGGATTGGGATGAAGAATATGTGGCGATCGCCCCTGAACGCGGCAGTCCTGTGCGCGGGGGCCCTGCTGGCGGGCATCATGACTGCGGGGCAGGCCGGGGCGAAGGATGAGCCGGGAAATACCCTCAGCGCGACCCCTGAGTTCCGCACCGGCGCGGAGCAGGCGCGGGCCAGCCTGAAGGCGGGGGATGTCACCGGCGCGGGCGGGCGAATCTCGGCCCTCAACGCCGTGACGCCGTTCGAGAAATATATGAAGGCCAGCCTCGCGATGGAACTGGCCGTGAAGCGCAACGATATCGTCGCGCAGCGCAAGGCCGTGGCAGAGCTGATCGAAAGCGGGGGGACACCCCGCGAAGAACTGCCGCATCTCAACCATATTGCGGGCTATCTCTGCTATCAGACCGGCGCGATCGACAATGCGGTCGTCTATCTGACCCGCGCGCGTGAACTGGGCGTGACGGAACCGCAAGCGGCGCTGCTGCTGGTCGAATCCTATATGCGCAAGCGCAAGTTGGACGATGCGGCGCAATTGCTGGACCAGACCATCGCCGCGCAGCAGCAGGCCGGGAAAGCCGTGCCGCCAAGCTGGTATGATCGTGCCTCTGCGATCGCGATCGGCCGCAAGGACTGGAACGCGCTGGCGCGGTATAACAGCGCCAAGCTGGCGGGCATGCAGATTTCCGCCCCGGAATGGCGCACCGCCCTTGTGGGCTATACGGAAAATGCGCGCCCCGACAAGGAAGCGTTGATCGATCTTTACCGGCTTCAGGCCGCGACCGGCGCGCTGGCCAGCGAACGCGATTATCAGGGCTATGCCGCTCTGGCCGCAGGGCAGGGCTATGCCGCCGAGGCCAAGAGCGTGATCGATACCGGCACGAGCGAGGGCAAGTTGCAGAGCAACGACCCGGTCGCCACGCCCTTGCTGCGCACTGTCAAGCCGCGCGCCGTCACCTATCTGGCCTCGATCAAGGGGTTGCCGGGCAAGGCGAGCAGCGCGGCCAGCGGCGCGAAGGCGGAGCAGGGTGGCGACAAGCTGCTCGCCAGCGCCCAATATGCCGATGCGGTTCCCTATTATCGCACCGCGCTGGAAAAAGGCGTGGACGACAAGGATCGCGTCTCCACCCGGCTGGGTATCGCGCTGGCGCGGTCTGGCGATTTCAACGGGGCCAAGGCCGCGCTGGCGCAGGTCGCCAGCAACGGGGCATGGGGACAGGTCGCCGCTTTCTGGGCTGCGTGGGTGGAGGCGCGGCAGGCCGGGACGGAACGGGTCGCTGCGGCTCCCACCCCCGCCTCCGCCACGGCACCGGCTTCTCCGGCTCCGACCCCGGCCACGCCCGCGAAATAAGCGGTTCCGGCCGGGAATGAGCCGGCTTTACGGGATAAAAGCGGTTCGGGGATGGGCCGCTTTTTTCCTTTCGGCTGGGTTCTTTCCGCCCTGTTCTTTCCGGCCGCCTGCTTCCCGGCAGGCCGCTTTATTCCACGGGAACGCCCGGCGCGTTTTTCGATGTGCGGATGGTGAGCGATGTCTTGACGCTCTCGACATTGGGGGCCGATGTCAGATGGGTCGTCAGGAAGGTCTGAAAACTTTGCAGATCGCGCGCCACCACCTTCAGCATGAAATCTATCTCGCCATTGAGCATGTGGCATTCCCGCACTTCCGGCAGGGTGGCGACATGGTCCTCGAACGCCTTGAGGTCGCGCTCGGCCTGGCTTTTCAGGCTGACCATCGCGAACACCGTGATGGCATAGCCCAGCGCAGGGCCGTTCAGCGTGGCGTGATAGGCGGTGATATATCCGCGATCTTCCAGCGCGCGAACCCTGCGCAGGCAGGGCGGCGCAGTCAGGCCGACGGTGCGGGCCAGATCGACATTGGTCATGCGGCCGTCCTGCTGAAGCAGGGCCAATAGGGAACGGTCGATATCGTCAAGCGCCGGAACAGCCATGCCTTAATAACATCCTTTCAGGAATAGCGGGATACCGATAATAAAGTTTCAAATCAATGCAAGCGTCCCACAATGTGACGTTTCCCTTCATTTCCCGCAGATGCGGCCTTTTCCTGCGGCTGCGGAAGGCTTAAACCTTAGGGCTACATGATTCATGATCCGATATCCGCTGGAGAAGATGGTTGCGCTTTAACGATCTGACGCAGACCATATTGGCCGTTGAAGAACGGACCGGTCTTGCCGCCACGACGCTGTGGCGGCAGTGCGTCGACATGCTTGCGCAATATGATCAGGCGGGCAAGGTGTTGCTGCCGCAGGAAGATCGCGTCGCGCTGGTGGCCCGGCTCAATGACCTGCGCGCCGAACTGAACGAGACTCAGCGCATCGCGAGCGTGGTCGAACTGGGCAGCCGCCTGCGGTCCCCCGCCCTGGTTGAGTTTTTCGCGAGCGATCGCCCCTCGGTCTGCGCCGCCGCGATGGCGCGCGCGCAATTGCCCGATGCGGTGTGGCCGGTGCTGCTTCCCCGCCTTGGCCCCACGGCGCGAGGGATTTTGCGGGGCCGCCGCGATATCGGCAAGCGCACGCGTCTGGCACTGGAGGCTTTCGGCTCGACCGATCTGGTGCTGGGGACCACGCCTTCGGTTTCCAATGATCTGGGCGAGACGGTGGTGACGGACGTTGCCGGAGCCGCTGAGGCGGGTCCGCTGGCGCTGGTCGCCGATCAGCCGCAGCCCGATCACTCCCATGGGCCGGATCATCTCCATGGGCCGGATCATCCCCATGGGGAAGCAGAAGCCGCCGCCGAACTGCTGCTGGAGGATGAGCCGGCGGCGGATGAGGATGTGCCCGTTTCCGTCGGTCTGGATGAGCGCAGCCAGATTCGCATGCTCGTCGAACGGATAGAACGCTTCACCAGCGCCGCGCGCGAGCAGGGGCGCGTTCCCTTTTCGGGCGATGCGGTTTCGGGTGATGCGGCCCCGCTGGAAGCGCCGCTGCCGATGGCGGAGACGCTGGATCATTTCCCGTTCGAAACCGATACCGAAGGCGCGCTGATCTGGGTTGGGGAGGCGTCGCGCACGGCGCTTGTGGGGCTGTCCATCGCGCAACCGGCCAGCCCCGGCGACACCGGGCCGGACGGGCATGTCGCGGGCGCCTTTGCCCGGCGCAGCAGCTTTCAGCATGGCCGCCTGTTCATCGGCGAGGGGCTTTATGAGGGCGAGTGGCGTTTGTCGGCGGTGCCCTTTTTCGATCCGGCGACGGGACGGTTTCAGGGCTATCGCGGGCAGGCGCGACGGCCGCTGGTGCATGAGATGCCGCATCAGATGGACGCCGCGACGCAGGAGGCGCCGCGTCAGCCCTCGCTCGATTCCATGCGGCAGGTCATTCATGAACTGCGCACGCCGCTCAATGCCATTCTGGGCTTTGCCGAGATTATCGAACAGCAGCTTTTCGGCCCCGCCGGGGTGCATTACCGGGAAATGGCCGGGAATATCCTGTCCGACGCCCGGCGCCTGATGGCGGCGTTCGACGATATCGATCTTGCCGCCCGGTCCGCCGCCGCGCTGGAGGAGGAACCGGCCTCGCGACCCAGCGCCGACGCCGTGGACATGGAGGCGCTGATGAACCGCGTCGCCATGCTCTATAATGAACAGCGCGGTGGTCAGGGGTCTGGCCCGCAGGTACGGATCAGCGCGTCGGCCAATATCCCGCCCGCGCTGATCGAACCGGTGCAGGGCGAACGGATGGTGCAGCATTTGGTGCGCACGCTCGTTTCCGTGGCCGGGGAGGGCGAGGTGCTGCAAGGCGCGGTCTGGTTCCAGCCCGAAGGCCATAATGGCAAGCTGGTGATCGGCTTCGATCGTCCCTCGCGGCTCACGGGGCTGGATGAGCATGATATTCTCGATCCCGGCTATGGCAGCGACGGCGACTGGCCGGACGGGCCGCTGCTGGGGCTGGGCTTTTCGGTTCGGCTGGTGCGCAGTCTGGCGCAGGGACAGGGCGGGGCGTTGCGCATCGAAAAGGAACGCATTCTGCTCGAACTGCCGGTGGCCGATCGCGCCATCGATAACGCGGCCGGATAATCCTCCTTTCGCCCGCGGCCCTTTTGCCCGCCCCCTTTTGTTTGCATCGATGTGCGTGCATATATGCCGTACCTATCTCAACCTTTCTGCCATAAGGCCCGGCCATGACCAGAGCCGTTTCGTATCGGGAAGATATTCGCGCCTGCCCCGCGCCGGAGGATTTCATCGATCTGCCGCCGAATTTCGGCACCCGCTTCATGCTGGTGGTGGATACCGAGGAAGAATTTGACTGGGACGCCCCGTTCGATCGCGAGAGCCGCGCCGTCACCATCACCGCCGCGATGGAGCGCGGTCAGGCCCATTTCGCGGCGGCGGGCGTCCGTCCCCTTTATGTGACGGACTATCCGGTGATCGACGACCCCCGCGCCGGGCCGATGCTGGCGGCGTGGGTGGCCGAGGGGAAGGCCGATGTCGGCGCCCATTGCCACCCCTGGGTCAATCCGCCGCATGTGGAGGAAGTCAGCGCCGCGCACAGCTTTGCGGGCAATCTGCCGGAAGAATGGGAAAGGGCCAAGATCACCGCCCTGCGGGATCGCATTGCGCAGGTGATAGGGCGCCCGCCGCTGGCCTTTCGCGCCGGGCGCTATGGGGTAGGGCCGAACAGTGCCGCTATCCTGCGCGATCTGGGCTTTCGGGTTGATAGTTCTATCCGCAGCCGGTTCAATTATGCCCCCCATAATGGGCCGGATTTCACCGCCCGGCCGCTGCGCCCCTATCGCGCGGGGCCGGGCGGGGCGCTGATCGAATTGCCGCTTTCCACCGCCTTTGTCGGCGCGCTGCATGGGGTGGGCGACCGGTTGCAGCCGGTGCTCGACCGGCAGGGGCCGGGCGCGGGGTTGCTCGCCCGATCCGGCCTGTTGCAGCGCATCCCCCTCACCCCGGAGGGCGTGGGCGTGGAAGAGGCGATCCGGGCGATCGACCGCCTGCTGGCCGACGGGTTGCGATTGTTGATGTTCAGCTTTCATTCGCCGACGCTGGCGCCGGGACATACTCCCTATGTCCGGGATGAAGCGGGCCTCGACGGCTTTTATCGCTGGTGGGATGCGGTGCTGGCGCATCTGGCGCGTCGCGGCGTCGCGGCGGCGGGGCTGGACGATGTGATCGCGGCGGTGGATCGCTCCGTTTAAGGGGGGTGTCCCGGCCTTGATGGGGTGGTTCGGAACGTTTGGGCACCATGCGCATTTAACCCCTATGTAATAACAGGCGGGAGGGTTCGGAAATGGACAGGCTGCGTCAGGTGTTTCCCGCCCCTCCTTTTCCTCTTGTCGTCGGCTTGCTGCTTTCCCTGATAGCCATCATCCTCCTGACAGGCGGCATCTGGCTCGTCCTGCTGGGAGGCTCCGCCTATTATGCGCTGGCCGGGGCGGCCATGCTGGTGGCCGGGCTGCTGCTGATGCGCGGGATGATGCTGGGCGGCTGGATTTACGGGCTGGTTTTTCTCTTCACGCTGATCTGGGCGATGTGGGAAGTGGGCGGCAATGGCTGGGCGCTGGTGCCGCGCGTTATCGCGCCGTTGGTGCTGCTGGTTGCCGTGCTGTTCGCGATGGCGCGGCTTTCCGTCCGGCCCGATCGCTGGCGGCTGGCGCTGGGCGGCAGCGCGGGGGTGATCCTTGTCTTTGCCGTTGTCGGTTTCACCCTTGGCTGGCTCAACAGCCCTCGCCCCCATTCGGACCTGCCGGGGGAGCGCATGAACATGGCCGATCCTGCGTTGATGCAGGCGGGTGCGGACTGGCCCGCCTATGGCGGTTCCGACAGTGCGCGGCGCTATTCTCCGCTGGCGCAGATCACGCCCGACAATGTGGGCAAGCTGGAACGCGCATGGCTGATCCATACCGGCGACCTGCCCAAATCGAAAATGATCCGCAACACCTATGGCGCGGAGAATACCCCGCTGAAGGTCGGGGACAGCCTTTATGTCTGCACCCCCAAGAATATCGTGCTCTCGCTCGATCCCGCGACGGGCAAGCAGCGCTGGCGCTTCGACCCGAAGGTGCCGGATCAGGCCATTCCCTATACGGCCGCCTGCCGGGGCGTGACCTATTACACCCTGCCCGGCGCATCGGCTGGGCAGATATGCGGCGCCCGGATCATCTTCGGCACGCTCGATGCGCGGCTGTTCGCCCTTGATGCGCGGACGGGGCGGCCCTGTGAGGATTTCGGCACCAACGGTCAGGTGGATACCACCATCGGCATGGGCGACACGCCGCCGGGATATGTCTCCATCAGTTCGCCGCCGACCATCGTGCGGGGCGTCGTCGTCACCGGGCATCAGGTGTTGGACGGGCAGGATCGCTGGGCGCCCTCCGGCGTCATTCGCGGCTTTGACGCCGTGACTGGCAAGCTGCGCTGGGCATGGGACATGATGAACCCGGACTGGAACGGCTATCCCCCGCCCGGCAAGACATGGGCGCGCGGCACGCCCAATATGTGGACCATCGCGTCGGGGGATGAGCAATTGGGGCTGGTCTACCTGCCCATGGGCAATGCGGCGGCGGATTATTATTCCAGCCTGCGCCGCCCGCAGGAAGACCGGTTCGCGACCTCGCTGGTGGCGCTCGACGTGATGACCGGCAAGCCGCGGTGGAATTTTCAGGCGGTGCGCAAGGATGTGTGGGATTATGATTTCGGCGCGCAGGCGACCCTGATCGATTATCCCACGAGCGCGGGCGTCGTGCCCGCTCTGGTGCTGCCGAGCAAGCAGGGCGACATGTATGTGCTGGACCGCCGCACCGGCCAGCCGCTTACGCCCATCGGCACCATCCGCGCCCCGCGTGGCGGGGTGGAGCCGGAGCAGCGATCCCCCACGCAGATCATCTCGCTGTGGCATAGCCTGCGCCAGCCGGACCTCACCGAAAAATCCATGTGGGGCATGTCGCCCATCGACCAGATGATCTGCCGCATCCAGTTCCGCCGGGCGAGCTATCAGGGCTTTTTCACCCCGCCGGTATCCAAGGGCCGGTCGATCGAATATCCCGGCTATAATGGCGGGACGGACTGGGGCGGCGTGGCGATCGATCCGCGCCGGGGGGTGATCGTGGCCAATTATAACGACATGCCCAATTATGTCCGCCTCGTCCCCCGCGCAGAGGCGGAGAAAAAGGGCTGGGCGCCCCGCGATCAGGCGCGCGGCGAGATCGGCGGAGCGGAAGGGGCGGGCGATCCGCAGGCCAACACCCCTTATGCGATCGACGTCAATGCGGGCTGGCGCCTGCCGCTGACGGGGATGCTGTGCAAGCAGCCGCCCTATGGCGGGATCAGGGCCATCGATATCGCGACCGGCAAGACGATCTGGGATCGTCCGCTGGGCACGGCGCGGACCAACGGACCGTTCGGCATTCCCTCCATGCTGCCCGTCACCATCGGGACGCCCAATAATGGCGGGGCGGTCGTGACCGCGGGCGGGGTGATCTTCATCGCGGCGGCGACGGACAACCTCATCCGCGCAATCGATATGCGGACCGGCAAGGTGTTGTGGAGCGATGTCCTGCCCGCCGGTGGGCAGGCCACGCCGATGACCTATGAAGCCAATGGCCGTCAATATGTGGTGATCTATGCGGGAGGGCATCATTTCATGGAAACGCCGATCGGTGATGAGGTGATCGCTTATGCCTTGCCCAAATGATAGGATATCCCGGCGGCGATAAGGAAACGCTTCGCCGGGCCGGGAGGCGCAAGGGGGAGAAAGTGGGGGGCGAGGAAGCGGGGCTGGTCCATCTCGCCTGTATCCGGCGGCGCGGGCGCATGGATCATCGCGAGGAGCATCTGGCTATGGCGGCCGGTCGGCGGCGCGGCTGACCTGTGTTCAGATCATGCTGGAGGCGGCAGGCGATGACGCGGCCCGATAGGCGGCTTGGCTCGCCTGTAAGGGGGCCGGGACGGACCGGCGCTTATGCCCGCCTTCGGTTCGTCCCATCCTCTTGCGAAGAATATCCGGCCCGAACAACAGGTTTCCTCGCCCGGTACAGATGACAGGGCGGCATGTTCCACCATGCAAAGGCTTCCTCGACGACCCCGAAATGCCTGATAATATGGTCCGCGATGGTCTTGCGCATCTGATAGGCCAGAAAATGGCCGTCCGGCGCCAATATCTCCGCGCTGGCTTCCATGATGCGCGCCGCCCTGTCTTCGGAAATGCCGGAGAAGGGGAGGCCGGACAGGATGCAGTCGGCCTTGAAGATGCCATGCCGGCCCAGAATATCCCTGATGTCTTCGGCCGAACCGGTCACGATCCGCAGGCGAGGATCGTCGATATGGTGGCGCAAATGGCGGGTGAAGGCCTCGCTGGTGTCCAGCGCGACAAGTGTGGCGTCAGCGGAAAGCCGCGCGAGAGCGGCCTGCGTGAACCGCCCGGTGCCGGGACCATATTCGATAAATGTCCTGATCCGTTCCCACGGGACCGTCGCCAGCATATGCCTTATAAGATGCCGGGACGCGGGGAATGCCGTCCCGATCATGGACGGGTGCTTCAGAAATTCTCGAAAGGTCAACAGGGCGGGGGAAGAATCCACGTCGCGATGATCGTGGGAAAGGGTTCCAAAACTGTCCCCCAAACTCTCCCCAAAACTGTCCAGGGCCTTTCGAACCGGTTCCGTCATGTCGAGATGATCCATCCTTATTCCGATTATAGGGAAACGTCGCAGCGCCGTTAGCGTTGCACGGACGGCAACGGAAAATGGGAAGGGGCCGTCGTCGAGGCGCTATCGTCAGGGACGGGGCGCAGGGGATCGCGCTTCGACCAGCAGCAGCGCGAAGCGATCGGCCGGGTCGGTCCATTCCATCACCGGCGTCCATCCGCCCGCAGACAGCAATAACCGTGCGGAGCGGGCGCTGTATTTATGGCTGTTTTCGGTGTGAATAGTCTCGCCTGCCCGCATGGTGAAAGAGCGGGAGCCTATGGAAAAGCGCGTTTCTTCCCGCGCCTCCAGATGCATTTCGATCCGCGCTTCGGCGTCATTCCAGATCGTGCGATGGGCAAAGAGATCGATGGGGATATCCGCGCCCAGTTCCCGGTTGATGCGGGTCAGCAGGTTGAGGTTGAAGGCGGCGGTAATGCCCTGCGCATCGTCATAGGCGGCCATTAATTCCTGCCGGTCCTTCACCCGGTCCATGCCGATGAGCAGCAAGGCGCCATGCCCCAGCGTGGCGGCAATGGTGCGCAACAGGTCCACCGCGTCGGCGGCGGTCAGGTTGCCGATGGTCGATCCCGGGAAAAAGCCAAGGCGCGGGGCCTTGCCGATCTGGCCCGGCAGGGGGACGGGCCGGGTGAAATCGGCCTCCACCGGATAGACCGGCAGCGCGGGAAAGCGGGCGGCGAGCGCTTTGGCCGAATGCAGCAGGAAATCGCCCGAAATGTCGATCGGCACATAACAGGCAGCATCTATCCCGGCGAGCAGCAGCGGCGTCTTGGTAGACGAACCCGAACCGAACTCCACCACCGCGCGGCCCCGGCTTACAAGGCGCGCCACCGCCGGGGCATGGTCCTGCAACAGCGCGGCTTCCGTTCGCGTCAGATAATATTCGGGCAGCTGCGTGATATCCTCGAACAGTTCGGACCCCCGGCGATCATAGAGCCAGCGGGCGGGAACCACTTTTTGCGGAGCCGACAATCCGGCGATCACGTCCGCGTGGAAATTCGGATCGAAACCGGTGGGGGATTGCGAGCGATCCACGTCCCGCAGCATCGTCAAATATCCCTCGCGAGGCGGATGCCGGTGAATTGCCAGCGCTGATGGGGGTAGAAGAAATTGCGATAGCTGGCGCGCACATGCCCGCGTGGCGTCGCGCAACTTCCGCCTTTCAGCACGAACTGGCTGGCCATGAATTTGCCGTTATATTCACCGACCGCCCCCGTTGCGGGGGAAAATCCCGGATAGGGAAGATAGGCCGAGCCGGTCCATTCCCACACATCGCCGAACATCTGCCGCATCCCTTCGCCGGGGGAAGCGGGCAGGGGACGCACGGGCATCGCGTCATCCAGCAGGTTTCCGCGCCGGGGATCGAGGGACGCGGCCGCGCTTTCCCATTCTGCTTCGGTGGGCAGGCGGGCGCCCGCCCATCGCGCAAAGGCATCGGCCTCATAATAGCTGATATGGCGGACCGGTTCCGCCGGATCGATCGCGCTTGGGCCGTCCAGACCGAAGCCTTGCCGATAGCGTCCGTCGGCATCGCCTTGCCAATAGGCCGGCGCCGCGATCCCGTTGGCCTGCACCCATGCCCAGCCATCCGAAAGCCAGAGCGAGGGCGTCTCATAGCCCGCGTCCGCCATGAAATCCTGCCATTCGCCATTGGTGACGACCCTGTCGGCAAGGGCGTGGGGATGCAGCAGCATATCGTGACGCGGGCGCTCACAATCGAAGGAGAAGCCCTCGCCCCCATGGCCGATCGCGACCTTGCCAGATTGTCCCGCTATCCAGCGGATCGCTGGCGCTGCCGGGCGCGGGGCCGTGCGCGCTTTGCGGGGCCAGATGGCGGGCAGAAGCGGATTTTGCGCAAACAGGTGAAGAATGTCGGTGAGCAGCAATTCCTGATGCTGTTCTTCATGATGGCAGCCCAGCTCGACCAGATCCCGCGCCTTGGGGGAAAGATCATCCCACGCCCGTTCCAGCGCCGCATCGACATGGGCGCGCCAGGCGATGATTTCATCCACGGAGGGGCGGGTGAGCAGGCCGCGCGAGGCGCGCGCGATCCGGTCGCCTTCGGCTTCATAATAGCTGTTGAAAAGAAACGGCCAGTGCGCATCGAACAGGGCGTAACCCGGCAGATGATCGCGCAGGACAAAACATTCGAAAAACCATGTCGTATGCGCCAGATGCCATTTGGCGGGCGAGGCATCGGGCATGGACTGGGCGGTGGCGTCCGCATCGGACAGCGGGCCGACGAGATCCAGCGTCAGCGCCCGCACCGCGCGGAATCGGGCAAGGGAAGGCTGATCGCGGCGGGGCGCTATGAGGGGGGAGGAAGGAGCGGAGGAAGCGAAAGACGTTTCGGGGCGAACTGTCATATCTCCCTCCTCGGCATTGCTTCATGACATGGGTTGATGACAGGACTATTGCGCCATGGCAGGGCGGTGGCCGTACCCCGACGCCAGCAATGCTCGCGGGAGGGGGCAGGCCCGCCAGCCCAGGGAAAGACCATCGGCCTTTCGTCGCAGGGCTGGCAGGTCAAGCCATTGGTAAAGGGCCTCCCGGCGGTGATCCCTTTCGGGATCAATCCTTGTCGAGCAGCGTATCGAGTTCCTTCGCCTGCGCCAGATGGCGCTCGATCACCGCGACGGTATCGCTCGCGGCAATTTTGAGGGAGGGTACTTCCCCGTCCGCCGCATATTTCTTCATGAGATCGAGCGCATCTTCATGGGCATCGACCTGCTCATCGACATATTTCTTGTCGAATTCCGCCCCGGTAAGTTTGCGCAGTTCCGCTAGATCCTCTTCCTGATCGTCGGTCAGCTTCGCATTGGGGGTAATCGCCGGGCTGGCGGCGGCCGCCGCTTTCTTGAAGGCGTCGGTCGATTGCTTATGAGCATCGATCATCGTGCTGGCGAAGGCTTTCACTTCGGCCGAAGCCGCATTCTTCGCGGCAATCTCCGCCGCTGCGATTTCAAAGGCATCGCTTCTGGCCGCGCGATCCGCAAATTCCTGCGGCAAAGGCGTGGGCGTCAGGGCTTGCCCGGCATTTTCAAGGACATTGCCAGCGGCATCAGCCGTGTCGGAAAGGGCGTTCTGGGTTGCATCGACGGCATTGTCCGCGGCTCTCTCTGTATTCGCTCCGCATGCTGCCAGAGACAGGGCGGACAATAGGGCGACTGATTTCCAGGCATATGTCATATGAAATCTCCTCAGATCATTATGTCGGGCATCAAGCGCGTGCTGATCGGTGCCCCTGTCTTTTTCGCGCGCAGATTTGCTTGCGGACATGGGCAGTAACGACGCGAGCGACGAGGGGACAACGACCGGAAGCGCGGATGTTTCCCGTTAAGGGACGGAAAGTTTTCCGCTTCCCCGGCAAATGGCGAAAGAAAAGCGCAAAACAGGGCGTGTCGGGGCCGGGCGCAGGGCAGGGCCAGCCCGGCCGTCAGCGCTGCTATTTCCGCGAATGGCTCGCAGGGGCAATTGTCATCCGGCCTGTGTCATCCGGCCTGTCCGGCGAACCGGGAACGTGCGGAGGGGGAAGGCGCCCGGACCTGTCCTTTCCTTCGGGCCTTTGATGCGCGCGATGCCTTGAAGCCCCATCTGGATTGTGGCATTCGCGCAACAGTTTCGACCGGAATTTGATATTCGATCGCATTACGTTGCTAATAGTTATCATTCTCTCTAAGCGGCGCCTGAAACGACAGGGAGATTGACGGAATGAATCGCAGGTTTTTGGCGTTGAGCGGCGTGGCATTGCTCGCCATGTGGCAGGGGCAAGCCATCGCCAGTGATGAGGCGCCAGCGGCGGAAGCTGACCCGGATCAGGCGGGCGCAGGCGCGGGCGAAATCATCGTCACCGGCACCCAGTTTGCCGGTACGAAAACGGAAACCCCGCTGATCGAAACGCCGCAGCCGGTCACGGTCGTCACCTCGGACCAATATCTTTCGCAGGGCGCGATCAACATCAGCGACACGGTGAAATATACCGCCGGCGTCCTGACGAACGCCTATGGCCGCGACACCCGCGTCGACAGCTTCACCGTGCGCGGCATCAATGCCTTGCAGTTCCGTGACGGCATGCGCGACATTTTCAGCTTTTATGCCAGCATCACCGCGGACCCCTATAATTTCGATCGGGTAGAGGTCGTGCGCGGCCCGGCATCGGTGCTGTTCGGTCAAGGCTCGATCGGTGGCCTCGTCAATCTGGTTTCAAAGACGCCCACTTTCCGCACCGGCGGAGAGATCAGCGTCGTTTATGGCAGCGATGACCGCAAGGAAATTCTGGGCGACGTCAATGTCGCGCTGACCGATACGGTGGCGGTCCGCCTCGTCGGCCGTGCGCGCGATGCCGACACCTTTATCGACCATGTGCCCGACGATCGCGTTTTCATCGCGCCTTCGATCCGCTGGCAGCCGACGCCCGACACCGATGTCGTGCTCAACGGCCTGTATCAGGATGACAAGGGCGGCTCCACCTCGCAGTTTCTCCCGATTGTCGGCACCATCCGGCCCAATGGCGACAATCCGCGGCTCGACCCGTTCCTCTCGCTCGCGAAGCCGGGTTATGACCGCTATAGCGGAACCTCCAAACAGGGCAGCGGCAGCGTGACCCACCGGTTCAGCGACGCGATCAAATTCTCGGCCAAGGCGCGTTATATCCGTGCGGACCTCGATTATTTCGCGCGCTACGCCAACAGCTACACCAACCCGTCCAACCCTTATCTGGACGCCGACCGTCGCCTCATCAGCGTGACCCACACCGGCAGCATTGCCAGCACGGACGTTTTCTCGACCGACAACAACCTGCTGCTGTCCTTCAACACCGGCGCCGCGATCGAGCATAAGCTGCTGGTCGGCGTCGATTATAGCTGGAACAAGGTGCAGAAGCGTTCCGGGCGCGGCAGCGAGATCATCGACATCTATGATATCGATTATGACGCGCTGGCCGAAACGCCGGTCAGCGACGTCGTCGTCTCGGAATCGCAGAAGCAGCTCGGCGTCTATGTGCAGGACCAGATCCGCTTTTTCGACCGCGTTTCGGTCGTGCTGGGCGGGCGTCGTGACCGGGTGAAGTCGGGGATGGGCCGCATCGACAAGGCGACGACCTTCCGTGCGGGCATTATCGGTGAAATCGGCGCGGGCATCTCGCCCTTCTTCAGCTATACCGAGAGCTTCCTGCCGCTCGCGGGCAGCGATCATAATGGCAAGGCCTATGTGCCGCAGACCGGCACCCAATATGAGGTCGGCGCCAAGTGGCAGCCCGATCGCAACACCCTCGTCACGGTGACGGCGTTCCACATCAAGGAACGCAACCGCGTGATCTACGGTCCCAATTCGACGACCTTCCAGTCGGGCGAACTGACGACCAAGGGCGTCGAGGTCGAGGCCAGCCACACCCTGCCGGGCAATTTCGAAATTCTGGCGAACTATGGCTTCAACGATCTTTCGCTGGGCAGCACGCCGAACCTGACCGTCCTGCCGCGCCACGTCGCCTCCGTCTGGACGACCAAGACCTTCGGCGAGGGCGACAAGCCCCGGCTCCGTCTGGGTCTTGGCGGCGTCTATACCGGCAAGCGCCTGTCGATCGGCAATATCAATGACCCTGCCACGAACATCGTCACGCCCGATTATTTCACGATGGACGCGCTGGCGGAAGTGAACTGGCAGAACTGGCGCGTGGCGTTGAACGCGACCAATCTGTTGGACCACCGCTATTACGCCTCCTGCCTCGCGCGCGGCGATTGCTTCGTGGGCGCGCCGCGTAATGTGATGGCCACGGTCGGCTATCGTTTTTAAGCGGTAACAGACGCAATGGCAGTCCTGTCCTTCTGCAGCAAGCGGGAGGGCGGGGCTGCCATGCGCCGTTTTTGCGTGCGGCATGTTGGATTGAGGCAGCACGTTCTGTTTGCACTCTGTTTGCAGAGGTGTTGCCCTTGCCTCAGGCTGTCACCACCACATATCCCGCGCTGCGAGCGGCGATTATTGCGTTGAACCGGGATAACCGCGTCAACTGACCAGCGGCATTTGCGCCGAAATCGAAATATGTTGCTTTGGGGCATGCCAATCCCTTGGCGACGATGGGGGTGAAGCGGATGATGCTCGATGAGGAAGAAGCGGAAGCTGGCAGCGCTTCCAATCGGCTCTGCGCGAGATTGGCTGAGGGTGTTCAGCTATACGCCGCGCCTGAGCTTCCCAATCAATCAGCGCAATCATGATACGGCGCTTGCACCGATATCGGGTTGGGGTTCCTGTAGCCCTATAAAATTTGTGGGAGGGGCAGGGGGGTGATGAGGGGCGAACTGCGAGAGCGGTGTTGCCTGCAACCCGCAATGTGATGGGCTCGCCCCGCAGCGGCACGATCATGTTCCATCCCTGAGGGGATCGCCTGTCGGGAGTTTGCGTCAGTTCGCTGGTTGCCAAAGCAGAAAAATGGGGGCCGTAGCCCCCACCTTATTTGGTGCAATCAAGTTGCTTGTTAACAACTGGACTACGATCTCTGAATAGCCGTAGCATTTCAGAGATCGTGGCCAGTGTCAACTATGCTCAGAAATCGGACGTCCGAATTGCAACCTACTCCATTTGTCAGTCGCTAGGAGAGCACATGCCATCTTCCGCGCAAGGATGCCATCTCTCACGCAAAGCGGCAGTAAGAAAAATTAAATGGAGTAGAAGGTTGATTCTTCTATCGACGAATGGCAAAAAGTAGATGCCATGGTCAATCCGGGCCGTGCCGGAAGGTCGGTCGAACTTTGGTTCGACCCTCCCATGCTAGAGGAAAATCTGATGGTAACGAGCCTTGGTCTAGACATTGGCACCAACAGCATCGGCTGGTGCCTCTATGATGGTAACAGCATTCGCGACCTCGGCGTGCGGATCTTTTCGGACGGGCGAGAGCCATCCAAGCTCGCCATCTCCGGGGCCGGCATCCCGCTGGCGGTCAAGCGGCGGGAGGCGCGCGCGGCAAGGCGGCGGCGGGACCGTTATCTCGGGCGACGCACAGCCATGTTACGGGAATTGCGGAGGCATGGGTTGCTGCCGGCCGATCCCCAGCAGGCCAAGGCGTTGGAAACCCAAGACCCTTATGACTTGCGGGTGAAGGCCCTCGATGAGAAGCTGGAACCTCATGACATCGGCCGCGCGCTGTTTCACCTCAACCAGCGGCGCGGTTTCAAGTCCAACCGCAAGGCAGAGCGCAAGTCGAAGCCGGGCGAAGACGGCAAGATCTTTACGGGCACCAAACTGCTCGATGAGGAGATGCGTCGGCGGGGCGCACGGACCTTGGGCGAGTTCCTGGTCATGCGCGATGAGGAATCCGGTGGTACGGCAGGCAAGCGCGTCAGAATGCTTGCGGATAGCAAGGCCTATGCTTTCTATCCAGACCGCCGTCATGTGCTGGAAGAATTCCGCGCCATCTGGGACAAGCAGAAGAACTGGCACCCGGAACTGCTGACGGAGCAGGCGTGGAACGACATTTTCCGTGTGATCGAATATCAGCGCGAGTTGAAACCGCAGATCGTCGGCAAATGCACCTTTGCGGGAATCAATGATGTGCCGGCGGATGAGACGCGTTTGCCCAAGGCGCATCCGCTGTTTCAGCAACGGCGCCTTTATGAGGAAGTCAACCAACTGCGGGTGGTTTCACCGGGCGGGGCCGGGCGTCCACTGACACTGGATGAGCGGGATGCCTTGATCCTGAAATTGCAGGGCAAGAAGTCAGTTTCTTTCAAGACGCTGGCCAAGGCGATCAAGCTGAAGGACGGTGAACGCTTCAACAAGGAAAGCGAAAACCGCAAGGCGCTGGACGGTGATGAAGTGCGCGCCGAACTATCGGCCAGGAAGCAGTTCGGCCCACGCTGGCTCCACTTCAGCGACGATGAGCAATGGGCGATCGTCGAGCGGCTGCTTGAAGAGCAAGACAGCGAAACTCTGCTGATCTGGCTGAAAACGGAATATGGGCTGGACGACGCAACCGCGCTGGCGGTCGCCAATGCCAAGCTGCCCGAAGGACATGGACGCTTTGGCTTGTCGGCCACTAAAACGCTGCTCCGGGAATTGAAGGCCGATGTTTGCACCTATGCCGAAGCGGCGAAACGGGCAGGATTTCATCATAGCGATTTTCGGACAGGGGAAGAATTCGACCAACTCCCTTATTATGGCGAAATCCTCTCGCGCGAGATTGCGCCGGGTAAACCGGAATATGGCGACGAGAACGAACGCCGCTTCGGCAAGATCACCAATCCCACGGTTCATATCGGGTTGAACCAGTTGACCAAGCTGGTGAATGCCATCATTCGGGTTCATGGAAGGCCCGACTATATTTTCGTTGAGCTGGCGCGGGAACTGAAGCTCAACGAGAAAGAGAAGCTCGCCTATAATGGACAACTCAAGACTAATACCCAGGCCGCGCGCGATCGCGGCGCAAAGCTGGGCACGATGGGCATCCGCGATACCGGGCGCAACCGGCTGATCCTGCGCTTGTGGGCCGAGTTGAATCCCAAGGATGTCTTCAATCGCCGTTGCCCATATTGCGGGAAGACTATCGGACAGGCGCATATTCAGAATAACGATGTGGAGATTGACCACATCGTCCCTTACTCGCAATGCTTCGATGACGGCATCGGGAACAAGGTGCTGGTTCATACGGGATGCAATCGCGACAAGGGCAATCAGACGCCGTGGGAAAAATGGGGCCATGATGCCGAAAAATGGTCCATCATTCAGGAGCAAGTCGGGCATCTGCATCGTTCGAAGCAGTGGCGCTTCGGTCCGGATGCGCGCGATCGCTACGCGGCGGAGGAGGGCGGTTTCCTGCCCCGGCAACTGGTGGACACTCAATATCTCACTCGCATCGCCGCAAAATATCTGGCCAGCCTCTATCCTGAACGGGGCAAACGGCATGTGTTCGCCGTCCATGGCGGGATGACCGCAATGCTGCGGCGCTTGTGGGAACTGAATTCCATCTTGCCCGATCACAACTGGGTGGAAAATCCGAACAGCAATGCGCCGAAGAATCGCCTCGATCATCGTCATAACGCGATCGACGCCGCCGTGGTCGGCATCTTGACGCCGAAGCTGATCGCGGAAATTTCAAAGGCTGCGGCGAGAGCGGAAAAGCAGAATCTCGACAAGCTGTTCGACGAGTTGCCCATGCCGTGGGCGCGGCATCCAAACGGCCGTCGCTTCCGCGATGAGCTGCGCGAGAAAATCCTGGCCGTGACCGTCAGTTTCAAGGCGGATCATGGCCGCAAGAATAAACCCGAACCGGGACGAGATATCACCGCAGGAAAATTGCACAATGACACGGCTTATGGCTTCACCGGCCTGACCAGCCATACCGGTCGGCCGATCGTCGTTCACCGCATTTCGTTTGCAAGCCTGACGCCCAAGGATATCGCTGACCCTGATCGCATTCCCGATGCTGCGCTACGCGAGGCATTGAGAAGGGCAACGCGCGATTTATCCGGCAAGGCGTTCGAGAAGGCTTTGCTCGATTTCGCACGGGACGGCAGCCGCCAAGTCGATAAGCGCGGCAAGCCTTTGTTCAAGGGTATTCGCCGGGTGAGGGTGCGGGAAGCGCTCACGCTCATCCCGATCAGGGATCATGCGGGCAAGCCTTACAAGGGCTATCTGGGAGATTCCAATGCGCGCTACAATGTCTGGCAGATGCCGGACGGCCGTTGGATAACCCATTGGAAGGATCACGAAGGCAAGCTGCAGTCCAGTGTCATTTCGACATTTGATTTTCACCAGCCGGGCTTTGTCGAACAGCGCCCCCACCCGGCGGCGAAGAAAGTGCTGAGCCTTAGACAGGATGATCTGATCGCCATTGAACGCGATGGCGCGCCTCGCCAGATCATGAGGGTGCAGAAATATGGGCAGAACGGCCAGATTTTCCTGATCGAACATAATGAAGCAGGAAATATGGCCGAGCGTAACAAGAATGCCGAGGATCCGTTCAAATTCTATGGACCGGGGGCATCGGCGCTCAGGAAGATGAAGGCTCGCCAGATTCGCATCGACGAACTTGGCCGTATCTTTGACCCAGGCCCGCGTTAATGGCGATCCTCAACCGTTGGAATCAAGGCGTTCCAACGATGTGAATTGGTCGGGACGAGAGGATTCGAACCTCCGACCCCCACACCCCCAGTGTGATGCGCTACCAGGCTGCGCTAC
This sequence comes from Sphingobium sp., assembly GCA_050252755.1. Lineage (GTDB taxonomy): Bacteria > Pseudomonadota > Alphaproteobacteria > Sphingomonadales > Sphingomonadaceae > Sphingobium. The sequence goes on from JBFWKI010000007.1 coordinate 66,285, forward strand.
GTCCCGACCGAGGCGGCGCGTTTAGGCTGAATGGGCGGAACATGCAACCCCGTTTTGATCGACTTTTCCACCCATGGCTTTTTTCGCGCGGAATTGGCCTCTCCGCCGCACGGTTCGTCTTGCCCGTTGCGCCTTCTATCCTATCTGTGGTAGCCGCGCCCATTCGGTGGCGAATTGCATGTCATGCCATTTGCCATCCGCCTGTTTGTGACCCCGGTTTTTGGAAAGTGTTCAGATCATGATTGTCCCGCTTGCCCTGGCTCAGGCCACTTCCAGCGTTTCTGGCGGCACCTCCGGCGGGGCTGCGGCCTTCATGGTGCAGGTGCTGCCTCTCGCCCTGATTTTCATCGTTTTCTGGTTCCTCATCATTCGCCCGCAAAGCAAGCGGATGAAAGAACATAAGGCGAAGATCGAATCCGTGAAGCGGGGCGATCAGGTCGTCACCGGCGGCGGCCTCATCGGCAAGGTGACGAAGGTCGAAGACAATGTGGTCGAACTCGAACTGGCCGCGGGCATGAAGGTGCGCGCCATCAAATCGACGCTGACGGATATCGTCGATCCGCTCAACGCCAAGCCGGCCAACGACTGACGCCATGCTGGATTTTCCTCGCTGGAAGATATCGTTGATCGTGGCATCGCTGGTTATCGGCGTGCTGTTTGCCGTGCCGACCTTTTTCCCCGAACGCGTCTACGACAGGCTGCCCGGCTTCATGCAGATGAAGGTCAATCTGGGCCTCGATCTTTCCGGCGGCAGCCATATCCTGCTCGAAGCCAATCCGGCGGAGGTCGCCAAGCAGCGCCTCGAAAATATCGAGGAGCAGGTCCGCACCGAATTGCGGCGCGGGGACACGAAGATCGCGATCGGCGATATTTCGCGGCGCGACGGCAAGCTCAGCTTCATGATCCGCGATCCTTCGCAGGTCGATGCCGCGGTGGAGCGCATCCGTCCCCTGACGCAGGGGGCGGGGCTGACCGGGCAGCGGGATTTCAATGTGGAGGTGGTGGATAGCACAACCCTCGTGCTGACCCCGACCAAGGCCGGCATCGACGCCGCCGTCAATCAGGCGATGGACGTCGCCAAGGAAGTGATCGACCGCCGCATCAACGAAATGGGAACACGCGAGCCAACGATCATCCGGCAGGGTTCGAATCGCATCGTGGTTCAGGTGCCGGGGCTTCAGGATCCGTCCGAATTGAAGAGCCTGCTCGGCCAGACCGCCAAGCTGGAATTCAAGCTGGTCGATACCGCCGCCAACCCGGCAGAGGTGGCGCAGGGCCGCGCTCCGGTCGGCAGCGAAATCCTGCCATACCCGGATAACCCATCCGGCGTGCCGGTGATCGCGGTCAAGCGGCAGGTGATGGTGTCCGGTGAGGAACTGACCGACGCGCAGCAGAGCTTCGACCAGCAGAATAACCAGCCGATCGTCAATATCCGTTTCAACGGTTCGGGCGGGCGTAAATTCGGTCGCGTCACCAGCGAGAATGTGAACCGTCCCTTTGCGATCATCCTCGACGGGCAGGTGCTCTCCGCGCCCAATATCAATGAGCCTATTCTGGGCGGTTCGGCGCAGATTTCCGGGAATTTCACGGTGAAATCGGCGGGGCAGCTGGCCATCGCGCTGCGGTCGGGCAAGCTGCCGGTATCGTTGACGGTGGTGGAAGAACGGACGGTCGGGCCGGACCTGGGCGCGGATTCGATCCGCAGTGGCATCATCGCATCCGCCATCGCCACGGCGGCGGTGCTGACCTTCATGTTCCTGACCTATGGCCGCTTCGGCCTCTATGCGAATATGGCGGTCGTCATCAATATCTTCATCATTTTGGGCGTGATGGCGATGTTGAACGCGACTTTGACGCTGCCCGGCATTGCGGGCTTCGTGCTCACCATCGGGACGGCGGTGGACGCCAACGTGCTGGTGAACGAGCGCATTCGCGAAGAGCGAAGGCGGGGCCGCAGCGTGCTGCAATCCATCGAATTCGGCTATAAGGAAGCCAGCCGGACGATTTTCGAGGCCAATGTCACCCATGCGATCGCGGGCGGTATCATGTTCCTGCTCGGCTCCGGGCCGGTGAAGGGCTTCGCCGTCGTTCTGCTGATCGGTATCGCCACCTCGGTCTATACCGCCGTTGTCTTTACTCGAATGCTGGTCACTTTGTGGGTCAGGCGCAATCGCCCGACGGAAATCCACATATGATGCCCGGAAAGGAATAAGGCGTGCGCCTTCTCAAGCTGGTTCCTGACAATACCAATATTGGCTTTGTCGCGGTACGGAAATGGGCTTTTGCCTTTACTGCGTTGCTGACTCTGGCCGCCATCACGGCGGTGGGGGTGCGCGGGCTTCATATGGGGGTCGATTTCGTCGGCGGCCTGATGATCGAGGCGAAGTTCGCCGAAAAGCCGCCGATCGAAAAATTGCGATCGCACATTGATTCGCTGGGGGTCGGCAATGGCACACTCCAGCAATTCGGCGATCCCAACACGGTGTCGATCCGCCTGCCGCTTCCCGAAGAGGGCGGGGAGGGTGCGTCGAATGCCGTCGTCGCGAAGGTCAAGACGGAACTGACCAAATCCTATCCCGGCATATCCTTCACCCGTTATGATACGGTGTCGGGCAAGGTATCGAACGAACTTGTCCAAAAGGGCGTTCTCGCGGTCATGCTGGCGGTGATCGGTATCGCGATTTTCAGCTGGTTTCGCTATGAATGGCAGTTCGGCGTCTCCACATTCGTGGCGATCATGCATGATGTGCTGATGACGCTGGGCTTTTTCGCGATCACCCAGATGGAGTTCGATCTCAACATCATCGCGGCGGTGCTGACGATCGTGGGTTATTCGATCAACGACAAGATGGTGATCGATGACCGTATCCGCGAAAATATGCGCAAATATCGCAAGATGGACATGAAATCGCTGATCGACCTGTCCGTCAATGAAACCCTGCCGCGAACGGTGATGACCTCGGTCACGATCATGCTGGCGCTGGGGGCGTTGCTGCTGTTCGGCGGTCATGTGCTGCGCGGCTTCACCGCCGCCATGTTGCTGGGCATCGTGGTGGGCACCTATTCGTCGGTCTATGTGTCGTCTTCGCTGCTCATTTCCCTCGGCCTTAGCCCGGAATCGAACCTGCGCAAGATGAAGGTCGCCGATGTAGCGCAAGGCGCGGAACGGGTCGGCCCCGGCGATGGCGGCGCGCGGCCCTGATCCCGTTGTGACCCGAAACTGAAGTACGTCACATATTCGGGCAGGATGGAACGAACTTCCACTTCATAAGCGTCACTGGAAATATAGGTTTCTGGTGTGATTCATGGGTTGGAAATACGCTCCATCCCTGGCCGCTATGGGGAGGCGTATTTGTGGTGCGCCATGCTGGCAAAGCCGTCAGCAGGCGCCCGTCCATTCCAACGCCCCGCGCATACTATCGCCCATGGATATCAGATCAATGGTCCGGCCCCAGCGCCGGGTCCACATCGCGCGGGCGGATCAGGCGGTCGAGCCGCACGGCGGCGTCCGGTCCCAATTGCGCCCAATCCTCGCCATCCCAGCTCATTTGCGCGAGGCAAGCGGTCGGGAATTTCACCTCCACGATATCGCGCAGCGGCGAAGTGCCGTCATCGGCCACCAGATCGAGGATCAGATCCTCCAGCCCCGGATTATGACCGACCAGCATCAGGTGATCCACCGCATTGGCCGTTTCGTGAATGATGTCGAGCAAGGTGGAGGAAGAGGCAAGATAAAGGCGCTGGTCCCACTGCGGTTCGATCGTCCGCCCCAATCCCTCGAAGAAACTGTCCAGCGTTTGAGTGACCCGCGCGGCGGGCGACGCGATCAGCCGGTCGGCCCTGAGGCCCAGTTCATTGGCTTTGCGGCCCATGGTGACGGCGGCTTTCCTGCCTCTCTTGTTCAGCGGGCGGTCGAAATCCCGTGCCACCGGATCATCCCACCCCGATTTGGCGTGGCGCAGCAAGGTCAGCGTCTTCATATTTGCCCTATTCCTGTTTCCTTAGCCTGATGCACCAATGGCGTTGCAAATCCAAGTCGTTCACTGACGGAAATTACCGCTTCGTCCAGCGTGATGCGACGAATGGGCACGGCGGGGGGAAAGGCGCTGAGCAGGCGGCTCGGCATGGCGGCGGACAGGATGACGAAACTGCCCCGGTCGTCGGCCCGGCGGATCAGGCGGCCAAAGGCCTGCGCCAGCCGCGCGCGAATGATCGCATCGTCATAGCCGCTGCCGCTGCCGCCATCCTTTTGCGCGGCGAGCTTGCGGGCGGAATGCAGCACGGTGGGCTTCGACCATGGCACGCCTTCCATCACCAGCAGGCGCAGCGAATGGCCGGGCACGTCGACGCCGTCGCGCAACGCATCGGTGCCGAGCAACGAGGCGCGCATATCGTCGCGAAAAATATCGACCAGCGTGCCGGTGTCGATCGGGTCGACATGCTGGGCGTAAAGGGGCAGGGAGGCGCGCGCCAGCCGATCCGCGATGCGGGCGTGGACGGCGCGCAGGCGGCGGATCGCGGTGAAGAGGCCCAGCGTCCCGCCCTGCGCCGCCTCGATCAGCCGCGCATAGGCCCCGGCCATCGCGCTGATATCGCCGCGTTTTATGTCGGTGACGATCAGCACCTCGGCCTGCGCCGCATAATCGAACGGGCTGTTGGCCTCGAACCGGATGGGCGAGGCGCCGACATGGGGGGCGCCGCTGCGCGCCTCGGCCGATGCCCAGCCGCCCCCGCCGCCGCGCAGCGTGGCGGAGGTCAGCACTACGCCATGGGCCGGTTTCAGCACCGTCTGGGCGAAGGGCCGCGTCGGGTCGAGCCAGTGGCGATGCAGGCCGATATCGAACTCCCGGCCCTCATAGCGATCGACCGCCAGCCAATCGACGAAATCCGGGTCATTGGGGCCGCCAACCCGCGCCAGCAGCGCCAGCCAACCGGAAACGAGATCGGCCCGCCAGCCCAGCGAGGCGATCGCGCCTTCGATCCGCGCGCGGGCGGGGCCATCCATCCAGTCGGGCGCTTCGGAGAGGATCGCTTCCAGCCGCTTGCCCAGATGGTTGAGCGGGCGCAGCAGGGCGTCGAGCGCTTGGGCGGCCTCCATCGCCGCTTCGACCAGCGCGCCATCCGGTTCGGCCAGTTCGGTTTCGAGGCCATAGCCTGCGTCGACATCGGCCTTGCCATTTTCGGCGCGGGCAAAGACATGCGCGCGCGCCGCGCCCAGCAGATGTTCGATCGCGCCGAAGGGTTCCCCGCCGACCACCCGTTTCAGCCAGTCGTCGGACGGCAGCGCGGTCGCGGCCTCGCGGGCCTGCTCGATCGCCATCGCGCCTTCCGCGTCATAGCTTGCCACATCGGCAAGGCGGGCGGCCAGCCCCCGGCGGCGGCCGCGCGAATTGCCTTCCGGGCCGATCACCCAGCGGCGCAACTCTATCGCCTCCTGCCCGGTCAGGGCCAGCGCGAAGGTCGAATCGGCGGCGTCGAAGATATGATGCCCCTCATCGAAGATGATGCGCGTGGGGATCGTGCCGTTTTCCCGCCCGCGCGCGGCGTTTATCATCACCAGCGCATGATTGGCGATGACGATGTCGGCATGGGCGGAGGCCCGCACGCCATGTTCGATGAAGCATTTGCGATAATGCGGGCAGCCGGCATAAATGCATTCGCCGCGCCGGTCGGTCAGCGCGGTCGATCCGTTGCGGCGGAACAGCGTCGGCAGCCAGCCGGGCAGATCGCCGCCCACCATGTCGCCATCCTTGCTGTAGGACGCCCAGCGCGCCACCAGCTGCGCGAGGATGGCGGCCCGTCCGGCAAAGCCGCCTTGCAGCGCATCCTCCAGATTCAGCAGGCAGAGATAATTTTCCCGCCCCTTGCGCACGACCACGCGCCGGTTGCGTCGGGTGGGGGAGGGATTGGTGAGGCCGGGAGTAACGCCGGGAAGGTGCAGGGTTTCGGCGTCAAGCTGGCGTTGCAGCGCCTTGGTATAGGTGGAAATCCACACCGTTCCGCCCGCCTTTTCCGCCCAGAGCGAGGCGGGCGCGAGATAGCCCAGCGTCTTGCCGATGCCGGTGCCTGCCTCCGCCAGCACCATATTGGGCCGGTCGCGATGATCGCGCGGGGCGAAACCGGCGCTGGCGGCAAGGGCGTAATCGCGCTGGCCGGGCCGCGGCTCCGCGCCTGATCCGGTGATCTCGGTCAGGCGTTGCTGCACCTCTTCGGGCGCAAGCAGGACGGGGCGGGGGGCCGGGCTGGCGGCCTCTTCCTCCCATTCGGGCAGGCGGGAGAACAGCCAGCGTTCCCCTTGTTCGGGCCTCGCGATCAGGGGGGAGACGATCGGCGCCCATGGCCAGCGCAGGCGGTGGAGCGACTGGGCGGCGGTCCATGCGCCTTCGCGCTGCGGCCATGGGGCATCAGGATCGGCGATGCCGGACAACAGCGCGCGCGTGGCCTGTTCCAGCAGGGTGGGGACATCCTGTTCCCGCGCCGGCACGGCAAGGCCAAGAGCCTCGGCAAGCCCCTTGGGCGTGGGGACGAGAAAGCGCGCGGGGAACAGGAACGCCCATAGTTCCAGCAGATCCAGCCCCGACAGGTCGCCATAGCCAAGGCGCTGGCCGGTCAGCGGCGCGTTGAGCAGCAGCACCGGTGTATCGGCGGCGCGGGCAACGGCCTCCCCGCGTGAAACGGCGCGAGTCTCGCCATCCTTGTCACGAAGCCAGATACCGGCATGGCTGGCATGAAGGGCGGGAAGGGGCGGCAGGGCAATCACCCTTTCGCCCTAGCCGCTGTTCGATTCCGATGGAATCAAAATCGCGGGGCCGGGAGGCGGCCTGCCCGGGTTATCGGATCGGTTCGCTGCGCCCGCCAGTTCAGGCCATCAGTTCAGGCGCTCAGTTCAGGCGCTCAGTTCAGGCCACGCCGCCCGAAACCGGCAACAGGGCGGACGGCATGGCCATGGGGATGGCCCATGCCCTGCTGAATCCGGGCCTGTTGAAGGCGATCATGCAAGGGCCCATCGTTCAGCCCCAGCGAAAAGCGCGCGCCGAAGCGGTCCTGCTCCGCCCACATCACGATGCCATACACCACCTGCCCGGCATATTCGATCTGGAACGGCGTGCCCTTAGGCAGGGAAGCGCCGGTAATCAGGCTGCCGTCTTCCGTCAGATTGGCGATGGTCGCCTCGGCGGGGCTGGACAGCACGCTGGTTATCATCACCGGTATATCGACGATGACGCGGTCGGGCCGGGCGGAAGGAGCGGGAAAGGGCGAATATTTCATGATGGACGCAGGCTGGCATAATCCGGTTAATGGGTGGTAAACCAAGGGCTTGGCCCCTTGCGATAATTTGGCCTTAAAATCCGTGGATTTGGCCGCTAAGGGGGGAAGTAATACAGTATCGAAAAGAGAAAAGTTCCCATCATGACCGTTGCCTCCGTTCCCGATCAAGATTTGCGCGCAGCCGCCATGGCCTCCAAGGCGTGGCCGTTCGAAGAAGCGCGCAAGGTCGTGAAACGGTTGGGAAACGGCGTGCCGGAAAAGGGCTATGCGCTGTTCGAAACCGGCTATGGCCCATCGGGCCTGCCGCATATCGGCACGTTCAACGAAGTGCTGCGCACCACCATGGTCCGCCGCGCTTTCGAGACGCTGTCGGATGTGCCGACGCGCCTTGTCGCCTTTTCGGATGATATGGACGGGCTGCGCAAGGTGCCGGACAATGTCCCGAATCAGGACATGCTGCGGGACCATCTGGGCAAGCCGCTGACGGCCATTCCCGATCCCTTCGGCAAGTTCGAGAGTTTCGCGCATCATAATAATGCAATGCTGCGGGAATTTCTGGACCGCTTCGGCTTTGAGTATGATTTCCGGTCCTCGACCGAGCAATATCGCTCCGGCGCATTCGATGAAGCGCTGCGCACGGTGCTGCGCCGATATCAGGCGATCATGGATATCATGCTGCCCACCTTGCGGGCGGAACGGGCGGCGACCTATTCCCCGGTGCTGCCGATCAGCCCGAAATCCGGCATCGTCTTGCAGGTTCCGGTCGAGGTGATCGACGCGGACAAGGGCATCGTCCGCTTTGAGGATGAAGGCGAAACCATCGATCATTGCATCCTGTCGGGCGGCGCCAAGCTGCAATGGAAGGTCGATTGGGCGATGCGCTGGGTCGCGCTGGGCGTGGATTATGAGATGTACGGCAAGGATCTGACCGACAGCGGCGTGCAGTCCGGCAAGATCGCGCAGATATTGGGCGGCCGCAAGCCGGAAGGGCTGATCTATGAACTCTTCCTCGACGCGAAGGGAGAGAAGATTTCCAAGTCCAAGGGCAATGGCCTCAGCCTTGAGGAATGGTTGACCTATGGCAGCGAGGAAAGCCTTGCCTTCTATGCCTATCGCGAGCCGAAAAGCGCCAAGCAACTGCATATCGGCGTCATTCCCCGTGCGGTCGATGACTATGAACAGTTCCGGGGCAATTACGCCCAGCAGGCGATCGACAAGCGGCTCGGCAACCCGGTCCACCATATCCACAATGGCGCGGTGCCGGCGGCGGCCCCGCCGGTCAGCTACGGCCTGTTGCTCAATCTGGTGGGCGTGATGGGCGCGGATGCGACCGCCGATCAGGTCTGGGCCTATCTGTCCAACTATGTGCCCGACGCCTCGCCGGAAAGCTATCCCCAGCTTGCCGGGCTGGTCGGCAATGCGCTCGCCTATAACCGCGATTTCGTCGCCCCGACGCTCAAGCGCCGCGCGCCCGATGCGGGGGAGGCCGCCGCGCTGCGGGAACTGGACGCGCAACTGGCCGCGTTGCCGGAGGATGCTTCGGCAGAGGATATCCAGACGATCGTCTACACCATCGGCAAAGACCCGCATTATGGGTTCGAGCAATTGCGCGACTGGTTCAAGGCGCTGTACCAGACCTTGCTGGGGGCCGATCAGGGGCCGCGCATGGGCAGCTTTATCGCGCTATATGGCATTGAAAACAGCCGTCATCTTATCGCGCAGGCGCTCGACAAGGGCGCGGCCTGACGGAAAACGCCCCTCCCCGGATAAGGCCGGGAAGGGGCGATCTGCTGGTCATGCCGGTGGGAGCCGCCTTACCAGAAGAAGCCGCGATGCACCTCGACCACGCGGCCAGTCCGAATATTGACGAGTAAAACGTCATCATAATGACGGACCCAGCGCAGGTTGGACGCCACCGGGCGCAGGCGATAATGCTGCGGGTTGGTGACATAATAGCGCGATGCATAATAATTCGCGCCGATGCGGGAGCCGGTGTTCCACTGCTGATAGCGGAACGGGGCCTTCCAGTTGCCGCGGGCATAGACGGAACGGTGGCTCTGGCGGTAATCGCGCAATTCGCGATCATAATCGCGCCGCGCTTCGCGCACGTCGCGGCGCTGCTCGCGAACATCGCGGCGATCGCCCTGACGATAGGCCTTGTTCAGTTGCCGCTGCTCCTTCTGGAGATCCCTGCGGGCGTCGCGCACGTCGCGCTGCGTCTGGGCGGCGGCGGCAACCGGAACCGCTGCGACCGGCAACACGGTCGCGGCCATCAGCATGGTCAACATTATCTTGCGCATCTTGAAACTCCATAACAGCCATCGAATGATCGACCGTTTGTTCCGTGTCGATGGAATGGGTATGGATGATTCGCCCTGAACCGGCCGGGAATGCTCGATTCAGTGAAATGAAAGATTGCCGATGCCGGAGCAGGGCTGCGGGTCAGGCCGCGAAATCAGGCCATGGCGTCAGGTGCGGGAGGCCGCGCCCCAGGGCCGTTCGCGAAACCAGTGGGTCAGCACATATTTGGTGCCCGCCTCGACCGGTTGGGCCGCGTGCAGGCTTTCCGGGTTGGGGGAGCCATCCTCGCGCATATTGTTCCAGACCAGCAGGCGTCCTTCCATCGGCGGGATGGCAAGGCCGGCATGGGGAAAGCTGGTTTCGCCACCGGCCTCCACCGTGTTGAGGTAGATCATCGCGGTCCAGCATCGCTGCCCGCCCTGCGCGCGCATATGCGGCCAATAGCTCGCGGTGCCCGGAAAATAATCGCAATGCAGCCGATATTCCTGACCGGGCCGGTATCGCTGCCCCTGAAGGGTTTCGCCATGCGAGGCCTCCATCCCCAGCAAGGCGGCGATCCGCATCGTGATGGCATCGACCAGCATGTCGGTGGGCGGCATGGTGCAAGTGCTGCTGGTGCGATATTCCGCGCCCGCCGTGCCGGAAAAGAGGGGGGAGGGCCGCGCCCCTTCATCGATCATCGCGCGCAGTTCCGCGCATTCATGCGGGCTGGCGAAATAATCGCGCATATAAAAACGCATGGCGTCATTGCCCATGCAGGTGATCATCGGATTGCGCGCCAGCTTCGCGGCGACCTTCTTGCCCATTTTGGCGCGCAGGGGCGAGGGCAGATCGCCATCATCGGGCAGGGATGCGGCCGGAGACACGGCCGGAGATGCGGTACTGGCGGACTTGCGGCGGAACATGGCGACAGGGTTAACCCGGCGCCGAACCTTTCCGCAAGCCGGTAAAGAGCGCAAAGAAAAAGTCCGGGGCGTCGGTCAACGCCCCGGACCATCTTTCCGGTTCGGTTAGGGAGCCTTACCAGAAGAAATCATAGATCACGTCGACCACATAGCCGGAGCGGATATCGACCAGCAGCGCGTCGTCATAATAGCGGACCCAGCGCAGCGACCCCTGAGCCGGGGGAAGCCGGTAATAATAGGGATCGTTGATCCAATATTGGCTGGAATAGAGGCCGCTCCAGATCGAAATGCCGATGGAAAAGCGGTTATAGCCATAACCCCATCCTCTCGGTGCGTAATAATGCTGGCGATAGCGATCCCCGTAACGGGCGCGGTAACGCTGCCAGTCATAGCGCTGGTCGCGGCGCCAATCCCTGTTCCAGTTGTACCGGGCGATGGTGCGATTGCGGTCGTTCCAATTCCTGTCATTGCGGTTCCGGTCGGTCCAGTTCCGGTCATTCCAGTTTCTGTTGTTCCAGTTCCGGTCGCGATCATTGCCTCGGTTGCGATCATTCCACGCATTTCGATTGGGGCGGGCATCGGACCTGTCGTTGCGCCAGTCGCGCCGATCATCTGACCGCGCTCGATCATTATTGGCGCGTGCCCGATCACGATCGCGGTTCTGCCAATCGCGATTTTGACGATCCCGATTCTGTATGCCGTCGGGGCGATTGTCCCGCGTGCCGGGGCGGTTCGCGGTGGGGCGATTGTCGCGCCGGTCCTGAGTCCAGTTCTGGCGGGCGTCGGGGCGCCGGGTCTGCGTTCTTTCCACCCGGTCGCGTTGAGCGCGATTGGGGGCGGTGGCCGCAGAAGGACGGTTCCTGTCAGGACGGGCAGACGCTTCCGGGCGAACCCGCTGCGCGCGCGGCGCCGCCTGATTGCGCGACGGGCGGACGCGTTCGGCCTGAACATTGCGCTGAACATTGCGCGTGCGCGGCCGCTCTACGCGCTGGCGTTCCTGCGCGGCGGGGCGGGGGGAAGCGTTGGTGCGAACGGCGCTGCGCTGGCGCGGGGCGGATCGTTCGGCCTGTGCGCTCCAACGCGGATTGGCGCGATCGCGCTCCGCTGCGGAAAGGATGGTGGGATTGGCTCCCAGCAGCGTGGCGCTCATCAGGCCAGCTATAAGGAACTCCTTCTTCATCATGCTGCCTTTCTGGTGAGGGAGCAAAACTCTCCCTTATGCATCCTCCATAGCAGGGCGCCGATGACGTGTTTCTGAACCACGGGTTCAGCTATGAGACAGCATTGCAAGAAATTCCACGGGCATGGCCCGAAGCCGCACCATCCCGCCCCTATCGCTCGCGCAGGGCCGGGACAGCGCGGGCGGCGTCTTGCGGGGTGATGCCGGAAGGCGGGGCGGCCGCGACTCGTTCCGTGCCGTCCATGATCTTCGCCGCCCGCCTGATCGCCGCGCGAATCCGGGGGTAGGTGCCGCACCGGCAGATATTGGTGATGGCCCCATCGATCTGGCTATCGGTGGGCGCGCGATTCTTGCGCAGCAAAATGGCGGCGGCCATGATCATGCCGGGCTGGCAATAACCGCATTGCGGCAGGTTTTCCGCCACCCACGCCTGTTGAACCGGGTTGCTGCGATCGGTGGAAAGCGCCTCGATCGTGGTGACGAACCGCCCTTCGCACCGGGCGAGGGAAATGCGGCAGGACCGCACCGCCTCCCCGTCGATATCGACGGTGCACGCGCCGCAATCGCCCGTCCCGCAGCCATATTTGGTGCCGGTGAGGTTGGACGCATCGCGCAAGGCCCAGAGCAGGGGCGTGTCGGGGTCCATGCGATAATGGACAGGGCGATCATTAACCGTGAACTTCGTCATATCCCGCCCTCTATGGCAGCCGGGCGGCATGGCGGAAAGCGCTTTTCCGGGGTGGGATGGCCTGAATTAAGCGCTTTCCGCTTGATGTTTACCTATTTCGTTGATAGGGCGCGCCCAGCACGACGCAGGTTTGACCCCTTGCGGCGATCCTTTTCTTTTACTTGAGTTTGGGCTGTGTGTCGGAAGAAAGCCTCTTCCCCTCGGCCCGTGTAGATTGGAGTTGTACGGCCTTATGCAAATCATCGTCCGCGACAATAACGTCGACCAGGCGCTGCGCGCGCTGAAAAAGAAGTTGCAGCGCGAGGGCGTCTATCGGGAGATGAAGTTGCGCCGGCACTATGAAAAGCCGTCGGAAAAGCGCGCCCGCGAAAAGGCCGCCGCTGTGCGCCGCGCCCGCAAGCTGGAGCGCAAGCGGATGGAACGCGACGGCGTCCGGTAAGTTTCGGGTGGTTCCGGGGCAGGGGTGATCCTCCCGCTCCGGCATATCCGGCTATGAAAATCCGGTGATCAAAGACGCCGGAATCGAAAGTTCGGGATTTGGCCCGTATGGGATCGCCGCGACAGGGTCGGCTGGCATTCCGGGCCTGATTTCCTTCCCGCCGTTCTCATGAGTGAGGCGTTTCATGTCCGTTACTGCCGTACCGCTTCGTCCGATCGCCAAGGGGTCGCTCTCGCGTCTCTGGATCGGTGCCGGAGCTATCGCGCTTGCCGCCGCCGGTCTTGCATGGGCCGGGACGCAGGCCGTCGTTCCGTCTCCTGCGGCGTTTCTGTCGCGCAATGCGGATGCTGCGGGCATCGTCACGACCGAAAGCGGCCTGCAATATAAGGTCATCAAGCAAGGCGAAGGCGCCAGCCCGAAGGCGAGCGATGTCGCGCTGGTTTCCTATCGCGGCACGCTGGTCGATGGCACCGTTTTCGACGAGAGTGAGCAGGCGGCCATGCCGATCGACGGCGTGGTGCCCGGCTTTTCCGAGGCGTTGCAGTTGATGAAGCAGGGCGGGGAATATGAACTCTTCCTGCCGCCGCATCTCGCCTATGGCGACAAGGTGCCCGAAGGCGCGCCGATCCCGCCCAATTCGGTGCTGATCTTCAACGTGAAGCTGATCGATTTCAAATCGCGCGAGGATATCATGCGGATGCAGCAGGAAATGCAGCAGATGCAGATGGAGCAGGGCGCGCCCATGCCGGGCGGCCGCTGAGCCTTCCCCCAAACCGATGATCGATCAATGCGTGCGGGCCGGCTGATGAAGCTGGCCTGTTTGCATTTGGGGGCAGGAACAGATCAAGGGCGCAAATTTGGGTGGCCGGAAGGCCTCCCCCAACCGTCTTGCGGGATTGTTCACCTATATTGGGAATGGCTGTGTGTGCCGGTCGCGCTTGCGGCTGTCCGTTAGCACTGGCAACTGGGAAAGCTGCCATTTTCAGGTCATCGGGGCCGAATGGGAAAGAAGGAAGGACGTGATTGCGGCGGTGGGATAGTGGCAACCGGTTGCGCCTGTCAGGCCGGGATGGGGCTGGCCCCGCATCGTCCGCTCCTATAGCCGATCGACAGTCCTTCAAGGAAGGCGCTGCCCCTTTGATATCCCGCCAATGGTATATTTCCGACATCTGCCGGGAAGCCATCACGCCACGCCTGTATCCATGCGGCGTGAAACCCCGTGCAGGGCAGGGGGCCGCGCCGTCGCCCTTATTGCGGATACACCCCGTTGCGCTCCGGGTGCAGGCTGAGCCAGCTTCGTCCGGGACGCAGCGATTTCCACCATGAAAGCGGATTGAGCGTGGTGGTTCCGTCGATCGAGAAGGTGATGAACTCCGCCCGTCCGCCGATCGATTCGAACGGCACCGGCCCGCCCAGCCCCTTTTGCGCGAAGGAAACGCGGCTGTCGGCGCTGTTGTCGCGATTATCCCCCATCAAAAAGAGGTGATTGGCCGGAATCCGGGTCGGGCCATACCAGTCGGTTTCCCGTGGCCCGACGTCGATGATCGTATAATGGCGGCCATTGGGCAGGATTTCCTCCCGCACCGGCAATTCGCAATAGGCCTTGCCATCATCGCCATAAGTAAGCGCGCCGGGGAACTGATCCGCAGGGCAAGGCGCATTGGCGTCCACCGGAATCATCAGCGGCGGCAGGGTTTTCTGGGCGACCGGTATGCCGTTCAGCACCACTTGCCCGGCGCGCAGTTCTATAAGGTCGCCGGGCAGGCCGATCACCCGCTTGATATAATCCTCGCTGCTGTCCTGCGGCGTGACGATGACGATATCGCCGCGTTCGGGCAGCTTCCCTAGCAGGCGGCCGGGCAGGAAAGGCAGCGGGTGAAAGCTGGGCGACACATAGGACCAGCCATAGGGATATTTGCTGACCACCAGCCGATCGCCTTTCAGCAGTGCCGGCATCATGGATTCGGACGGGATATAAAAGGGCTTGGCGACAAGGCTGTGAAAGATCAGCACGCCAATCAGCAGGATCGCGAGGCTGCGTATCTCCGCCCACCAGTTGATGGCGGCAGGCTTGGGGGCCTCGCCTTCCTCCTCGCCCTGCCGCCCGTCATGCGGGGAGTGAGCATGAACCGCGATATCCTTGCCCCGGTTCCGGCAGTCCGGCGCGAAAGGCCCGGTTGCCGCAGGGGGGGTAAGGGGGGAGGGGTTTTCCATTATATCTCTTTGCGGCGAAAGGGGGCGGGAACGGTCACAGCGGCACCGCCTCCAGAATCACGGCCTCCAGAATCACGAACGCCTGTGCCCATGGATGATCGTCGGTGAGCGTAAGGTGAATGACGATCTTGTGTCCAGCAGGCGTCATCGCATCGACCCGCGCGCGCGCGCCGCCGGTCAGGGCCAGTGTCGGCGCCCCGGACGGCGCGTTGACCACGCCGATATCCTTCATGAAGACGCCGCGGCTGAACCCTGTGCCGACGGCTTTGGAAAAAGCCTCTTTCGCCGCGAATCGCTTGGCGTAGGTTCCGGCTCTGGTGAAGGGCCTGCGCGCGGCCTTGGCCCGTTCCACCTCGGTAAAGACGCGTTGTTCGAAGCGCTCGCCATGGCGGTCCAGCGCGGCGGCGATTCGTTCTATATTGCAGAGGTCGGAACCCAGCCCGATAATCATCCCCGCGCTGCCTCCATATGGCCGCGCATGGTGGCGATGGCGTCCGCCAGCCCGGAGAAAATGGCCTCGCCGATCAGGAAATGGCCGATATTGAGTTCCCGTATCTGCGGAATGGCGGCGATCGGCCCGACATTGTCATGGGTGAGGCCGTGGCCCGCATGCGGCTCTATCCCGTTGCGGGCGGCGAGCGCGGCGGCCTCGCTGATCCGGCGCAATTCGTCGGCGCGATCCGCCCCCGTCACATGGGCGTACCGGCCGGTGTGGAATTCCACCACGGGGGCCTGCAACCGGATGGCGGCGTCGATCTGGCGCGTGTCCGGTTCGATGAACAGGCTGACCCTCACCCCCGCTTCCCTCAGCGCGTGGACCATCGGCGCGAGTTGATCGAACTGCCCGGCGGCGTCCAGCCCGCCTTCGGTGGTCCGCTCCTCGCGCTTTTCGGGGACGATGCAGGCGGCATGGGGCTTGTGGCGAAGCGCTATCTCCAGCATTTCGCGCGTCGCGGCCATTTCGAGGTTGAGCGGCACGGAAAGCGCGCTCATCAGGCTGGCGATATCCTCATCGCGAATATGCCGCCTGTCCTCCCGCAAATGGGCGGTGATGCCATCCGCGCCCGCCGCCGTCGCGAGCAGCGCGGCCTTGACCGGATCGGGATGATCGCCGCCCCGCGCGTTGCGGATCGTCGCGACATGGTCGATATTGACGCCGAGGCGCAGGGGCGGGAGGGCGGCCATGGGGTCAGTTCTTCCGGCTGCCGGGCTTGATGGCCGGTATGGCGGCCAGTTCCGGCGGAATGGCGTCCGCTTCATAGACGGGGAAATTCAGCGTCACGAGCGGATAGAAAGGCACGCCCAGATCCGCCTGCCCGGCGGAACGATCGACCAGCGCGGCTTCGGCCAGCACGATGCCACCTTCCGCGCGCACCGCGTCCATCGCCTGACGCGAGGACAGGCCGGTCGTCACGACATCCTCCACCAGCAGGACTTTCTGCCCCGGCTCGATCGCAAAGCCCCGGCGCAGCACGAACTCGCCTTCGGGCCGTTCCAGAAACAGCGCGTCGACGCCCAGCGCCCGGCCCATTTCATGACCGATGATGATGCCCCCCATGGCGGGCGACACGACCAGATCGATCTCCGACCGCACCTCTCGCGGAAGCTTCTGGGCGAGGGCGAAGGCCAGCCCCGCTGCCCGTTCCGCATTCATCAACACGCGCGCGCATTGCAGATAGTTGGAACTGTGGCGCCCGGAAGACAGGACGAAATGCCCCTCCAGCAGCGCTGCGGCGGCGCGGAATTCCGCCAATACCTCGTCGTCGGTCATATAATCTGATCCATGCTAGAAGAGTGAAAGGCCAGATAAGGGGGTTGGGCTGTGCTTGCAACCTGCAATGAAAACGGCTTTTGCGGCTTGAGACTGGCGGAAACCCCTCCTATAACGCCCCCACGCATCACTCTGCCGCAGCAAGAAACAGGTAAGATTGGCCAGTGAGGGGAACGGGGATTAGAACGCATATGAATATCGCAAAATCGCTTGTCTTGGCGGGATTGCTGGCTTGCGCGCCGGCGGTTTTGACGTCGCCTGCCGCCTTTGCGCAGGACGGCGCGACGACCGCCGCGCCTGCATCTGATTCGGCGCCTGCCGAGTCCGTCAACGCCGCCGCGCCCGTGACGGAGGCCGCCGCGCCCGCGTCGGAAGCAGTTCAGGCTCCTGCCCGAATGAAGCCGACCGAAGGCGTGGGCATGCCGCGTCCCGGCGAAATCACGCTTCAGGACCAATATACCGTGACGGGGCAGCAGGCCCGCTGGATTCATGATTCGCTGCTGTTGCCGGTCATCACCGCCATCTCGTTGCTCGTGCTCGCGCTGATGCTCTATATCGTCGCGCGCTATCGCCGGGGGGCCAACCCCGCGCCATCCAGAACGTCGCACAACACGCTGCTCGAAGTGTTCTGGACGGTGGCGCCGATCCTGATTCTGGTGGTGATCGCGGTGCCTTCCATCAGCCTTATCGCAGAGCAATATCGCCCCGCGCCGAAGGAAGCGCTCACCGTCAAGGTGACGGGTTATCAATGGTATTGGGGATATGAATATCCCGATCAGGGCATTGGCGAATTTGTTTCCAACATGCTGCCGCCCGAAAAGGCGGTGGAAAATGGTGAGCCTTATCTGCTGGCGGCCGATAATCGTCTGGTTCTCCCGGCGGGTCGCCCGATCAAGCTGATCATCACCGCTGCGGACGTGATCCACAGCTTTGCCGTGCCTTCGCTCTGGGTGAAGATGGACGCGGTGCCCGGACGCCTGAACGAAAAGGCGTTCACGATCGAAAAGCCGGGCGTTTATTACGGCCAGTGTTCGGAACTGTGCGGCGTGCGTCACGGCTTCATGCCGATCGCCATCGAAGCGCTGCCGCCTGCGGAATTCGACCGCTGGGTGCAGTCGCAAGGGGGTGATCCGACGGGCAACGCCAATGGCGAAGCCCCGCAGGCCGCCGCAGCCGCAACCGCCGCTTCGGCCTCTTCCAGTATTTGACGCGAGGATCGACGATCATGACCACAACAGTAGCTGATCCGCACGGCGTCCACGCCCATGATCATCATGATGCAGATCATAAGCCCACCTTTTTCGCGCGTTGGTTCATGTCGACCAACCATAAGGATATCGGCACTCTCTACCTGATCTTCGCCATTTGCGCGGGCATCATCGGCGGGGCGATTTCCGGCCTGATGCGGCACGAACTGGCCCAGCCCGGCATCCAGTATCTCCAGACCTGGGCCATGATCATGGACGGGCCGGATGCGACGCTCGACCATGCCTATCATCTCTGGAACGTCCTGATTACCGCGCATGGCGTCATCATGATCTTCTTCATGGTCATGCCCGCGATCATCGGCGGTTTCGGCAACTGGTTCGTGCCGATCATGATCGGCGCGCCGGACATGGCCTTCCCCCGGATGAACAATATCAGCTTTTGGCTGTTGATTCCGGCTTTCCTGCTGCTGCTCGGCTCCTCGTTTGTGCCGGGTGGCACGGGCAACGGCGCCGGGACGGGCTGGACCATGTATGCGCCGCTTTCCACCAGCGGTTCGCCGGGACCGGCGGTCGACCTTGCGATTCTGGCGCTGCATATCGCGGGCGCCAGCTCGATCCTTGGCGCGGTCAACTTCATCACCACCATTTTCAACATGCGCGCGCCGGGCATGACCCTGCACAAGATGCCGCTGTTCGTCTGGTCGGTGCTGGTGACGGCGTTCCTGCTGCTGCTCTCCCTGCCGGTGCTGGCGGCCGCCATCACCATGCTGCTGACCGACCGCAACTTCGGGACCGTTTTCTATGACGGCCTGCGGGGCGGTGATCCGGTGCTCTACCAGCATCTATTCTGGTTCTTCGGCCACCCGGAAGTCTACATCATGATCCTTCCCGGCTTCGGCATCGTCAGCCAGATCATTTCGACGTTCAGCCGCAAGCCTGTTTTTGGCTATCTCGGCATGGCCTATGCGATGGTGGCGATCGGCGTGGTCGGCTTCATCGTCTGGGCGCACCATATGTTCACCACCGGCATGTCGGTGAATGTGAAGATGTATTTCACCGCCGCGACGATGGTGATCGCCGTGCCGACCGGCATCAAGATCTTCTCGTGGATCGCGACGATGTGGGGCGGGTCGCTGACGTTCAAAACCCCGATGATGTGGGCGCTGGGCTTCATCTTCATGTTCACCGTCGGCGGCGTGACCGGCGTTGTGCTGGCCAATGGCGGCATCGACGACATCCTGCACGACACCTATTATGTGGTGGCGCATTTCCACTATGTGCTGTCGCTCGGTGCGGTGTTCGCGCTGTTCGCGGGCTTCTATTACTGGTTCCCGAAGATGACGGGGCGCATGTATAATGAGGTGCTGGGCCAGCTTCACTTCTGGATTTTCTTCATCGGCGTGAACATCCTGTTCTTCCCGATGCACTTTCTGGGGCTGTCGGGCATGCCGCGCCGCTACCCCGATTATCCGGAAGCCTTTGCCTATTGGAACCAGATCGCGACCCACGGCTATGATATCATGGCGGTCGGCGTGCTGATCTTCTTCGTCAACGTGATCTGGTCGCTCTTCGCCGGTCGCAAGGCGGAAGGGAATCCCTGGGGCGAAGGCGCGACCACGCTGGAATGGACCCTGTCCAGCCCGCCGCCCTATCACCAGTTCGAAACGCTGCCGCGTATTGACTGATGCATGGAACAGGAGGAAAGGCGGGCCTACGTCCGCCTTTCCATGAGGTTAGTCGAATTATGAATTATGTCGTCCTGCCATCGCGGGAACAGTCGGTTTACTCATCGGCCTCCATCCATCCCGCCGCTTGCGCGGACTGGAAGGATTTCGTTGCGCTGACCAAGCCGCGCGTGATGTCGCTGGTGGTCTTTACCGGCCTGTGCGGCTTGCTCGCGGCGCCCGGTCATATCCATTGGGTGCTGGCGTTCACCGCCATCCTGTGCATCGCACTGGGGGCCGGAGGGGCCGGCGCGCTCAACCAATGGGTCGAGGCGGAGAGCGACGCGCTGATGAAGCGCACCGCCAGCCGCCCGTTGCCCGCCGGGCGCATGGAGAAACAGACCGCGCTGCATTTCGGCGTGGGGCTGTCCTTTTTCTCTGTGATGCTGCTCGGTCTGGCGACCAACTGGGTTGCCGCGTCGATCCTCGCCGTTTCCATCCTTTATTATGTGTTCGTCTATACCATCTGGCTCAAGCCGCGCACCGCGCAGAATATCGTGATTGGCGGGGCTGCCGGGGCCTTCCCGCCGGTGATCGGCTGGGCGGCCGTGACCGGGGATGTTTCGGCGCTGCCCGTGGCGCTGTTCATGCTGATCTTCTTCTGGACGCCGCCGCATTTCTGGGCGTTGTCGCTGTTCATCCGTTCCGACTATGCCAAGGCAGGCATCCCCATGCTGCCGGTGGTGGCCGGAGCGCGCGCGACCCGGCGGCAGATCTGGGGCTATACCGCGATCATGGCCGTGGCCGCCTTCGCGCCGGTCCTGCTGCACCTTACCGGCGTTGTTTATGGCACGGTGGCATTGGTCGCGACGGGCGTGTTCGCCTTCTATGCGTTCCGGGTATTCCGCAGCCGGGAGACCGATCCCGCGCTGATGAAGGTCGAGCGCAGGCTGTTCGGCTATTCGGTGCTCTATCTCTTCATCATGTTCGGCGCGCTTGTCGTCGATCGGTGGATGGTCGGATGACGGGCAGCGATCGCCATTCGGAAACGGAGAGGGAAGGGCCGGATATGCCGCAGCCACTCGATGAAAAGGCGTTCCGCGCGCGGCAGCGCAGCCGTTCGCTGGTGACAGGTCTGGTTTTGGGCGCGCTGGCGATTTTATTTTATGCGATCGCCATCGCCAAGATGACGGGGACAGGCGGATGACCGTGGTAACTCCATCAGCTTCGGCGCCGCGGGATCCGGCCCGGCACGATCTGGCGCGGCGCAATCGGCGCGTGCTGATCGGGGGCGCATTGCTGGCGCTCGGCAGCCTCGGCCTGGGTTTCGCCGCCGTGCCGCTCTATCGCATATTCTGTCAGACGACCGGTTTCAACGGCACCACGCAACGAGCCGACACAGATGTCGTCGTTCGGCCAGTGGCGGGGCACACCATGTCTGTCCGCTTCGATTCGAACGTCGCGCCCGGCATGCCGTGGGAATTTTACCCGGAGCATCCGACCGACACCGTAACCGTGGGATCTCGCGACATGGCGATTTTCATCGCCAAGAATTTGAGCGACAAGCCGGTTACAGGAACGGCGGTGTTCAATGTGACCCCGACGCAGGCCGGGGCCTTTTTCACCAAGATACAGTGTTTCTGCTTTACCGAGCAGACGCTCCAGCCCGGAGAGCAGGTGCGGATGCCGGTGATCTATTATGTCGATCCCAAGATATTGGACGATCCCGACAACAAGGATACACAGCAGATCACGTTGAGCTATACTTTCAATCTGGTTGAGCAGAACTGAAAGCCGCGTTAGGTACAAACCGCAGTCGATAAGGAAGCAGGGAACAGGGACGATGGCAGGGGCAAAAAATCACGATTATCACATTCTTCCGCCCAGCGCATGGCCGCTGATGGGGGCGGTTTCCGCCTTCCTTCTCGCCTTTGGCGGGGTGACATGGATGCATCCCGATCAGATGGGCGGGGCTGGCCCCGGCGTGTTCGGCCTGGGTCTGGCGGGCGTGCTGGCCACCATGTATTTCTGGTGGGCCGATGTGGTGAAGGAAGCGCGCGCGGGCGATCATACCCCGGTCGTGCAACTGCATCTGCGCTATGGCATGATCCTGTTCATCGCCTCTGAAGTCATGTTCTTTGTGGGCTGGTTCTGGGCGTTTTTCGACTTCTCGCTCTTCCCCTCGGAGCTTGACCCGATCAACGGACTGTTCCCGTCCAAGGGCGTCGAGGTGCTCAATGCTTTCGAATTGCCGTTGCTCAACACGCTGATCCTGCTGTGTTCGGGCACGACGGTGACATGGGCGCACCACTCGCTGATCCATGGCGATCGCGAAGGGCTGAAAAAGGGTTTGTGGGCGACGATCCTGCTGGGCGTGCTGTTCTCCATGATACAGGCCTATGAATATGCCCATGCGCCGTTCCCCTTCGGTGAGACGCCGTATAGCTCGGCCTTTTACATGGCCACGGGTTTCCACGGCTTTCACGTCATCATCGGGACCATTTTCCTGATCGTGTGTCTTGTCCGCTCCTATCAGGGCGACTTCACCCCCAGGCAGCATTTCGGGTTTGAGGCGGCGGCCTGGTATTGGCACTTTGTCGACGTGGTCTGGCTGTTCCTCTTCGCGTCCATCTATGTATGGGGCGGGTGGGGCGCGCCTGTCCACGCCGGCTAGGCCCGGCTGACGGATGACCAGCCCGGCTGATCGGGAAGGGGCGGAGCAGACGCCCCTTCTGCTGGCGGCGGCCAAGGGGCTGTGTCCGCGATGCGGGGCGCAGACGTTATTCGCGACGACAGTGCGATTTGCGCCCCGGTGCCGCGCCTGCGGTCTGGATTATGAGCAGTTCAATGTGGGGGATGGCCCGGCGGCTTTCCTGACCATGATCGTCGGCGCGCTGATATTGGGGCTGGCTCTCGCGGTCGAGTTTTCCCTTCGGCCGCCGCTGCTGTTGCATGTCGTGATATGGCCCTTGCTGACCATGGCCTGCGTCGCCGGGTCGCTGAGGCTGGCCAAGGGCGTGTTGCTGATCCTCGAATATCGCAACAAGGCGCGGGAAGGCGTTCTCCTCGAACAAAAACGGGATCGGCCTGAAGAACGAGGTCATCCTGTCCCGACGCCGCCACAGGATGAAGGCTGATATGGCCTTTTTCCCGCGTCGCTGGCCGATCGTGCCGACCGTTCTCGTGGCGGCGGTGGCGTTGGGCATGGCGGGGCTGGGCGTGTGGCAGCTTCAGCGGCATGATCAGAAGCGAGCGGCGATCGCGCTGATCCGCGCCAATCTCGATAAGCCTGCGGTCGCCTATCCCAAATTGGGGCCAGTGCCGCCGGAAATGCTGTTCCGCCGATCCGCGACGCAATGCCTGCGGGTGGAAAGCTGGTCCACCGACGCCGGAAAGGCCGCGGATGGTTCAACCGGTTTTCGCCTGATCGCGCATTGCAGCACGGGGGCGGAAGGGCCGGGAACCTTGATAGAGGCGGGCATCGCGGCGCGGCCCGATCTCAAGCCGCGATGGAATGGCGGGCAGGTCAGCGGGTGGATCGTGGAAGAGCCGGATCATCGTTCCCTGCTGGGGCATTTGACCGGCCCCAAGGTCACGCTGCGGCCGATGCTGATCGCCGATGTGGCGCTCGACCCCGCGTTGAAGGCCGCCGCGCCGCCGCAGATAGCGAGCATTCCCAACAATCATCTGGGCTATGCGCTGCAATGGTTCGCCTTCGCGATCATCGCCCTGCTCATTTATGGCATCGCCCTATCGCGCAGGCAATCCGCGCAGGACCGCGATTCTTAATCCTTGCCCGCGCGGCGCTGGCAAGCTAGGCGGCAATCCCATGAAATATGTCAGCACAAGAGGCGGCGCACCGGCGCTGGGTTTTGAGGAAGTAACGCTTGCGGGTCTGGCCGCGGACGGCGGCCTTTATCTGCCCGAAAGCTGGCCGGCCTTTTCGCGCGAAGAGATCGCCGCGATGGCCGGGCTGTCCTATGTCGATACGGCGGTGGTGGTCATGCGTCCGTTCGTGGCCGGGTCGCTGGACGAGCAGGAATTGCGCGAACTGTGCACTGCCGCTTATGGCCGGTTCAGCCATCGCGCGGTGACGCCGTTGATCCAGCTCGACCACCGGCACTGGATGCTGGAACTGTTCCATGGCCCGACGCTGGCGTTCAAGGACGTGGCGCTTCAATTGCTGGGGTTGCTGTTCGAGCGGTTCCTGTCGCGCCGGGACGATCATCTGACGATCGTGGGCGCGACGTCCGGGGATACGGGGTCGGCCGCGATCGATGCGGTGGCAGGGCGCGAGAAGGTGGATATCTTCATGCTGCACCCCGATGGCCGGGTGAGCGATGTGCAGCGGCGGCAGATGACGACCGTGCTTGCGCCCAATGTCCATAATATCGCGATCGAAGGCAGTTTCGATGATGCGCAGGCATTGGTGAAGGCGATGTTCAACGACCCGGATTTCTCCGGCCGGTTCAACCTGTCGGCGGTGAACAGCATCAACTGGGCGCGGCTGATGGCACAGGTCGTCTATTATTTCTATTCCGCCGTGCGTCTGGGCGCGCCGGATCGCCCGGTGGCTTTCTCCGTGCCGACCGGCAATTTCGGGGATGTGTTCGCGGGCTATGTCGCGGCGCGGATGGGCCTGCCGGTGGCCCGCCTCATCGTCGCGACCAATGTGAACGATATTCTGCACCGCGCGCTGGCCGAGGGGGATTATAGCCAGGGCACGGTGGTCCCGACCGCGACCCCAAGCATGGACATTCAGGTCAGCAGCAATTTCGAGCGGCTTTTGTTCGATGTCGGCGGGCGCGATGGCGCCGCGCTGGCCGAGCAGATGCGCGGTTTCGAGGCGAGCAGGGCGATGCGCCTCACCAATGCGCAGCGGGAAGGGGCCTCCGCGCTCTTCGCATCGCACCGGGTCGATGCGGATCAGATGAACCTCGCGCTGCGCTGGGCCTTTGAGGGCGCGGGGCAGGTGATCGACCCGCATAGCGCGGTTGGCCTTGCCGCAGCGCTGGCGGCCGACGATCTGCCCGCCGATGTGCCGGTGGTGACGCTGGCGACGGCGCACGCCGCCAAGTTCCGGGATGCGGTGGAGCGCGCCATCGGGCTGCGGCCCGGCCTGCCCGCGCGCATCGGCACGTTGTTCGATCGCGAGGAAAGCTATGCGCGCCTGCCCGCTACGTTCGAGGCGGTGACGGCCTATATCGCCGAACGCGCCGTCCCGCGCGCCTGAGGACGGGGGAAGGCCCGTGGAGCTTTCGACCCTTATCGGCGAGCCATGGGCCGATTATGGCCTGATCGACAGCGGGCATGGCCGCAAGCTGGAACGCTATGGCCGCTACCGTTTCATTCGGCCGGAACCGCAGGCCATGTGGGCGCCCGCGTCACAGGACTGGGCGTCGGACGCCGAGTTCATTCCCGGCGCCGATGAAGATGGGGGCGGGCGCTGGTATTATGATAATCGCAACCTGCCCCAAAGCTGGGAACTGGGGTGGGAGGATGTGCGCTTTCATTCCAGTTGCACCCCCTTTCGGCATCTGGGCTTTTTCCCGGACATGGCGCCGGTCTGGGGCTGGATGCGCGATCAGGTGCGGGGGATGGATGCGCCGCAGTGCATGAACCTTTTCGGCTATACCGGCGTGGGCACGCTGGCGATGGCCTCGCAAGGCGTGCAGATGGTGCATGTCGATGCGTCGAAGAAATCCGTCGCGGCGGCGCGCGCCAATGCGGAGCTTTCCGGGCTGGCGGATCGGCCGGTGCGTTGGATTGTCGATGATGCGCAGAAATTTATCGCGCGCGAGGTTCGTCGCGAGCGGCGCTATGACGGCATATTGCTCGATCCGCCCAAATATGGGCGCGGGCCGGATGGAGAGGTCTGGCGTCTAGAGCAGGATTTGCCCGCCCTGATCGCCAATTGCCGGGCGCTGCTCGATGCCGACAGCCGGTTCCTGTTCCTGACCGTCTATGCGGTGCGCATGTCCGCGCTGGCGATCGGGGAATTGCTGGCGCAGGCCTTTGCCGACCTGCCCGGCAAGGTCGAGGCGGGAGAACTGGCCGTGCGGGAGGAGGCGAGGGGCCTGATGCTGCCGACCGCCATATGGGCGCGCTGGTCGCGGGACGGTTAGCTTTCGGGCGGATCGCCATTGGCCCAAGGCCGTCTGCGACTCCAGCCATGATAGCCTGAAAATGGCTGCTTTCCATCTGACTGCCGATCCGCCTTGTGGATTGGATGACGATCTGACGGACCGGCGGCCGCAGCAGATACGAGGTGGGATTTCTTCGATCCGGGGCATAGTGCGGGACGCGGATGCCCTGTCGGGAGCAAAGCCGAAGGAGGGCCAATCGACATTCAGAAGATGGCGAGTCGGAATCGTAGACAGCCATGGACCAATATGGTGATTTTTCGTGCCCCGGAACGCAGCGGACTTAAGGTCCGTGAGTATCGGAAGCGCGGAAGGTCGCTATTTGCAGGTGGACAGGGCTGGAGTCGCAGACGGCCTTGGGCCAATGTCGATCCGCCCGCGATTATTCCCGTGCGGATCGCAGGGCTGCCCCTGCTGCGATCGGTGTGATCGCGATGAGCAGCAGGGCAATCGCCGCCAGAAATTTCAGCGCGGCGCCGCTTTCGGGATGCAGTGACCCCGCGCCGAAGATGAGGATCGGCACGGCCAGTGGCAGGACAAGCAACCCCGCAAGGGCGCTCGCGCTGCGCAGCCCGGCGGTAAGGGACGCGATGAGTACGCCCAGCGCCGCAAGGGCAGGCGTCCCGATCAGCAGGCCGAGTTCAAGGCGCACTATGGTGCCGCCGTCCAGCTTGAGGAGCGCGGCGGCAGGCAGCAGCGCGATCATGAGCGGCGGCCCGAAACCCAGCCAATGCGCGATCAGCTTGGCAAGGGCGATCATTTCGTCGCCCACGCCGCGCAGCAGCAGTTGATCGAAAAAGCCGGAGTCCCGATCGGGGCCGATCAGCCGGTCCACCGGCAGTAGGGCCGCGAGCAGGGCGGCGATCCACAACATGCCCCCTCCCGTGGCGGACAGCAGACGCGCATCGGGGCCGACGGCGAAAGGATAGAGACTGGCGACCAGCAACAGGAAGATCACCGGCATCCAGAGGCCGCCGCCCTGCCATGCAAGCCGCAGATCGCGCCGGATAAGGGGCAGGAACCAGCGGGTCATCGCGGCGGGAGTTCGACCATGGATTCAAACCGGTGGGACAGGTCGAAATGGGATGCGGCGATAATGCCCCCGCCTTCGGCCTGATGCGCCGTCATCGCTTGGGCCAGTGCATCCAGCGATGCGGCATCCAGCCCGTTGCCCGGTTCATCGAGCAACCAGACGCGCGCGCCGCTCGCCATGGTGCGGGCGAGAGTGGCGCGTTTGCGCTGGCCGGTCGAAAGCATGCGCACCGGAATCTCCGTCAGATCCCGCAGGCGGAAGTGATGAATGGCGCGGTCCAGCCTTTCGCGCTTGGCCCCGTCTATCCGCGCCCAGAAGGCGAGGGCCTGACCCAGGCGGCGATCGGGGTCGAGCGCCGGATTTTCGTCGGCAAGAGCAAGGGGGGCGTGGCGCTCCACCTCTCCATGCCGACAGGGGATCAACCCGCCCAGCAATCGCAACAGGCTGGATTTGCCGGCCCCGTTGGGACCACGCACCAGCAGGCTTTGCCCCGACAGGACGGAAAGCGTGAGTCCTGCGAAGATCATCCGCCCGCCCCGCTGACAGGCGATGTTCCGGGCAGCCAGCAGGGGCGACGGCAGGGGAGGCGTCACAGGGTCGCGCCGTTATAATGGTGCCAGGCGAACAGGGCGGCGGCGCTGCGATAGGGACGCCAGCGTTCGGCTATGTCGCGGGTTTGCTTTTCGGAAGGGCGATCGGGCATATCCAGCAATTGACCGACCGCGATCCGTATCGCCAGATCGCCCGCGGGCCAGATATCGGGCCGCCCCTCGGCGAACAACAGGTAGATTTCGGCGGACCATCGACCGATCCCCTTGATGCGGACGAGCAGGTCGATCGCTTCCTCGTCATCGGCAGGCAGGGCATGGAGATCGACCTCCCCCGAAAGGACCAGTTCGGCAAGGCTGCGGGCATAGCCCTGTTTCTGCCGGGAAAGGCCGCAGGCGCGCAGGGCTTCCTCTGACTGGCTGAGCAGGTGATCGGGGGGACAGCCGGTATCCAGCAAGGCCTCCAGCCGGTTCCAGACCGCCGCCGCCGCCGCCACACTCACTTGTTGGCCGACAATCGTGCGCAGCAGCGTTTCATATCCCGCCGCGCGCACGCGTGGTTCCGGGTAATCGAGGCGGCGCAGGGCGGCGGCAAGGGCCGGCTCGATCGCGCAAAGACTGTCGATATCGGCGCGCAGGGCTTCAACGGAATGGATCATGGCAAAGCTGTTATATCGTCCTTGCGCGGGCTGCCAGCCCTGTTGGATGCTCAGCGCTGGAATTTCAAAACCGGGCCGGTTGGCGGGACATGCAGGAATGAGACTTGACACCGGCCCGAAAACCGGGGAAATGCGCGCTATCGCGGGTGTAGCTCAATGGTAGAGCAGCAGCTTCCCAAGCTGAATACGAGGGTTCGATTCCCTTCACCCGCTCCAAATCTTTGGATTTCATTAAATACCTGAAATATAACGGTAAAAATCACTAATTTTTGCCTGTGTAGGTATTGTGCAGAAAAATTTGCGGAATTGATTCTGATTCGTTCGTCGCTTGATGCCGACAACAGCGGCGGCGAGCAATCTCGTCATCACAGACACGTTGCGGCTTTGCCGCGATTCTCGGGCGGGGTTCCGGGGCTTGGGGCGGAATGGGAAACCCGCGCTGTTGGCGCGGTTTCCCCTCGTCAGAACAATTCGCCTTGGCGGCTCTTGGCAACATAGGCGCGCCATGCAGGCTTTGTCGCATCCTCGTCCAGCCATGCTGTGACCTGCGCGACAACATCGCCGCCGTTGGCTTCAACTGTTCCACAAGGGTGGAAATGCGAGAGGTAGCCCGTTTCGGTGATAGGCAGCGGGGCACGTGGCGGCTCGATGCTGCGGATTTCAAGATGGGCGATGACGCCCCATTGAACGGGACTATAGGTAGCCTCGATCTCAATGCCGCGCCATGTGAAGCGGTAGACTTGGGGTTGCTGTCCTGTCCGCAGAGAAAACGCTCGCGTAAGGCCGTCGCCCCAGCAAAGCCGTCCATAAGCTGCGAGATATTGGCGGTGATACCTGTCTTGGTGTCCTTCGCCATGTCCTTCCATGTGGTCGTCACATAGGACAAGCTGGCGGCGACATCGGATGCCGACAACACCCCCATGCGGTCGATTTGGCGCAAGAGGGCTTCCTGATCGCTCGCTTTGCGGGCGTCCTCCATCGCCTCAAGGCAGGCTTTGTTGGCGCGGGCAATTGCATCGCAGGCGGATTGCAGGCGTTTTTCGTCCAGCACAGTTTGATACGCCCACCATAGGCTTGACGGATGAACGCGCGAAGCTTCCGCTTCTCCCTCTGGTGTTGCCGCATAGGCGCGGCCAACGGTGAGCGCATGGCGCATGAGGTTGGCGGCCATGTCGGGCCAGAAGGTATCTCCCTGCGCCCCGCCGACCTGCGCGAGAACAGAGCGCAGGACGGCAGCGACGTGGCTGGGTGCGAGGCTGGCGGTGATGTTCACGCCAAGGTCGCCCGTGCCTGTGCCGATACGCAGAACGTCGCCCGACCGCCCTGCGGCGGCGGCGATCTTCTCGGCGTCGTGCCACAACACGCCTTTGGCGTCGGTGATATATGCGCCGCACTCCGGCTCTGCGAATACCTGACGCAGCAGTGGTTTCAGAATCGCCGTGGTCTTGCCGTCGCCCGTGCCGCCAAACACCAGCAGGTGCTGGAACAGGGACTCCCCGTCGAGAGCGAGGGTTTGCCCCTTGCTTGGAGCCGCCATGTCACCGCGCACGCGCAAGGTGCCCGTGCCCTTGCCAAGGTGAAACAGCGGCGCGTCTGCCAGATAGTCGGTCGCATGAGCGACCTGACGCACATAGCCTGCGCGCGCGATCTCCCGCGCCTCGGCACGAAATGGCCAGCGCACATGCGCATCCTTGGACAAAACTTCATAGGGGGCCGATGCCTCGCGCCGCCAATGCTCAATGGCGGCGATGGCGACGAGGATGCCAACGCCCACGGCAATTAACAGCCATGCGGCCAGTAGGCCCAAGATGGTGATGGCACCGCCGAACAGCGTTGCGGTGAAGTCCGCTGCCACGGTCTGCCATACATCCCAGCCCGAAACATAGGCAGGCGCTTCGCCGGGGAATTGTTCGAGCAGGACAGGCTCGGCAGTTGCGCTTTGCGAGGCGAAGCCCTTCCACGCCAGCAGCAACAGCGGTTGTGCTAAAAGGGCGATCAGCGCCGCTGCAAGGCCGCTTTGTGCTGCGGCCTTCGTCAGTCCCGCGCTGAAATGGCGGTCGGCCATCCAAGGAATATCCTGACCGCCAACAAGTTTCCCGTCCTCCCACAAAGGACGGCGAATATCCTCGGGCACCTCTTGATAGAGGAACGGGTAGCGTTCTTCGGGCCACAGTTCGCGCGCAAATGCTGCCCGATCGCCAGCGGGCAACCCGACACTCTCGACCTTCTTTATTCGCATCCTTGCAGGGGATTCGCCCCATTACGCCGCAAGCCGTTTCACGGCTTCTCCACTTCGTTTCGACCTCACGGTGCGTCACAGGCGAACGCCCTGCTTCTGTCTGCTTATGAAGGCCGCGATGGTCGCGGTTCAGACAGGGAGAAAAATCATGTCACAATTCATCGCCCCCAACGAGCTGCACGGCATGAACGAACAGGAACTGCGCGCGCTGCGTGGCCGCATCATGGCCGATCTGCGCAGCATGGGTCAGTCGGTCTTTCTCAACCCGCATATCTACGCTTCACTGCAAAATATCGACGCTGCTATCCAGCGTCTGCAACAGCAGCCCAAGCCGCGTGGGCCAAAGCCGCCGGGGTGCTAAGGGCTGCGTTCGTCATCGCAGGCTTTGCCTGCTCGTATAAGATCGACGGCGAACAGCTAACTCACGAGCTGCCAAACTGCGCCCAGTCGATGCGCAACCTGTTGCCCCGCAGTTTACCCTTCGGAAGAGCCTTGCGGTCAATAAGCTTGCCGCGCACTTCAAAATCGGCGTTGATCTTGACGATCAGCACTTGGCTGAAATTTCGGTCAAGGTTGATTTCGACCGTATCGCAATTCTTGAACGGGGTGATGGTCTTGACCTCGACAAAGTGATTGCCAAGCCGCCCGTCCGATCCCTTGGCGTAGTTGCGGTGCAGTTTGATCCCGTGGGTGATCGCCCCGTAGAGTTCGCCGATGTCGCCATAGACCTGCAAATGGCTACCGGTAAGTTGGTGGTATTCCTCCGCAACGCCGATCAAGGATTCAAAGATCGGCACCAATGACAGGTCGGCATTGGGATAGCGCGCACGCCATTCTTTGTATTGGATTTGCTGGTTAATCTCGTCCCAGCTTATCCATTCGCCGTCATCCCATATCGCGTTGTCCGGCCCCAATCCTTCGCCGGTCACGATAACGCTCCCGCAGGAATCCGCAGCTTGGCGTCCGCCCCCTCGGCAAAAGCGTTGGTTTCATCGAGCATGGTGCGTGCGCGCTCAAAATCACTCCAGTCAATCATGCCGGTGTAGCTTTGAGCAACGTCCAACATACGGATAAGCGGCGCGGTCTGGCCGTTCTTGGAGAAGGCTTTGAGTGCGCCCAGATAGTCGGTGCGATAGGCTGTCGGGATAATGATGCGTTCCTGTCCGCCCGCGACCAGTTCGGCGTTCATCATGATGCGGGCGGTGCGCCCATTGCCATCGGCGAAGGGATGCACCTCGCTGACCAGCATCATCATGAACACGGCACGCTGGAAGGGTTCTTCAAGCGCACGGTAAAATTCAAACCCGCGCTCAAGTGTTCCGTTGACCAGTTCCGGCGCGACGAAAACGGTGCTGCCCGCCTGATTGACCTTGGTTTTGTAGCTGCCGGGGTGTTTGTCCGGTCTTGCCTGCATCAGCGTAGCGTGGCGGCGGCGCAAGAGCGCGTCCAGTTCTTCGGCGTTAGCGGGAAGGATGCTCATGTCCTGCATGTCGGAGACGATGCGGAACGTGCCAAGCACGTCATGGGCATCTTCGGGGCGCTCGGCGGGGATTGCCCCTTCAAAGACGATCTCGCGGGCTTCGCCGACGCTGAACTCGGTGCCCTCGATGAAGTTGGAGAAATAGGCTTCAAAAAAGGCGAGATTGGCAATGGCCGTGCCGGTTTGCGCCGACGCTATGCGCGGCGCGGGAATGGCCTCGCGCAGCGCGCCAAACAGGTTCTCGAACAACACAATGCGGTCGGGGTCAAAGGGCTGACCTGCGGCGCGTGCTCTGCCCACGGCGCTTTCGGTCTTAGCCTCGCGGGTCCCCAGATATGCGCCGATCAGGTCGTTCAATTCGTCAAACTCGGTCTCAAGTCCGAGCGATGGCGCGATGGCGCGCGCATCGTCGCGCAGCTTATTGAGCGCACCTTCGCCCTGGGTGCGCAACAGCGCGTCAAGGCGTTGCTCTAATTCTTCGCGGGTTAGGGTGCGGGGAACACGCCCACCCCGCGCGCGCGAAGTGCGCATATTTTCAAGGTAGGCGCGCGGGGTTGAGGCCAGCAACGCGCCGCCTGCAAATGGCTTGTCGCTGTCGATGGCGGCTGCCCCCTTGCGCGGTCTAAGGGTCAATCCGGGGAGCGCGGTTTCGGAGCCTTTTTCCGAGATGAGAAAAACCGATCCGTCTGCGGCGGGCTTGTTCTCAAGCGCGGTGCGATCTGTAATCAGCGCATCGGGGTAGTAGCTGGTGATGAGGTGATACCAGTTCCGGCGGACAAGCCGTTCGGGATCTTCGGTGAGATTGCGGGTATAGAGGCGCGAGCCGATTTTGCGCAGCTCTCCGCGCCCCACGGCGGCATAGACGGCATCGGAGATGGCGGTATGCGAGACGAATACCTCGGGACAAGTGGCGGGGGAAAATTCGGACATTAAGCGCGCCTTTCGATACCAGTTTACCGAATTTTGCCAGTTTAAGAAAGATAAATTCCGAAAAAGTTTCCATTAAGCATCAGGTGGCCGGGCAGAAGCGGTGGGATAAGCTACCCTCCAATCGCGAAAATTCCGAATTTATATGAGATAATACGGTGAATTGACGAAAATATCAGACTTAAGGGGCATTCGCCGCACATGATGCGGCGAATAAGACCGCTATTCGCCGCATGGCTCGCTCGCCCCTCAGGGGGCGGCGCAGCAACTCGCAACCAAATTATCCGGCTTTCATGTTCCAATAGAGAAAGGAACAGCTCGGTCGGGGTGTCAGCGGATGGATCAATGGGTTCCCGCTACGGACTTCATAGCTGCGGATGTCGTCCGTTGGACAGAGGGCATCTATGATCGACGCAGGCGCGGCAAGGCGCTGCGTATCGGGGAGAGGCTTATTGCCGCCGAGGTCATCGAGCGCGGCAAGGATGGCTGGGTCAAACTCTTAGTGCGCGCCTGCACCATTAGCAAAGACGAATATGCCGGACGGCCTATCATCCTGCTCAAGGCAGGTGAAAGCATCAAGCGCGGAGAGAAAACAATCCTGCGGGGAAAGCCGCAGCGCCTGTTGTGGAACGATGAAACCGCACGGACTGCGGTGGCCAATGGAAGCTCACGCGGCTCGCGGTATATCAGCAAAGAAGATGATAAGAGCTGACGCATGGACATCCTTCGGATGGTGCAGCTTGCAAGTGCTGCCCTCAAGATTGCCAGCGGCAACGGGCAGGAAGAAGGCGGCACGGGGGCCGTGTCGAACTCGACACAGCTTGATTCCCCAAACCGCCAGCCGGTTCACAATCGAGAAGCGCCAGCGGCGCATTGTGAATCCGGCAGAACGCAAGGCTTGAAGCATCGGCAACCGGACCCGGTTGCTGGCTCGATGCCCGCCTAGCGTTTGGGTCGCGACGGCTTATCCGTCTGCTTGGCCTTGATGGACTCAACAGCTTTCGCCTTAGCTTCCAGCTTGTCGATCTCCTCGTTCATTTCATTGTGCATGGCGTCCCATCCGCCAATGCCCATCAACACGCGGTCGGCGTGCTTGATGGTGTTCACATGCCCATAGTGCTGTTCGATCATTTTGACTGATGTGCCCATCTGCTGGGCGAGGATATAAACATCGACACCTGCGGACAGTCGCAGGGTGGCGTAGGTATGACGGAAACAATAGGTCGTGCGGGGAATGCCGCTCGGCCCCTCTCGAAGGTCGGTATATTTTAGCAGTTCTTCGACAGTATCACGGTAGAGCCATTTGGCGGGTTTGCCGTTGATGATCGTGAATACGTGATCGTCCTGTTTGGTCGCCTTGGACAACTCCCGCACGCGATCAAGATATTTTCCGACGCTGATTGGAGCGATCAGTTTGCGGGTTTTGCCTTTACCCTGAACATAGAGGACAAGAATTTCCTGCCCGTCCTTGTCCTTGGCAGTTGTAATGTCCCGCCAGCGCAGGTTCTTCGCCTCGGGCGGGCGCATCCCTGTGTTGCACATGATGAGAATGAAATTGTAGCAAATCTGGCGATACCAGACGCCCTGCGGCGTGGTCGCCTCCTTCATCCATTTGCGCCCCTTCGTGTGCAGCTTGCGGTATTCCTCAAGCGTGAACTCGTCGCGGCGGTTGGATTTCAGCTTTGGCATACCTTCAAAGCGGTGGTGCGCGGGCACATACCGCTTGCTGATAGCGAAATTCATAATCGCAGCGAAAATGGTCATCTCAATACGGATGGTTGAATCGCTGATGACGCCTTTGCGACGGCCTTCGCCGTTTTCCCGTCGCCACAGCGGATAGTCGGCCCAGCGCTCCTGCGTCACCAGATGAATCTGTGTGCTGCCGACATAAGCCTTGAGCGGGCCGTCGATCTTGCTTCTGATATTTCGTGAGCGGGCTTTACTGACTTCCCCTGCGTTGGCGCGACGCTGCTGGGCGTCGGCGTATTCCTCCGCCACCTGCGAGAAGGGGCGATTGAATACCGGAACATCATGTTTCACCCGAAAACGGATATCGGCATATTCGTCCAGCGCCCGGTCGCGCGCTGCCTGCCTGTCTGCTGTGCGGAGCGAAATTGTCTTATATCTGTCCTCGTTCTGGATTCTGACGCGGCAATAGTAGTTGTCGTGCCCGACATCGCCGCGCCGGAAGATAATGAGGCCCGGCTTGACCTGCTCTTTATCGAGGATGAAACTCATTTCCCTGCTTCCTACTGTGCAGAAACTGTGCAGAATAGCAGGGTAAGTGATTGATTCCCCGTGCCTGTGCAGGTTCTGTGTAGGCTATTATAACAAAAAATAGTGAACAATTGTAGTGGTTTATTGTAATACCTTCACCCGCTCCATTTCCCTGTTCATCTTCGTTGCGGCTATCGGCCTGACAGGCAACCCGCTGCGCCGCGTTGATCGGTGCAGGCGGGAATCCGGGTGCTGCTCGCCCATTATTCTGCCGCCCTTAGAGCCGTAACGTTGCAAATATCGGATGAATGGCGGAGACGGGGAGCCGCCTGCGTGGGTGTGCGGCTCTGGCGAGCGGGAATTTCGGGGCCGGGATGTCTCCATTATCCCTGAATATGAAGCGCTTCGATGGCGTGGATATCCCCCGGCTGGGCGTGATTATTCATTTTGCCTGCGCGGGGCCGAAGGCGCCTTTCATGAAAATCGGGGGGTGGCATATCCATGTTAATTCTAAAATAATAATTATTTCAATATGTTATATTTTAAATTCAACATCTCCCTTGCTTGTGACGATTGCATGACATCCGGTTCCCGGACAGGTTTGACAGGGCAGAAGAGAGGGACTAGACGCCATACGCTGAGTTGGGTTCGTTATCGCTGATATCGGACACGGAGCTTTGCGGTGACGTCGGGGATTTTGCAGAATAATCAGCTTATCTTGTGATGAAGATTCTGAAATAAACCAAAATCTGGAATGTGAATTTGGAACTATACCGCAACTCCTTCAGAATCACTTTGTCGGTCTGGAAAGCACTATTGTTGCGAGAGGCGCTGTCGCGCCTCTTTTCCAGCCGTGCGAGTTGGTTCTGGCTGGTGGCCGAACCGGTCGTCCACATGGCGATATTGGGTTTTCTTTACTCGGGCATTCGTCAGCACACCATTGGCGGCATCGATACATTGATCTGGCTGGTCATCGGTCTTCAGGGCTTTTTCCTGTTCCGCCGCACGGCCAATCAGATGGCCGGCGCCATCGATGCCAACAGGGCGTTGTTTTCCTATCGCCAGGTCTTGCCGATCGACACGGTGCTGATGCGCGGGTTGCTGGAAATGATCCTGATGGTGGTTGTCATCTCCGTGGTCCTGACCGGCATCCTGATGTTGGGCCATGATGTCATTCCCTATGACCCGCTGACCGTTCTGGGCGGCTTTTTCGGATTGTGGTTGCTGGGCGTTGCCTTCGGCCTGATTATTTCCGCCAGCGCCGAAGTCGCCCCGGAATTCCGGCAGATCAGCAATATGGTCATGATGCCGCTTTATTTCGTCTCCGGCGTGATGTTCCCGATCGCCACCGTGCCCGAACCTTATCGGGACTGGCTGCTCATCAATCCTATCGTGCATGGCCTCGATGGCGCGAGGGAAGGATTTGCGCCCTATTATCATTCAGCGCCGGGCATTGACCTGTCCTATCTTTTCGACGTGGCCTTTGTCGGCATATTCATCGGCCTGTTGCTGCATCGGCGCTTTTCCAACCTGATGGTGACGAAGTGATTATCGTCGACGATGTCTATAAGCGGTATCGGACGGACCATGGCCCCGGCAAATGGGTACTGGAAGGCGTGAGTTTCACCATTCCGACCCATCTCAATGTGGGGCTTGTGGGCAAGAACGGGGCAGGGAAATCGACCTTGCTCAGCATCATCGGCGGGGTGGACCGCCCTTCGCGCGGCAGGGTGAAGCGTCAGTGCAGCGTGTCCTGGCCGATGGGGTTTGGCGGCGGCTTGCAAGGCTCCCTCACCGGGCGGCAAAATTCCAAATTCGTCTGCCGCATCCATGGCAAGGAAGAGGAAATCCCTGAAAAGCTGGAATATGTTCAGCAATTTGCCGAAATTGGCGAGGCGTTCGACGATCAGGTCAAGACCTATTCCTCCGGCATGAAGGCGCGCCTGCAATTCGCGCTTTCGCTCGCTTTCGATTTCGACGTCTATATTTCCGACGAAATTACGTCCGTGGGGGATACGGCCTTCCGGCGAAAGGCCAAGCAGGCTTTCGCCAATCTGGTCGGGCGTTCCAGCCTGATCATGGTCGCTCATGGCGAAGCGACCTTGCGGGAATTTTGCGAGGCGGGGATATGGTTGAACAATGGCAAGGCCTATTGGTTCGACCAGATTGGTGACGCGCTGAAAGCCTATAATGACGAGTTGGCCCTATGAAGCATGAGGTTCTCGATCTGCAATTTACGGATCTCGCCTCGCGCGGTTCCCAATTCGTAAAGGGAGGGGTTCTTCCCTTTGTGCGGCGCAACCCCGTATTGGCGGCGGCGCTCATATTCACGGCGATCGCCGGAATCTACTGGCTGTTCATCGCCTCCGATCGCTATGTGTCGGAATCCCATGTCATCGTGCAGCGGACGGAACTGAGCGCGATCAGCAGCCTTGATATCTCCACATTCCTCACCGGGGCCTCGACCGGCAACCGGGGCGACCAGTTGATCCTGCGCGATTTTCTGCGCTCGAAGGATATTGTCCGCAAACTGGACCGGGAACTCAATCTGCGGGAGCATTATTCGTCCTGGCGGATCGACCCGTTTTCCCGGATGGCGACCGACCCGACCATCGAGGAACTGCACAATTATTACCTCTCCCGCGTGAGCATCGAATATGATGATTATTCGGGGGTTCTTGTCGTCAAGGTGCAGGGGTTCGACCCCGGCATGGCGCAAAAGATCAACAAGGCGCTGGTGCGGGAGGGCGAGCGGTTCATGAACGCCATGGCGCATGAACTGGCGCGGGATCAGGTCGCCTTCCTCGAAAAGGAAGTGGCCGTGCTGGGCAAGCGGGCGATGGCCGCGCGCAAGGCGGTTCTGGATTATCAAAATGAAAACGGCCTCGTATCGCCCGCAGCCACCGCCAAGTCGATCGGTTCGATCGTGGCGCAGTTGGAGGCGCAGCGGACGGAACTTCAGACCAGACTGACGGCGATGCAGGCCTATCTGGTTTCCGATCAGCCCGCGCTGGTGGAATTGCGGCAGCAGATCGACGCGATCAGCGAACAGATCGAGGAAGAAAATGCCCGGCTGGTTTCGCCGCAAGGCAACAGGCTGAACAGCAAGACCGAGGAATTCCAGCGGTTGGAAATGGAAGCGGGCTTTGCGCAGGATCTATACAAGACGGCCCTGATCGGGCTGGAAAAGGGGCGGGTGGAAGGCACCCGTACGATCAAGAAGATGTCGATCGTGCAGACTCCATCCCTGCCCGAATATTCCGAACAGCCGCGCCGGCTGTATGAGACGGCTCTCTATGCGATCATGGCGATGCTTTTTGCCGGTGTGGCGCATTTGCTGATGGCGATCGTCAGAGATCACAGGGACTGATAACGCATGGTTTCCAGATATATTGCCCCCATTCTGGCCGCGATAATGATGCTGATCGCGTCGCCATTGACGCAGGCGCAGGCGCAGACGCAAACCAAGTCCGCTGAGGATTATCCCGAACCCACGCTCGGCCAATCGATGACTCGTGACGCCGCCGCGGCAGAGGCTGCGAAAGAGGGGCAGGCAAGGAGATCGGGCGGCCCGATTGAGGGCGAGGTGCAAACGGTTGAACCCACCCGGCCGCAGGGGTTCGATTATTCGAACAATCTGGACAGCGACGTGTTCGGCGCCAACCTGTTTACCGGCGCCTTCGCCCATCAGGAATCCGCCCAGTTCAACCCGGATTATGTCATCACCATCGGCGATCGGATTTTGATCCGCCTTTGGGGCGCCTTTGAATTTCAATCCGCCCTTGTGGTTGATCCTCAGGGCAATATCTTCCTGCCCAATGTCGGGCCGGTGCATCTGGTCGGCGTGCGCAACAAGGATCTGCAATCGGTCGTCAATCAGGCGGTAGGCCGTGTGTTCCGGTCCAATGTACTATCCTATGCCAGCCTCGCAGCCGCGCAGCCGGTGCGGATATATGTCGGCGGTTTCGTGCATCGGCCCGGTTCCTATGCGGGAACGAGCATGGACAGCATCCTGCATTATCTCGATCAGGCAGGGGGCATCGACCCGGAACGGGGGTCTTTCCTTTCGATCGAGGTCAAGCGCGGCAATGCGGTGCGGGCGCGCATAAACCTCTATGATTTTCTGTTGAACGGCGAAATTCCGCAGGTTCAGCTTGGCGATGGTGACGTGATTTTCGTCAACGCCCGCAAGGATATGGTGAAGGTGACTGGCCTTGCCGAAAACGCCAAGCGATTTGAATTTGCCGGAGATAGCAGGCCGCTCAGCTATTTCGTCACGCTTGCCAGGCCGACCCCGGACGCAACCCATGTTCGCGTGACCCGCAATCAGGGCACCATTCGGAATGTCGAATATTACCCCCTCGCGCAGGCGGGAGAAATTTTCATTCAGGATGGCGATGAACTGGCTTTCACCGCCGATAAAAGGCCGGGGACGATCTCGGTCCGGGTCGAGGGCGAAACCGAAAGCCCGCAGGAATATGTGCTGCCCTATGGTTCGCGTCTTGGCGATCTGCTCAGTCAGGTGCATTATTCGGCAAGATCGGTGCCGGAAAATATCCAGCTTTTCCGCAAGAGCGTGCAACGGCGGCAAAAGGAATTACTGGACGCATCCCTGCAATCGCTCGAATCCTCCGCTCTCAACGCCCGTTCCGGAACCAATGAAGAGGCAAGCCTGCGCAAGCAGGAGGCCGAACTCATCCTGCAATGGGTCGAGCGCGCGCGCAAGATCGAGCCAAAGGGGCAGGTTGTGATTTCGCAATCGACCAATCGCAATGACCTGTTGCTGGAAAATGGCGATGTGCTGCATGTGCCTGTTCATGACGGGCTGGTGCTGGTGTCGGGTGAGGTGCTCTTCCCCAATGCGGTGGCCTTTGATCGCAAGCTGTCGATCGGCGATTATATCCAGCGCGCGGGCGGCTATACCAACAAGGCGAATAGTGCGCGGATCATAGTCGCGCGTCAGGATGGCAGTTTCGCCCATACGCAGGCCAATGCGCGCAAGATGAATTTCGGCGGCAGGGTTTCGCCGATCGAGCCGGGGGATGAAATTCTCGTCCTGCCCAAGGTCGATGTGAAATCACGCCAGATCTTCAAGGAAATCACGCAGATCGTCTATCAGATCGCTATCGGCGCCGGAGTAGCGCTGGGGCTGTAAGTCGGCAGGGAGCCGGGGCGACGTATAGGCGATCACCCCCGGCCCGATCCGACATGCCGGACGGCAGCGGAAGTTTACCGCAGGCGGGGGAGAAAGGCCTTTATCAGAATATGGGCCTTGCGAAACTGGCGGCGGATAAAACCGGTGTTCAGAGTTTCCAGTTGATTGCCCTTTTCCAGTGCATCACGTTGTTCGACGATCCTCCGGATGACGGCATCGCAATTGGTGAAGCCCTTGAGATCGGGATCCCAGTAGAAGGGATAGCGCAGCAGCGTTCCAGCAACCAGTTCCTCTACGATGAGGCGCGCCGTTCGGCGTCGGTGGACCGTTTCCGATATGCCGAGGTCTTCGGTAAGCCCCCAACCGGCGTAAAAGGGCTGGCCATAGGTAACGACCTTCTTGTCGCGCAACAGCGCATCGAAGCCGGTGAGGGAGGTCATGGTATGGACCTCGTCGCAAGCCTCGATACAACTGATCACGGACAGGTCGGTTTCGATATGATCCGCCCATCGCCGCGCTTCCTTCAGGGCGAGCGCACCGCGTCTATTGCCGGACAGGACATCTGGATGCGGTTTGTAGACGATGAAGGCGTCAGGATTGCCAGTCCTGACGGCCGCCAGCAGCGCGCTGTTCGTACGAATATCCGTACATCCGAAAAGGATCGACGCATCGTCCTCAACCTGACCGGGGACGAGCAGCACGCTTTGGCCTGCGGAAGGCCATTGGGCAGGGTGGCGAGCCTCCATATTATATTTAGTGATGCCCCGTTCCAATATCTGCCGGCGGATATTCCGGGCTACGGACAGTTCTGCGGCATCAAAATGTGAGGGAGCCAGTTCCCGCTCCAGTCCCGAAGGACTGCGGGGGTCGAAATAAATGCCGTGGGGATCGAGCACGATGGAAAGCGGCGCAATGAGGTCCGATCCCAGGCCCACGGAACGGATGAAGCCGTCCTCCATCCGCAAGGTGGCCGTGCCTGTTTCCACGCCGAGTTCGGCTATGCCTGCGGGCGCTTTGGCACCCCACCAGATGAGCTTGTCATCGCCCTGTAGTTTCAGGGCGCGGGCTTCCTCTGCATTGGCAACGAAATGCAGATGATTGGGAAGTAAGGACAATATCGGCGTCAGGTTGATACGTTTCCAACGGCGGAATCCCACGCAAATCAGGCGGCCAAGCCTGTCAGGGCCATAAAGGCGGTCGGCCGCCTCTCGCTGGCGAAGGAGCCAGCCAATGACATCGAAGATGGTGCCGCGTTCATGGGTGATGGGATCAAGATAGCGGACATAATGAAAATAGCCGCCTGCAAACAGTTCTTCCACGGACCGTTTCCGCGTCCTTCTTGGGCAAGAAAGGCGATCGTCCGTGGCGCCCCATCCGGCATACCATGGCATGCCGAAGCAGGTGACGGGCTTGCCGGCCAGCAGGGCTTCGAACCCCATGGTGGAACTAATGACATAGACATGGTCCATATGCGCGATCAGGCTGAGCGGCGTTACCGCGTCGCGCAGCAGGACAGTCTGTTCATCATCTTCCAAATCGCCATAATGCCCGCCCTTGCGGCCGGAAACGACTTCTGGATGAGTTTTGACATACAGCGTCGCGCCGGGATGCTCCGCACGGGCGGCCTGATACATCTGCTGAAAGGTTTCGGCGCCTGCCCCCCCCAGCGTAATGCTGAGGTCGCCCACTGTCTGATCGACAATGAGTATGCGTTTGCGGTCATCCGGTCGCAGGCAGTCAGGGTCGAAGGGCCGCGCATGATTATATTTGCTCAGCTGATGGTCGAGGATCAACTGGCGGGCGCGGGCAACGTCTTCCCGGATGCCGTATAGCAGGTCCGTCTCGGAATTTAGCAGGTTCTCGATCGCGCTGGGTCGGGTGCAGTCATAATAGATGCCGATATCATCGGCGACCAGTGACAAGGGCGGAAAATGATCTCCCATGCCGAAGGATCGCAAAAAGCCGTCCTCCAGATATAGGGGTTTCAGCCCATGGCGGTGAGCCAGCCGCTCCGCGCGCCTGCCCGAGGTTTTCGCGCCCCATCCGGCGATATAGGTGACTCCGCCACTGTCCCTTTCATCCCATTGCTTTACATGTCCGCCGGTCATTGCCGATAGATAGGGTAGGGTCGCAATGTGCGACGGTGCGGCGATAGTAGACAAGGATGGTTGTGCTCCTGCCATCAATTGGAATTTTGAGTTAGTAAATCAACGCTTGATAATGATGCATCTGCCGCCAGTGCTACATCTGCTTTCTTATCCTGAGGCCAGTGGTCGTCGATATAACGAAATGGGATGTGTGTCATTCATTTGGTGCGGTAAATGGATCGGCCTGTAGCATTGCATTGGGAAAGGGGAGGACGCATACAGGATTCCGCTCGCGCTTGCCCGAAATTTTTGGAATTTGGAGTCATATGCAGATGATTGTTCCGGCAGGGTCCATTCAAGGGGGCGAAGATGCGCCACCTGCGACCCTCACCCATGCAGGCGCAGCAAAAAATAAGGAAACACCCCCGGATCTCACATTGCTTTGCCGTGAAGCCATCATAGCCGAAGCCAATGCGCTGGCGTCCTTCGCCGAACGGTTGGGGGACGAATTTCTGGAGGCGTTGACGCTTATCCATGAGTCGGCCGCACCCATTGTCGTGGCGGGAATCGGCAAGTCCGGGCATATTGGCAAGAAGATCGCTTCCACCTTTTCGTCGATCGGCAAGCCTGCGATATTCGTCCATGCTGCGGAGGCCAGTCATGGAGATCTGGGTGTGATCCAGAAGGATAGCGCGGTGTTGATCCTTTCCAACTCGGGCGAAACCACCGAATTGTCCGACCTTATTCATTATTGCAAGGTGCATGATATAAAGATGGTGGCTTTGACAGCCACTGCGGAGAGCACGCTGGCCTGCAACGCAACGGTCGCGATTGCTTATGGGCCGGTGGAGGAAGTGTGCCCCAATGGATTGGCGCCCACCACTTCCACAACCTTGTCATTGGCTATCGGTGATGCTCTCGCCGTTGGCCTGACCCGTCTATTGGGCACCGCGCCGGAGGATTTTCGTCGCTATCATCCGGGGGGGAAGCTTGGCACGAAGCTCCTGAAGGTGGCCAATCTCATGCATGTCGGCGATGCCCTTCCCTTGGTCAGTCGCAAAACCCCGATGGCCGAGGCGGTCATCACCATGTCGGAAAAATCCTTCGGCGTGGTGATCGTCATGGAAGGAGACGATATTTACGGCATTATCACGGATGGCGATATGCGCCGCAACGTAGGACGCCTGTGGCATTCGGTGGTGGATGATATCGCAACGACAGGTCCGATCGTCGTGAATAGGGAATGGCTGGCGGCTGATGCCGTGAAGCTGATGGGTGATTATGGAATCACGGCTTGCCTCGTCGTTGATGACAAAAACAAGCTTGTGGGGCTGCTGCATATTCATGATTGCCTGAGAGCAGGGGTCGTTGGATGAAGGTAGCGATCCTTATACCGGCCCGCTACGCTTCTTCGCGCTATCCCGGAAAGCCATTGGTCGAGTTGAGAGGGGCCGATGGCATCTCTAAACCTCTGATACAGCGCACTTGGGAAACGGCCTGCGAGGTCGCGGATGCAGCCAATATATATGTCGCGACCGATGATGAGCGGATATCGCGTTGCGTTACGGATTTCGGCGGGCAGGTCATTATGACAAGCGAGGCATGCCGCAATGGTACTGAACGATGTGCCGAAGCGCTGCCCTTACTGGGCCACGCCCCGGATCTTATTGTCAATCTTCAGGGGGATGCCCCGCTGACGCCGCCGTGGTTTCTGGAAGAATTGATCGCGGCCTTGCAGGAGCGGGCAGATATATCTGTTGCGACGCCGGTGTTGCGCTGTGACGAGGAAACCTATGCCCATTTCAGGGCGGATCGGGCGGCGGGGCAAGTGGGAGGCACCACGGTCGTCTTTGCCGGGGATGGCAGCGCGCTTTATTTCTCCAAGGAAGTTATACCCTTCGTCAACGAAAAGACGATCTCTTCACTCATGCCGGTATTTCACCATGTCGGCGTCTATGCCTATAGGCCCGATATGCTGACCCGCTATTCGGAATGGAAGGAGGGGCCGCTGGAAAGCAATGAAGGGTTGGAACAACTTCGGTTCCTGGAAAATGGTGAGAAAATCCTCTGTGTCGAGGTGAACGCCAGAGGGCGGTTGTTTTGGGAGTTGAATAACCCCGTGGACGTCGACCGCATCGAAAAAGTGCTCTAACAATGGATGCTATGATTGTGACAAAACAGGTCCGGGTCGGTGATATAAGTATCGGAAATGATCAACCGCTCACCCTGATCGCCGGGCCATGCCAGATAGAGACGCTTGATCATGCCCTGATGATGGCTGAACGAATTGCCGAAGCCAGCGCCAAAGCGGGCCTGTCTTTCCTTTATAAATCCAGCTTCGACAAGGCCAACCGATCATCCCATAATACCGCGCGCGGTGTGGGGATGGAGAAAGGTCTGGAGATATTGGCGACGGTGAAAGAGCGCTTCGGC
Source organism: Sphingobium sp. (assembly GCA_050252755.1). Taxonomy (GTDB): domain Bacteria; phylum Pseudomonadota; class Alphaproteobacteria; order Sphingomonadales; family Sphingomonadaceae; genus Sphingobium. The sequence goes on from JBFWKI010000007.1 coordinate 110,845, forward strand.
TGCCCCGTCCTGACCGATGTGCATGAAGCGGGCCATTGCGCGCAGGTGGCAGAAATCGTCGATGTGCTTCAGATTCCCGCTTTTTTGTGTCGCCAGACCGATCTGCTGATTGCCGCCGGTGAGACGATGGCGGCGATCAATGTCAAGAAAGGGCAGTTTCTTGCGCCATGGGACATGGGCAATGTCGCAGCCAAGATCGCATCGACGGGTAATGAGCGGATTATGCTGTGTGAGCGGGGAACGAGTTTCGGCTATAATATGCTGGTGACGGATTTCCGGTCGCTGCCGATTATGGCGGAAACGGGGTATCCGGTGGTATTTGACGCGACGCATTCCGTGCAACAACCCGGCGGCAAGGGAACGAGCAGTGGCGGCGAGCGCCGTTTCGTGCCCATGCTGGCGCGAGCTGCGGTAGCTGTGGGGTGTGCGGCCATATTTATGGAAACGCACCAAGACCCCGACAATGCGCCTTCCGATGGACCGAATATGGTGCCTGTGAATGAACTTGAAGAAATTCTGCAATCTCTTCGGTGATTTGACTTTAGATTATAAGAATAAATAATTTTAATGACCGGATGGGTGGCGATCCTTCAAATTTGGAGTCGGCAGCCTTCGAATCATTGCGGACCGCATGGACAGATCGGGATATTCTAGAAATAGACCGAATTCTTAAGAAGCTGCCCCGGCTGTCATGATATATGCGCCAAGGGGATGAGCGGGCTTTACAAAGCCATTTTTACGATTCGTCATCATAAGTGAATTTCTGAAAGAGAGCCTTGGCGATGATGAGGTCTGCATGAGTGTCGATGTCAATTGATCGTTCAGTGGGCATCACATACAGCGCCGCATCATTCCACCAAACGCGCCCTGACGCGAGATACTGGCGAGAAAAGATATAGACGGCACCATTTGGTGCGAAGAACTCAGTGTCCTGCCTTCTGGTCGCAAAGTCAAACACAGGTGTGCACGTGGTTTCCTCACGTTTCAGAAGCCATGGCTTGGCCGGTGAAACTGAGACGACCGGCCTCCCGCCTATCTGCTTGAAAAGGTCAATGCAACCGGTGATGTCTTGTGATGTTCGTAGTGGGGACGTTGGTTGCAAAACCGCTACTGTTTCCGCTGGATGATCTTCCAAAACATGTGCGATTACATCAATAGTCGAGGCGTCATCGGTCGCGAGGTGAGAGGGCCTCAGCCCTGGGAAGGTAGCTCCACTTTTGACTGCAGCCTCAGCAATATGTTCACTGTCAGTGGAGACTATGACTTGATCGAAACACCCAGATTCTAGCGCGGCCCATACAGTCCAATGGATCAGCGGCTTTCCATGAAAGTCGATAATGTTCTTTCCGGGTAGTCCTTTAGAACCTCCCCGCGCAGGGATAATGGCAATGCTGCTCATCCCGATGTCCTCAAACTAGGATTGAACTTGACTATCATCGTTACGATAGCGAAATCTACTTCTTCATCAATGGCGATGGAACTATGCCCGATTATTAGAGCACGCATATCTTGCCTAAATGTTGAATATGGACTTCAGCCAGGACGTTGCGAGCAACTCGTGGCCGACCGGGGATAGATGCATGCCGTCCGCATTTAACGATGTCGCGACGCCTTTGCCCCACATTAGCCGATCGACGTCCAGTATTTTGGCGTCAACCTGATGGGCGACATTCATCGCTTCCAGATTGTAGGTGGTGAAGTTCCGGCAAATTCCCGGGGTTCCCGGCCAGAACTTCTCTGGAACCACGATCGTGGTCGTAAAGGTAAGACTTTGCGCATTTGCAGATCTCGTAAGTTCTGCGATTTTGTGCAGGTTCGTAGAGTATCTCTGGATCGGCACAAAGGAAAAATTCGGGAAGGCCTCGATAAGTGCCTTCCGGTATTTGCTGCTGAAGGCCAGAATTTCCTTTTGAAGATCTTCTGCAAGTAGCCCCAGAGCAAGCCGCTGATTGTCCATGTACATCCGAATCGCGTAATCATTGAGGCCGACGTGCACAAGCACATGGGCATCTCTCACGGAGTCCGGATACTCGGAAAGTACCGCAATCACGCCATCGGTGGTGAGATATCGTTCACAATGAGCCCAAACGGACGCGCCTTTGAGTGTCGGTGTTGCTTGTAAGCGGGCAGTGATGATGCCGGGATAGACACTTTCTATATTTTCCGGAAAGCGCTCCATTTCCTCTGGCCGAGGCAGGGCGAGGGAGTCGGCAAATATCGCTACGCGCGTTTCGGAATCGCTTGCCGCGTGATCCATGATTGTCTGCTGGAATTTGATAGCTTCTCGCCGCCGTCCCTGCAAATTGGCTGTGATTCGCTTTTCCACTGCGGCTGCTGGCGCGATTGTGGTCAACAGGGTTCGGCAGAGATCGAACCACCGTACGGCTTCATCCATCCTGCCATTTTGCGCAGCGGCATGTGCCGCCGCTATGATCGTCCTGATCCCATTCGGGTAGGTCAATTCGGCTGCCAGTGCCGGTGCGGGGGAAACTCCGCTCATTCATGACTCTCCAAGGCAAGTATCGCGCTGCTGGGAATGTTGACCAGGCGCTGTTCTATAGTGCGGGCGACAGGCAGCGGCATGGAGGGGCTGGACAGGAACATGGGAAGGTCGCACATCAACGCCCAGCAGGGACGCGTCATCAAGCCAGCGTCATTGGTCGCGGCAAGGAAGAGATCGCGGTCCCCGGCTTCATCCAGGATGACGGCGTTCAGCCAGTAATTGCTCTTTGCGCCTTCGGGTTCGACAAAGAAGCGCAGCCCTTCCACTCCTTCGAATGCTTGCCGATAGCGTTCGGCGAGACGGCGTTTGGCGGCGAGGAAAGTCGGCAACTGCTCCAATTGCGCGCAGCCGAGCGCGGCGTTGAGATTGGGCAGGCGGTAATTATAGCCAAGTTCGTCGTGCCAGAAGGCCCAGCGGTGCGCGCGTTTTGCCGTTGTCGTCAGATATTTGGCGCGAGCGCCAAGCTCCTCGTCATTGGTCAGGATGGCTCCGCCGCCGCCGGTGGTGATGATCTTGTTGCCGTTGAAGCTGGTGATGCCGATTTTGCCGCGGCCGCCGAGGGGGCGTCCATTCAACAACGAACCAAGCGATTCCGCAGCGTCTTCAACGACCGGGATACCCCATTTTTCTCCGACTTCGAGCAGTCGGAGGATAGCCATCGGGTGGCCGAAGGCATGCATCGGTACAATGGCTGCCAGCCGACGGCCAGTCGTCTTGTTGATGGGGCCATTTTCGCCCGGTTCGGCGATTTCGGACAACCAGGCGTCGAGCGCGTCCGGATCAAGCCCCAGCGTTTCCATGGAGCTGTCGACAAAGTGGGGGATCGCCCCGCAATAGGCCACGGCATTGGCCGTCGCCACAAAGGTCAATGCCGGAATCAGAACCTCATCACCCGGCTGCACCCCGGAGAGCATGAGCGCGATATGCAGGGCGGCGGTGCCGTTGACAGTAGCGACGGCGCGGCGAACGCCGAAAGCCTCCGCCACTTCCTGTTCAAAGCGGTCGACATAGGCGCCCACCGAAGAGACCCAACCCGTATCGAGACAATCTTTGACATAGGTCCATTCCGCGCCTGCAAAGCGTGGCTCGTGCAGGGAGATTGACTTGCCGTCCGGTGCGGCAACATCTCTCAATATCTTGACGGCGCTTTCTACATCCAGTTTTACCATGTCAGATACCATAGGTGTCGGCCTTGTAGAGAGCCAGATTATTTCGATCGCTGAACCACTCGATAGTCTTGCGAATGCCGCGCGCGAAACCTTCACGGCCAGAATGTTCCGGCTTCCAGTCCGTAAGGCGCTTGGCTTTGTCGATGCCTGCCCACAGGCGATCGACCTCGCTCAGTTCTGGCCGTTGGCGTTGTTCCTCGGAGATGATCGTGGCGTCAACGCCCATGATGTCGATGATTGTCCGGACGCTGTCTTCAATGGAGATTTCGAAGCCGCTGCCGAAATTCACCACTTCACCGAGCACGTCCGGGCTTTCAGCCATAGCCTGAAAGGCCTTTGCGGTATCGGCAACATAGGTGAAATCGCGGGTCGGGCTTAGTTTCCCAAGGCGGATTTCCTTGCTGCCGGCCGCAAGCTGGGTGATGATCGTCGGGAGCACTGCGCGCGTCGATTGACGTGGGCCGAAAGTATTGAAGGGGCGGATCACCGTCACTGGCGTGCCGAAGGACCGGTAAAAGGACAGAGCCAATTGATCCGCGCCGATTTTCGAGGCCGAATAGGGCGATTGACCGACAAGGGGGTGCTCTTCGGTGATCGGAACGAACTGGGCCGTGCCATAGACTTCGCTTGTCGAGGTGTGGACGACCCGTTCGGTGCCAAGCTGGCGTGCCGCTTGCAGGACGTTGAGCGTGCCTTTAATGTTCGTGTCGATATAAGTATCGGGCGAATGGTAGGAATAGGGGATCGCGATCAGGGCGGCCAGATGCAGCACGACATCGCATTCGCGCATCGCGGTCGCTACCCCGCTAGGGTCGCGAATGTCGCCACTGAACACCTCGAATGCGCCTTGCACTTCCGGGTCAACGCGGTCGAGCCAGCCCCAGGTGCCGAAGCTGTTGTAAAGCGAGAAGGCGCGGACCTTGACGCCCTGCCGAACCAGATGTTCAACCAGATGCGAGCCGATGAAGCCGTCGGCGCCAGTCACAAGAACGGTTTTGCCGGACAGGGTGTTCATGGCTGCTTTTCTCCTTGAAAATTCGAATGGTTGCCATCGCGGATGGCCGTGTAATGCTCGAAAGCCTTGATCTGTTCGGACAGGCTCATCAAACGGGAATCGGGTTTTCTGGACAGAAAAGCTTCCGTCTGCCGGTAGAGGCCGGGTTTGAAATCCCTGTCCAGGGCGTCATCGATGGCAATGTTCTCCACGGCAAAACTTTGCAAGTTCTGCATCATCAGTTGCTCCATGGGTTGCAGGATGAGGCGGCTCTTGGCTGTCATCACCTCAACCCCCCAGCGACCGGGCGCGAGCCAGTTTGCGTGGTAGGAAAAATCTGCGCCCTTGTCCGTGGTGCCGCAGCCGGTGAAGATCGCACCGGATGGGTGCCACCCCAGCCCCCCACGGGACTGCGCGACGAGCGTTTGGGGATGACCCCCCAGAAAGAAGGCCAGGTCGATTACATGGGTCGAATTGCCATAGAGCCAGTTCGCCAGTTCGGCGGGATCTTTGTTCAACGCCTCAATGCGCGTGCGCGCCTCGGTAAAATCGAACTTGAACGAGAGCACTCCGCCGTCGGCGTCGATTATCTCACGCGCTGCATCGACGGACGCGTAGAAGCGGCGATTATAGGCGACATAAATCTCAGCGCCCTTGTCTTCGGCCAAGATGCCCAAGGTTGCGGCATCATTCTGGTTGAGGGCAACCGGCTTTTCGACCAGTAGCCGGCCTACGCCTGCTGCGATCAACTCTTTGGTGACTTCGGCAAGGTTTGTTGCGCTGACCGCGACGATTGCCGTGTCAGGAATCGACTGGAATCGACCGAGTTGTTCGATCAACGGCCCATGTCCGGTTTCCACATCCCATTCGCGCGCAAAGGCCTCGGCTCGTTCGGAACCTCGTCCAGCCGCGACGAATGGCTGCCCGATGGCCTTCAGCACCTTGGCATAGGCCCCCGCCATGGCGCCGGTGCCAACAAGGAGCAAGGGGGTCAACTGATCGGGCAAGGCGCATCCTCCACCGTAGAAAGGCCGAGACGTCGGCGAAAAGCATCAAGGAATAACCCATGTTGCGCGGCTGATTGTTCATAGGGTGTCAGGCGGCTTTTCTTGCCGTCGAGAATCTCGGTATAAAGATAGGGCATGCCGCTGACGAAGCGCGGTTCGAAGGCTTCAACCTGCTCTTCCCCGGCACGGTTGCGATGAATGAGTCTCTTCGCTCCCTCTTCGATGCGCCAGCTTTCTCCATTGCCGGAAAAGGTGATCGATAGGGGGTCTCCCGGTGCACGGTCCTGAGAAATCGTGATCGTGCCGCCCCCGGCCAATGTGCCATGCAGCGTGCCGAAAAGGTCGACGCACCCCCGGATGCGGGCAGGCTCCGCCTTGGGATCAAGGCCGGATTCGTCGAGCGTAATGACCCGATCGGCAAGTACATGCTCGGCCAGATCCATGAAATGGATAGCATTGGAACCCAGGTTCCAGCCTGCGCCCTTGACCTCCATCGACAGGCCGCTTCGTCCGGTCAGGGTGTCCCGCAGTCGGTCATAGTCCGGGAAACCGCGGCGGCCGCAATTGACGACGGCCGGGATGGCGCGATCTGTCAGAATTTTCCCCACGGCATCCAGATCGGCGCGGGTGGTGAAAAGTATCTTTTCGAAGATCACGGTTTTGGGCGTGCAACGGGAAAGCAGCGCGTCGAAGACGGATCGGCGATGAGCCGCCGATGTGGCGATAACCGCCAGATCGACGGTCTGGGGTAAGTCGTCCATGTGGGCAACTATCTGCGATCCGCTCAGGAAAGGGGTGATGAGGCTTTCCGCCTGCGCGCGCGCCGCTTCGTCTGGTTCGATGCCAATCACGCGCATGGGATAGCCGGCGCTGGCAAGTGCCTCGATATGGCGGCGCCCGATATTGCCGCAGCCGATGATCAGAATTGTCGGGTTCACGCGGATATGACCTCATTTGTGAGCGATTGGAAAAGGCTGTGTTCGGCCTGCCAGTTGTGGCGGCTGGGCCAGGAACCTGTGTGGTGTTCGCCATGATAATGGGAGACGGCGGAAGTGTTGCGGTTCAGCGAATAACCGAAAACCTGCGTGGGCGATAATTTCCGACCCAATATCTCTTGCGTCCAGGCGAGGCCGATCATGCCAGCACTGGGAGAGGCATCAAGAATAGAAAATAAACGCGTATATAATCCCCTTGGGACGAGTTCGATCGGTAGATTCTGCTCCACATAGGGCTCCAATAGTTGCAAGCCGTTGGAATATCGATACCGAATATTGCAGCCGGTCAGTATTATAAGCCCATCAGCGGGCATGTCCCGCATCGGCACATGAACGAATTCGGCCGGTCGGACCCAGATATTGGTCTTTTCCCCCTGATCCACCGATTCCGGGCTGGCGGCATGGTTGTTGAAACGAACTACCAGTCGGTGCGAATCGATGGTTCGACCAAGGCTGCGGCCTCTGAGGGATGGCCCGTTCGCGACAATGGCGATATCGTCAGCGGAGCGTTCGATCATATGCGCGAACCTGCCGGTGAAGCGCGATAAATGCCCGAAAATCCTGCGGGCGCGCTCGGCCTGCGGCAGTTCAGCCACTCCGCCATCCGCCGCCGCCAGGATCAGATCGAGATAACCCATCGATGACAGGACGGCAGGATTGTCCCGGCCGATCCGTGTCAGCAGATCGAAGGCCTGACGGGTTTCTCCTGCCTCATGGGCAATCGCTGCGGCTCGCAAAAGGAGATGCGGTGACTCCTCTTCCTGCTGGATCAGGAGTGGGAGACATTCCATCGCCGCGCCAGCGCCCTTACGTTCCCATAGCAGATTGGCAAGGTAAATGGCCGCCTGTCGAGCCGTAACAGGTGGCGCCTTTGCGATACATTTTCGCAACAGGGGCAGGGCTTCATCAAAAGGCAGCAGGCCGAAGCGCGAAAGGCCGGCAACCTGCAACATCAATTGCGAGTCTTTGGGTGTCGCCCGGAGGGCCTTTCGCAAGGCCAGGGCAGCGTCCTCGAACTGGCCCTGCTGATAGAGCAGCAGATATTGCTTGCGGCTGAGCCTGCCCGGCGCGCCCTTCATCCACCATTGGGCCGTCCGACCGATTTTGCGTAATTTGGCCTCCAGTCCGGGTTTAGAGTGTTTACGAGGCGGGGCGGGGGCCATTATGTTCCGGAAATCCTTATGCCTAAGCCTGTCCCGGCGTCTTTTCGGCGCGTTGTTGGCGAACAAGGGCTTAGTTGATGCATCATATAGTGGCAAGATGTGGAAGGCTCGCAGGTCGAACTCACCCCTCATGCGTCCCGTCTCAAAAACGTCCTCGCAGCAACATGAATGCCTCGGCGGCATGATTTCCTGAAGCCGCCCCCCGCGTCATTGCCAGGGCACGGATGGCATCGAGGCTGCGAGGGAAAGGAAATTCGCCGATTTCGTCATTGAACATGGTCGCGATACGCAGTTTGCCTTCCAGTTGCTCGCTGATGTCAACGAAGACGTTGGGAAGGAACGGATCGCTGGAAAACAGGCCGCTATCGGTCTCGGACAGGGTTTCGTAAACCAGCGTCAAGCGGACAGAGGGATAGCGGAACCATTTTGCGCAGGCTGTTGCCGCGGCATAGACCACCTGATGGTCGGAATGGGCATCGCCGCGATGAGGGATGAGGATCATCTCGGGTTGGACGGCATGGACCACCTTGCCGATACCCCCAATTATCTCACCGAGCGGAAGAGTTTCAAGCTTTGCCGCCGGTAGATTCAAGCGGTGTACGGTAGCGAAGTCGAAGGTCTTGGCAACCCGGTCGATTTCCGCCTCACGACGCGCGACCTTCTCGGTTGGCCAGCCCTGTTCGGTGGTGATCCCCGTCACGATCAGCCAATGGATCGCACGGCCCATGGCGCGGGCGCGTAACAACAAGCCCCCGGCGCCAAGCGTTTCGTCATCCGGATGGGGAGCAATGATCAAGATAGGGCCATCGCCGTTTTCCAACAGCATCATTACACTCCTGAAACCCATTTTTTGTCGAGCAGGCCACGGCCGAGTTCAACAGTCCGCAAAACCTCAGCAATGCGCTCGGCGGCCCGGCCGTCGCCATAGGGCGTGCGTCTCTGCGCCACCAGGGCACGGAAATTTTCGTCCATAGTGGCCTTGGTGATCGCTGCCGTGATTTCCCCGACGTCGTAACCGGTGAAAATCACGTTGTCACCATGTTCGCGCCCTGTCTGGCGAATACCGATATTGACCACGGGCAGCCCCATAGTCGGCGCTTCCAATATGCCAGCCGATGAATTTCCTACCATCACGCGCGCATGACGGAGCATATTGATAAACACTGTGCGTTCGAGGAATGTAAAGGCCTTGGCCTTGGGATAGCGCGCGATCAGGGCGTCGATCTCCAGACTGATCGCCTGATTGCCGGGGTCGGAGTTGGGCGCCATCACCGCAATGTTCAGTCCGCTTGCCTCAAGCACCCGTGTGATCGAGGCCATATGCGCTCTGGCTTCGGCAAAGTCGGTGATCGTTGGGTGATAGAGCAGCACCGCAAAGGGTTCGCCCTGCCAGTCGACGCCGAGCGCCGTATCAAGATCGGCACGACTCATGTCCGGGGTCGCGATAATCCGGTCGAGACCTGACGCGCCGGTAACATGGATGCGCCAAGGTTCCTCCCCGATTTCGCGTAGACGGCGGGCGCTGAGTTCGGTGGTTACCATGTGGAGATGGGCCATCTTCGATACTGCGTGACGCACCAGATTATCGACATTGCTGTCATCGGCATGGTCGCCACCCCCGACATGGACGATCGGGATATGGTGATAAATAGCCGCAATAGCGCCTGTCATGACCTCCTCACGATCCCCCATCAGGACGAGAAAGTCCGGTTTTTCGCGGCTGAAAAAATCGGTCAATCCCGCCAGTTGCAGGGCCATCCCCTTGACGCGTCCGCCCAGACCATCAGAGGCAAGCAGGGAGTCGATGCGTGCGGCGATGCGATAGCCATCCGCCTCGATTTGACGGACCGAATGACCATGCAGGCCGGTCAGATGGGCACCTGTAACGATGACTCCGGCATCAAGCTCCGGCTGTGCATTCACCGCCGCGATGATAGGCGCGAGGATATCATATTCGGAGCGAATGCCGGTCAGGAAATGGATTGTTCTGGTCATTTCTTCCTCAGTAAAGATCAGAGTCCAGCATGGAAAGACGCCAGAGACGGCCGTCCGTGAGGTCCGCAGGCAGCGAGGTGAAGCTCCTGCCGCCAAAATATGTCACCGGCGAGGAGGCCTGGAAGCCCGCCATTTCCAGCGGGAGGCGATGGGTGTCGTTCGGAAGGGACCAGGTAGCAACATGGGTTCGACCTTGATCAACGGCGTGGGCGGCTACTGTGTTGATCAGTGCGCGGGCAGCCGCATCGCTGCCAGCGCGCAGTTCCACGAGATCGAGCATGTCCGCGCCATAGGCTTTAGTCAGCGCATAACCAGCGATCTCATCTCCTTCTTCGAGCACGAAGCGAGTATAGCTGTTGTCGGGATTGCGATCGATGCGCCAAGCGAGGATATCGGTGTCACGGTGAGAGGTGATTGGCAGATCGCCTGCGATTTTCGCAAAGAACTGCCCAAATCGGGAATCGATTCGTTCGACGATGCGAACGACGGGATCAGCAATCGGGGTCGTCCTCATACTACCGAGGTCGAGCAGGAGAGTCGGAACGTCATAGTAATCGTTCCAACCTACTTTGCTTCTGAACAAAGTATGCGAAATGGTGTTCGGAAAGCCGAATATCGCGCATTTTCCGCGATCAGGCAATGTTTCGTATAGCGCTTCGGCAGTGCGTTCAAAAAGCTTTTTCCCCCGCCAGTCAGGATGCGTCATGGTTGTCATCGAAAGGCAAGCCGAATGGACTTCACCGCTCAGGCTCAGTGGCGCCTGGCTGGCTGCGTAGTTGCTAACGAGAGTGTCGCCGTCGAAAGCTAACATGATCATCGGATTACTGTCGGGATGATCAAGAAACCGCCATCGCCAAAAGTCAACGCTCATAGGCCGACCGAATACCTTATGGAACAGTTCGGTAATGGATACTTCATCTTTATCTTGATATGGGCGAAATTCTATCATCGTATCACTCCGATCCTGGAATCTTTAAATTCTACGGGTTGCTTTTAGATGGCATCCATCGGAAAGGTCGTTCGGCACCACGGTTCCCGCCCCCACAAATGTATTGCGTCCGATGCGGATTCCAGGAACAATCACCGCGCCGGCGCCGATGAAGGCATGATCGCCGACATGAACGTCGCCGCATAGGATCGCACCGGGTGCGATCATGACACCTGCGCCGATGTGGCAGTCATGATCCACCTGCGCTCCCGTATTGATGATAGCAGCTGGACCGATAACGCTGTTGGCCTGAACGATTGCGCCAGCCATGACCACGGCCCCGGCCTCGATTTGTGCGGAAGGTGAGACGAGCGCCTTCGGATGGACCAGAGAGGGGACGCGTGCTCCGGCCGCGGCCAGACGCACAAACTCGCGCCAGCGGATATCGCCTTGGCCAATTGCCGGAAATAGATCATTCTGTTCAAGCCATGCGGGATCGGCGGTCAGGTCCACCCCATCGCCGAGCAGCGGCGCGTCAAGGCTCGCCTTGCTTTGTCCGCTATCCGGCGCAAGAAAGCCTGTAACTTGCCAGCCCGATGCACGCGCGAGTTCGAAAATAACCTTGGCGTGACCACCAGCGCCCAGAAGGATCAGGCCATTTGACGTGTTCATGTGAGATCCTCGATTGCCAGAAGTGTATTCGCAGCCACCGGCCGGCCAAGTATACGTCCGATGATCAACCCCTCCATACGTGGGAGTAGCCCCGTACCGGGCCGTAACAAGATGAGGTCGTCAGCTGTCAGCTTATGTCCCGCCGGCAGGTTGCGTTTGACGGCCACGCTGCGCCGACCCAGTTGCCGGGCCGATTCCTCGCATGGCTGGGATGTCTTGACCGGGTTCCCAAGAGCCAGTTCGACATTTCTAATTCCCGCCACCATCGCAGCAAATTCGGCCGGTTCCAGTGAAGCCTTATGATCGGGACCGGGTAGGTCGCGGTCGAGAGTCATGTGTTTTTCGATGATGCAAGCTCCCAGCGCCACGGCGGCAATGGAAACTGCAATCCCATCCGAATGGTCGGAGTAGCCAACCGGTAGTCCCATCACATCGGAAAGTGCTGGAATTGCACGGAGATTGATTTCATCCGATGGCGCCGGATAGCAACTGGTGCAGTGTAACAGGGCGATATCGCCGCTGCCCGCGTTGCGAAGGGTGTTCACGCCGAAGGCCACCTCCTCCATATCGCACATGCCGGTCGAGAGGATGACGGGTCGTTGTTTCGAACCCATATGTGACAGATAGGATTGTGAAACACAATCGGGAGAGGGAACCTTGAAAGCCGGCACATCGAGCCGGTCCAACATATCGATGCTTTCCAGGTCGAAGGGCGAAGATAGAAAGAGAATATTTTCGGCGCGGCATTGCTCGAGTAAAACAAGATGGGCGCTCTCACTCAGTTCCAGTTCCGCGAGCATGGCGTGCTGATCGCTCAGATTGGTATTGGCCTTCTGATAAGCTGCAGTCGGAGTAGCCTGCACAACCAGATGATCCGCCTTGAAAGTCTGGAATTTCACAGCGTCCGCACCAGCATCGCGCGCGGCGCGGATCAGCTTGGCTGCGAGATCCACATCGCCATTATGGTTTACGCCGATCTCGGCGATGATGAAGCATGGATGATGCGGGCCAATGGTTCTATCAGCCAATGAAAGCAGCTTGTTCACACCAGATACTCTTGAAATGGAGCCGTAACGAAGAGCGATGCAGGTAAATCCTCCGGGCGACGGATTCCCTCGGGGCCTTTATTGATAATATCCTGAATGATAGCAGCAAGGCGATCGAAAGAGGAGTTGTCGAACAGGTGAGGATTCTCTGCCATGAAATCCTTGGCTCCAGATCGAGCGTTGCGGCCGAGGTTCAGCGCTTCGATTATAGTATCCTTCATCTCCTGTTCGGTGGTGCAAAAAGGAATGCCCAGAATCTTGTCATACTCTATGGGGTAGGCGATTCCGGGTCTTCCGACGATCGCCACATTCCGCTCCAACACCGCCGCTTCCAAAGCAGTAACGCTATAGGCGGTCAGTACAAGTTCGCTTGCGATCAGCAAATCCTTTATGCCAACGTCCGTTACGAAGCAAAGACGCCCTGCATCCTCCTCGGCAATGACCTGGCGATAGCGATTGACGTGGCCGGGGCCTTCTTCGGGATGGGTTTTCAGCAGGACACGCAAAGGCATGTCGAGCGACTTGGCTGCCCGGACAATCATTCTCCAAACGTCAAGGATGTGATCGGCCGGCATAGGCTGGGTCGGCACTGCGATGATGGCCGGGTCGCCATCATGCAGGCCAATCCGACTACGAGCCTCCTTGCGCGAAGCAATGGGATCATAGTCGATCGGTCGCAAAATTCGCGGTGAACCAAATGAATAGCAACGATTCTTCGGGATTCCGAAGTGACGGTTATATTCTTCCGCATAATAGTCGGAATAAACCGCCGCATAATCGCTGGGAACCGTTCCATAGCGGCAATAGGAAGCATTCATGCAATGGGGTTCTATGGTGACAGTGGGTAGCCCGGCGTTGCGGGCCAGTGTCGTAAACTGGGTGTTGCGGGGAGTTCTTATCGGAGATATCGCAATGACCGCATATTTCTTCTGTTGAAAGAGAGCTGCAATAGCGCACGCATTGCCCAGGAGATGCAAAACATCTTTTGGCAAACCCTCCGTGAGCAAGAAATCAATTGCCGAAAATACGGCATGATCATTTTTGTTCGACCAAAGTAATTTTTTTATGACATCATGTAAGGTCACATTGAATTGCTTTGAGAAAGCTCTTGTTACCTCTTGGCTGGGGGGCGGAGCTGCCAGTTTTAAATAACCCGGCTGACGCCCTTGCGCTTCAGGCGCCAAATAAGGATCCGCCTGCGCAGAAGATATGGCTTTCGCGAGATTTTTTACGCTGCCATGTGTAAGGATGACATCTACATTATAATGCCCATGGAGATGGGTTGCCAGCTGAAGCGCGGTAGGACCATAGGCCCGCCCATCATGGGTGACGATGGCCATGGCCGGACGATCCGGTACATGACTCGATCGCGCGCCGGAGGGGGCTTTGCTTGCGGACTTTAAATAGCGCGACACTTTTTCCGGTGGAAGTTGGCCCGCACCGGTCTGTCCGTTTTCCTTCAGCAAGGCGATATATCCCAGAATCGGAGCCGTGCTGCCCACCATCGCCATCCGCTGCATTCCGGAAATACGGGAAGCGAATTTGTTTGCGATCTTGATGTCATTGGGCCAGCAGCAGCCCTTGATACGCGGATCCTGCCAAAGCTTAATGTCTGAATAGAAAAAGCGATACAATTCAAATCCATTGCCAAAGACAACGATCACGCTGTCGAAGGAGGGATCAAGTGCCGCCTGATAGATACTTTCCAGACGCAATGCCTTAAAAAAGAGCTTATCGGACAATTCGAGCGCCAGATCCTTGTCCAGCCCGTGTAAGCCGGGGACATGGTCTGCGAGCCACGGCGTATTTCGTACAAAGTTCTGGCTCAACGTCTCTGCAACATCGAATGTTCTTTGATGCAGATCGAAATAGCGCTGGTGAAAACGATCCACCCGGGAACGTGCATGCTCGATCGTAATCTCGCAATCGGGGAGCATCGCCTGAATAGCGCTGGTGTCGATTTTTCCGTAAAGATCCCTATATTGTAGCAAGGTGACTTTCTTCGCCTTCCCGGCAAGAATTCTGATGGCGGCCGGTGACAATTCTTCATCCATGATGATGAGGCGGTTGTCGCACGGCGGTTGCTGCAAATCTTCGACAGCAGTCGGGGCCTGGGATTCGGTTTCGCTCAGTGCCCGTGGAGTGAGGAAGAAAAGCAAGGAATGCCAATCCACGGATGAACTGGCTGGCGCGCGATTGATATGCTCAACAATGCATTCGATCTCGCCGCGCTTGAGGAAAGCGAAGATCAGCGCCATGGACGCCGCGGAGGTTTGCCCGGCAATTGCCATGATCGCGGGTAAGGATGCGGAAAGCTTGGCAGCGCTTGGGCGAGCAGCGCCGGTTTCTATCAGAACGGTGTTATAATCTGAAACTCTGGGTCTTGCGGACAAGTAGCTGATTGCGAACCTGTCTGCCGCATCTTGCCCCTTGCGCGACTGGATTTGCTTATGAAGCCAGAGAATACGTGCTTTTGTCCGGCTGACGAGGGGGGAGTATATGAAATATCTTTCGGCGATATTGGCGCCCAGCAAGACCAGTATAACGGTCAGGGATAACCGGGAAAATCGTCGTTCGATCTTGCTGAGTTCGATCTTGCTGAGATAGTCGGCAATTGATTTCAAGTCCCGATTTCCTTTTGAGACGTTGTTCGCGCAATTACTGTGCGACCTCAAATCTGAATATGATATCGTTTGGATATGATCGCGTGTCTGGCGCTCGAACAGAACGCTTCAATCGCCGCAGACCTTTGCGACCTCTCGCCGTGCCCGTTCCAGATCGGCAACCTGACCGATATCGCACCAATATTCCCGCAGGGGGAATACCGCAGCGGCGCTTGGATCTTTCTGCATAAGATTATCGAAAAGCGACGGCATGTCGAAATAACCGCTGTCCGGCAGGAGATTCAGTAATGCTGTGTCCAGCACATAAATACCGCCGTTCACATAATGGTGATGCATCGGCTTTTCTTCGATTCCGATAAAGCGGCCTTCTGCTTGCGCTACCACTCCATACGGCACCTGCACGGTATATTCCCGTAGGCACATGGTCGCATCAACGCCCGTTTCCAGGTGATAGTTTGCGATTGCCGTGAAATTGGCGGCTGTCAGAAGATCTCCGTTCATGACGAAGAATGGCCCCTGGAAATCCCTCGGAAGCAGGCGGAGGCTGCCGGCGGTGCCGAGGCGCTCCGTTTCCTCAAGATAGACGATGCGTGCGCCGAATGCGCTGCCATCGCCGAAATGCTCTTTGATTACATGGGAAAGATAATTGACGGAGATATAAAATTGCGTGAAGCCCTGATCGATAAATCGGCGGATGATATGTTCCAGAATCGGTCGTCCACCAATGTCGATCATTGGCTTGGGCAGGTTGTCGGTAAAGGGCCTGAGGCGCGTCCCAAGGCCGCCCGCCATCAGGACGACCGGAAATCCGCGACTGACCGGATTGGTCACGAGATCTTCGGTCCGGTACAATCCCACCACAACCCCTTCATGATCGACCACGGGCAGGCGTGTAATGCGGTTTTGACTCAGCAAAATTCTGGCAAGTTCTTCTGCGGTTGCCGTATGTTTGCATATGGTCGGCTTGCGATTGAGTAACTGTGATATGTTGCCGGAGAGGTCGATGCCGCGCAAAATCGCCCTGCGGATATCGCCATCCGTTACGACGCCCAAAAGGCGCCCGGCTTCATCGACGGCGAGGGCGATTTGTTGCGTGCCTGCATCGATAACGCTAATGGTTTCGATGATGCTTGCGTCGGGCCTTACCAAAAGCGCTTTGATCGAGTGCAAGGGTGCCTTCAAAGGTAGGTCATTGTGCATTGGCATTCTCTAGCAAACTATTATCCCTTAGCCACCCTTGGTCGCGATGGCTGCAAATTTCAAATGCCCCCGATTCCCGGTGATCCATATTGTATTTCATTTAAATTTGCAATTAGACAGATTCTTTAAGTAAACAAAAGAATAACTTTAGCGATATTTTTGCTTTTTAAATAAAACTCATAAAGGCGAAGCTATAAACAATCCGAGGTGCACGAGTGAGTGCGATCATATTCACATTATCATGAGGGGCGGG
>JBFWKI010000008.1:0-124673 GCA_050252755.1 Sphingobium sp.
CCGCCACGATCTCGCTCGCCACGCCCTTTTCCTTCAGGCGGATCGCTTCTTCCACCGCGATCTCGTCAAACGGGTTCATGCTCATCTTCACATTCGCAAGATCAACGCCCGTCCCATCCGACTTCACGCGCGGCTTCACGTTATAATCTATCACCCGCTTCACGGGCACAAGGATCTTCATAACCTGTCCTTCCACTTCTGCACTTCCCGCACGCGCGGGGACATTATTCCAGGGAGAATCACATTGTCCGGCAAGGCGGATACCAAAACATGCATTGCACAAACAAGTTCTGACGCGGCCAGCCGGCTTGCCTTCATCGGCGATCCGTTTCCGGGACCGGCCAATCCGATTTCGATGTGTCCGATTCCGATGAGGATGAACAGCTATGCCGGAAAACCCGGTATATCTGATCCCCGATCTCCTGCGGCGACAGGCGCCCCGGACGATACCAGTCCGCCACCGAGTTCAGCAGCCCCAACAGGAGGTTGCGATAGATGGAACGGTCCATCTCCTCCGGCAGGGGCAGGCCCTCTATCAGGGCGGTGAAGGGCGCCTCGAAATTATCGCGGCATTCGATCAGCGCGGTCTGGACCTTGTCGGGCACCTCGCGAAAATCATTCATCATCGGCAGCGTCAGCGAATTGGAATCGCACTGGATTTCCAGCATCGTCCGACAGGCGACCCGCAGCTTCTCCCATGGGTCGGACTGTTCCGCCATGGCGCTTACGATCCGTTCCGATGCCGAATTGAGCGCCTCATTATGCAATTCGATGAACAGCGCGTCCTTCGACTTTATGTGGTGATAGAGGGAGCCGCCCAGCACACCGGCCTTGTCGCCGATATCCCTGATGGAGGTTCCCCGATACCCCTTGCGGGCGAAAAGCTGCGCGGCGATCTCCAGAATCTGACGGCGGCGCTCACTCGCTCCGTCCTTATGGCGCGTATTCAAACCTTCCAACGTCACATCCCATGCGGGTCAAAATCAGGGGAGCGGCAAACACGCCGCCCCTTGCCAGTGCGAGCCGGTCTAGCCGACTCTTCCGCGCCATGTAAAACATAATGACCGCCCGGCCAACTCCCCCGCTCCTACGGCCCGCCGCCGCGCGCCATTCTCATCCGGCCGGAAGCGACCGGGCCTCCACACGCGGCAAGGCCTGCCCGACCGGCGATATGGCAAATAAAATATAATGATATCAACAGATTTCTGTCTTCTTCGCAGAATTGACGCAGATCAATGTTCCATTGCCCCCGATAGGCGAAGGACGGGCCGGGACAGGGTCGCATCGAGGGCGATCATGGGCGCGCCTTTCGCCACGAAATGCGCGCTGCAACAACGGGGAGCAACGCAGCCATGGAAGGCTTGCTGGTCAAGACGGGCGGATGGCTCGCCATCGCGGTGATCGCGGTGCTGGGCGCCGCTTTCGCGCAGGATACGGGTTTCGCCATCCATATGGGCATCGTCGCGGCCGCCGCGTTGCTGGCGGGCTGGATGGGCATGAACAAGGCCGATTACGCCGCCATCACCCGCGGCCTGATGAAGATGCCCGCCGATGAAGGCCGCTATGATGACGACCCGGTGCGCTGGGGCGTGCTGGCGACGGTTTTCTGGGCCATGATCGGGCTGGCCGCCGGTCTTTTCATCGCGCTGCAACTCGCCTTTCCGGTGCTGAACCTCGGCAGCGAGTTCACCACCTTCGGGCGGTTACGGCCGTTGCACACCTCCGGGGTGATCTTCGCCTTTGGCGGCAATATCCTCATCGCGTCGAGTTATTATGTCGTGCAGCGCACCTGCCGCGCCCGCCTCGCCTTCCCGACGCTCGCGCGGTTCGTGTTCTGGGGCTATCAGCTTTTCATCGTGCTGGCGGCGACCGGCTATGTCTTCGGCATCACCGACAGCCGCGAATATGCCGAACCCGAATGGTATGTCGACATCTGGCTGACGATCGTCTGGGTCGCCTATTTCGTCGTCTTCACCGGCACGATCCTGAAGCGCCGGGAACCGCATATCTATGTGGCGAACTGGTTCTACCTCAGCTTCATCATCACCATCGCCATGCTGCATATCGTCAATAATCTGGCGATCCCGGTCAGCATCGTCGGGTCGAAAAGCTATTCCGCCTTTGCCGGGGTGCAGGATGCGCTGACGCAGTGGTGGTACGGCCATAACGCCGTCGCCTTCTTCCTGACCACGCCGTTTCTGGCGATGATGTATTATTTCGTGCCCAAGCAGGCGGAGCGGCCGATCTACAGCTATCGCCTGTCGATCATCCATTTCTGGTCGCTGATCTTCCTCTATATCTGGGCCGGGCCGCATCATCTTCACTATACCGCCCTGCCCGACTGGGCGCAAACGCTGGGCATGGTGTTCTCCGTGGTGCTGTGGATGCCGAGTTGGGGCGGGATGATCAATGGCCTGATGACCCTCAACGGGGCATGGGACAAGATCCGCACCGATCCCATCATCCGCATGATGGTGATGGCGCTGGCCTTTTACGGCATGGCGACCTTCGAGGGGCCGATGCTGTCGATCAAGGCGGTCAATTCGCTCAGCCATTATACCGAATGGACGATCGGGCATGTCCATGCGGGCGCGCTCGGCTGGAACGGGATGATCAGTTTCGCCGCCATTTATTATCTGACGCCGCGGCTGTGGGGCCGGGAGCGGCTTTATTCCCTGCGGATGATAAACTGGCACTTCTGGCTCGCGACGCTGGGCATCGTCCTCTACGCCGCCGCCATGTGGGTGGCGGGCATCACCCAGGGGTTGATGTGGCGGGAATATGGGGCGGACGGCTATCTGGTCTACGCCTTTTCCGAAGTCGTCGCGGCGATGTTCCCCTATTACGTCATCCGCGCGGTGGGCGGCGTGCTCTATCTCGCCGGGGCGGTGCTGATGGTGTGGAACGTCTGGCAGACGATCGCGGGCCGGCAGCGGCAGGAAAAACCGCTGAGCATGCCGGCCTACGACCCGGAGAAGGATCGCCCCCTTCCCCCGCCCGCCCTGCAACCCGCCGAATAAGGAAAGCGCCATGACATCCAGATTTTTCGATCACAAGCGGATCGAGCGCAATGTCACGCTGCTGGCCGCTCTGTCGCTGGTGGTGGTGGCGATCGGCGGGATCGTGGAAATCGCCCCGCTGTTCTGGATCGACAACACGATCGAGAAGGTGAAGGGGATGCGCCCCTACACCCCGCTGGAACTGGCGGGGCGGAACATCTACATCCGGGAGGGCTGTTATGCCTGCCACAGCCAGATGATCCGCCCGTTCCGCGACGAGGTGGAACGCTATGGCCATTACAGCCTCGCGGCGGAGAGCATGTACGATCACCCGTTCCAATGGGGATCGAAGCGCACCGGGCCTGATCTGGCACGGGTGGGCGGGCGCTATTCCGACGAATGGCATGTCCAGCATTTGAAAGATCCGCGCTCCGTGGTGCCGGAATCGATGATGCCCCCCTATGCCTTTCTGGCAGAGAAGGAATTGAAGGCGGACGACATGCCGCGACATCTGCGCGCTCTTGCCCGCGTCGGCGTGCCCTATGACGAAAAGACGATCGCGGCGGCCAGCGACGATCTGCGGCATCAGGCCGACCCGGACCATGATTCCGAAGGCTTCGATGCGCGCTACCCCAAGGCGCAGGCCCGCGATTTCGATGGCAATCCCGCCAAAATCACGGAGATGGACGCGCTTGTCGCCTATCTCCAGATGCTCGGCACGCTGGTCGATTTCGAGGCCGCCGCCCCGCAGGAGCAACCGCGATGAGCTATGACGCGCTGCGCCATCTGGCCGATAGCTGGGGCCTCGTCTTTCTGGGGGCGGTCTTCCTCATCTGCATCGGCTGGACGTTCCGCAAGGGGGCGAAACGGCATCATGACCGCGCCGCCAACATGATCTTCGACGAGGACCAGAATAATGGCTGAAAAACGCATAGACCAGCCGACCGGAACCCAGACCGTCGGGCATGAATGGGACGGAATCGAGGAACTCGACACGCCGATGCCCCGCTGGTGGCTGTGGACGCTGTACGCAACCATCGTCTGGGGCGTGGCCTATACCATCGCCTATCCGGCGTGGCCGCTGTTGAGCGATGCGACGGCGGGCGTGCTGGGCTGGTCCAGCCGGGGGCAGCTGGAACAGGAAATGGCGGCGCAGCGGCAAGCGCGCGCCTCGGTAATGGCGGCGATCGGGCGGACGCCTATCGAACGGCTGGAGGAGCAGCCGCAATTGATGCAGGCGGCGGTCGAGGGCGGTCGCGCCGCCTTCAAGGTGCATTGCGTCCAGTGCCACGGGTCGGGCGCGGCGGGCAGCAAGGGCTATCCCAATTTGAACGACGACGAATGGCTGTGGGGCGGCGATCTTCGGTCGATCGAATATACGATAGCGCACGGCATCCGTAACCCCGAGCATGAACAGACGCGCTTTTCCCAGATGCCCGCCTTCGGTCGCGATGGCATATTGAACCCGGCGCAGATTGGCGATCTGGTGGCCTATGTCAGCGCCATCTCCGGCCAACGCAAGGGCGATGCGGCGGCGCGTCGCGGGGCGGACCTGTTCACCGCCAATTGCACGATATGCCATGGCCCGGCGGGCAAGGGCGACCGGTCCATGGGCGCGCCCGACCTTACCGACGCCATCTGGCTTTATGGCGGCGATGTGGACAGCCTGACGGCGACGATCTCCAACGCCCGGTTCGGCGTCATGCCGCGCTGGGGCGACAAGCTCGACCCGGTGACGGTGAAGATGCTGGCCGCCTATGTCCATTCGCTGGGCGGCGGCGAGGCGACCCCGCCCGCTCCGGCGACCCAAACGGCGCAGGTCGATAATGTGCAGGCCGAGGGGGCGCAGGCCGAATCCGCGCAGGCCCCGGCAGGACAGGCCGACACCGGGCGGGCCAACACCGGACAGATCGACATGGGGCAGGAGCACGCGGAGTAAGCCGATGAACACCCCCGCCCCCGCCGGGCTTTCCTATTTCGAGAAGCGAAAGGCCATTTACCCCAAGGCGGTGGACGGCCCCTTTCGCCGTTTCAAATGGGCGGTGATGGCGGCGACGCTCGCCATTTATTACATCACCCCATGGCTGCGCTGGGATCGCGGCCCCTATGCGCCGGATCAGGCGGTGCTGATCGATCTGGCCAATCGCCGTTTCTACATGTTCGCGATCGAAATCTGGCCGCATGAATTTTATTATGTCGCCGGGCTGCTGGTGATGGCGGGGATCGGCCTGTTCCTCGTTACATCGGCGGTGGGGCGCGCATGGTGCGGCTATGCCTGCCCGCAAACGGTGTGGACCGACCTGTATCAGCATGTCGAACGCTTCATCGACGGGGATCGCAATGCGCAGATCAGGCTCGCAAAAGCGCCATGGGGTCCGGCGAAGATTGCCCGCCGCCTCGGCAAATGGTCGGTCTGGCTGCTGATCGCGCTGGCGACGGGCGGCGCATGGATATTCTATTTCGCCGACGCCCCGACGCTGGCCCGCGCCTTTGCAACCGGCAATGCCGCGCCCGTCGCCTATGCCACCGTGGCCGTGCTGACGCTCACCACCTTCATTCTGGGGGGCTTCCTGCGGGAACAGGTGTGCATCTATATGTGCCCATGGCCGCGCATCCAGACCGCAATGCTCGACGAAAAATCGCTGATCGTCACCTATAAGGACTGGCGCGGCGAACCGCGCAGCCGGGGCATCAAGAAAAGCGAGGCCCCGCCCCCTTCTTCCGGCCAGTCTCCCAGCCCACCACCTGCCGGGGACTGCATCGACTGCCTGCAATGCGTGGCGGTCTGCCCGACCGGCATCGACATTCGCGAAGGGCCGCAAGTGGGCTGCATCACCTGCGCGCTGTGCATCGACGCCTGCAACAAGGTGATGACGCAGATCGGCCGCCCCAAAGGGCTGATCGACTATTGCACGATAGAGGATGCGGAGCGCGAGAAGAAGGGCGCCCCGCCCCGCCCGCTGCTGAAAACGGTGTTGCACCCGCGCACCCTCGCCTATTTCACCATCTGGTCCGCCATCGGCCTCGCCATGCTGTTCATGCTGGGCGCGCGGGAACGGATCGGCGTCAGCGCCTTGCAGGATCGCAACCCCATTTATGTGCGACTGGCCGATGGCGCGATCCGCAATAATTACACGATCAAGATCCGCAACATGCAGGGCCGCCCCCGCACCATGGAAATCGGCGTCGAAGGGCTGCCCGGCGCGCGGCTGTGGACCGATGGCGGATCACGCGAAACCGCCACCGCCACGGCGCGGGTGCAGGCAAGCGCCGACAGCGTGGAGAAGGTCCGCATCTTCGTCGTCGCCCCCGGCGCGGGCGATCAGCGCCCGGCGATCCGCTTCACCGTCCGCGCCCTCGATGCGCAGGGCGGCGCGGCCAGCGACGACAGCCAGTTCGAACGACCGGAGGGAACATCATGAAACCACCTCAGCAGCCCCGGCCGTTTACGGGCCGCCATATGGCGATCATCATGATCGCCTTTTTCGGGGTCATCATCGCGGTCAATCTGGTGATGGCGCGCTTTGCCGTCAGCACCTTCGGCGGCACGGTCGTCGATAACAGCTATGTCGCCAGCCAGCGCTTCAACCAATGGCTCGACGAGGCGGAGCGTCAGAAGCAACTGGGCTGGTCGATCACGTCCTCGCTTGATGAGGGCCGCCATGTGGAAATCCGGGCCTTGCAGGGCCATGCCGCGCTGACCGGCCTCAGCGCCAGCGGCAGCGCCAATCATCCGCTGGGCCGCGCGCCCAGCGTGACGCTGGATTTCGTGGAGGCGCAGGCGGGCCTGTTCCGATCCCGCCAACCCCTGCCGCAGGGCCGGTGGCAGATCCACCTGACCCTTGCCAGAGACGGGAACGAAAGCCGCTTTATCGAGGTGGTCCAGTGAACGCGCCGATCCCGGCAGAGGCGATGCGCGCGCCATCGACGCCGATAACGCCGCCACCGACAACGCCAGCGCCAACGCCGGACTCGCCTTTCACCGAAACCCTGTTTTCCGTTCCCTCCCTGCGCTGCGCGGGCTGCATATCGAAGCTGGAGGACGGGCTGATCCGCACGCATGGCATCGCCGCCGCCCGCGTCAATTTCACGGCAAAGCGCGTCGCCATCGCCCATGATGCAGACCTTGCCGTGCCGGACCTTGTCGAGGCGATCGGGCGACTGGGGTTCGAGGCCCGCCCCCTCGCGCAGGAGGAAGGCGCGCAGGACAGCGAAAGCCGCAGGCTGGTGAAGGCGATGGCGGTGGCGGGCTTTGCCTCGATGAACGTCATGCTGCTGTCGGTATCGGTCTGGTCGGGCGCGACCGGCGCGACCCGCGATCTGTTTCACTGGCTCTCCGCGCTGATCGCCCTGCCCACCGTCGCCTATTCGGGGCTACCCTTCTTCAAATCGGCATGGGCCGCGCTGCGTCATGGGCGCACCAATATGGACGTGCCGATTTCCATCGGCGTCGTGCTGGTGAGCGCGCTCAGCCTGTTCGAAACGATCATCAGCGGCCCCCATGCCTATTTCGACGGCGCGGTGATGCTGTTGTTCTTCCTGCTGGTCGGGCGCGTGCTGGACAGCGTGATGCGCGACCGGGCGCGCGATGGCGTGACCGCCCTACTGCGCCACAGCGCATCGGGGGCGCTGGTGCTGAGGCCCGACGGCCGCACCCAATGGCGTGAGGCGCAGGATCTTGCCCCCAATATGCGCATGATCGTGGCGGCGGGCGAAAGGCTGGCGGCCGATGGCGTGATAGAGCGGGGCCGGAGCCGGTTCGACCGCGCCCTGATGACCGGCGAGAGCGCGCCCCAACGTGCTGTTCCGGGCGATCTCGTCCATGCGGGGACGCTCAACGTCGATGCGCCCGTCACCGTCCGCGTGACCGCCGCCGGGCCGGATACCGCCATCGCCGATATCGCCCGGATGATGGAGAATGCGGGGCAGGCGCGCTCCCGCTATGTCCGCCTTGCCGATCGCGCCGCGCGTTTCTATGCGCCTGCCGTCCACACCCTCGCGGCGGCGAGCTTCATCGGCTGGATGCTGGCCGGGGCCGGCTGGCATCAGGCGTTGCTGATCGCCGTGGCGGTCCTCATCATCACCTGCCCCTGCGCGCTGGGGCTGGCCGTTCCGGCAGCGCAAATCGTCGTGGCCGGGGCGCTGATGCGCGCTGGCGTGCTGGTGAAGGACGGCTCCGCGCTGGAGCGTCTGGCGGAGGTCGATCGAGCGCTGTTCGACAAGACCGGCACCCTGACGCTGGGCCGCCCGATGCCGGAAAATCTCGCCGACCTGACCGCGGAACAGAAATCCGCGCTGCTGGGCCTTGTGCGGATGAGCCGCCACCCGCTCAGTCAGGCGCTCCGCCACGCGCTGGAGGAAGAAGGCGTCCCCGCCGCCGAACCGGACGCCATCACCGAAACGCCGGGCATCGGGTTGAGCGCCACGCTGCTCGGCCGCGCCCTCACGCTGGGCCGCGCCGATGGGGATGCCAACCCGGATGCCGGGGCCAATGACAATAGCACCGACGCCATGACCTGCCGGTTCGT
This sequence comes from Sphingobium sp., assembly GCA_050252755.1. Taxonomy (GTDB): domain Bacteria; phylum Pseudomonadota; class Alphaproteobacteria; order Sphingomonadales; family Sphingomonadaceae; genus Sphingobium. Next base: position 8,528 of record JBFWKI010000008.1, read on the forward strand.
GATGGAGGGGCAGCCCGCCGTCACTCTGCGGTTCCGCGACGCCCTGCGCCCCGATGCCGACGCCTTGCCGAAAGAACTGGCCGCGCTGGGCCTCACCGCCGCCATAGTGTCGGGCGATCGCGCCGCCGCCGTCGCGCCGGTGGCGAGCCGCCTCGGCCTGCCCGCGCAGACCGACTTGCTGCCGCAGGACAAGCTGGACGTGATCGCCCGCCTTTCCGCGCAGGGCGCGAAGGTGCTGATGGTGGGCGACGGGCTGAATGACGGCCCGGCGCTGGCGGCCGGGCATGTCTCCATGGCCCCCGCCTCTGCCAGCGACGCAGGACAGAGCGCAGCCGACGCCGTATGGATGGGCGACAGCATCGCCCCGGTCGCCATCGCCATTCGCGCCGCGCGGTCCACCATGCGAATCGTCCGCCAGAATTTCGCCATCGCGATCGGCTATAATATGGTGGCCATTCCGCTGGCGTTTCTGGGCCATGTCACGCCGCTGGTGGCCGCGCTCGCCATGTCCGGTTCCTCGCTGATCGTCGTGGGCAACGCCCTGCGGTTGAGGAAGGCGGCGCGATGAGCGGCCTCGCCTTCCTGATCCCGGTCGCGCTGTTGCTGGGGCTGGGCGGCCTCACCGCCTTTTTCTGGGCGCTGCACAGCGGGCAGTTCGAGGATCTGGACGGCGCGGCGCTGCGCATCTTCCGGGATCAGGAGGAGGAGCGCGCCGAGCGCCCCGACCCCGCCGAACCGCGCGATTGATCCACGCACAGGCCCCTCCCCGGCGCGCCATCATGGCGGGTCGAGCGTTTTTCCGCCTTTTCCCGGACGTCAGATGTTCCCTCTGGCGGGAAAAGACGATAACGGCGCGGATATGTTGACGATCAATGATATCACCGTGCGTCTGGGCGGGCGCGTCATCCTCGACCGGGCGAGCGCGGCGCTGCCGCCCCGCTCCCGCGTCGGCCTGATCGGCCGCAACGGCGCGGGCAAATCCACGTTGATGAAGGCGGTCATCGGCCAGATCGATCCCGATGGCGGCAGCGTCGACATGCCCAGGGACACGCGCATCGGCTATATCGCGCAGGAAGCGCCGAGCGGCACCGCCACCCCCTTTGAAACCGTGCTGGCGGCAGATGCCGAACGCGCCGCCCTGCTCATCGAGAGCGAAACCTGCACCGAGCCGCACCGGCTGGGCGATATTCATGACCGGCTGATCGCCATCGACGCCTATAGCGCGCCTGCCCGCGCCGGGCGCATTCTCACCGGCCTCGGCTTTGACGACGAGATGCAGAACCGCCCGCTCGACAGCTATTCGGGCGGCTGGAAAATGCGCGTGGCGCTGGGCGCGCTGCTCTTTTCCGCGCCGGACCTGCTGCTGCTCGACGAGCCGTCGAACCATCTCGACCTCGAAGCGACGCTGTGGCTGGAAAATTTCCTGAAGGAGTATCGCGCCACCATCCTCATCATCAGCCATGAGCGCGACCTGCTCAACAATGTGGCCGATCATATCCTGCATCTGGAAGGCGGCAAGGTGACGCTTTACCCCGGCGGCTATGATGCGTTTGAGCGGCAGCGGGCCGAACGGCTCGCCCAGCTTGAGGCGGCGCGGGAAAAGCAGGCGGCGGAACGCGCCAAGTTGCAGGATTATGTCGCCCGCAACAGCGCGCGCGCCAGCACCGCCAAACAGGCCCAGTCCCGCGCCAAGGCGCTGGCCAAGATGCAGCCCATTGCCGCTGCCATCGAAGACCCCAGCCTGTCCTTCGCCTTTCCCGACCCCGAAGCGCTGCGGCCGCCGCTCATCACGCTGGACATGGCGGCGGTGGGCTATGACGAGCGACCCATATTGCAACGCCTCAACCTGCGAATCGACCCGGACGACCGCATCGCCCTGCTCGGCAAGAACGGCAACGGCAAGACGACGCTGGCCCGCCTGCTCGCCGCGCAACTGCCGCCGATGGACGGCGCGATGAACGCCAGCGGCAAGATGAACGTGGGCTATTTCACCCAATATCAGGTCGAGGAACTGGATACCGGCGACACCCCGCTCGAACATATGACGCGGGCGATGAAGGGCGCGACGCCGGGCGCGGTACGCGGGCAATTGGGGCGCTTCGGCTTTTCGGGCGAACGGGCGACGCAAAAGGTCGGCACCCTGTCGGGCGGGGAGCGGGCGCGCCTCGCCCTTGCGCTCATCACCCGTCACGCGCCGCATCTCCTCATCCTCGACGAGCCGACCAACCATCTCGACGTCGATTCGCGCGAGGCGCTGGTGCAGGCGCTCAACAGCTATTCGGGCGCGGTGGTGATCGTCAGCCATGACCGGCACATGATCGAACTGGTGGCCGATCGGCTAGTGCTGGTCGATAGCGGGCAGGCGCAGGAATTTGCCGGGTCGCTGGAGGATTATACCGATTTCGTGCTGGGCCGGGGCGCATCCGCGACGCCATCCGACAAGGAAGGCAAGACCGACCGCAAGGCGGATCGCCGCGCCAATGCGCAGGCGCGCGAACGCTACAAGACATTGCAGGCCGATGTTAAGAAGAGCGAAAAGCTGCTGGCGGACCTGACCACGCAGCGTTCCGCCATCGATCGCGCCTTGTTCGATCCGTCATCGGCAGGACCGAAGGAAAAGGGCAAGACGATGACCGAATTGATGGTGCGCCGCACCGAACTGGAACAGGCGATAGAGGCAGCCGAAACGGCATGGGTGGACGCCAGCGAGGCGCTGGACAGTCTGGACGCGGCGTAACGCGCGCTTCCCCTGCTGTGCGGCGTCGTCGGCATTGTCGGCAAGCCGGGGATCAACGGAAAGGCATCACGCCCGCACCGGTGGCGCTGGCCATGCGAAAGGCGGCCTCAGCCGCGCGCCATGATGCTCACCGCCACCGCCTCGGCCACCTTGATGCCGTCGATCGCGGCGGAAAGAATACCGCCCGCATAGCCCGCCCCCTCGCCCGCCGGGAACAGATGCTCGACATTCAGGCTTTGGAAATCCCGGCCCCGCGTGATCCTCACCGGGGAGGATGTGCGCGTCTCCACCCCGGTCATCACGACATCGGGATGGTCATATTTCGATAGCTGGCGACCGAATATCGGCAGCGCCTCCCGCATCGCCTCCACCGCGAAGCCGGGCAGGCATTGCGACAGGTCGGTCATGGTGACGCCCGGCTTGTAGGACGGGATGATCTCCCCCAATATCGTGGAAGGCCGCCCGGCGAGGAAATCCCCCACCTTCTGCCCCGGCGCGCAATAATTCGATCCGCCCGCGACATAGGCCAGCGATTCCCAATGCCGCTGGAAATCGATGCCCGCCAGCGGGCCGCCGGGATAATCGCGTTGCGGGTCGATGGCGACGACAAGGCCGGAATTGGCGTTGAACTCGGCGCGGGAATATTGGCTCATGCCATTGGTGACGACCCGCCCTTCCTCCGATGTGGCGGCGACCACGCGGCCGCCCGGACACATGCAGAAGCTATAAACCGTCCGCCCGTTGGCGCAATGATGCGACAGGCTGTAGGCCGCCGTGCCGAGGATCGGGTGGCGGGCGCACTGGCCATAGCGCGCCTCGTCGATCCATGCCTGCGGATGTTCGATGCGCACGCCGATGGAAAAGGGCTTGGCCTCCATATGGACGCCGCGCCGGTGCAGCATCTCGAAGGTCGGGCGGGCGCTGTGGCCGATCGCCAGCACGACATGATCGGCCTCCAGAAAGCTGCCGTCATGCAGATGCAGCCCGCGCAGGGAGTGCCGCCCATCGGGCAGCCGCGCCAGTTCGATATCATCGACGCGGGTTTGCCAGCGATATTCGCCGCCCAGTTCCTCGATGGTGCGGCGCATGGCCTCCACCATCGTCACGAGGCGGAAGGTGCCGATATGGGGATGGGCCTCGAACAATATGTCGGCGGGCGCGCCCGCCTTCACAAATTCATCCAGCACCTTGCGTCCCAGAAAGCGCGGGTCTTTCACCCGGCAATAGAGCTTGCCGTCGGAAAAGGTGCCCGCGCCGCCTTCCCCGAACTGGACGTTGGAATCCGGGTTGAGTTCCCCCCGCCGCCACAGGCCCCATGTGTCCTTCGTCCGTTCCCGCACGATCTTGCCGCGATCGAGGATGATCGGACGAAAGCCCATTTGCGCGAGGATAAGCCCTGCGAACAATCCGCATGGCCCCGCCCCGATGACGACCGGGCGCAGGCCGGACCAGCCCTGCGGCGCTTGGGCGACGAAATGATAGGCGGTATCCGGTCTGGCGCGCACCTCATGATCGCTGGCGAAGCGCTCCAGCACCGCCGCCTCCCCTTCCAGATCGACATCGACGGTATAGACAAGCTGGATCGCATGTTTGCGCCGCGCGTCATTGCCCCGGCGCACGATCTCATAACCGCGCAGGGCCTCCGCCGCTATGCCGAGACGATGGCAGATGGCGGCGGGCAAGGCCCCGGCCTCATGGTCGAGGGGCAGTTTCAATCCGGTAAGGCGCAGCATGGCATGCCCTTAGACGCAAGCGGCCGATGTGCCAACCGGGAAGGCGGAAGGGGCCTGCGCCCACCCCGGCCCTGCTTATGGTCAGGAGGACGTAAGCACCCCCGTCAGCGCGGGGTCTTCCAGCGCTTGCCCGGCGCCCCGCACCACGCAGGTCAGCGGGGATTCCGCGACCGTCACCGGCAGGCCGGTCGCGTTGTGCAGCGCCTCGTCCAGACAGCGCAGCAAGGCGCCGCCGCCGGTCAGCGTGATGCCCTCATCAATCATGTCGGCCGCCAGTTCAGGGGGGGTCTGCTCCAGCACGCTACGCACCGCGCCGACGATATTGGCGACCGAATCCTGCAAGGCCTCGGCGATCTGGCCTTCGGTAATCTCGATCTCGCTGGGACGGCCATTGACGAGATCGCGGCCCTTCACGATCATCGTCCGCCCCGTTTTCCCTTCCGGCCTGATCGCGCTGCCGATCATATGTTTCACCCGCTCGGCGGTGATTTCGCCGATCAGCATATTATGCTGCCGCCGGACGAACGCGATGATAGCGTCGTCCATCCGGTCCCCGCCGACGCGGACGGACCCGCTATAGGCCAGCCCTTGCAGCGAGAGAACCGCGACCTCGGTCGTGCCGCCGCCGATATCGACAACCATCGCGCCCAGCGGTTCGGTGACGGGCAGGCCCGCCCCGATCGCCGCCGCCATCGGTTCCTCGATCAGTTGCACCTGCCCCGCCCCGGCATTGGACGCGGCATCCCGCAATGCCCTGCGTTCCACCATCGTCGCCCCGGACGGCAGCGCAATCAGGATGTTGCTGCGGCTGCGGGTGAAGGACGACCCGCCGATCGCCTTTTTGACGAAATGGCGGATCATCTGCTCGGCAATGTCGATATCGGCGATCACGCCATCGCGCAGCGGACGGACGGCGCGCACGCCTTCGGGCGTTTTGCCCAGCATCAGCCTTGCTTCATTTCCCACCGCGCGGATCTGGCGCACGCCGCCGATCGTCTCGAACGCGATGACGGAGGGTTCATCCAGAACGATGCCCTTGTGCCGGGCATAAACAAGTGTGTTCACTGTACCAAGATCAATAGCCAGGTCATGTCCGGCCGAGCCAAAGAAACGGGAAAAATACATGAATCAGGATGCCTTATGGGAATGGCGTCGTATTGCCGAGCCACGCCGCGCTGTATGTAGAAAATAGGTGGACCGGTGGAATAGCGCGTTTTGCGGCGGTTCCATGGGGTAGCGCGGCAGGAAGGAGGCGTTCCGTGCCTGCGGCGCCCCATGCCCGCGACTCCATCGACCGATCCGGGCCAAGTGGGTCGATTATGCCCGCGCCCGCCCATCCGCGCCAGTGCAAAAACGCGCTATCCCCGGCGGATATCGCGCCGGGTGCATAGTGCCAGACGCATAATGTCGTCACGGCTGGCAAAACCCTCCGGCTTGCGGTCGCTGAACAAGGAAGCGGCGGGCCTGCCGAAACGGGCGCACCCATTGCCCCAGCCGCCGAAGGGGCGGAAGGCGGCATGATCGAACGAGTTGTGCCGAACGGGCCGTGCCAGTCGAATTATTTCCGGCGAGGGCGACGGCCATGGCGGCCCCCGCTCATGGCCATCCCGCCCGTTTATGGGATAAAATGGAGGAATATCCGGGCCTGCCGGGGCGATGGCCCTTTTCATCCGATCCGAAATGAGGGATGGAGCCAGCGGAGGCCCGCGCCTTCATCCCTTCGCTTTCCCCATTGAGGCCATCATCATTCATGCGGTATTTTCTGGACACGGAATTCAACGGTTTTGGCGGCGAACTTATCAGTCTGGCGCTCGTGCCCGAATTTGACGATCAGGAATTTTACACCTCCCTGCCGCTGCCCGAAAAGATCCTGCCGTGGGTGGAAACCAACGTCATTCCCTATTTGCGCCATGTCCCGCAGGGCGTCGATAATCATATGAGCCGGTTCGAGGCCGCCGCCTGCGTCGCGCGATTTCTGGAAGGCGACCGGGAACCGGTCATCATCGCCGACTGGCCAGAGGATATCGCCCAGCTTTGCATGCTGCTGCTCACCGGGTCGGGCGAGATGGCGCCTGTCGGGAAATTGCGGTTCGAGATGATCCCGACGCCGGGGTTCAGCACATCGGGCAACAGCCGGGTTCCGCACAACGCCCTGCACGACGCCCGCGCCCTCAAGCAATTTATTGCGAGTGACTTGCAGGAATGCTAGATACGGTCCTTCCGTAAGGAGTGCCCGTTCCGCCATGCCAGCCCGCTATCTCGGCCCCGGCCCGCCCATGAACCCGGTTTGGCCGGACTTCGACAAACCCGTTCCGGGCCAACGCAACGTCACAATGCGGCCTGCCCGAAAAGACCGGGGCCTCACCCGCCTTCGGGCATTCCGGCTGACGACGCGGCGACGCGCAGCCCCTATAGGGACATCCCCTCTCGCCCCCGTTCAAAGGACCAATCATGACCACGGACATTCTGGAATCTTCCCGCGCCAAAAGGTTGAAGGCGCTGACCCATGCGACCCATGACCGGCTCGACAAATCGATCATGGCGGCGGCCAGCTTCGCCAGTCTGGAGGGCTATGCCCGTTTCGTGCAGATGCAATATCGGTTTCATCGGGATATCGACGCGCTTTACGATGATCCGCGGCTTCAGGCTGCGCTGCCCGGCCTCGCCGAGCGGCGGCGGCTCGGCCTGATCGCGGCGGATCTGGGCGATCTGGGCGTTCCCCTGCCGGAAGAAGAGGGCGAACCGAGCTTCGCGCCCGGCGCTGCGATCGACATGGCCAGCGCGCTGGGCTGGCTCTATGTGGCGGAAGGCTCCAACATGGGCGCGGCGCTGCTGCGCAAGGAAGCGGCGAAACTCGGCCTGTCGGACGATCATGGCGCGCGGCATCTCGCCCCCGCGCCCGAAGGCCCCGCCGCCCATTGGCGCGCCTTTACCGCCGGGCTGGATGCGGCCAGCCTCTCGCCGGAAGAAGAAGAACGCGCCGTCGCGGGGGCCAATGCGGCCTTTGCCCGGGTGCAGGCCCATGCCGATGCCACTCTGCGCTGATCGGCCCCGCGCTCGCTGATCCGCCCTACGCCTCGGACTGATGAATTTCGGCCGGGCCGGGGAAGGCGGATGGTTCCCCCTCCCCGGCCCGACCGACAATGCTTAAAGGCGATCGTCGATCTTCGAGCGGAAAAAGCCTTCGGGGAATTCCTCGACGGCATTGCCGACGATGGTATATTCCTTTGAATTGCCGCTGAAACGGCCTTCCAGTTCCATATAGGATTGCGGGTCGAACAGCGGCGTCGCGCTCATGCCCATAACGCCGGTCGCATCGACCTTCTGGCAGGTATAATGGCAGCCCTGTTGCGCGGCGTTTTTCAGGCCATGTTCCAGCATGCCGTCCATCGCGGCCTTGAGCAGATAATGCATGGTCATGAAGTTGAAGCCCAGCGGATAGATATCATCCACCGTCACCGCCGGCTTGCCGTCGATATCCCGCACATCGGGGAACATCTTCCACCCCGGCACCTTGGACGCAACATATTTCGCATGTTCCAGCGTGCCGATCTTGACCACCGTGGTCATCTGCGCGCCCAGTTCATGGGCGAGCCGCATACGTTCGCAGCCTTCGTCCATTTCCGTTTCCGGGTCGGCATTGGTCCGCGCGATCAGGATGCAATCGGTGCCTTCCATCGCGGCGAGCGCGGCCTTCACCTTTTCCATATATTTCTCACGCGGGAGGAGACTGGTCGATTCCTCCATGTCGCTCGAATCTTCAAGCTGGAGCGCGGTCGCCCCCGCCATGATCATGCGCTTGGTGGAGCGGTAGACCGCCAGCGGCCCGCCAAAGCCATCCTCGATATCCGCCGCCAGCGGCAGGGGCGAGGTCTGGGTGATGCGGCTGCAAATCCATTCCACATCGGTAAGGTTGCTGAAGCCATAGTCGATCACGCCGTTCATCGCGATCGAGACTTCCCCGCCGCTCAGCATCGCGGCTTCGAACCCGACCATCTCTACCGCCCGCATCGAGGCGCAGTCATAAACGCAGGGCGCGACGATGCATTTATCGGATTCCTGCAAAAGTTGTTTCAGCGACTTCTTGGCCATTTACATTTTCCTTGTTGTTGCGTTCCGTGCGGATCAGAATTTCACGCGCGCGCCGACCTTGAAATATCGGCCGATGGGGTCGAAATAGACCTGATTGGTGGCGCCCTGCGCGCTGGCCGCCATGGGCGGATCCTTGTCGAGCAGATTGTTCACCACGCCGAACAGTTCGAACTGGTCGTTCACGCGCAGCGACGCGCTCAGGTCGAGGTAGAAGCGGCTGTTGACGCGGTTGGTGTTGATGCTGTTGGCGAGATCGGGCGAATAGCCGTCATCTTCCGGCCCGACCAGCGTCGTGTCGAAAATGCCCTTCGGGATATATTTGCCGTGGGCGCTGAGGGTGAAGGCATCCTTGCGCCAGGTGATCGTACCGTCGATGATATAATCCGGCACGCCGGTCGTGGTGCCCGGACGATAGCCGGTCTGACCCGAACGATCGACGCCGCCGACCGACAGCTTCAGATATTTGGTGGCGAGCAGACGGAAATCCAGATTGCCCATCGCGCCGATTTCGGTGCCGTAGGACAGTTCGAAATCGATGCCGCGATTGACGATCTCGCTGACATTTTGCAGCACGTCCTGCACCTGCAACAAGGTGCCGCCGGAATCGCGAGAGATATAGGAGCAGAGCGCCGTTTCGCCCTGCGCGCACCGATCGACGAGCACCTGCGCGCCAAGGGTGGAGATCGCGCCCTTGATCTTGATGTCATAATAATCGACCGACAGGCGCAGCGACCGCATGAAATCCCAATCCGGCATCAGCACGACGCCCGCCGTCCAGCTGTCCGCCTTTTCCGCATTCAGCGCGAGATTGGCGCCGCTGAGCGAATTGACCTGAATCTGCTCGCCATTGTTCAGCGGGTCCACGATGGTGGTGCGCCCCGCCGTCACCGGGCCGAACAATTCGGTCAGGTTGGGCGCGCGAATGTCGCGGGACCGGGTGGCGCGGAAACGCACTTCGGGAACCGGCGCATAGACCGCCCCCACCTTCCATGTCGTCGCATCGACACTGGTGCTGTCGAGGCCGGGGCTGGAACGGCGATAATGGGTCTGGCGAACCGCGCCGTTCAGTTCCAGCGTATCGGCGAACGCCACGCCGCGTAGCAGCGGCGCGACGGCTTCGACATAGCCTTCCACCACTTCGATCCGACCGGAAACGGCCTTGCCGTTGAACGACCAGAACGCATTGGCGGTGGACAGGGCGTCGGCGGTCCCGACCGCCTTGTCGTTGCGATATTCCACACCGGTCGCAACCGACAGATCGCCGCCCGGCAGGGTGAAGAGCGAGCCGTTGATATTGGCGGCGAGGACATGCTCGGTCGTGTTGGTGGTCTGATAGCCCGAAGGCGCAATATAGGCCGCCGCGTCGGACGAGATATTGCCCGCGCCGAAGATGTTGAACGGAACGCACGCAGGATCGTCATTCGCCGTGGTGGCGTCCGCGTTGATCGCGCAGACCGTCTGGTTGCCGACCGTCACCGCATTGGCCGCGTTGGCGACCCGGCTGCCGATGATATTGCCGCTATAATCCTGACGGAATTTGTTGCGGCCATATTGATAATAGGCGTCCCATTTCCAGTTGCCGCCCAGTTCGCCCTCAAATGACAGCACCGCGCGATAGGTGCGGTTGCGCGAGTGATTGACCGATCCGCCCAGATCCATGAAGGCGCGGCCAAGGGTGAAGGATTCGATGCCGTTCTGGTCCATGATGGCCGCGACGCCGCCGGGCAGATAGGCATTGTTGCGATCGATGGTCAGGGTCGAGCGCGCGACCGAACCGATGACCATCCCCTTCACCTCACCATAGGAAAGGTCGAGATTGGCCTTCAGCGCATCGGAAAATTCATAATCGACATGCGCATAACCGACCACGCGCTTCACGGACGGGATGAGCAGGATGCCGTCGAGGAACCCGTTGCGCTTCGCTTCCTCGCCGCCGCCGGTAAAGAGCGGGGAAGGATTGTTGCCGTAGATCGTGCCATAATCATATTGGTGCGTGGTGCCGTCCGGGTTGAAGGCAAGCCCACGCAGCGGGCCGGAATTGGCGACGATCAGGCCGCCCGACGAGAGGGTGCCTGTCCCCGCCGGGCCGGTGCGGATGCTCGCGGGCAGGCCGTCATAACCGGCGGGCGTGTTGCCGACGAGCTGTTCGTTCGGGCACCAGCTTCGCGTATAGCAATCGCCCATGCCGTCGCTTTTGCTATATTCGCCCGCCAGCACGAAACGACCGCGCCCATCGCCGAAGCCGGAGCCATAGGCAAGCTGGAGGTTGCGTTCGCCCGCATCCCCCTGCCCGGAGGTGCCGGCCTGGATCGACGCCTTGAAGCCATCCAGCTTCTTGTCGATGATGAAGTTCACCACGCCCGCGACGGCATCGGACCCATAGGCCGCCGACGCACCGCCCGTCACCACTTCGGTGCGGCTGATGATCGAGCTGGGGATCAGGTTGACGTCGATCGTGCCCTGCGTGGTCGAAGGCACGAAACGCTTGCCGTCCAGCAGGACGAGCGTGCGCGTGCCGCCCAAACCGCGCAGGTCGAGCACGCGGGCGCCGATATTGCCGCCGACCGCCTGCTGCGTCGCGGGCGTCACCAGCGGACGGAAGGACGGCAGCTCGTTCAGCGCATCACCGACATTGGTGATGGCCCGCTGCTCCATGCGCTCCTGACCGACAACGGAAACCGGGGTCGGCGCGTCGAAACCGCTGCGCGCAATGCGCGACCCGGTAACGACGATGTCCTGCATCGCATTATCCTGCTCCACCGCAGCGGCGGCGGCGTCATCCTGCGCGGGCCCGGCCGTCTGAGCGATGGCGGCGGGGCAGATCGCCAGCGCGATCGCGCCCGATGCGACACCCCACATCCGGCTGCGGATGCTACGGAATGAAGATTGATAGTGTGACATGCTCTTGTCCTCTCCCCTTAACGCGCCTTATCCGGCGCTCCGAAAGTTCAATGAATGGTGGTGGATCGATCTTGCTCCTGAAGCTGCCGGATGGCCCGATAGGGCGCGCGCGCCAGCGTCAGGAGGAAGAACATCAGCGGCGCGGCAACGCCGACGATAATGGAAAGCGAATAGCGGATATCGGCGGGGTCGCGGAACACATGGTCCGTCATCAGGCCGATGACCATCGGGCCGACGCCCAGCCCCACCAGGGTTATGATGGTGATGTAGAGCGCCGTCACCTGCCCCCGCGCCCGGTTGGGCACGATCAGCTGAATGGCCGTGCCCGCGCAGGGAAACGGCATGCAGCTCAGGAACATGGCGGGCGCCAGCAGCGTCAGGGCCAGCATCGCATTGGGCATCAGCGGCGCGAGCGCCCCGAAGAAGCCGCAGCCGATGAAGCCGATCGCCGCGACCTTCAACTGCGCGTCGCTATGCCCCTTGCGCGTCAGCCGATCGCTCAGCCATCCGGCGGTATAGGTGCCGCCGGTCCCGCACAGCAGCATGATGAGGCCGAAGCCCAGCCCGACTTCCGCCGGGGTCCAGCCATAAACGCGGATAAACAGCGCGGGCGCCCAGATATTATAGGCGTAGGACACCAGCGTCACCATGGAAAAACCGGCGAACATCGGCACCAGCGCCGCCTTGCGGGCGGAGATGATGGCCAACACCTGACGGATCGACAACGGCTCGTCCGCCCCCGGCCCCTTGCGCTTCGGCTCGCGCACCAGCAGCAACGCGGGCACCAGCAGCAGCCCCGGAAAACCGACGATCAGGAACGCGGCCTGCCACGGCTTCAGCCCGGACAACAGCCCGCCATTGAGCAGCGATGAGGTGGAGAGCCATTCGATCAGGCTGCCCCCGCTGATGAAGGCCAGCCCGATCCCGAACGGCGCGCTCAGAAAGAAAATGCTGACGGCGCGGCCAAGCTGGTCGGCGGGGAACAGGTCGCTCAGCATCGAAAGGCTGGCGGGCGTGACGCTCGCTTCCCCGACCCCGACGCCGATGCGCATCAGGAAAAGCTGCCAATAGCTGCGCGCTAGCCCGGACGCCATGGCGAACAGGCTGAACAGCGCCAGAAAGCCGCCCATGATGAATTTGCGCGGGTAGCGATCCGCCATCCGGCCGATCGGGATGCTGCACAGCGTATAGAAAATGCCGAAAGCGACCCCCTGCAACATGCCGAAACCGGTATCGTCGAGGCCGAACTCGGCCTTCACCGGCTCCACCGCGAGGTTAAGCACGACGCGATCGAACTGGGAGGCGATCGACGCCAGCGCCAGCAACAGCGCGATGAGCCAGGCGCGCGCCGCCGTCACGCCCTGCTCTTCCGTCGATTGAAGCCTTCGCGCCTGAAGCGGCATATCAGGGTCTCTCCCATTGCCATGCCGGTGCTGCTTGCGGGGCCATCAGGGCGCCCAGTTCGTTCCAACCGGTCATGTGACCGTGCACATTATCAATCAAAGTCCGGCTGTCAACTGATTCATGGAACCATCCATATTCTTCCGGGGATCAGCCAGCCCGCGCCGACAGGGCATCCATCACATGGGCAAGCTGCAAATCGAGGGATTGCTCCCCTTCGACAATCACGACCCGCTCTTCGGGCGAGGGCAATTCCAGCGTCGCAAGCTGGCTATCCAGCAGGTTGGCGGGCATAAAATGCCCCTTTCTCTGCTGCATGCGCTCCATCAGCGCTTCCCGTGAGAGCAGCGGCAGAACGAAATGGATCTCCTGCCCCACATGGGCGCGCAACCGGTCGCGATAGGCGCGCCGCAAGGCGGAACAGGACACGACACAGCCCTTCCCGCGATGCTCCGCCAACCGGGCGGCGACAGTGTCGAGGAACGGAATGCGATCGGTATCATTGAGCGATTGGCCCGCCGCCATCTTGGCGACATTGGCGGGCGGATGCAGATCATCCCCCTCCACAAAGGCGATGCCCAGCGCCTCGGCCAGCTTCCTGCCCAATGTGGATTTGCCGCAACCACTGACGCCCATGACGACGATGAGAAAGGCCATCACTCCCCTTCCCGCGCCAGATCGAACAGGCGCATATAGGCCGCGCTGTCGGCGCTCCCCAGCCCACCGGCGACGAGCATCCGGTGCAGGTCAGCAATCAGCGAGGTCAGCGGCATCGCGATATGGCGCGCCAGCGCGGCGGCCTGCACCGTTTCCAGATCCTTCAGCATATTGTCGATCCGCCCGGTCGGCGAATAATCGCGCCGCGCCATTTTCCCCATAAATTCCTGCATGATGCGCGAATCGGCCCGACCTCCCGCCAGCGCGGCGGGTATCCGCGCCGCGTCGACGCCATGCTGCTCGGCGAAATGCACCGCTTCCGCCACGGTCAGAAACGCCCCGGCGCATAATATCTGGTTGATGAGCTTCACCGTCTGCCCGGCGCCGCACGCCCCCATATGCGTATGATTGCTGGCGAGGCGATCGAAGAGCGGCCCCGCGCGCGCCACATCTTCCGGCGCGCCGCCGATCATCAGCGTCAGCGCCCCCTCCCTTGCCGCAGACGCGCCGCCGGAGAGGGGCGCATCCACCCATTTCATGCCGGTTTCCCGGTGCAGGCGATCGGCCATGCTCGCGGTGGCGGTGGGATCGATGCTCGACATATCGACCAGCAGCCGGTCGGGGCCAGCGACATCCCGGATGCCGCCGTCACCGAACACCGCCTGTTCGACGATGGCCGCGCTGTTGAGGCTGGTTATCACATAGTCCGCCTGCTCCGCCGCCCCGGCGGGCGAGGCCGCAACGATGGCGCCCCGCTCCGCCAGCGCCGCGCCAGCCTCCGGCTTGCGGTCATACAGCGCCACGCGCATGCCGCCGTCCATCAACCGGCCTGCAATGGCGCTGCCCATCACGCCCACGCCGATGACGGCGGCCGTCTTCATCGCCCGCGCCCGACCGAAGAACGCTCGATCACGGAAAGGCCCACATCGATCGCGACGGGGGTGCGCCCCTGCGCATCGCCGGAAAGCAGCCCCCGCACCATCTGCCCCGCCCGCTGACCCAGCGCACGGAAATCGACATGGATGGAGGTGAGCGGCGGGTTGATCTCCCGCCCGATCTCGAAATCGCCAAAGCCCATGATGGAAAGATCGTCCGGCACCGCGATGGCGCGGCGCTGGCACTCCATCACGGCCCCCACCGCCGACAGGTCGGACACCGCGAACAGCGCCTCCACATCCGGCTCCCGCTCCAGCAATACGCCCATACTCTGCGCGCCATGATCATAGCTGATCGGCGGCGTGCCATGGCGCAGGACATAGCGCGTCGGCAGGCCCGCTATGTCCAGTTCATCCTCGAACCCGCGCATACGCTCTTCGCCGCGATGGTCGATGACGTCGCCCTCGGTCGAACCGGCCAGCGCGCCGATGCGGGTGAACCCCCGGTTGATGAGATAGCGGGCCGCCGTCCGCCCCACATTATAGTTGGAAAAGCCGACCACATGCTCGATCGGCTGGCTGGGCAGATCGGCGATCTCGATGATCGGGATGTCCGCCGCCAGCAACATGCGCGACGCCGTGCGGCGGTGGATCGTACCGGTCAGCACGATCGCCTCCGGCCGCCGCGCCAGCAGGTTGCGCAACTGGCGTTCCTCCTCCACCAGATCATAATCGGTATAGGCGATCAGCAGATGATAATCATCCTCGCGCAGCGCCTCTGTCAGGCCATGGGCGACGGCGGCGAAATTGGCGTTGGTCAGCGTCGGCAACATCAGCGCGATAAAGCCCGTCTTGCGGCTGGCAAGGCTGCCCGCCGCGCGATCGGGCACATAGCCCAGATCCGCGATCGCCTTGTTCACCCGCTCCCGCGTGGCGGGCAGCACGAGATCGGGATCGCTGATGACCCGCGACACCGTCATGCGCGACACACCGGCGAGCCGGGACACATCCCTGATCGTCGGCCGTTGTTTTTGCGGGCCGCGGCCTGCCCCTTTTTCCGCGTCAGGCTGCGTCGTTCGCGCCATATGTCCAAGCACCCTATTCTGGCCAGCGCGCACGCCCGGCTATGTGTCATCGCATCGCTTTTACGCATGATGCGCCAATCGGCCAGACCATCCATAGCGCCTCCCGCCCCATCGAAACAGGGCCACCGTCAGGCGATTATTCCTCCAGAGCGATGTGGAGCTTCACGACCTGCCTGCGGTCCCCGGCGCGCTCGAACGCGGTGACGGTGTCGGCCAGCCGGTAGGTGCCCGACAGGATCGGGGCGACATCGACCGCCCCCGAAACGATCAGGTCGACGGCATGGCGGAACTCTCCATTCGCGCGGAAAGCGCCGACAAAATCGATCTCACGGGCTTGCAGGGCGTTGACCGGAACCGGGGCGGTTCCCGGCGGCATCATCCCGACCTGCACGATGCGGCCGCCCCGGCGCACGATCCTGAACAGCGATTCGAGCGCCTGCGGAGACCCCGACGCCTCGAACGCCACATCGAAATAGCCGCCGTCCGCCTCATAGGGTTTCAGCCCATCGGGATCGGCCGCCACGTTGACGCCGCGACTGGCGCCCATCGATTCGCACGCGACCTTGAGCGGCGCATCCTCTATATCGGTGCAGAGGATTGCCGCCGCGCCGGCCAGACGGGCGGAGCGCGCCGTCAGCAGGCCGATCGGCCCCGATCCGGTGACGATCACCCGCTTGCCCATCAGCGCACCAGCCCGCGCCACCGCATGAAGGCCGACCGAGAGCGGCTCGGCCACCGACAGTTGCAGCAGATCAGCCCTGTCCGGCACGGGAATGATCTGGTCGGCGCGCAGCACCAGATGTTGGGCAAAGCCGCCCTGCACATGGGGAAAGCGCCCCGCGCTGCCGAGAAAGAACATGTCGGTGCACAGGTTCATCCGGCCCTCGCGGCATCGGGCGCAGGTCAGGCAGGGGCGGCTCGGGTCGAGCGCCGCCTTCATGCCGGGTTCCAGCCCCGTCACGTCGCCCGCCACCTCGATCACGCGGCCGGAAATCTCGTGCCCCAGCGCCATCGGTTCGCGTACCGCGAAATCGCCCACCGCGCCGCGATGATAATAATGCATGTCCGACCCGCATATGCCGCCATAGGCGACGGCCACCCGCACTTCGCCGGGGCGGAGCGGCCGGTCCTCCACCTCATCGATGCGCAAATCCTTCTTTCCATGACATATGGCAGCCAGCATCAGACAGCGTCCTCCTTATCTTATTGGGACCGATACCATATCCTTCCCACGGGATGCAATCGGCTTGTTGCCGATACCCGGCGCGTCGCGATTATCGCTATAATGGGGAGTAATTTGGATAGTTTTGATATAGAGGGTTGCAAGACGCGTCAGAAAAGTTCATTCCAGCATTGAATGTGACCGGTCCCTAACGATCGAAACCGGCCATCCGAGGAATCAAGAGAGAGGCAAGCGTGCAGCATAATCCATTTGATCTTTCGGGTCGCACCGCACTGATCACCGGCGCCTCACGCGGCATCGGCTTCGCGATCGCTCAGGCCTTGAGCGGGGCGGGCGCAAGGGTCATCCTGAACGGGCG
Source organism: Sphingobium sp. (assembly GCA_050252755.1). GTDB lineage: Bacteria > Pseudomonadota > Alphaproteobacteria > Sphingomonadales > Sphingomonadaceae > Sphingobium. Next base: position 25,550 of record JBFWKI010000008.1, read on the forward strand.
ATCGGCCGATGCGCTGGAAGAGGCCGCGGCCGCGTTGCGCGCCACCGGCGCGGATGTCGCCACCGCCTGTTTCGACGTGACCGACGGCGCTGCCGTGCAGGCAGGCGTCGGGGCCTTGCTGACGGAGGGCCTCGCCATCGATATCCTCGTCAACAATGCGGGTATCCAGCGGCGCGGTCCGCTGGAAGATTTCGACGATGGGGATTGGGACGCGCTGGTCGCCACCAATATCGGCAGCGTCTATCATGCCAGCAAGGCGGTCGCCCGGCACATGATAGAGCGCGGCAGCGGCAAGATCATCAATATCGGCAGCGTTCAGTGCGAACTGGCCCGCCCCGGCATCGCCCCCTATACCGCCACCAAGGGCGCGGTTAAGAACCTGACCAAGGGCATGTGCGCCGATTGGGCAAAATATGGCTTGCAGATCAACGCCATCGGCCCCGGCTATTTCGACACCCCGCTCAACAAGGCGCTGGTCGAAGACCCGGAATTCGACGCATGGCTGCGCAAGCGGACCCCGGCCGGGCGCTGGGGCCAGTTGTCGGACCTGTACGGCGCCGCCATTTTCCTTGCATCGCCGGCATCCGACTTTGTGAACGGACAGACGATTTACGTCGATGGCGGCATCGTTTCGGTTATCTGAGAGAGCATCATGACCATGACCCAACCCACCGCGATCCAGATGGCGCCTTTCTCCGCCTATCTGGAAGAACAGCTCGAACGGCGCTTTCGGATCATCCGCTGGCATGATCTCACCCCGGCGGAGCAGCAAGCCGCGCTGGACGGGGCGGATGAAACGCTGTGCGCTGTCGTCACCAACGGCCATGTGGGCTGCCCCGACGCCCTTTTGACCGGCCTGCCCGGCCTGAAGATCGTCGCCATTCACGGCGTCGGCTTCGACAAGGTCAACCGGCCGCTGGCGCGGGAAAAGGGCATCAGCGTGACGACCACGCCCAATGTGCTGAACGAGGATGTGGCGGACCTCGCCATCGGCCTCATCATCTCCCTGCTGCGGTCGATCGCCCCCGCCGACGCCTTCGTTCGCGCAGGCACATGGGAACAGGCGGAATATCCACTGGCAAACAAGGTCACGGGCCGCCGCTTCGGCATTGTCGGCCTTGGCAGCATCGGCGCGGAAATCGCGCGACGCCTCACCGCCTTCGGCCCGGTCGCCTATACCGGCACCGCCCCCAAGCAGGTGCCTTATGATTATCACCCCGACGCCCTGTCGCTGGCCCGCGCCAGCGACGTGCTGATCGTGGCCTGCCCGTCCAACGCGGCGACCCATCACCTCATCGATGAGGCGATTCTCGATGCGCTCGGTCCGCAAGGCTATGTCGTCAACATCGCGCGCGGCGCCGTCATCGACGAGGCCGCGCTCATCACCGCGCTCGACCAGCGGCGCATCGCCGGGGCGGCGCTCGACGTGTTCGAGCACGAACCCCATGTGCCCGAAGCGCTGTGGGCCTCCCCCCATGTGCTGCTGACCCCCCATATCGCCAGCGCGACGGAAGAGACGCGCCGCGACATGGCCGATATGGTGCTGGCCAATCTCGACGCCATGCTGGCGGGTGCGCCCCCGCCCCATGCGCTGGCATGACCGGTACGAAAGGAAGCATCATGGGCAAGGTTGCCGTCATTACCGGCGCGGGCAGCGGGATCGGCAGAACCGTCGCCATCGCGCTTTCCCGCCGGGGCTACCGGCTGGCGCTCGCCGGTCGGCGCGAGGATGCCCTTCAGGAAACACAAACCCTGCTGCACGAGGGTGCGGAAGCGCTGTTGGTGACAACCAACGTCACCGACAGCGCTTCTGTTAAAGCCCTGTTCGATGCAGCCATTGCCCGCTTTGGCCGGGTGGACCTGTTGTTCAACAATGCCGGGGTCAATGCGCCCGATGTGCCGCTGGATGAACTGGCCCCGGCCGATTGGCGGCATGTCATCGACACCAATTTGACCGGCGCCTTTTTCTGCCTGCAAGCGGCCTTCGCCGCCATGAAGGCGCAGTCGCCGCAGGGCGGGCGGATCATCAACAACGGCTCGATCTCCGCGACCAGCCCGCGCCCCAATTCCATCGCCTATACCGCCAGCAAGCATGCGATCACCGGCATGACCAAATCCGCATCGCTCGATGGCCGCCCGTTCGACATCGCCTGCTGTCAGATCGACATCGGCAATGCGGCGAGCGCCATGGGATCGCGCATGGCCAACGGCGTGCCGCAGGCCAATGGCGAACTGGCGGTCGAACCGGTGATGGACGTGGCGCATGTGGGCGAAACGGTCGCCTATATGGACAGCCTGCCGCTGGAGGCGAATGTCCAGTTCATCACCCTGATGGCGACCAAAATGCCCTTTGTCGGCCGGGGTTGATCCCCCTGACCGGGCCAGCCGGATAAGAAGAGGCCAGATAAGGAGAGGAAAGCCATGTCCATTCCAGCACAGGCGGCGGTCAACCGCATCGCGGGCGCGGCCCCGGTGATCGAGGACGTGATGATCGACGATCCCCGCGAGGGGGAAATCCGCATCGCCGTCCGCGCCACCGGCGTCTGCCATACCGATATGGTGATGCGCGACGGCCATGTCCCCGTTCCCCGCCCGATGGTGCTGGGCCATGAAGGGGCAGGCATTGTCGAGACGACCGGCCCCGGCGTCACCGGCCTGCAACCGGGCGATCATGTCGTCCTGAGCTTCGACAGTTGCGGCCAGTGCGTGTCCTGTCAGGACGATGCCCCGGCCTATTGCCATCACTGGTTCCCGCTGAACTTCGGCGGTGGCCGCGCCGACGGCTCCACCGCCTTGCGGACGCGGGACGGCGCGCCGATCCATAGCCATGTGTTCGGCCAGTCCTCCTTCGCCACCCATGCCATCGTGCATGAACGCAATGCGGTGAAGGTGGACAAGGCCCTGCCGCTCGAACTGCTGGGGCCGTTGGGATGCGGCATTCAGACGGGGGCAGGCTCCGTCCTCAATGTCCTGAAGCCCCGGCCGGGAAGCAGCATCGCGGTCATCGGCACCGGCGCGGTTGGCATATCGGCCATCATGGCCGCCCGGATCGCTGGGGCCGGCGCGATCGTCGCGCTCGACCTCAATGCCGATCGCGTCCGGCTGGCTCAGGAACTCGGCGCGACCCATGGGTTCAAGGCCGATGACGCCGCCATGGAAGGTCATGCCGCCGCTGCGGGATGCCCGGCGGGTTTCGATTATATCCTCGACACCACCGGTTCCCCCGCCGTCTGCAACGCCGCGATCCCGGCGCTGGCGCCCCGTGGGGAACTCGCTCTGGTCGGCGCCTACCCGCCCGGCGTGGCGATCGAGGCGGACGGCAGCTTCATGATGAGCGGCGGCCGGGTGGTGCGCGGCATCGTCGAGGGCGGTGCGGACCCGCAGAACTTCATTCCCGAACTCATCGCCCATTATCAGGCGGGCCGTTTCCCGTTCGACCGGCTGGTGCGCTATTTCGATTTTGCGGACATCGCCGCAGCGATCGAGGCCGGTGAAAGCGGCAGGGTCATCAAGCCCATCATACGCATGCCCTGATATGGCGGGAAAGGGCGCGGGCCGGTGGATTTTGCCGCGGCGCGCGCCCTTTTCGCCCCTTGCCACGCCTGCCGCCGCCGCCCGCTCTGCCTGAACAGGAAAGGCCCGGCAAAATCCCCTGCCCGCGCCGCATCGGGATTTCAATCAGCCTTCGGATCGACGCCGAATTCCCGCAACACCTCCGCCGTGTCCACCCCCAGCATCGGCGCGTGGCGGCGAATGCTGGCGGGCGTTTTCTCGAAACGGGCAGGATGCACCGCCTGACGATAAGTGCCCAACACCGGATGCTCGCTAGTCTCCACCGTGCCGAGCGCCGCGACATAGGGATCGCTCAACACATCTTCCGGCCCGTTCACCGGAGCGAATACCGCGTCATTGTCTTCCAGCCGCTCCACCCATTCCGCCGTCGGGCGATTCTGGAAAGCGGAAGCCAGAATGGCGTTCATCTCCTCCACGTTGATCAGCCGGTCCTTCAATGTCAGGAAACGAGGATCTCCGATCAGTTCGGGACGCTCGATCGCGATGCACAGCCCCTTCCATTCGGGCTGAGCGAACATGCCCACGATGATATGACCATCCGCCGTCGGGAAAATATAGCGCACCGAAGAAGGGAAGGATCCGCGCTGGATATTCTCACCGCTGAGGCTCGCATCGGCCATGACATCAGGCCACAGGAAAGCCAGCGCGGCGTCGAGCATGCTGACCTGCACATGCTGCCCGATACCCTGACGTTCCCGGACCAACAGGGCCGCCGTCACGGCCTGCCATACCGTCATGGCGGCAATCTTGTCGGTGATGGTGGTATTGACCATGGTGGGTTCCGTACCGCCTCGCGGCGTCTGCATTCTGGCGAAGCCCGCCAACCCCTGCACCACCACGTCATAGACACGCCGCTGCGCGCCGCGCCCCTCGCTGCCCAGTCCATCGACCGATACATAGATGATATCGGGCTTCAGCGCCTTGATCCGGTCATAGCCGATGCCGAGCCGATCCGCGACTCCGGGACGAAAATTCTGGACGATCACATCGCATTGGGTCGCGATCCGCCGCGCGGCGGACTGGCCCGCCTCGCTCTTCATATCCAGCACGATGGACCGCTTGTTGCGGTTGCTGTTGAGAAACAGGGTAGCAAGACCATCCACGTCGCGGTGAAAATTGCCGGCAACCCGCGTCTGGTCGCCTCCCGCCACCTCCAGCTTTATGACCTCCGCGCCCTGATCGCCCAGCAGCATCGTCGCCCAGGGGACGGAAATATTCGCGCCCAGTTCCAATATCCGGTAGCCGGAAAGAGGGCCGTTGGCGGGGACGTGCGGTTCCGATGAGGTGGTCATGTGTCATTCTCGCTTGAGGCTCTCTGTCCGGTCAACAATTGCATACAGATACGCAGACGGTCAAGGATTTCGCAGCGGCTCCAAAATGAAGGGCACCGCGCCGATACAAAGAGGATTCCGCGAAAATGAACGATCATGCCAAAGAGATTCGCAGAAAATCGCATACCCTCTTGAACTGCCCCTCACTTCAATGCATACATTCTTTCTCCGTAGCGAAAATGCGCCTATTTCCGCCACGGAATCGAGGATGCAGCACATGACGCCGAAAGCACCGGTCCCGATATCGGAATCATGCTTCCCCGGCTATTCTGAAAGGCAAGCATGACAGGTTCTTCAGCCGCCGCCCGGATGCCGGAAGCAAAGGATATGCCCGAAGCGCGTACCGAACTTCTCAACGCCACCGATGCGCAGATCGAGGATGCGGTCCGCTATTCCGACCCCATGTCCTTGCGCGGTCTGATCTATCAGTTGACCGGCGACGAGGAACTGGCGGCGGTCGGCACCGTCAAGAACCGGGTTTTTCTTGCGGAGGCATGGAATCTTGCCACCGACAAGGATGTGGAGACGGTTCAACGCAAGGCGGCCGATTTCCTGAAGGCCTATCGCGATGCGGGCGCCCCGCCCATCGATCCCGGCCCGGCGGAGCGACTGCCGCGCAGCCTGGAACTGGCCGCCGGGCAGCCCGTGCCCGAAGACGAGCTGGGCATGTGGATCGAGGAACTGGCCCTCGATCCCTGGGCGCGCGCGCTGAAATGGCCCGCCACGCCGGCTCCCTCGCAATTGGAGGCCTTCACCGTCGCCGTCATCGGCGCGGGCATGGGCGGGCTGAATGCGGCGGTGCAGTTGAAGCATGCCGGGATCGACTATGTGGTGCTGGAAAAAAATCCGCAGGTCGGCGGCACATGGTACGAAAATCGTTATCCCGGCGCGCGCGTGGATACGCCGAGCCGGGCCTATACCCATATTTTCGGCGCCGATTTCGTGTTCGACTACCCCTTCGCGCCCCAGGCCGACAATGAACGCTATTTCAATTGGGTCGCAGACAAATATGGCGTTCGCGAGGGCATTCATTTTGATACCGAAGTCCTGTCCATGCGCTGGGATGAGGAAGCGGCCCTCTGGCGAATCCACACCCGCACGCCGCAGGGAGAGCGGGAATATGCCGCCAATGGCGTGATCTGCGCCTCCGGCCTGCTGGCCCGGCCCAATCTGCCCGACCTTCCGGGCATGGCGGACTTCACAGGCCCATCCTTCCACACCGCGCGCTGGCCCGAAGGGCTGGACGTGTCGAACAAGCGCGTGGCCGTTATCGGCACGGGCGCGACCGGCTATCAACTGGTGCCCGAACTGGCGAAGATCGCCGGGCATGTGACCCTTTTCCAGCGCAAGCCGCAATGGCTGTTCCCGGTCAGCGGCTATCTGCACCCCCTGCCCGATCAGGTGACATGGCTGGATCGCAACCTGCCCTACCACATCAATTTCCTGCGCTTCCGCACCAACTGGCTGACGGGCGAGCATGTTTATGGCGACGTATTCACGCTCGACCCCGAATGGCAGCATGAGCATTCGCGCAGCGCGCTCAACCATGACATCCGCGATGGGCGCATCGCCTATATCCGGGAGAAGTTCGCGGATCGCCCCGATCTGATCGACAAGATGATTCCGCCGCACCCGCCATTCTCGGCGCGGCCGATCCTCGTCGATGCGGATTATAACGTCTATGACGCGCTGTTGCGCGACGATGTGGACCTTGTATCTTCCGGTGTGGAACGGATCGTGCCCGAAGGCGTGGTCGCGGACGGCAAGGTCCACCCGGTGGATATCATCGTCTATGCGACGGGCTTCAAGGCCAATGACCTGCTCTGGCCGATGGAGATCATCGGACGGGATGGCGTCAGCGTGGAAGATTTCTGGGCCGAGGACGGTTGCCGCGCCTATGTGGCGGGCAGCATGATGCCGGGGTTTCCCAATTTCTTCATCCTTTACGGCCCCAACACCAATCCGGCTCATGGCGGAGGCATCGTCAATCATGAGGAGATGGTCACGCGATTCGCGCTGGAGGCTTTCGCGCATATGATCCTGAACGATGAACATAGGGTAGAGGTGAAAACCGCGGCCTTCACCCGCTACAACGCCCATCTCGACCAGCGGGAGGCGTTGAAAATCTATACGGACGGGCGGGCGCAGAATTTCTTCATGAACCGCCATGCCCGCTCCTCTGTCATGTGTCCGTTCGGCCCGGCAGAACTATGGCGCATGTTCCGCGATGATGGCCCCAACGACCTGATTTTCAGTTGATGCATGTCCGATGCATGTCCGATGATGAGAGGTGATGATGTCCGTTCTTGATCGTATCGACCCCGAATATGCCGCCATCGTGCGACAGGTTCCCGTCATCGACCTTTCCGATGTGGCTGCGGCGAGAGAGGCCCTTCGCGCCGTATTTGCGGCGGCTGGCGCGCATATAGCTTCCACGGACATCGTGGTGCGGGACCATCATGTCCCCGGCCTGTCGGGGGCGCCCGATGTGCTGGTCCGCACCTTTCGCCCAGCGGCGGCGACGGGATCGCTGCCCGCCCTCTACTGGATACAGGGGGGTGGCTATGTGCTGGGCGCGCCCGATCTCGACGATGCGATGTGCGAGCAGATCGCCCTCGACCAGCAATGCATGGTGGCCTCGGTCGCCTATCGCCGCGCGCCGGAAACCCCTTTCCCGGCGGCGCATGACGATTGCCATGCGGGCGCCCGGTGGCTGTTCGCCGAGGCGGAGGCGCTGGGCATAGATCCGTCGCGCATCGTCGTCGGCGGCGCAAGCGCCGGGGGTGGAGCGGCGGCGGCGCTGGCGCTGCGTGCGCGGGATGAAGGTGATTTCACCTTCGCGCATCAGTTGCTCATCTACCCGATGCTGGACGACCGCAGCGACACCGGGTCCGCCCGCCGGGTCGTCGATCGGGAATTGTGGAACCGGCAAAGCAACGACCTGGCGTGGCGGGCCTATCTGGGCGAGGCGTACGGCACCGATGCGGTTTCCCCCTATGCCGCGCCCAGCAGGGCGGAAAATTTGTCCGGCCTGCCCGCCGCCACCATCTTCGTGGGGGAACTCGATCTCTTTCTGGATGAGGATCTGGATTATGCGCGCCGCCTGATCGGGGCAGGCGTGCATACGGAACTTCACCTCTATCCGGCGGTATATCACGGTTTCGACGTCCATAATCCGGGCGCGGCAACCTCTCGCCGTTTCATTGCCGACCGGGCGGACGCGCTGCGCCGCGCCTTCGCCACCGCCGCCTGACGGCATTTCGGTATCAAGGGGATATGAGAACATGACGGCATCGGCTGAAATTCAGTCCGGCAAGGATGGCTGCAAGGTCGCGCTGGTCACGGGCGCGGCGACCGGGATCGGGGCGGCGGCCGCAACCGCTCTGGCCGCCATGGGCATGACGGTCGTGGGTACGGACATTGACGATGCGGCGGGCAAGGCGTTGTTTGCGGGCCTGGGCGCGCCGCATCTCTTTCTGCATCTCGACGTGCGGGACCGCGAGGCGTGGAGCGCCGTGATCGCAGAGGTGACGCAGCGCTATGGCCGCCTTGATTTCCTGCATCTCAATGCCGGCGTCATGAGCCGTCCCAAGGGGCAGCCCATCATGGACGATCCCATCGCCTGGCTGACGGCGGACGGGTATCGCAAGGTGCTGGATGTCAATCTCGGCGGGGTGGCCAACGGCATTTCCGCCGGGCTGGAGGCGCCGGGACTGTCGCGCATCCTCATAACGGCATCGGGCGCGGCTATCCTCCCCCTGTCGCTCGACCCCTATTATACCGCGTCCAAATATGGCGTGCTGGGGCTGGGGCTGGCGCTGGCCCCGACATTGGCGGAACGGGGGGTCCGGGTGGACATATTATGCCCCGGCGCGATCGGAACGGACCTGACGGCACCCGATATCCGCGCGGCGGTGAGGCAGGAACCCGTTTCCTTCATCGGGGATGCCGTGGCGACCCTCGCCACTACGGAAGAGCCGGGACCGGTGTGGATGGCCTTTACCGAGGCAGAGGGATTGAAACGTTACGAAGTGCCCGGCCTGCCCGGCTTGTCCGGCGCGCTGGACGTCACGGAATCGACCTGAAAATCATCCGCGCGCGCTGCACACAATCCATCGGGAAAATCACGGACTCTCCTCCGGTTTGAACATGGTGCGAAAAAGCGGGAACCGGTTTTCCGCCGAAAAGGATGCGATACGGAATAGCCGGAGCGCGACTTGCGCCATGTTTGACGCAGCGCGCTCAAAAAAGGGGCGGAACCGCCTGGGCGTTGGTTCCCGCAGATTCTTCGGACATTCCTTCTATCCATCACACATCGCATACATTTCCTGTTGCCGTTGACGGAATAATTGCATACATAATCGGGAAAGATGACATCCGCCGGGCGCGCATGTCCAAAAAAGGGGAGATTTTTCTGATGAACCGCATGAAGAGCATCGCGATGCTGGGCGGCGCGGCGATGAGTCTGGCGCTGAGCGCGCAGGCGCAGGCGCAGGCGCAAGATACGGCGCCCGCACCCACGGCAGCGCAACCCGAACCGCAGGCCGAACAAGGCGCGATGGTCGGAGAGATCATCGTCACCGCCAACCGCCGCACCGAGCGTCTTCAGGACGTGCCGGTTGCCGTCGCGGCCTATGGCGCGCAAGAACTGCGCTCTTCCGGCGCTCTCAACGTGCAGGATCTGGGCAATCTGACCCCCGGCCTCACGATCGCCAACCAATCAGCGGGCATTACCCCCTTCATTCGCGGCATCGGCTCGGTCGATAATACATTGGGGCAGGAATCGGCCATCGCCGTCTATGTCGACGGGGTCTATTATTCCTCGCCCTATGCTTCCCTCTTTTCGTTCAACAATATCGAACGGGTGGAGGTGCTGAAAGGCCCGCAGGGAACGCTGTTCGGCCGCAACGCCACCGGCGGCCTGATTCAGGTCATCACGCGCGATCCCTCTCATACGCCGACGCTGGAAGGCAGTTTCTCCTACGGCAATTATCAGACGGTTCGCGCCCAGGCCTATGTCTCCGGACCGCTGAGCGACACGCTGGCGATGGATCTGGCGGTCATGAAATCCTATCAGGGCAAGGGCTATGGGTGGAACCATACCCGCAATAGCGAAGTCGGGTTCGGCGGCAATGACAATGCGATCCGCAGCAAGCTGATGTGGACACCGGACGACGCGACGACCGTCAAGCTGACCGGCGATTACAGCCTGACTACCGATTCCGATCAGGGTTCGGCAAAGACCTACCTGCCGGGATCGCTCTCCTCCCTCGACGGGCTGGGCGCGCCCGGCGGTTGGTGGGATGTGCGCGGCGGCGCCTATGAGGCGATCCGTACCGAGCAATATGGCGGCGCCCTGCACATCGAACATGATTTCAATGGCGCCAACCTCGTCAGCATCAGCGCCTATCGCCGCGCGAAGGTGATCCAGTCCTTCGACAATGACGCAACCCCCATCGTCGCTCTCGACGCCTATATCGATTCACAAAAGACCCGGACCTTCACGCAGGAAGTCCAGTTGATGTCGGATTCGAGTTCCCCCATCCGATGGATCCTCGGCGGGTTCTATCTGAATGACAAATCATCCTTCGCAGCGCCCAATGGCCTGGGCCTTTTCGGATCGGCGGTGGGTACGGCCGCGCTCATCCAGAACACGATCGAAACCCGTTCCTGGTCCGCTTTCGGCGAAGTGACCGTGCCCCTGGGCGAGAAGACGGAGATCACCGGCGGCCTGCGATATACCAGCGATCAGCGCAAGGTTTACGGCAAGACCGATGTCTTGACCGATTCCTATCCCGGCGCCCCGCTGCTGGTTTCCGTGCCGTCCACATCGCAGAAATTCACGGAGGATCAGCCAAGCTGGCGGGCGGTCATCAATCACAAGTTCATGCCGGACATCATGGTCTATGCTTCCTATAATCGCGGTTTCAAGAGCGGGAATTTCAACGCGGTATCGGCCAATGACGCTCCGTTCAAATCGGAAAAGGTCGATGCTTATGAACTCGGGCTGAAAAGCCAGTTGTTCGATCGCAAGCTGCGCTTCAACCTCGCGGCCTTCTATTATAAATATAATAATCTCCAGCTTTCGGTTCTTCAGGGCTTCAACCTGACCACCGTCAATGCGGCCAACAGCCGGATCATGGGCATGGATCTGGATGGCGAGTTCGTCGCGACCCGCGACCTGCGCCTGCGGTTCGGCCTCTCCGTGCTGGATACGGAGTTCACCAGCTTTCCCAATGCGCAATGTTCTTCGCGCAGCCCCGAAGGCCTGACGTCGCAATTCACCTGCAACGCCACGGGCAACAGCCTGACGCGATCGCCCAAATTCACGGCCACCCTGTCGCCTTCCTATGGGATCGACACCGACATGGGCCGGTTCGACATTTCGGCAACCTATGTCTATAATTCAGGCTTCTTCTGGGAGCCGGACAACCGGATCAAGCAGCCATCCTATTCGCTGCTTTCGGGACAGATCGGCTGGACCGAAAAGGATGGGCATCTGGGCGTGAAGGCCTTCGCCAAGAATCTGACCAACGAGAAATATGCGTTGTGGATGGTGGCGTTCGCCTTTGGCGACGAATATGCCGCCGCCCCGCCGCGCACTTATGGCGTGGAGGTGAACTTCAAATTCTGAGGTAGCCGGCGAAGGCGGAAAAATAGGGCCTGCGGCATGAAAAACATGCCGCAGGCGCTTTTGCCTCATTGGCGGCCCACAGGGGAAAGGATCGTTGGAGAATGATGGACGAGCAGCCCGCAACCCCGCTGCCAGGGCGCATGCAGCATTGGGGACTGACGCTCGACAGGTTGCTGGATCATGCCGCCCGCTGGCACGGCGCCCGCGAGATCGTGTCGCGCCATGCGGACGGGCAGCTGTCGCGGCATGATTACGCTTCCCTCCATCATGCGGCCAAGCGGATATCCCGCGCATTGCTGGACGCGGGCATCAGGCCGGGCGATCGCATTGCGACGCTGGCATCCAACAATGCCGATCACCTCGCCCTGTGGTATGGGGCGATGGGGGTCGGGATCGTCTGTCACACGCTCAATCCGCGCCTGCATATCGATCAGCTCCTCTATATCGTCCGCCACGCAGGGGACCGGATACTCTTTGCAGACGATGTTCAGGCGCCGCTGGCGAGCGCGCTGATGCAAGGCTATCCCGCGCTGGAGGGCGCATGGCTCATCAACGCCCCATCCAACGCGGCGGAAGGCCCTCTGCCCACGCTGGAGCATTTTGTCGCGGATGCCCCGGCGCAGGCGGAATGGGGCGGCTTCGATGAGAACAGCGCGGCCGGCCTGTGCTATACTTCGGGGACCACGGGCAATCCCAAAGGCGTGCTCTATTCGCACCGGTCCAACACCATGCTGGCGATGAACACCATCATGCCGGATGCGTTCAATCTCTCCTGTCGCGACATCATCATGCCGGTCGTACCCATGTACCATGCCAACACCTGGGGGCTGGCGTTCAGCGGAGTGATGACGGGGGCCAAGCTGGTGCTGCCCGGCCCCTTGCTGGATGGCGCCTCGCTCCATCAACTCATCGCGGAAGAGGGCGTGACTTTCTCCGCCGGGGTGCCGACGGTGTGGCAGGCCTATGTCGATCATCTGCGCACGCGAGGGATCACCCGTTCCGAACTGAAGCGGGTGGTCATCGGCGGATCGGCCTGCCCCGAAACGCTGATGGACGACATGCAGGCGTTGGGGATCGAAGTCTTGCATGCCTGGGGGATGACCGAATTGTCGCCCGTCGGGCTGGCCGCCACATCGACGCCGGATATATTGGCCCTCCCGCCGGAAGAACAACGCCCGCTCGCCCTCAAACAGGGGCATCCGGTCGGCACCGACGCGCGGATCATGGATGATGCGGGCATGGTTCTGGCCCATGACGGGGAAACGGCCGGACGCCTGATGGTGCGCGGTCCCGCCGTCATCGAACGCTATTATGGCGTGGACGACAGCGCGCTGGAGAATGGCTGGTTCGACACCGGCGACATCGCGACCATCGACGCTTATGGCTTTGTCCGCATCACCGACCGGGCAAAGGATATCATCAAGTCGGGCGGAGAATGGATCAGTTCCGTCGATATTGAAAATGCGGTGATGGCTCACCCCGATGTGGCGCTGGCGGCGGTGGTGGCCATAGCCGATCCGAAATGGGGCGAACGCCCGAAACTCTATGTCCAGTTGCGTCCGGGGGCAGAACGGCAGCCGGAGGAGTTTCGCGCTTTCCTGACCGATCGCATCGCTCGCTGGTGGATGCCCGACGAGGTAGAGATCATCACCGAGATCCCGATCGGATCGACCGGAAAGATCGACAAGAAGATATTGCGCACTATCGCGGCGGGCGACTGAAACCGGCTTCCGCGCGCCTTTCCCTTCCCGATAACCGGCCTTCGATGACCGGTTATCGGTGGCCGGCACCGGACAATCGGCGCGGGATAATCATGCCTCTGCAATCAGGGCGGGATCGATGCGATAGCTGTCCATCGCCGTATCCATGAAGAGAAGCGTCCGCTCCCGCGCGGTGAAATCCATGCTCATCCGTTTGAAGGCATTCCAGATCACCGCATAGGAGGCGCCATGCGTGTCGACCGGCACATTGCTCTCGAACATGCAGCGTTCCGGCCCGAACAGGTCGATGGCGGTAAGAATATAGCCGCGCTGCGCCGCCGCCATTTCCTCCGAGGTGAAGGGCACGTCGCGTCCCAGCGCGTCCACGCCCGCCATGCCCATGTTGAGGCCGCCCAGCTTCACGCGGACATTGGGGCAAGCCGCCAGTTCCGTCATGCGCGCCTTCCAGTCCGCGAAACTCGCCTCCGGATCAGCGGCGAAGCGGCCGATCATGAGCGGGCCGCCAAGATGATCGAGGATGATCCGCCCTTCCGGAAATGCCCGCGCCAGATCGATCACCTCCGGCAATTGCGGCTGGAGCAGCCAGGCGTCGAAGCTGAGGTCGCGCCGGACCAGTTCCGCAAACCCTTCGCGAAAGGCGGGTTGCATCATCATGGCCGCCGGATTGGCGAGGCTGGCGGGTACATCGGGATCATGGGCGGTCATGTGCCGGATGCCGCGAAAGCGGGGCGTGGCGGCGGCATGGGCATCCAGCACTTCAGCCACAGCCGCGCCCAGCATCAGATCAGCGGCGGGCGCGATCGCCGCGCAGGCCCCCGCAACCAGCCCACCGCGCGCCATCGCCTTGGCGGCGACGCGCTCTGCATAGTCCGTTTCCCCCACCACGCGCAGCGCCTCCGGCCCGTCGACGCGGTAACTGGTGTGGGAATCGACATAGACGGTTGCCAATATCCTGTGCCCGGCCTCCGCCTTGTCCGCGAAAAGACCGTTATGGTCATAAGGGTCGAAGGGAGGAAATGGCTCTGCCTCCCACACATGATGATGGGCATCGATGATGGGAAGGTCCGGTTCGATCGCCGCTTCGATCACCTTATTCCGCCATGCCTTGCGACTCATATCCGTCTCTCCTTCTCATCTTTCAAAGATTGCATACATTGATTGATCAGGGTAGGTCCATATTTCTCACCCCTTAAAGATAGGGCGGCCGGAAGGGGGGCATCCGGCTCGATTGAATAGGAGGAACTGCATGACGAGAACCCTGCTGCTTTTACCCGGCGATGGCATCGGCCCGGAGGTGACGGAGCAGAGCGAGCGCATCGCCCGGCACCTGATGGAGCAAGGCGCGGCCGATCTTTCCATCGCTCATGCGGATTTTGGCGGGCTGTCTTTCGACCGGCACGGCACCCCGTTGACCGAGGACGCCCTGCAAGCCGCGCTTGGTGCGGACGCGGTGCTGATGGGGGCCGTGGGCGGCCCGAAATGGAAAGATTGCAGTTACGACACCCGGCCGGAAGCGGGCCTGCTGCGCCTGCGCGCCGCGATGAACGCCTATGCCAATCTGCGTCCGGCCTATTGCTTCGCCCCGCTGGCGGAAGCCTCTACGCTGAAGGCGGAAACGGTGACGGGCCTCGATCTTCTGTTCGTGCGGGAACTGACCGGCGGGGTTTATTTCGGCTCGCCGCGCGGCATCGACACGCTGCCGAACGGCGAACGGAGAGGCCTCAACACCCATGTCTACACCAGCGCGGAGATTCGCCGTGTCGCCGCCATCGCCTTCGAGATCGCCCGAACCCGACGCAACAGTGTTTGTTCCGTCGAAAAGGCCAATGTGATGGAGGCAGGGCTGCTCTGGCGCGAGGAAGTGACCGCTCTTCACGCCGAATCCTATGCCGATGTCGAGTTGAGTCATATGCTGGCGGACAATTGCGCGATGCAATTGGTCAGGAACCCGCGCCAGTTCGACGTGATCCTGACCGACAATCTGTTCGGAGACATTCTTTCCGACACGGCGGCCATGCTGACCGGCTCCATCGGCATGCTGCCTTCCGCCGCGATTGGCGATCCGGGCGCGCCGGGTCTTTATGAACCCATTCATGGATCGGCGCCCGACATCGCCGGCCAGGGCATCGCCAACCCCTGCGCCAGCATATTGAGCCTCGCCATGGCCTTTCGCCACAGCCTCGCCGCGCCGGAAATAGCGGACCGGATAGAGGCGGCCGTGCAGCAAGTGCTCAACCGGGGGATATGGACGCGGGATCTGGGCGGCACGGCGAGCACCAGCGCCATGGGCGACGCCATAATGGCGGCGCTGGGCGCCAACGCCGTGACCGATGCCGGCACATGAACCGTCCCGCAAAACGGAGATCGCGGCTTTTGAAGTCCCGAAAAGTCATAAATGCCCATGATTTTTCATCTCGCGACATCCAAAAGCAGTAGCGTAGACATTTGAGATGGGCCAATATCGCATGATGTCCAAAAGCGCACCTACAGAACCGACAGGGATAGTTCGTCAGCAGGTCGTGGTAGACCGATTGCGCGAAATGATAATGGGCGGGGAATTATCCGGCGGGGAACGGTTGCTGGAAATCGCCCTCAGTGAAAAGCTGGAGGTATCGCGCACCCCGATACGCGAAGCGCTCATCATCCTCTCGGAAGAAGGGCTGGTCGAATACCGGCCCAATCGCGGCTATGTCGTGCGGACCTTTACGCTCGATTATATCATGGACGCCTATATGGTAAGGGAAACGCTGGAGGGCGTCGCCTGCCGTCTCGCCGCCGAGCGCGGAATCGGGGAGGAAACCTATCGCAATATTGAAGGAGTCCTGCTGGAAGGCGACCGCATATTGGCGGAGGGCGGCCTGAAAGATGAATTGCGCGACCCCCTGCGCGAAATCAATGATCGTTTCCATCGCTTTATCGTGGAGGCAGCAGGCAACCCCGTGCTGGCACAAGCGCTCGGCATCGCCTCCAACATCCCCTATTCGTCAAGCCGGGTCGCCCATTGGTACAAGGAGGACGACCCGGAGGGGCTATATCAATTGCGCTCCCTGCACGAACAGCATCACGCTATCCTCAATGCGATCCGGGCCGGGGAAGGGTATCGCGCCGAAACCTTGATGCGCGGGCATATCGCAGGGGCCGCGGGCGGCATCCGCAAGCGGCTCATTTCTCAGGAAGAAGACGACGCGGCCTATGTCGTGAAGAAGGCAGGGTGACACGGCGGCGGAAGGATATTTCCCGTCGCCGCCGCCTTCCCCTCCCCTTCATTCCACCCGATATTCGCTGAAATCCGGGGCATATAGCATGTCGTGGATATCCGCGACCCGCCAGGGCGAATTTACCACGGACCGGCCTTCCTCGGTAAGATAATAAAAGCCCTTGCCGTGAGTCTCCCACAACAACTTGCTATTCTGGGCGTCCAGCCGTTCGTTGAACATATCGAACGCCTCCCGCGTCACCTCGATCGAGCGCGCGCCCTGTTCGATGACATGGACGATGGCCTTTAGCGCATAGCGCGTCCACATTTCCGCCATGCTATAGAAGGAACCGGCACGCCCCTGCGCGCTGGGGCCGAAGAACAGGAAGAAATTGGGGAACCCGGGCATATCCATGCCCAAATGAGCACGCGGCCCATCCTTGGACCACAGATCATCCAGCGTTGTCCCCTCGCGTCCGACATAATCGGCGGGCCACAAATATCGCGTGGTGGCGAAACCCGCGGCGCACACAATGATATCGGCCGGATAGACCGTGCCGTCGCGCGTGACGATCGCATCGGGCCGCACATGGTCGATAGGATCGGTAATCAGATCGACATTGGGCCGCAACAGCGCATCATACCAGCCATTATCGACCGTTGGCCGTCGCGCCATCGGGGGATAATGGGGCGTCATCTTTTCCACGAGATCGGGCTTTTCCTTCAGCCGTTCCCGGATGAAGGCGATAGCGTTGTTGCGCAGCGCGTCGTTGCGCTCGCTGATCACGCCGCCCCCTGCTTGCCACTCCGGATCGAACTCCTGAAGCTTTTCAAGCTGGGCATTCAAAAAGTGCATGCCATAGCTGTACCAGTGCCAATAGAGCGGCACATGATCGAAGAGCCACTGCATGTCCGCAGGCACGGCGTCGCGATAGCCTTCCATGGGAAGCACATAATTGGCGGTGCGCTGGAACACGCTTACCTTGCCGGCGTGGCGGGCGATATAGGGCATGACCTGCGCACCGCTGGCGCCGGTGCCGATTTGCGCGACATTTTTCCCTTCCAGCGCGCCGACATCCTGCCAATCCGTGGTGTGGCGCACAATCCCGGCAAAATTCTCGATACCCGGAATGTCAGGCAGTTTCGGGGTGCTGAACAGGCCACTGGCACTGATGATGAAGCGCGCTTTCAAGGCCTGCGGTTCCTGCCCGCGCGTTCGGACGACGACGTTCCACATGGCTTGCTCTTCGTCCCACCGCGCCGAGACGAGATCGGTGTTGAGCATCAGCTTGTCGCGCACGCCATATTTGTCGGCGCAATGGTTCAGATATTTCTTCGTCTCCGGTCCGGAGGCGAAGAACTCGCTCCACGGATAACGTTTTTCGAACTTGTACTGATAGATCATGCTTGTCGAATCGACGCGCGCCTCTGGATAATTGTTGAGATTCCAGGTGCCGCCCACATCGTCCTGCCGTTCGATCACGCGATAGCTTATGCCAAGCTGTTCCAGGTGGATCGCGGCGGCAAGACCGCTGACGCCCGCCCCGACAACCAACACGGGATAATCGGCCAGCACCGCATCAGAGGGCTTTTGCGACCAATCGACTCCACGCGGGAAGGGAGCGAAGGCCGCTTCCTCCGCGCCGAAACGAAATTCGGCGTCGGATAACGGCCCATGGCCGAATAATTCCATCGTATCGCGGATGGCGGGGGTGTCGAACAGGGCATCGGGCAACGGATCGTCCCAATGCGCCATCAACCATGTGAACGCATGGTCCCGCACCGCGTCATGATCCTTCTCGTCCAGCAGATAGGTGGAGAGCGCCCCGGCCCAGAGCGGCGCCTCCTTCGCCTCCATCGCAGCCAGCGCAGGATCGCGGGTCAGATGATAGAGAGTAAGGCGCAGGATGTTGGGATCGGCAAGAGCCAGCGACCGGCGAAGCTGCTCGGGGTCAGGCCGCTCTCTGGTTACGGTCCCGGCGTCTGGCTGCCTGACAGCGTTCATCAACATCCTCCCTGTTGCTTTGCGGCGACGCACGGAGCGCGCCCATGATTGTGATGCACAACAATGTATGCAACCTATTTCGCCGGGGCAAGGCGTTTCCGTCGCCCTCGCGCTGTTTCTGCCTTTTTTTGCGCATGCAATCTATGTGGAAGAGAATTGAGTTTCACGTTGCATACATAATTGCGGCATGATAGCCCTGAGGAAGAAATCGGCAAGGGACAGGCGATCTCGCCCGCCGCGCAAGCGGACAGGGCTGGAGGCCGTCAATCCTTGCAGCGAGACGGAAGAGAGGAAATCCATGAGCACTACCCTGTCGCATAGCGCCCCAACGCTGGATGTGGACCAGTTCTCTATCGAGACCCTTCTCAACCCCTATCCATTTCATGAAATACTGCGCGAGGCCGCGCCGGTCAGCTATGTTCCGCTCTATAACACATATGTGACGGGCCGCTATGAGGAGGTGAAAACGGTCCTCAATGATTGGGAAACGTTCACATCGACCTATGGCGCGGGGCTGGCCGACATTCGCAAACCCGATAATTGGCGCCAGCCCGGGCCTGTGGTCGAATCCGACCCGCCCAGCCACACCAATGTGCGGAAAGTGCTGACCGGCATCATCTCGCCCCGCGTCATTCGCGGCTGGCAGGAAGATTTCACGACCTATGCCCGAACGCAGGCGGATCGCCTGCTCGACATGAGAGAGGTCAACGGCGCGAAGGACATTGCCGAAGACTTCGTGATGACCGTTTTCCCTGCGTCGCTGGGGCTGCAATCCCATCCGCACAATATGGTGATCGTCGGCGACTTCAACTTCAACGCACTGGGTCCGCCCAATGCCCTGTTTCAGGAATCGAACCGCAAACTCGCCGAAATCATGGATTGGTATGAAGCGACGCAGGGGCGGGAACTGATCCAGCCGGGCAGTTTCAGCGACCAGGTCTATGCCGCGGAAGATGCGGGGCTGGTCGAAAAGGGCGTGGCCAGGGGCATGGTGCGGACCATGTTGCGCGGCGGCATGGACACGACGATCAGCGGCATTGGCAGTTCGCTTTTGCTGATGGCGCAAAATCCCGATATCTGGGCGGAATTGCGCACCAACCGCGCACGCCTGAAAATGGTTTTCGAAGAGGCGATCCGGCTGGAATCACCGATCCAGTCCTATTTCCGCACGACTCGCAAGGCCACCGAACTGGGCGGAATTGCGTTGGAAGCGGAAACGAAAGTGCAGATATTCATCGGCGCGGCCAATCGCGATCCGCGCAAATGGGACAATCCCGATCGCTATGACATCAACCGCCAGATGTCCGGCCATCTCGCCTTTGGGGCCGGCATTCATGTCTGCATCGGCCAATTGATCGCGCGCATGGAAGCCGAGGCGGTGCTGAGCGCCCTGCTCGACCGCGTGGAGCGCATCGAACTGACCGGCACGCCTGTCTATCGCCCGCTGAACACGCTCCGCACGCTGGAAGAATTGCCGCTTCGCCTGATCCCGGCCTGAACCACGAAGAGAGGCGGAATACCATGATCGACAACGCATCCCCGGTCGTGACCGAATGGGTGAGCATCAACTATGCCGAGCCGACCCCGATGAGGGAGGTCTACGGCTTTGCCGGGACGCAGGGGACGGTGAATCTGGAAGGAATCAGGATGCTGCCCGGCAACCGTCCTTCCCGTACCCTGCTGATCCTGATGCACCCGGCCTCCACGCTGCAACTGCTGCCGGTGCCGCGCGCCATGGCGGCGGCAGGACTGCATGTTCTGTGCGCGGGCAGCCGCTATGCCCGCAACGATACCCCGCTCATCATGGAAAAACTGCTGCTCGACTATGCCGCCTATGTGCGTCATGCGCGTGAGGTCTGGGGATATGAGAAAATCATCGTCTGCGGCTGGTCGGGCGGCGGGTCGCTCAGCGCCTTCTACCAGGCGCAGGCAGAACGGCCAACCGTGACGCAGACGGCGGCCGGCGATCCCATCGCGCTGACGGGGCTGATCCCCGGCGACGCCTTCATCTGGCAGGCGGCGCACCTGTCCCGCGCGGACGTGCTGGCGGACTTCATCGACCCTTCCGTGCTCGATGAGAATGATCCGACGCTGCGCGATCCGGAACTGGATCTATATGATCCGCGCAATCCCAACCAGCCGCCTTACAGCGCCGACTATCTTGCTCATTTCCGGGCAGCGCAGTTGGCGCGGATGCGGCGGAGGACAGCGCTGGTCAAGGAATTGCTCCACGATTTGCGCAGCGGGCGCACCGGAGAGGTCGAACGCGGGCTGTTGACGCATCGGACACTGGCCGATCCGCGCTGGCTCGATCCGGACATCGATCCCAATGACCGGCGGCCGGGCTGGTGCTTTCTGGGGGAACCGAAGGCATCGAACAGTTCGCCCGCCGGGGTCGCCCGTTTTTCGACCCTGCGGGCATGGCTCTCGCAATGGTCGATCGACGATACGCAGGCGCGGGCGCTCGACAATGCCCCATCCATCACCGTGCCCTTGCTGGCCATTGAAAATACGGCGGACGACGCCGTGCCCCAGCCGCACACCAAACGCTTTCTCGACGCGGCCGGCAGCGCAGACAAGCGCATGGTCCTGATCGAGGGGGCGGATCATTATTATGCCGATCAGCCGCAGGAATTGAGCATCGCGATTCGGGCGATCATCGACTGGCTGCAAGAACGCAAGCTGCTGCTGGACTGAGCCTGACGCCAGCGCGCGTCAGTCCCCGCGCCGTCCCGGCAGATAAGGGGCGCGGTCCAGCGGTTCCCACAATCCGCGATTCCCCAAGGAAGGGCCATCCCCCAGCAATGCTTGGGCCAGTGCGTCGGGCATGATGTGTCCGGCCAGCTGCCGCATGCCTTCCGCGCGGATATTCCTGTCCGGCCAGCCGATGAACAGCGTAGCCTTGGGCAAGGGGCCGAAAACATGGCTGGCGGCCTTGACCGACGAAGCGCCCATCTCACGGAAAAGGGCGAACAGGCCCTCCTCGCACAGGTTCATGAACGAAGCGCCGAATCCGATTTTCGGCTGTATATGCCATGCCGTCTCGCAATCCCCGGCGCGCGCCGCTCCATCATCGAACCGCAACGCATGTCCCGGCCATGGCGCAATCAGGGTCAGGTCCGTGCGCGTGACGAATTCCGGCGTGCCTTCCGCACGGCGCGCTTCGGCGAAGGAAGGAGCGATGCTCGCCCATCCCGCCTGCCTCCTGTCGAAATCCGGCCATTCGACCAGCCAACTGAAAATCGAGGTTTCCTCGCGATTTTCCCACATCATCGCCGGCGCCGGTATACCATGGTCACGAAACATCGGCAGCAGCATATGCTCCATCCGGGCATGCATGGCATCCATCTGGCCAGGCAGAATATGATAGCGGCGCAATTCGGTAAGCATGGCTTCTTCCCTTCCTCCCTCAAGCCTCGGCGACGCGCTGCCGCACCCGTTCACGGGCGAGCGGAACGAGATGTTCGCCCTCCTGATGGACAAGGTCGGCACGCTGATAGGTGATCCGCCACCCATCGGCTGTGCGGGCAAGGCGATGGTGATATGTGCCATGAACCAGCCAGATTTCTCCGTTCAGGCTATGGATGGCCCGCACCTGCGCCCGGCAGTCGGCCTCGTCCCCCATGATGCGGATATCGAAATTGGTGGTCTGATGCTGCCTCTTGTCGAAGCCGGGCAGGAAGGAGGCAAGATTTTCACGATGCTGCTCCACCGGGATGTTGGCGCTGTCCGGCCCGGATACGGCGCTATAATCTATGGCGGCCCCCGGTGCATATTGCGCAAGGGCGGCATCGGGTTCGTCAAGATCCGAATGGATAGTGACCGCGCAGATCACGTCCTGAATCTCGATGCGGTCCGCAAGCGCGCGCAACTCTGGTGTCATGGCATCTCTCTCCCGCAATCCTGCGCCGGGGCGCTCAACATGGAAAATTGCATACATACATGGCCCGGTCAATGCGCAAGCGGAACGGATGGATCGCTGCCGCTTCGCCAATATAGGGCATGATCATTGTTTCATGGTATCAAATTATCCCCTTCCCGAACCAGATTCGCCTGATCGCGAACATGGTTTGAAAAATGTGTGCAAAGGCATATTGTGTGCAATGTGACTTATGTGTAGCTTGTTCTGCAACAACAGGGTTCGCCATCCCGCCGGTTTCCGGGGGATGGCGATGATGAACAGAGATGAAAAGAGGTTCCGTGGCTCTCGAACAATCTGATTTCATGCAGGGGGCGGGAAGCGAACTGGCCTATCAGCCCGGCTTTGCGAATGAATGCGCGACCGAGGCTCTGGCCGGAACCCTTCCCGTGGGGCAAAATTCTCCGCAGAATGTCGCCCATGGCCTCGTCAGCGAACTGGTGTCGGGCACGGCCTTTTCGGCTCCGCGCGCGCTCAACCGGCGCAGCTATCTGTTTCGTGTTCGCCCCTCTACCATCGCGACCGAATTCAAACAAATGGATGCCCGCGATTTCCTGACGCCCACATTGGCGCTGTCGCCCTATCCGGGCGCGCTACGATGGGGGCCTGCGACCATCCCGGA
Organism: Sphingobium sp.; assembly: GCA_050252755.1. Lineage (GTDB taxonomy): Bacteria > Pseudomonadota > Alphaproteobacteria > Sphingomonadales > Sphingomonadaceae > Sphingobium. The sequence continues at coordinate 48,551 of JBFWKI010000008.1, forward strand.
GGAACCGACGGACTTTCTGGAGGGACTGTTCACCCTGTGCGGCAATGGTTCGCCCCGCCAACAACTGGGCATGGCCTTCCACATCTTCCGGGCGAACCGGCCGATGACGGGGCGCGCCTTTTCCAACGCCGATGCGGAAATGCTGATCCTGCCGCAACAGGGCGGCTTGCGCATCGTCACGGAGGCAGGTTTGCTGGACGTGGCGCCGGGCGAAATCGCGTTGATCCCCCGCGGGATGAAAATTCGCGTCGAACTGGCCGATGCATCGGCCCGCGGATTCCTGTGCGAAAATTACGGCCTTCCCTTCGTCCTTCCCGACCTTGGACTGATCGGCTCCCACGGCCTGGCCAACGCCATAGATTTTCAGGCGCCCGTCGCCGCCTATGAGGTGATCGAGGAACCGGTAGAACTGGTGCACAAATTTGCCGGCGCGCTATGGGCAACGACGCTCGATCATTCGCCGTTCGACGTGGTGGCATGGCGCGGCAACTGGATGCCGGTAAAATATGACATGTTGCGCTTCATGGTGATGGGGACCGTGGGCGTAGATCATCCCGACCCTTCCATATATTGCGCGCTGACGTCGCCGTCCGACAAGATTGCGGGCGGCAATGTCGATTTCATGATCCTGCCGCCGCGCTGGCTGGTGGCGGAAAATACTTTCCGCCCGCCCGGCTATCATCGCAATTGCGTGGCCGAAATACTGGGCCTTATCCATGGCAGCAATGAATCGCGCGCCAGCGCCTTTCCACCCGGCTCGGTCAGCCTGCACAATCCATGGACCGCGCACGGCCCCGATGTGGGAACATTCGAACGCGCGCGCGCCATGCCCCTGCAACCGGAGAAGATCGAGGAGACGCTGATTTTCATGCTCGAATCGCGCTATCCGCTGGAACTCTCACCGGGCGCGCGGGACACGGGGTTCCGCCTCAACAATTGTGAAGCCGCATGGGATGGCTTCACCGCTCGTTTTCCTGATAAAAATTGAAAGAACGGACTGACGGAGGATCGGGCATGGCAGGCATCGCACTCATCATCGGCGGCGGCAGCGGGATCGGAGCGGCTTCCGCCATGGCTCTGGCGCAGGAAGGCTGGACATGCGCCGTCGCGGATCTCCATCTGGATGCAGCCGGGGTTGTCGCCGGCTCCCTGCCCGGCGAAGGGCATCGCGCATTTGCCGTCGATGCGGCCGATGAGTCCCGCATCGTCGCCCTGTTCGAGGCGGTAGAGCAGGAAGCAGGGGCCATCGGCGCGGTCGTCGTGGCGGCGGGCACCCCCGGGTATATCGACGGCGCCCGGCCCACCATCCGTTCCATGCCGGTCGATGCGTGGGACAGCGTCATGGCCCTCAACGCGCGCGGGCCGATGCTGTGCATCCGCGAAATGCTGCGCCGACGAGAGGCCCATCCCCTGCCCCATGGGCGCATCGTCCTGATCGGATCGATGGCCGCCCAGACGTTGGCGATCAATAGCCCGGCCTCCTACGTCGCTTCCAAGGGTGCGATGATGGCTCTCGCCCGCGTGGCGGCGGGCGAAGCCGCGCAGTTCGGGGTGACGGTGAATGTCGTTTCCCCCGGTGCGATCGACACGCCGATGTTGCGCGGCGTCATGCCGAAGGAACGGGACCAAGCCTATTTCGGCGCCACCGTCGCCGGTCGCCCCGGCACGGCCGAAGAGATTGCAGCGGCCGTCGCGTTCCTCGCCTCGCCCCGGTCTTCATACATGAACGGCGCCTGCATGGACGTGAACGGCGGCATGCTGATGCGCTGAGGCGCTGAGGCGCCGGGCGTGAAAGGGAACGGGCGATGACGATACATATATTGACGGGCGATGTCGTGAAAGCGCAGGATCTGGGCGCCTATGTCGCGACCGACTGGCGCGGGGCGGATCATCTTCGCGCGGGCTGGGTGGCGGCCTTCGGGCCGGTGACGCGCGTTTCCTTCCTTCAGGAGCAAATGGGCGCAGAACCGGTCGCGCCGCCCGCCATTCCCCCGACTTTCGATCTGGAACGGCGGGAAAGACAATGGCTCCGCGCCGTCAACCCACACCGCCCCCCAGCCCCGGAATTTGCGGTGCTGGAACTGCGCACCTATGATGTCCGCTTCGGACAGAGCGATCGCTTTGTGGACCTGATGATGTCCGCGCTCCCGATCCGGCAGGGCTATTCCCCCAATTGCGGCATATGGCGATCGCTATCGGGCCGCGCCGAACAGGTGCTCCATCTATGGGGCTATCCCAGCCTCGATGAACGGACGGCCGTGCGCGAGCGGTTGAAACGGGACAGCGGCTGGACCGATTATACCGCCACCATCCTGCCTATGTTGCAAGAACTTCACTCCACCATATTGATGCCCCTGCCCCATATCTGAGGACAGAAAAGGCGCTTGCTGCCGGGGGGCGGCGGCGGCGGACGAGCCGGACAGGGCGCAAAACCCGCGCCGTCCGTTCCTTATAGCGCCAGCCCCCGCAACCGGCATGCATCCTCAGGAAGCGCGGTGGTCGAAACCGGCCGCCAGAACCTCCCCCGTGCCGCTCATCCCTTGGCAAGCCTTCGAAAGGCGATCAGGGCGGAACAGGCGGCGGACAGGAAACCGACCAGCGCCAGCCCCTTGCCGATGCCCGCAGGATCGCCTGCGAACATCATTGTCGATACCCCGCCGATCAGCGCGCTGCCCAGCCCCAATGCTCCAAGGTTCGACAAGAGCAGCAAGAGCGCCGTGGCGAGACCACGCCGTTCGTTGGGCACCGTCACCTGAATGGCGGCCATGACGCTGCCCGCATAGGCCCCCTGAAACACGACCGAAAGGCTCCATATCATGAGCGCGGGGCCGAGCGTGGGAAGAAGAGGCGCAATCATGGTTCCGGCCATCAGCAGTGCGACAATCGCAATGGACCGCAAATAGGGCTGGGATTTTTCCCGGTGGAGCATCCATTCGGTCAGTGCGCTGCCCAGAACTGCGCCCAGCAGGCCGCCTGCCAGATGGATCGGGGCAAGCCATAACCCGGCTTGCCCCGGCGTCAGGCCGAAATGGCGGATCAAATGGGTCGGAAACCATGCAACCGCGCCGAAATTGATAATCGCAAGCAGCGTTCCCGATATGTAGAGCGGCGCCAGAATATGCCGTTCCCCCCATAAGCTGCGCAAAACGGTCATGAACGATCCCGGCGGCGTGGCGGAACGATTGGTGCGCACCGGCTCGCGGATCAACAGCACCAGACCGGCCACGATAATACCCGGCAGCCCGACGAGGATGAACGTCAACTGCCATGATGCCAGCCCGAAGGGGGAAAGGCCGCTGCGATCGATGGCGTCGATCAACTGCCCCCCGGCCAACAGGGAAATGCCCGCGCCGATCGTCGCCGACTGGCCGAACAGGCTGGTCGCGCGCACCAGCTTGTTCGGCGGGAAGCTGTCGCCAAGGATGGAATAGGCCGCTGGCGCCAGAGCCGCCTCGCCCAGCCCCACCCCCATGCGAAAGAGGAACAGCGCTGCAAAACCGCCAGCAAGGCCGCACAGCGCGGTCATGATGCTCCACCAGACAATGCCGATGGCGATGATGTGGGTGCGCGTCAGTCGATCCGACAGCCTGCCGAGGGGAATACCCATCACACTGAAGAACAGCGCGAAGGCCAGCCCTTGCAACAGGCTGATCTGGAAATCGTTGATGCCCAGATCCCGACGGATGGGATCGACCATCAGCGCCAATATCTGCCTGTCGAGAAAGGACAGGATATAGGCGAGCATCAGGATGGCGAGCGTGATCACCGCCCGCCGCGATGAAGGATAAACCGCCTCGTCCGCCGATGCCCGCATCAGTATCGGAAGCCGAACCGGATGCCATAGGTCGATGGCTTGCCCGACAGCCGCTCTACCGTGTCGGTCGTGTTGAATACGTTGGTCCAGTAATATTGGTTGAATATGTTCTTCGCGAACAGCGATATCCGGTATCGATCATCGGCCAGGCGCACGCCGGCCCTCAGGTCGACCAGCGCATAGCCGTCTATCCCCGCGACCGGATGGTGGATCGACGTGACATTGGGCACGTCCTGCCCTCCGCCCACCACGGCGATGGCCGAGGACCGGACATTGAGGCTCGCGCCCAGAAAGCCGGTCGCATCGCCACCGATGGGAAATTCATAATCGGGGTTGATGGAGAACTGATATTTGGGGGTATAGGGCATGGGCGTCCCGCCGAAATCGCCCGGCAACCCCGCCCCGTTGATGCCCGTGAACTCGTCGATCCGCGCATTGATATAGGACAGGGACATGTTGACATGAACGCCGCGCGCCGGACGGATATCAGCAGAAGCCTCGAAACCGCGGATCGAACTTTCGGGGATATTCTGCAAGGCATCCAAAATGCCGAACGGAGGCCGCGACGTCTTGGCGCGGATCTGCTTGTCGCCATAGTCATAATAGAAACCCGACAGTTCGACCTGCAAAGCCCGGTCCAGCAACGACGCCTTGATGCCCGCTTCATAGGCAAGGACGGTTTCCTGCCGCACCGGAAGATAGGAGGTAAAGGTCGCGCCGGTCGCGGTGGGGAAAGACCCCGCCTTATACCCTCTGGAAAGATTGGCATATACGAGCAGATCGGGGGCCGGCTTCCAGTCCAAGCCCACCCGCCAGGAAAGATTGTCCTCGTGCAGGACATTGGCATATTCTCCCGGCGCTCCGGGCGCGATGCCGTTGATCGTTTCCTCCTGATCGTTGATCGCGAAACATGCGCCCGATGGATAGGGGCCAAAGCGCCCCCCAAGCAGGACGTTGTAAAAGAAATCGCCTGAATTGCCGGGGATGCCGCTCATGTCGTTGATGCAACTGCGCCCATCGGCCTTGCTGTTGGTATAGCGCATCCCCCCCTTCGCCGTCAGTTGCCCGGTCAGGTCATATTCGACATTGCCGAATATCGCATAATTGGTGAACTTCTGATCGGAACTATAGCTGTTCGATCGAATGCCCAAAGACCCGAAGCTGGTGGAATCGCTATAATCGGTGTCTACGATCTGATAAACCGTACTGCGTTCGAAATTGGCGCCCAGCACCCAGCGCAGCCCCGGCTCCCCGCCGTTGCTGAGGCGAAGTTCCTGATTGAAGCTCTTGATCCGGCCATCGACCCGCGCATGGTCGGCTTCGGCGATCGGCAGACCGTCCTGATCGGTCCCCTGATGCTGTTTGTAATCGGTATAGGATGTGAGGGATGTCAGCGTGATTGCGTCGGTAAGGTCCAGATCGCCGCGAAACGTGGCCTGCCACAGCCGGTTATCGGCAAAGGGCATGTCCGGCGCCCAATCGGCCGCCCGCTGTTTGGCAGGCGAAAAGGCATGGGCATATTCGACGAGTTGCGGCGGGTAATTTGCCCCCGCCGGCTGAAACGCGATATATTGCGCGGCCTGCGTGTCGCTCTTGTCCTTCCAGCCATTGAGATTGAACTGAAAGCGCATGGTATCGACCGGCTCATAATCGAGCAGGAAGCGCGCCATATAATTTTCCACGCGGCCATTGCGATCATCGGGCCGGGAATTGCTGATCTGCCATGGGTCGGCCCATTCCGCTCGCCCGGCGATGCGGGCCTTGAGCGTGCTGGACAATGGCCCGCTCACAAAGCCCTCCATCTGCACTTCGTTGAACCGGCCATAGCTGATGTCGCCACCCGCCGCGAAAGTGGATGTCGGCTTGGCCACGATGAAATTCACCGCGCCGCCCGTGGCATTCTGTCCGAAAAGCGTGCCCTGCGGTCCCTTGAGAACCTCCATGCGCTCCAGATCGAAGGCCGTGTGGGCCGCCAGCACCGGAAATGCGAACGGCACTTCGTCCATGTTGAGGCTGACAGCGGCATAGCTGCCGAGCGAAGTATCGTAAAAACTGACGCCCCGCAAAGTATAGATCGGCGTGTTTTCCGCGCTGTTGGTATAGATAAGGCCGGGTACAGCGCTCGCGATGTCCGCAAGCGAACTGATCTGCCGGGTCTTGAGGTCGTCCGCCTGAAGCACGCTCACGGCCAGACCAACATCTTTCAGATTTTGCTCACGCTTGTTGGCGGTGACGACGATGTCGGCAACATCCTCTTGCGCGCAGGCCGAATAAGATACGCCGCACATCGCCAGACCGGAACCGATCAGCCAGAAAATTCGCCCTTTCCGCATATTCCCATCCCTTTCCTTATGATTTGGCCATGAAGGCTCTGTTTTTTGTAAAGTATGCAATATACAAATTCAAAACAAGATCAATTGAGGAAAATCCCCATTTTTTCGGTTTTTCATAAATCTATGATAAATTGATGTATGCAAAAAAGATTGCGTCCGTCCCGGCGTTGGTCAATAAACGGCATGACAAGCGGGTCGTCCTCCGCCCGCATGGCACAGGAGAGAAACATGGGTAAGCTAACGGGCAAGGTCGCGATCGTCACAGGTGGCGGATCGGGCATCGGACGGGAAATCTGCCGCCAATTCGTTGATGAAGGATGCGCGGCCCTCGCCATTTTCGACATCGATGAGGCTGGCGCGCAGGAAACGATTTCCCAGCTTTCGGGCGGGGCGACCCGCATCTTTTCCTATAAGGTGGATGTCGGCGACATGCCCATGGTTCAGTCAGCCGTGGACGCTTTCGTAGAGGATGCGGGCAATACGCCGGATATTCTGGTCAACAATGTGGGCTGGGATCTGCCTTACTGGTTCCTCGAAAGCCAGCCGGATTTTTGGGACAAGCTTATCCACATCAATTTCAAGGGCGTGCTCAATAGTTGCTGGGTCGTGATGAAGTTGATGGTTGCGGCCAAGCGCGGCGGCCGCGTGATCAACGTCGCTTCGGATGCCGGTCGCCTTGGCGCCGCCCATGAGGCGGTATATTCGGGCTGCAAAGGGGGCGTCATCACCTTCACCAAGGCGCTGGCGCGTGAACATTCGCGGGACAATATTCTCTGCAACGTTGTCAGCCCCGGCGCCACGCGGACGGCGGGCTATGATAATGTGCGCAACAATCGTGAAGACCCGGAAGATTTCGATCGCAAGAATGTCCGCCAGATTCCCCTGCGCCGCATCGGCGAACCGGGCGAAGTCGCCCATATGGTCACATTCCTCGCGTCCGATGATGCTTCCTATGTTCAGGGCCAGATCATCAGCGTTTCGGGCGGCCTGACGATGGTAGGATAAACGGGGGGGTAGGATAAACGGGGGTAGGATAAACAGGAGCAGGCTAGATGGGGGCTGGCTGAAATGGGATGACGCGGCGGGTCCGGCATGGCCGGTTCCGTCGCCCCGGCGCGATGGGACTTCGTCATGAGTGCAGGCGAATCCGGATATCTCCGCATCGGGCTGGCTCCGCCTCTATTTCGTTCGATCGCGACTGGCCTGCCGAACGGCGCATCAGGTCTGCCCAGTCAGTCAGCCCCGGGATGCGGCGACGCGTTTCGCGGCGTTCTCATATCCCGGTTCCCGTGCCATATCCTATGCTGGCCGGTCGGGTTGGCCTGGCATCTTCCTGAGCGTTATGGCTGCGCATGATTATAGTCCGCGTCGCGATAGAATGGCCCAAGGAAAACTTGGCAGCCCGCAAACAAGCCTTGCTCGCCATATCTCAACTTATTTTATAGGAATAAATCAGGCACTCGCCTCGCGGTTTTTGATGGATGTCAGCTTGCCCCGCGTCACCAACGGCTAAAGCGCACGGAACCGGGGCGACAACGCCAGATTCGTGCTCCAGATCAGGAGAATATGAATGAAACGTTCCGCTACCCGCCGCGCACGCTCCGCGCCTCGCCTGCGCCAAGCCGCCCCGCTGCCGCACCCGTCCTGGTTGTATCGCCAGACGGAGGCATCCGCACCGCGTATCATCAAGGCTGATGAATTCTGGTCCAGACTGGACCTATAGGGGGCCTTCCGCCGCCCCCTTGCCTCACCCCTTGGGGCGGGCAAGGCAAAACGAGGGACACCCCCCGGTTTCAGGCCGCGATGGGAGAGCCGGCTTCAGCCATGTGCATGGCCTCCAGCACCCGGCGCGCCTGATTGACCGCGCCATCGCTGGCGATGCCGACAAAGGGACGCTCCGGCTCATCATCGATCCGCCGTTGCTGTGCTTCGAGCGTTTCCTCATCTTCGCTGATGGTGTCGAAGAACTGGTCGAACAGCACATCGGGCACGCCGGATTCCTGCGATGCGGTGGTGCAGATCGTCCACAGATAATGGCTGGTCGTATCGGTTTCCGGCGTGATGAAGTGATTGTTCGCCAACATGAAGCCATGGTCCCGCTTGCCTTCATAGGCACCGGTCCCCGCATCGCATCCGCCCGCATTGACGCGGCAGGTCATGCCGATGCCCGGTTCGAAGCGCACTTCCTGCCAGCGGTCCACCCGCCCCTTGAAACCGCCCGCATCGACATAGGATTTGGGCGGGACGGAATTGGGCATTTTGCGCAGCAGCGTCACCCGGCGGCCATCATATTCCACCTTGGTATCCGCGCCATAATGCTGTTCCGGGTTGCCGCCGATCGTGCGGGCGTGGATATAGGGGACGTGGGTGAGATCCATGATGTTATCGATGATGAGTTGCCAGTCGGCCTTCACATGGAAATTATAGGGCCGCCAGCTCCAGCGCGGATCATTATGTTCCGGCATGTCCGCGATGATATCAGGATTGGCCAGCGCGGGATCGCCCATCCAGATCCAGATCAGATGATCCTTTTCCACCACCGGATAATGACGCACATTCGCCGCGGCCGGAATACGGGCCTGATTGGGAATGCGGGTGCACGCGCCGCGCTTGTCGAACTCCACGCCATGATAGCAGCAACGGATGATCTCGCCTTCCACATGGCCTGCGCTCAGCGGCATGGCACGGTGGCTGCACCGGTCTTCCAGCGCGGCGATGTCGCCTTGCTCGGTACGGAACAGGACGACCGGCTTATTCAGATATTTGCGTCCGAGGGTCTGGCCCGGCGCAATGTCGGCGGCATAGGCGGCAACATACCAGGCATTGTAAACAAGCATGGGGATCTCCTCATCTTCACCGATCAGCGCCGGCGTTCTGCGTTTATGGCCGCCATGCTATGACGCCCTCCCGCCTTCAGCCAATCGCAATCCAATAAAGCCATAAGAAAATCGGGACGCCATTTCATGAAAAGGAAATACCGCCCGGCTTTTCCTGTCAGCGCAGATAAAGGCCGCCATTCATGTCCAGCGTGGCGCCGACGAAAAAGCCCCCCCGGTCCGAAGCCAGCAGCGCCGCCGCAGCCGCGATTTCGCTCACTGCCATGAACCGTCCGGCGGGCACTTCGCCTTCGACACGGGCGATCTGTTCGGGCGACAGGCGCGCCTTGGCCGTATCGATCGGCCCCGGAGCGATGGCGTTGACCGTTACGCCCGTACCCGCAAGATAGCGGGCGAAATATTTGCTGAGCATGATCGCCCCGGCTTTCGACGCCGCATAATGGGGCGATGCGACGGTGCCGCCATTCTGCCCCGCCAGAGACGTGATGTTGACGATCCGGCCATAGCCATTGGCCTTCATATGGTCGGAAAAAATCTGGCAACTGAGAAAGACGCTGCGCATGTTGATCGCGACGATCTCGTCAAATTCCTCCGGCGTGATGTCCTGCGTGGGCGTCCGCTTGGCGAAACCGGCATTGTTGACGACGATGTCGACCTTGCCCCACATTCCGGCCAGTTGATCCCGCGCCGCCAGAAAAGCATCCTTGCTGCGCACGTCGAGCGGCAGAGCGATGGCCGTGCGCCCATCGGCATCCAGAGAATGCGCCACATCCTGCGCGACAGCCAGATCGACATCGCTGACCGCCACCTTGCCGCCGCCTGCATGGATTTCCCGCGCGATCGCTTCGCCTACCCCGCGGCCGCCCCCCGTCACCAGCGCCGTACGCCCTTCAAAGGAAAAACTGCCATTGGCGGGAAGATTGAAATTTTCGGCCATTTTCGATCCTGATATTCCGTTGGGGAAAGAAACGGGGGAAGAGGAAAGGCCACTTCCTCCGCCTCTCCCCCCATTTCCGGTTATGGGCGCAGGGAAACCGTCAGGCCATAAGTCCGCGGCGTATTGGTGAATATCTTCCAATAGGTCGTGCCGTTGCCCGGCACCGCCAGAAATGCCGTGATGTCGTCGGCATTGACGATCTGATAATTATTGGTGAGGTTTTTGCCCCAAACCCCGATCGTCCAGCGGCCATCGGCCGATTCATAATTCAGCCGGGCATTCAACGTCCGCCCCCGCGTGTCGTTATAAAGATTGTCATATAGCGGCAGGGTATCGGCATCATCCGTGGAAATACGGGACGAATAGTTGAAATCGGCCTGCGGAGTCAGCCGCGCTCCATTGGACAGTTCCGCCTCATAGCTCGCGCCGATGGTGAAGGAATCACGCGGAGCGAACTTGGCCGGATTGCCGGAATAGTCGAGGTTGACCAGCGGATCGCGCAGCGAGGTATATTTGCCGATCAGATGCGTGTAATTGGCGTTGAGCCGCAAGCCGTCCATCGGACGGAGCACGGATTCGACCTCCCACCCCTTCATCTTCAGCGTGCCGTTATAGGTATGGGCGATACCGCCGGCGCCGGAGAAATTCTGAAGGTTCTTGGTTTTCTGCTTGAACAGCGAGATGTTGAAATCCAGCATATTGTCGAGCAGGCGGGTCTTCGCGCCGATTTCGTAATTTTCCGCCTTTTCCGGCTCCAGCGGCAACGTCGGGTCCAGATAGGCATTGTCGACAAAGCCGCCGGATTTGAAACCCTTGGCATAGGTCGCATAGAGATTGACCTTGTCCACCGGCTCGAACTTGATGGTAAAGCGCGGCGTGAAGGCGTCCCAGGTCTTGCCGCCCGAAGCGATCACTTCGCCGGGGAAGCCAAAGCCGGGAATGGCGCCCGCATCGGTCGTCGAATAGGCGTGATAATCGATTTTCTTGCGGTCGGAGGTATAGCGCCCGCCCGCGACCAGCGACAGGCCATCGACCACTTCGAACGTGGCCTCGCCGAACACCGCAAGCGACCGGACATTGCCGTCCTGCACGCGGGTGATGTTGGTCACGTCGGGATTGCGGGGCACCGATGCGTTGACGGCCGATCCCGGCAGGGGGCTATAGTAGAAGGTGTTCGTCGTCGAAACATCCGCCGACAGGAAATAGGCGCCCACCACATAAGAGAATCGCCCCGGAGCCGACGCGAACCGGACTTCCTGCGTGAAGCTGCGGTTCTTCACGTCCTGACGACGATCGAAAACCGGCACGAGCGTTCCGACCGGCACGTCGTCATTGATCGCGTGGCTGTCATTCATCCGATAGCCGGTGATGGAGGTGAGCGTCCCGCCGAGCAAGTCCAGATCGGCCCGCAAATAGCCGCCCCGCAACCGCTGACGATAGGGAGAGCGAACAAAGTCGTTATTCAGCCATTCATCATCGGTGAAATCCCCGAAGGTCGGGGGAACGACCTGATTGCCGCCGATACCCAGTTGAATCGCGCCGCCATTCCCCTTTGTATAGGAATAATCGCCGGACAGGATGATCTTGAGCGTATCGCTCGGCTCGAACAACAGCTTTCCGCGCATCGCATAGCCATCGGTCTTGCCATAGCTGCCCGACTGGTTGGGCGTATCGATCAGGCCGTCGGAATGTTCGGTGCTGAAGGCGAAGCGCCCCGCCACCTTGTCATCGACCAGCGTGCCGTTGATCATCCCCTCGGTACGGATATAGCCGCCATTGCCTCCGCTCAGTTGAGCGAAATAATCATTCTTGAATTCCGGGTTATTGGTGACGACCGCGATCGCCCCGCCGACCACATTGCGCCCGAACAGCGTGCCCTGCGGCCCGCGCAGCACCTCTACGCGGTTGGTATCGAAGAAATTGGCGTTGAGGTCATTGTTGAACACATAATAGACGTCGTCCATGAAATAGGCGACCGGCGTGTCCAGAGTGGCGGTGCGGAAGGTCGATACATTGCCGCGAATGGCGACGATGGAAAGCGACTTGTCCGCCGTGTTGACGGTGATGCCGGGCATTTGCTGCGTCAGCGCGGCCGGGCTGTATATCTGGCTGTTTCGCAGTATCTCGCCGCTGAAGGCAGCGATGGAGAAAGGCACTTCCCTAACGGTCGATTCGCGCCGCTCGGCAGTGACGACGATGTCGTCCTGAATGGTTCTGGCCTGCGCGGCGGGCGATTCCTCTGCGGTCTGCGCCGCAACGGGCGATGCAAGCCCGACCATCAGCGCGCAAATGGCGGCTGAGCTGTTGTATAAGAACGGCATTAAATGGTTCTCCCCTATGGCACTAACGGCTTGGTTGCCGCCTTGGTGCACGGGTGAAGCAGCAAAAATTCCGGCCGCGCAATAGTTTCATCCCGGTTTTTGAATGGTACAACCATATTCCGATTGGGGCTGACCGCCAACAAGGCCTAGCCAGAAAGGCGAGATATGACCCGCCCTGCCCCGTGAACGGTCCGTTTCGGCGTCACGGGCAGCGGCGGCTCCCAAGCCAAGGACGATTAAGGAAGAGCCTGAATCATGCAACGGAATGACAGTGAAGATTTGACGCGGGTAGGAGCCGGGACGGTGATGGGGACGTTCATGCGTCAATATTGGCTGCCCGCATGTTTATCCTCTGAACTGGTGCCGGACGGTGATCCCGTGCGGCTGATGATATTGTGCGAGAAGCTGATCGCGTTTCGCGACAGCGCGGGGCGCGTGGGGATCATGGATCATCGCTGCCCGCACCGCTGCGCGTCGCTGTTCATGGGGCGCAACGAAGAAAGCGGCATCCGCTGCGTCTATCATGGGTGGAAGTTCGACGTCGACGGCAAATGCGTGGACATGCCCTCCGTCCCCGCGCGCATGGACTTCAAGGAGAAGGTCCACGCCAAGGCGTACAAGACGCACGAGGCCAATGGCTTGGTATGGGTCTATATGGGCGAGAATCAGGCCAGCCCCCCGCCCTTGCCGGAGATCGAGGCGACGATGCAGCCGGGCGCGGAGATTTGGTGCCTGCAACGCGACTGCAACTGGCTTCAGGCGTTGGAAGGGGACATCGACACGAGCCATGTCGGCTTCCTGCATGTAGGAATGCTGGATGCGGACGATCTGGACGAGAACCACCCGATGCGGCCGACCGTGCTGGACCGCGCGCCCGAATATGAGGTGCAGCAATCGGAATGGGGCGTGATGTATGGCGCGCATCGCCCCAATGACGATGGTCAGAAGAGCTGGCGCGTGGCGCATTACATGTTTCCGTTCTGGACGCAGACGCCGAACAACCGGTTCGCCACGCGGGCGATTGCACGGGCCTGGGTGCCGATGGACGATGAACATTCCATGCTGTTCGACATCACCTGCGGCGTGGATGCGGGGAACCCGGCCTATACCTCGACGCTGAAGGACGGCACGCCGCTATTCGGTCCGTTGCAATATGCGCCCAACACGACGGACTGGTACGGCCGCTGGCGCGCGCCCGACAGCGCGGCCAATGACTGGGGCATCGACCGGGCGTCGCAGCGGGACAACACCCAGTTCACGGGCATTGCGAACATCACGATGCAGGACCAGGCCGTGACCGAGAGCATGGGGCCGATCACCGATCACAGCTTCGAGAATCTGGCGCCGACAGACCAGATGATCGCCCGCGTGCGCCGCCGGGCGCTGCTGGCGGCCCGTGCCTTCGCGAAGAACGGCACGCCCCCGCCGGGTGTCGAGGATCCAGGCATTTTCTACCGCGCCCGCGCAGGGTCTTTCCTGCACGATCCCGACGACACCCTCCAGAATGCCTATGAAACCGCGCTCACCAAGGCCGTCAGATGGCCTCAAAATAACAACGCGGCGGGATAAGGGGGCAAGGGGCGATGTTATCCCCACATCGCCCCCTGAAAATTTGAGGAGTGACAGGTGACGAGACGCATTGTGATCCCCTTCTTGTGCCGATCCATCGCACAACGATCGGGTCAAGAAACGCATCGCACCACAAGGAGAGTGCGATGCAAGTACGTATAAGAACCATCCGCTGGGAAGCGGACGGCATTAATTCCTATCTGCTGGAACCGGTGGGCGGAGGGCTGTTGCCCCCTTTTGAACCGGGCGCCCATGTCGATGTTCAGTTGAAACCGGGGCTGGCGCGCAGCTATTCGCTGGTGAACGACCCCGCCATTCGCGGCCATTATGAAATCGCCGTGCATCATGCGATCGACGGGCGCGGCGGGTCCAGCCATATTCACGGGCAATGGCGCGTGGGGGAAATCGTCGAGATTTCCGAACCGAAGAATAATTTTCCCATGGTCGAGGATGCGTCCCATACCGTGCTGATCGCGGGCGGGATCGGGGTGACGCCGATGCTGCCGATGATCGCGCGGCTGGAAAAGCTGGGCCGCAAATGGGAACTCCATTATGTCGCCGCCACCCCTGACCGCGCCGCCTATGTGGACCGGCTGGAAAATTACGATCGGGTCGAAATCGCCTATGACGGCATAGCGGGCGGGGCGCGTCTGGACCTCAGGGCCATTTGCGCCGCCGCGCCGGCGGACGCGCATCTCTACTGCTGCGGCCCCACGGGCATGCTGGACGCCTTCGTCGAAATCAACGCCGATCGCCCCAAGGGCCATGCCCATATCGAATATTTCTCCGCCGAAACCGAACTGGCGACCGATGGCGGCTATACGCTGGAACTGGCGCGCAGCGGCAAGACGATCGCCGTCGAAGAAGGCGAAACCATGCTCGACGCGCTATTGAGCGCGGGCGTGGACATCGGCTTTGCCTGCGCGGAGGGCATTTGCGGAACCTGCGAGGTCAAGGTGCTGAGCGGCACCCCCGACCATCGCGATCATTTTCTGAGCGAAGACGACAAGGCGGCGAACAGGTCGATCATGGTCTGCTGCTCCGGCTCCAAAAGCGCCAATCTGGTGCTCGACATCTGAAAGCATAACGCGGAAAACCATATTAAAAGGGCCGGACAACGGCCGACGGAACAACGATACAACAGGGGCGGCGCCCATGGCGGCCGTCCCATGAGGAGAAGCATTTGGCCGCAATCGCTATAGAAAGCGACGCAAAGGGCATGTTGGATGACGTCCCCCTTTCGTCCTTCCAGATCTGGTCGGTATTGATGATCGCGGCGACCGTCATTCTCGACGGTCTAGACAATCAGATGCTCGGACTGGCCGCGCCATCCCTGCTCAAGGAATGGGGAATCAGCCGGGACGCGCTGGGGCTTGTCTTTGCGCTGGGCTTTGTCGGCATGGCGATAGGGACGCTGACGTCTGGATTCATCGGCGACAGGTTCGGGCGCCGCGGAGCCTTGTTGCTGGGGACCGCGATTTTCGGCGTCGCGACCCTGTTGACCGGCTATTCCGCCAGCCTGTGGCAAGTCGCGGTCCTGAAAACCGTTGCGGGCATCGGCCTTGGCGGCGTGCCGGGCACGGCAAGCGCGATGATCGCCGAATTCACCCCCGCCCGCTGGCGCAGCGTCGCCGTCACTTTCGGCGTCGTCTGCGTTTCGATCGGCGGGATATTGGGCGGGATCGCCGCCGCGCTCATCCTGCCGGTGCTGGGCTGGCGATGGCTTTTCTACATGGGCGGCATCATCACGATGCTGTTTGTCGCCCTGCTCTGGTGGATACTCCCCGAATCCCCGCGCTATCTGGCCGAAAGGCCGGAACGCCGTGCGGAACTCGACCATATTCTGCGGCGGATCGGCCATCCCGACCCTGCATCCGTTCATGCCGACCCCAATGCCGCACCGCAACCCTATGCCCCGTTCAGCGCCCTGCTGCGCGGTTCGTTGATGCGCGATTCGCTTGCCCTGTGCCTGGCGATGTTTTCCGGCATGTTCATGATCTATCTGATGTTCAACTGGGCGCCGACGATGCTGTTCAGTTCCGGTTTCGGGCTTCAGACCGCCAGCCTTGGCCTCACCAGCTTCAACATCGGCGGAACGATCGGCGCGATGATCGCGTCGCTGGCCATCATCCGCTTCGGTTCCCGCCCGACGCTGATCCTCATGGCGATCATCGGTGCGACGATCTGCAGCGTGCTGGCCATGCTGCCCATCAGCGGAGGACGGAACGAAAGCGCCGTGCTGGCCTGCCTGGGCGCGCTCGGCCTGTTCGCAAGCGCCGCGCAATCGGCCATGTTCGCGGTGGGCGCCCATGCCTTCCCGACAGCCGTACGCGCCCGTGGCCTCGGCCTGATGGGGGCGGCGGGCCGGGCAGGCGCGATCGTCAGCGCAGTGGCCGGGGCAACGCTGATCGCCGGCGGCAATTTCGGATTTTTCGGGGTGCTCGCCGGGTTGATGCTGGTGAACATGATCGGCTTCATCGCCGTGCGCGGCCATATTCCGCGCCTCACCCAGAACCGCTGACCCTAGGATTGCGCACCATGCAGGAAAGTTTCGATTATATCGTCATCGGGTCCGGTTCCGCGGGCAGCCTGATGGCCAACCGCCTTTCGGCCCATTCCGCCCATCGGGTCGCCCTGATCGAGGCCGGGCCTTCGGACCGGCGCTGGCCGGTCAACATCAAGACGATGATGCCGGTGGGCAACATCTTCCTGCTGCCCCACGCCAAATATAACTGGCAGCAAGTGCTGGACGGCAATGAAGCCGTGGGCAACCGCCAGATCAACTTCCCGCGCGGCAAGCTGTTCGGCGGATGCAGCGCCATCAATGGCGGCGTCTATATTCGCGGCCAGAAGCAGGATTATGACGATTGGGCCGCCGCCGGAAACGAAGGCTGGGCCTATGACGATGTGCTCCCTGCCTTCAAGGCGGTGGAAAATTATGCCGGTCCCGACCAGCCATGGCACGGCAAGGGCGGCGAACTGGACGTGCAGAAGCCGCGCAGTTTCAATCCGCTGAGCAGCGCCATTATCGATGCGGCGGCGCAGGCTGGGCATCACCGCAATGATGATTTTGCCGGGCAAAGGCAGGATGGTTTCGGCCGCTATGATCTCAACCAGCGCAAGGGCACCCGCCTGTCGAGCGCGCGCGCTTTTCTGCATCCCGCGCTGGGCCGCCCCAACCTGACCATATTCGAGGAAACGCTGGTACGCCGCATCCTGCTCGATCGGGGTCGCGCGGTGGGGCTGGAAATCGAGCATAAGGGGACGCGCCGCACCATCGCCGCGGCGCGGGAAGTCATCCTGTGCGCGGGCGCCATCAACTCGCCGCAACTGCTGATGCTGTCGGGCATCGGGCCGGAAGAGCATCTGCGCGCCATGGGCATCGCGCCGCAGCATGACCTGCCGGGTGTGGGCGCCCATCTTCAGGACCATCCCACCGTTCATCTCGCGATGGAGAACCCCACGGGCGAATCCTACGCCCTGTCGCGCAAATCCCTGCCCCGCATATTGCTCAGCCCGTTTCGCTATCTGGCGACGCGCGGCGGGATGCTGGCATCCAATGTCGCGGAATGCGGCGGCTTTCTGTGCACCGACGGCACCGGCAGGCCGGATATCCAGATCACCTTCCTCGTCGGCCTGAAGGCCAATGCCCGCGTCATTCCCGATACCCATGGCTATATGGCTCTCATCCAGTTGCTCCGCCCCAAAAGCGCCGGATCAGTCCGGCTGGCAAGCAACCGGCCGGAGGACAAGCCGGTCATCGATCCCAATTTCTTCGCAGACCCCTATGATATGAAAACACTGATTGCCGGTTTCCGCGAAGCCCGGCGCATCTTCGCCCAACCCGCGCTCGCCCCCATGACCGGGGCGGAGATAGAGCCGGGCGCGCACTATCGGAGCGATACGGAAATCGACGGCGCGCTGCGCCAGATCGTCAACACGGCCTATCATCCGACCGGCACCTGCAAAATGGGCCGGGATGACGACCCGATGGCCGTTGTCGATGGCCGCCTGCGGGTGCGCGGAATATCGGGCCTGCGTGTCGTCGATGCCTCCGTCATGCCCGAGATCATCAGCGGCAACACCAGCGCGCCAACCATGATGATCGCCGAACGAGCGGCCCGCTTCATCCTTGAAGATGCCGTCACATCCAACATCGCCGCCTGAGCCGCCGACGAACGCCACAGGAGAATCCCCCATGGAAACGACCAACATCGCCCCCCGCCCCGCCCTGCTCGACACGCCGGAACAGGATATGCTGATCGGCGGCCAGCGCGTTCCGGCGCTGTCGGGCAAGCGGTTCGAAACCCGCAATCCCGCCACCGGCGAATTGCTCGCGCAGGTCGCGCAGGGCGGCGCCGAGGATGTGGACCGCGCCGTCAAGGCCGCGCGCGCCGCGTTTGAAGGCCCGTGGCGGCGCATGAAGCCCGCCGAACGGCAGCACATCCTCCTGCGCCTCGCCGATCTGGTGGAACGGCATTATGAAGAACTGGCGATGCTCGACACGCTGGATCTGGGCGCGCCCTATGCCCGCACCCTGCTGGGCAAGACGCGGGCGACGAGGCTGCTGCGCTACTATGCCGGGCAAGCCACGCTGATCGCGGGCGAGACGCTGGATAATTCGGCGCCCGGCGATGTGTTGTCCCACACGCTGAAGGAACCCATCGGCGTGGTCGCGGCGATCAATCCGTGGAACGGCCCGATCGGCATGTCGGTGTGGAAGGCCGGGCCTGTTCTCGCCACCGGCTGCACCCTCGTCATGAAACCAGCGGAGCAGACCCCCCTTTCCGCCCTGCGCTTCGGGGAATTATGCCTGGAGGCAGGGGTGCCCGAAGGGGTGATCAACATCGTCACCGGACTGGGCGATGCCGGAGCCGCGCTTTCCAGCCATCCCGATGTCGACAAGATCGCTTTCACCGGATCGACCGGCGTCGGGGAAAAAATCCTCCACGCCGCCGCGCCGACCATGAAGCGCGTAACGGTGGAACTGGGCGGGAAGTCCCCCAACATCATTTTCGCCGATGCCGATCTCGACAAGGCCGTACCGGGCGCCGCCATGGCCGTATTCGCCAATTCCGGGCAGATTTGCAGCGCGGGAACCCGGCTGTTCGTGCAATCCTCGATCCATGACGAGTTCATGGAGCGGCTCGCGGCCTTCACCAAAACCATCCGGGTCGGCAATCCGCTCGACCCCGAAACCCAGATCGGGCCGGTAGTCTCCGCCCCGCAGATGGACAAGATTCTGGGCTATATCGACGGCGCCGTCGCGCAGGGCGCAACCCCGCTGGTGGGCGGCAAGCGGATGGCCGGGCAAGGCTATGATGCAGGCTTTTTCATCGAACCGACCATTTTCACCAATGTCACGGATGACATGACCATCGCGCGCGAAGAAATCTTCGGCCCGGTCCTGTCGGCCTTCACCTTCGACACGATCGAGGAAGCCATCACCCGCGCCAACGCGACCGAATTCGGGCTGGGCAGCGGCATATGGACCCGCGACCTCGCCACCGCTCACCTCATGGCGCGGGGCATTCGCGCAGGTTCGGTCTGGGTCAACTGCTATCAGATGCTCGACCCCGGCGTTCCTTTCGGCGGTTATCGGATGAGCGGGTTCGGGCGGGAATCAGGCCCCCATCATATCGAGGAGTATCTCGAAACAAAGGCCGTCTGGATCAATCTGGACTAAGGACGGCCCCGGGGAGCAGCGCCGCAGCGGGCACCATCACCCGCAGACCCGAATGGCGGGCAACGCTGCCGGCCTCATACCCAGCCCGATCCGCGCAAATTGGGCTGGGCCGCCTCTCCTTCCACCCGCGCATCGTCTGTCTGGCTGCCGTCCATCTGCGCCGCCGCGCCGCGCAGCAGGTCCAGAAAGCGCCGCTGGGTGGCTGTCGGGCGCCAGCTTCGCCGGGTCGTGATACCGACCGTGCGCCTCGTGTCCTCCAGTGGCGGACCGATCCGGGCCAGCAACCCGCTGCGTATCTGCAAGGCCACCTGATCGGGGGAGAGCAGCGTCAGGAAATTCCCTTCGGTCAGCAGTCGCCCGATAATCATGACCGATCCACATTCGATAGGCGTGGCCGGCGACGGCACATGGGCGAACAACCGCTCCCACTGTTCCCGCAGGGGCGAATTGGCGGGCGCCACGATCCACGGATAGGCGGCCAGTTGCTCGATAGTGGGCTTTTCCTCCGCCACCAGCGGATGTTGGCTGCCCGCTGCAATGACCAGCCGGTCCTCGAACAGCGGCATTTGATACAGGTCCGCGATTTCATAGGGCCGGAGCGCCCCGACAACCATGTCGATCTCTCCATCCCGCAGCGGCTCGACCAGTTCGCGCCAACTCCCCTCCAGCACCTTGAAGGCGGCGCGGGGTTCATCCCGCGCCATGCGCGCCATCGCCGCCGGGGCCAGAAAAGGGCGCGACAGCGGCAGGGCGCCAAAGGAAATCAGTTCGCTGCCGCTGCCGCTGTCCAGCCCCAGATCCGCGATCGCCGCGGCAATTTCCGCCACCGCCAGCCGGGTGCCGCGCGCCAGCTTCTTGCCCGCGGGATTGAGCCACACCACGCGCCCGCGCCGCTCGACCAGCTTGCCGCCGATCATCTGCTCCAGATCCCCCACCGCCCGGTGCACCGCCGTCTGGGACAGCCCGGCGCCATGGGCGGCGGCGGCAAAGCTGCCCGCCTCTGCCAGCGCCAGAAAAGCGCGAAGCTGGGTCATCGTCATCAATCGCTCAGGAAATTGGAAAACCGTCGACAGCCCCTTTGCCCCGACCGAGAGATGATCCAGCGCGGCGCGCGCGCGTTCCATCACGATCGTCCCCATCGGGGTCACGACCATGCCGCCCGACCTCCGTTCGAACAAAGTATAGCCAAACTGCCGTTCCAGCTTGGCTAGCCCCTGCGTCAGCGCCGGTTGGGAAAGGCTGACGATTTCCGCCGCCGCCGTGATGCTGCCATGTTCCTCTATCGCCAGCAATGCGCGCAGATGCCGCAAATTGATATCGAACGGGTCCGACATGGCTCCCTACTCCCTCAAACCGGGCGGATCATGCCACCCCTCTTATCAAAAATTCAATGGACTGACCATTTATGAAATGGTAGTACCATTTACCTTACACCAGCCCATAAACCGAGCACAACCGGAGAGTGCCATGGATTTCGAACTTCCCGACGAGATAAAAGAATTTTGCGATGTAACCCGCACGATCGTTCGCGATCTCCTTCCCTATGAACAACAGTTTCAGGAAACCGGCAAGGTTCCGCCGATCGTCCGCCAGACGTTGATCGACAATGGATATTTCGGGCTGGCATTGCCGCAGGAATATGGCGGCCTTGGCCTCGGCGCCCTTGCGCAGGCGGCGGTGCAGATCGAACTGGCGCGGCTGCCCCCGCAATTCTGGACGGAACTGCGCCCGCTGATGGGACCGGGCGCGAAGAATATCGTCTATCACGCCAGCGAAGCCCAGCGGGAACAACTGGTGCCCGGCATGGTTTCGGGCGACATACCGATCGCTTTCGCCCTGACGGAACCCAATAGCGGGTCCGATCCGGGGTCCATGCGCACCACGGCGGTGCGCAATGCCGACGGCTGGCTCATCAACGGCAGCAAGACCTTCATTTCCAACGGCAAAAACGCAAAACAGATCATCGTTTACGCCTATACCGACAAGTCGGCCGGCCCGCGCAGCGGCATTTCCGCTTTCCTGATGTCCGCCGACACCCCTGGTTTTTCCATCACCGGCACGATCGAACTGATGGGAACGGCGACCCCGGGCGTTTACGAAATGTCGTTCGATGACTGCCAGCTTCCCGCCGACGCCCTGCTGGGCGAAGAAGGACAGGGCTTTCGCTATGCGCTGGAAGGGTTGAACGAAGGCCGCATGAATGTCGGCGCCACGGCTGTCGGCATGGGTGAATATGCGCTGGAACTGGCGATCGAGGAATCGAAGGTGCGCCCGGCCTTTGGCGGGGTCATTTCCGACTTTCAGGCCATTCGCCACTATATCGCGACGATGGCGACCGATATGCGCGCCGCCCGGTTGATGCTGCTGGACGCGGCATGGCGATATGATCGGGGCGAGAAACGGCGCGAACTGGCGTCCATGGCAAAATTATTCGCGACGGAGGCGGGCAGCCGGACGGTCGATACCGCCGTGCAGATTTTCGGCGG
The DNA here is from genome assembly GCA_050252755.1 of Sphingobium sp. GTDB lineage: Bacteria > Pseudomonadota > Alphaproteobacteria > Sphingomonadales > Sphingomonadaceae > Sphingobium. The sequence goes on from JBFWKI010000008.1 coordinate 70,534, forward strand.
CAATGGCTATTGCCGCGGCTTCGTGGTGGAGCGTCTCTATCGGGACATCCGCATCACCCGCATCTATGAAGGCTCATCGGAAATCCAGCGCAACACCATATCGCGGGAATTGCTACGCTGATACAAAAATGGGGGGAGGGTAGGTGCAGCCCCCTCTCCCCATGCTTTTCTGCCAGGATTCCCCGGTTACAGTAGATTCCGCGCAGCGCGCAGCGCTTCGACGGTTTCGGCGGAAATGCCCAATTCCTGCTGGAGGACAGCGGCGCCATCCTCCCCCAGCCCGGCGACATGATCACGCGCCTGCGCCCTCGATCCGCTCATGCGGAACGGCGGGTTGGGTACAGCGAAGCTGCCTGCGCTATCATGAATGCGGGTAAAGGCCCCGCGCGCCTCAAGCTGCGGATCGTCCAGCACTTCGGCCACCTCGCGATACAGGGCGCAAGGCACGCCATGGCGGGACAGGATTTCCTCCGCCTCCGCCGCGCTTCTCTCCCGCGTCCATTGCTCGGCCAGCGCTAGCAGGGCCGCCCAGTTGGCGTTGCGATCGGCATTGGTCAGGAAGCGCGGGTCTTCGCGCCATTCCGGGTGGCCGACGGCATCGCTCAACTGCTCAAAATTGCGGGGGCTGGTCGGCGCCACCATGATGAAGCCATCCGTCGTCCGAAGCGGCGTATACAGGGGACGCCGCGCACCGCCGGGAAACTGCGCCTCCTGCGTTTCGAACACCAGCATGCCGACCATGGCTTCCAGCATCGAAAGGTCGATAAACTGGCCACGTCCGGTTTTCTCGCGCTGGTAGAGCGCGGCCTGAATGGCGCCGAACGCATGGGTGCCGCCCAGCACATCGGCCACGAAAATGCCGCTGGTGGCCGGGCGATCCGCATGATCCTGATAATGGAGGTTGACCATGTCGAAGCCGCTCGCCGCATGGATGACCGGCGCATAGGCGGGATAATGCGCCTTTGGCCCTTCCTGCCCATAGCCTGAGATGGAGCAATAGATAATCCGGGGGTTGATCTTTGAAAGAGCGGCATAATCCAGCCCGAAGCGCTTCATCACGCCGGGGCGGAAATTTTCCACCACCACGTCGAAGCGCTGGACCAGATCACAGATCAGCGCCCGGATTTCCGGGGATTTGAGGTTGCAGGCGAGGCTGCGCTTGCCCGCATTGAGATGCCCGAAATAGGCGCTGTGCCCATCCCGGACGGGCGGCCGCGCGCGCACCTGATCGCCATCGAGCGACTCGATCTTCACGACCTCTGCCCCCAGATCCGCCATCATGCGCGTGGCGAAAGGCCCTGCCATGACGCTGGTAAAATCCAGCACCCGCACGCCTGTCAGCGCATCATTGCCGTCCGTCTGCATCCTATCGACCATTGCCCACCTATAAAGGACCATTTTTATAATGGTCATACCTATTGCATAGGTGGGATAGAGGGTCAATCCATGGGGAGGTTCAGGCCTTGATGCCCTTTCGTTGCGTCCGTCCGCGCCCGCTGGCCGCCGCCTGCGCCTTGATGTTTTTCCGTACATGACGGTGGATCCGTTCCAGATGCTTGCGCATTTCGACGGTCGCGGCCTCGCAATCGCGCGCGCGCAGGAAACGGATGAGCCGGAACCGGGATTCGATCAGCGATTCCTGCAACATCTCATAATCCGGGCCTTGCACGAATTCATGCAGGATCGCCGAAAGCGAATCCACGAAAATGCCGAAAATCCGGTTCCCGGTCGCATCGGCCAGCACATCATAATATTGCACCGCGCATTCATAACGGGCCTCGATCCCGGTTTCCTGACGGGTTCTTTCCGCAATCTCCTCAAGCCGGGCAAAATCCGCCTCATCGGCCCGCTCACAGGCCAGTCGGATGATGATATCCTGCATCGCCAGACGCGCTTCGGTCAGTTCCTCCAGCGTGATGTCGCCCAGATGGACATAATCCTGCATCGCCTGCACGATCCGGTCAGGCTCGGCGGACTGGATGAACGCGCCGCCCTTCACGCCCTTGGCATTGCGAATGATGCCCGACACCTCAAGGCTGCGCAGCGCCTCTCTCACCGCCGTCCTGCTGACCTGAAACTGGACGGCCAGTTCCCGTTCGGCGGGCAGCTTGTCCCCGGCCTTCAATGTTCCGTCCGCCAGCATCGCCCTGATCTGTTCGCAGATCACCTCAAAGGCCCGCTGCGTCTTAACCGGGGCGAAGGCGGGATTTATGCGTGGATTGGCAACCATGGCTCTCATTCTCATAGGGATGAGGGGCATGCTATACCCACTGCGGCCTGCGGCACAATGGGCTGACCGGCCTCCTGACGAGGGATTATGTTTTAAAATGGCATGACCATTATCCACCCAGCGCCGCCGCCGCCTGTTTGCGCACCAGATCCGACACCGCCATGACCCGCGCCAGTTTTGCCATGTCGCGGTGCGTGACCAGCCAGAAACTCCGGGTGATTTCCACATCCTCGCCCAGCACCCTGGTCAGGCGCGGATCATGGACCGCCATGAAATCGGGCAGGACGCCGATGCCCGCGCCGTCCGACACGAACCTGCGCTGAATCCCGATGCTGCTCGATCGCAGCGACGCCTCCAGACCGGCATAGACCTCATCAATATAATCCAGTTCGGGGGAGAAGAGAAACTCCGGCACATAGCCGATCAGCACATGATCGCGCAGCGCGGCGCGGCTGTCGGGGACGCCCCGCCGCGCCAGATAGTCCGGCGCTGCATAAAGGTGCAGGCGATAATCGGCGAGGCGCTGGACCGACAGATAGCCGCTCTGCGGCCGTGCCAGCATCACCGCCATGTCCGCCTCGCGCTTGGACGGGTTCAGAAAGCCCGACGCCGTCACAAGGTCGATATGGATGCCGGGATGCCGCGCGTGAAAGGCAGGCAGGCCCGGCGCCAATATCCATGTGCCGAAGCCTTCCGCCGCGGACAGGCGCACATGGCCGTTGAGGCTGTGCCGCTCCCCCTTCACATCCTCGACGGCGGCGAGGGCCGACCCTTCGACGATCTCCGCATGGCGGAGCAGCGCCGCGCCCCGCTCCGTCAGCACGCGCTCGGCCCCGACCTGTTCGAACAACTGCGCATCGAGCGCCTGCGCCAGCCTGCCCAGCCGCCGCGCGATGGTGGTGCCATCCATTTTCAGCGCCCGCGCGGCAGGCGCTATTCTTTTCAGGCGCGCCACCGTCAGAAAAATGCGAAGATCATCCCAATCGAACATGGTTCATTCCTGCAAAAATGCAGAACATATCTGCATAAATGAGATATTGCATGCATTATCGCAATGTACCAATACAGTTTCAACTCCAGAATCGAGAGGTGCACATGCGCGAGATTTCCCACAAGCTGGCTTTTGCCCATGACGGCAAGGCCGCCCGCCACAGCGATGTTTTCGACCCCAATAACGGCACGGTTCAGGCGCGGGTCGCGTTGGGCGACAAGGCCCTGCTCGACAAGGCAGTCGCAGCCGCCAAGGCCGCCCAGCCCGCATGGGCCGCCGTCAACCCGCAGCGCCGCGCCCGCATCATGACCGCGTTCAAGACGCTGGTGGACCAGAATATCGACGAACTGGCGCATCTGCTCAGTTCCGAACATGGCAAGGTTATCGCGGACGCCAGGGGCGATATTCAGCGCGGTCTGGACGTCGTCGAATTTTGCGCGGGCATTCCCCATGTGCTCAAGGGCGAATATACGCAGGGCGCGGGGCCGGGCATCGACGTCTATTCCATGCGCCAGCCGCTGGGCATCGGCGCGGGCATCACGCCCTTCAACTTCCCCGGCATGATCCCGCTGTGGATGGCGGGCGTCGCGATCGCCACCGGCAACGCCTTCATCCTCAAGCCTTCCGAGCGTGATCCCTCCGTTCCGGTCCGCTTTGCCGAACTGTTTCTGGAAGCCGGCCTGCCCGAAGGGATTCTTCAGGTCGTGCAGGGCGACAAGGAAATGGTCGACGCCATATTGGATCATCCCGATATCGCGGCGGTCAGCTTCGTCGGTTCGTCCGACATCGCCCATTATGTCTACAAGCGCGGCGTCGAGGCGGGCAAGCGCGTTCAGGCGATGGGCGGCGCGAAGAATCACGGTATCGTCATGCCCGACGCCGATCTCGATCAGGTGGTGAACGATCTTTCCGGCGCCGCTTTCGGCTCGGCGGGCGAACGCTGCATGGCCCTGCCGGTGGTGACGCCGGTGGGTGAGAAAACGGCGAACGCCCTGCGCGAAAAGCTGATCCCGGCGATTGAGGCGCTGCGTGTCGGCGTTTCCACCGACCCCGAAGCCCATTATGGCCCGGTCGTGACGGCCGCGCACAAGCAGAAGATCGAAAATTATATCCAGATGGGCGTGGATGAAGGCGCGGAACTCGTCGTCGACGGGCGCGGTTTCAAGCTGCAAGGGCATGAGGAAGGCTTTTTCGTCGGCCCGACGCTGTTCGATCAGGTGAAGCCGACGATGCGCACCTATCAGGAAGAGATTTTCGGCCCGGTGCTCCAGATCGTGCGCGTCAACAGCTTCGAGGAGGCGCTGGCCCTCCCCAGCGAGCATCAATATGGCAATGGCGTCGCCATCTTCACCCGCAACGGCCATGCGGCCCGCGAATTCGCCGCGCGAGTGAATGTCGGCATGGTCGGCATCAATGTGCCGATCCCGGTGCCGGTCGCCTATCACACCTTTGGCGGGTGGAAGCGCTCGGCCTTTGGCGACACCAACCAGCACGGCATGGAAGGCGTCAAGTTCTGGACCAAGGTGAAAACCGTCACCCAGCGCTGGCCCGATGGCGGCCCCAGCGGCGACAGCGCCTTCGTCATCCCCACCATGGGTTGATTTTCGGAAAGGGAAGGCCCAGCCTTCCCTTTCTCCGTACCGCCGCAGTCCCTACCCCATCAAGGCGCATGGCAATCCCTTGTCGCGAGCAAGATATTTATGACCCAATTCGACCTTACCGACGACCAGCGCGAGATTCAGGATCTGGCGCGCCGTTTCACCGCCGACGCCATCACGCCCCATGCGGCCGAATGGGATGAGAAGCATATCTTCCCCCGCGACACGATCCGCGCCGCCGCCGCACTGGGGTTCGGCGGCATTTATGTGTCGGAAGCATCGGGCGGCATCGGTCTGGGCCGCCTCGAATCCGCGCTCATCATGGAAGCGATGGCCTATGGCTGTCCCTCCACCAGCGCGTTCATCTCCATCCACAATATGGGCGCATGGATGATCGACCGCTATGGCGCGCAGGCGGTGAAGGACAAATATCTGCCCGATCTGGTGCCGATGGACCGCATGGCAAGCTATTGCCTCACCGAAGCGGGCGCGGGATCGGACGCGGCCAGCCTGCGGACTCGCGCCGTGCGCGACGGCGATCATTATGTCGTCACCGGGTCGAAGCAGTTCATTTCCGGCGGCGGCGAGAATGAAATCTATATCGTCATGTGCCGCACCGGCGAGGACGGCCCCAAGGGCATTAGCTGCCTCGTCATCGAAAAGGACATGGCGGGCGTCAGTTTCGGCGCGCAGGAACGCAAGCTGGGCTGGCATTCCCAGCCCACCGCTCAGGTCAATTTCGACGGCGTGCGCGTTCCGGTCGAAAATCTGGTCGGAGAGGAAGGCGAAGGCTTTCGCATCGCGATGGCGGGCCTTGACGGTGGGCGCCTCAATATCGGCGCCTGCTCGCTCGGCGGGGCGCAGCGCTGCATCGACGAGGCCGTGCAATATTCCAGGGATCGCAAGCAGTTCGGCCAGTCGATCGCCGATTTCCAGAACACCCAGTTCACCCTTGCCGACATGCAGACCGAGTTGGAGGCGGCGCGCGCGCTGCTCTATGCCGCCGCCGTCAAGGTGACGGACAATGCACCGGACAAGACGCGCTTTGCCGCCATGGCCAAGCGCTTCGCCACCGACACCGGGTCGTCGGTCGCCGACCGGGCACTGCAATTGCATGGCGGCTATGGCTATCTGATGGATTATCCGATCGAACGCATCTGGCGCGACCTGCGCGTGCATTCCATTCTGGAAGGCACCAATCAGGTCATGCGCATGATCGTCGCGCGCGACATGCTGCGCTGACGGGACAAAGACTGGCAGGACAAAGACTGGCAGGACAGAGATCGGTAGGATAGGGATCGGCATGACGGAACAGACGCAACAGACAGAACAGGTTCTGACCTTCATCGAAAACGGCGTGGGCCGGATTCGCCTCAACCGGCCACGGGCGATCCACGCGCTGACGCCCGGCATGTGCGAGGCGATCAACACCGCGCTGCTGGCGTGGCGCAAGGACGACAGCGTGGTCGCAGTGATGATCGACCATCTGCCCGCGCCCGACAACGACCCCAAATTGTCGCGAGGCTTCTGCGCGGGCGGCGATATCGCGCTGATCGCCAACAGCGCCAAAACCGATTGCGTCGAAGCCGAGCATTTCTTCTTCGTCGAATATCGGATGAACCACCTGCTGTTCGTCTATGAAAAGCCGATCGTCGCGTTCATCGACGGCATCGTGATGGGCGGCGGCGTGGGTATCTCCCTTCCCTGCGATTACCGGGTGGCGACCGAGCGGACAACCTTCGCCATGCCGGAAACCGGGATCGGCCTGTTCCCCGATGTCGGCGGCGGCTGGTTCCTCCCCCGCCTGCCGGGCCGGGTCGGCACATGGCTGGCCGCGACCGGAGCGCGCATAGACGGCGCCGATTGCACCGCCACCGGCATCGCCACCCATTATATGCCTTCGGGCGCGCTTCAGGCGGTGAAGGAAGAGATACTCGCGCGGCCGCAAGACCTCGCGGCTATTCTCGACCGCGCGCAGGAAACGCCCCCGGCTGCCGCGCTGGAAACGCAGCGCGCCGATATCGACCGCCTGTTCGCATCCGACCGATATGAGGATATATTGGCCGCGCTTCACGCCGATGGGTCGCCATGGGCGCAAAAACAGCTATCGGTGCTGGCAACCAAATCGCCGCAGACGATCAAGGTCGCGCTGCGCCAATTGGCCGAAGGCGCGAGGTTCACCGATTTTGCGGACAATATGCGCAATGAATATCGCATCGCCTGCCATGTCATCCGCCGCCCGGATTTCACGGAGGGCGTGCGCGCGGTGATCTTCGACAAGGATAATGCGCCCCGCTGGAACCCCGCGACGCCGGAGGCGGTTTCCGACGCGCTGATCGACAGCCTGTTCGCCCCCCTGCCCGCTGACAGGGAATGGACTCCTCTTCCCGAACTAAAGGCCTGAACAAGGCCCAAACTGAAGGACCAAGCCTATGAGCTATGAAACCATCCTCGTCGAAACCCGTGACGCCGTAACGCTCGTCACGCTGAACCGCCCGCAGGCGCTCAACGCGCTCAATGGCCAGGTTTTGCGCGATCTCAGCGCCGCCTTCGCCGCCTATGACGCGGACCCCTCACAACTGTGCCTCGTCCTGACCGGCAGCGGGGAAAAGGCCTTCGCGGCGGGCGCCGACATCAAGGAAATGGCGGACAAGCCCGCCGCCGACTTCTTTCTGGAGGATTTCTTTTCCGGCTGGCAGTCCCATGTGGTCGCCACCCGCAAGCCATGGATCGCCGCCGTGGCCGGCTTCGCGCTGGGCGGCGGGTGCGAACTGGCGATGATGGCGGATTTCATCATCGCGGCCGACACCGCCAAGTTCGGCCAGCCGGAGGTCAAGCTGGGCGTCGCGCCCGGCATGGGCGGATCGCAACGCCTCACGCGCGCGGTCGGCAAGGCCAAGGCGATGGAAATGTGCCTCACCGGCCGGATGATGGGCGCAGAGGAAGCCGAGCGGTCCGGTCTGGTCGCCCGCATCGTGCCCGCGGCCGAATTGCTGGATGATGCCCTTCGCACCGCCGCGGCCATCGCCTCCATGCCGCCCATGGCGACGATGGTGAACAAGGAAATGGTCAACCTCGCCTTTGAAACGGGGCTGGCGCAGGGCATTTTGACCGAACGGCGCATGTTCCAGATCCTCACCGCGACCGAGGACAAGAAGGAAGGCATGGCCGCCTTCGTCGAAAAGCGCCCCGGCGTCTGGAAGGGCCGCTGATTTTCAGCGGGCAGGCGCGGCGCATGACGGCTCTCGCTCGTCCCTGCGCCCTGCCCCTCCCCTTGCGCATGATGCCGTGCACCTGCTCGCGGCACATGGCCCATGAATTTGAAGAAGCCCGGACAGGCACAGTCTCCTTTGGTCCCTGCCCGGCTTGCACATGATTTGAGAGGAAAATGAAATGACCCAGACAATCGCCTTTATCGGCTTGGGAAATATGGGCGGCGGCATGGCGGCGAACCTCGTCGCGAAGGGCTTTGCCGTGCGCGCTTTCGATCTGGCCGAAGCCGCGCTGGAAAAGGCCGAGGCAGCAGGCGCGACCCGCACGGGCAGCGCGGCAGAGGCCGTCACCGGCGCCGATGCCGTCGTGACCATGCTGCCTGCGGGCAAGCATGTCGAGGCGGTCTACAAGGATGAGATTTTCGCGGCGGCCAAGCCGGGCGCGCTCTTGCTCGATTGCTCTACCATCGACGTGGCTACCGCTCGCCGGGTGGCCGCCGCCGCTCTGGCCGAAGGGTTCGAAATGGTCGATGCGCCGGTTTCCGGTGGGATCGCGGCGGCCAATGGCGGAACGCTGACCTTCATGGTCGGCGGCGAGGACAGTTCCTTCGCCAAGGCGCAGCCGATCCTGTCGGCCATGGGCAAGGCCGTGATCCACGCGGGCAGCGCAGGCAATGGGCAGGCTGCGAAAATATGCAACAACATGCTGCTGGGCGCGACGATGGCCGCGACCTGCGAAGCCTTCGCCATGGCGCAGAAGATCGGCCTCGACCCGCAGACCTTCTATGACATTTCCAGCGTCTCGTCGGGCCAGAGCTGGTCGATGACCAGCTATTGCCCGGTCCCCGGCGTCGGCCCGCAAACCCCGGCGGACAATGATTATCAGGGCGGCTTCGCCGTCGCGCTGATGCTCAAGGATCTGAAACTGGCGCTGGAAGCCGCCGCCTCGGTCAACGCCAGTGTCCCGATGGGCAGCACGGCGGAAAGCCTTTATCAAATGCTGTCCAACAAGGGCGAAGGCGGCAGGGACTTTTCTTCGATGATATCCTTTCTTTCCTGAGCATAGCGCATGAAAAGGGACAGGGGAGGAGATGGCGGCCTTCCCCTCCCCCACGCTTTGCATCGGCGGATATCCGGCATAGGTCGGACATGATCATAGCGGGCCGGATCGTCCGATCCCGCCTGCCATGTTTCGGATATGCAACAGGGTATCGGGCGGGCGCCCTACCCCGCACTGCCGCGCCCGCCTTGCCCTGCGCCAACGGGATATCGGCGGCGATACATCCGGCGCCGCGCCATTTTCGGCCGATCGGGCCGCGTCGGTCATTCCTCGGACGTAAACGTCACCTGCCGGACACGCCCCTGAAGCACGCTGCCCTCAACGCTATAGTCGTCGGTGACAGGCGTGAGGCTGTCTTGCCCGATGTCCAGCCCTTCCCGCAGGGAATTGCGCGTGGCGATAGTCCGGCGGGCTGCCATAGAGGCGGCTTCCTCGCCATCCACCGCCAGCCGGAAATGCCCGCCAGAGCCGGGAACGGCCTTCGCGATACGGAATTCCAGACGGAGCCGATGTTCACCCGTGCCCAGCGGTTGCGCCGCCCGCATCCTATATTGCTCCGTGCCGAGCGCATTATAATGGAAAACGGGCACGCCTTTTTCCAGATATAGCGCATAGCCCCCGAAGCGGCCGCCATGGGTGACGATAACGCCATTGGCCTGATCCTTGTCGAGCGTCACATCGGCATCGATGATGAAGGACTTGCCGATAATATTGGGCGCGGCCGTCGTCGGCAGGCGATAAATCGGCCCCCTGAACGAAAAGCTCTTCCCTTCCGGTATGGCGGAGGGACGCCCGCCCGGCCCTTCCCAGGGCGCATGAATCGGCAGGATAGCGTTGGCCTTCGCCTCCGCCCGGAAAAGCGCCTGCATTTCCTTGAGTTTCCTGGGGTTGCTCTTAGAAAGATCGACGGCCTGCGAATAATCCGACCGAAGGTCGTAAAGCTGCCACTCGCGGCCTTCGCTTCCGGTCTTCTGGTCCTGCTTGAAGAAATCCCACGGCGCCTCCACCGGCATGGTGCCAGCCCACCAGCCATCATGATAGATGCCCAGATTCTGCATCGTCTCGAACACCTGCGTCCTGCGCCGCGAAGGGGTCTGGGCGTCATCGAAGCTATAGGTCATGCTGATGCCGTCCAGCGGCTTTTGCGCAATGCCGTCCAGCGTGGCCGGGGCCGCCACGCCCGTCGCATCCAATATGGTCGGCACGATGTCCGATACGAAATGGAATTGCGGCCGCACCGTCCCCACATCCTTGATGCGCGCAGGCCATGAAATGACGAGATTATTGCGCACACCGCCCAGATGCGACGCGGTCTGCTTGTAAAATTGGAACGGCGCGCCCATCGCCCAGCCCCAGCCTGCGGGATAATTGCCATAGGATTGCGGCCCGCCCAGATCGTCGATATGCGCCAGCATCTCCTCGACGGTCTCGTCGAACCGGTTCATGAAGGCCTGCTCATAGAGCGAGCCGGTCGCGCCCCCTTCCGCGCTGGCCCCGTTGTCGCCCTGGCTGAAGATGATGAGCGTGTTGTCCAACGCCCCTGTTTCGCGCAGCGCGGCGATCAGCTTGCCGATCTGCGCGTCGGAAAAGGCGAGTTGCGCCGCATAGACCTCCATCATCCGCGCGAACAGCCGCCGCTGGTCGGCGGAGAGCGACGACCATGCGGGCAGGAAGGAAGGGCGCGGCGTCAACTTGGCATCGGCTGGGATGACACCCATTTCCTTTTGCCGGTGAAAGCTCTCCTCGCGGACCTTGTCCCACCCCTTGTCGAACTTGCCCTTGAACCGCTCGATCCACGCCTTGGGCACATGATGCGGCGCATGGGTCGCGCCTGTGGCGAAATAGAGGAAAAAGGGATGGCCGGGCGCAAGCTGCCGTTCCTGCCTGATCCATTCCGACGCCTTGTCGGCAAGATCGGCGTCCAGAATATAGCCGGGCGAATGCGGCGGCTCCAGCGGGGTGGTGCCGCGATACAGGGCCGGATGATATTGATCCGTATCGGCGGTGATGAACCCGTAATAATCCTGAAAGCCCATGCCGGTCGGCCAGCGATCGAACGGTCCCTCCGGCCCTTCCTCCCAATCCGGGATCAGATGCCATTTGCCGAAGGCGGCGGTGCGAAAGCCGTCCTGCCGCAATATCTTCGCGACGGTCCCGGCCGACGGCGGGATGAAGCCGGTATAACCGGGATAGCCGGTGGGCGCATTCGTCACCCGCCCCATGCCGACATTATGGGGGTTGCGCCCCGTCAGCAGGGCGGCGCGGGTCGCCGAACAAATGGCGCTGTTATGATAGGCATTATAGCGCAGGCCACGGCGCGCCAGATCATCATAGGTGGGCGTGGGGACAGGGCCGCCGAAGGTCGAACTGGCGCCGAAGCCCACATCATCGGTCAGGATAACCAGCACATTGGGGGTGCCTTGCGCGGGCACGGGCGTCTTAGGCCAGGCCGAAGCGGCGGCGGCGGCGTCCTGCGCGACGGCCTGCGTCGCCCCGCCGACCACCAGCGGAACCAGCGCCAGAACCGCAAGGCCCGCCGCATGAAGGGGCCGCAACCTGCTCGCCATATATGTCTCCCTTTCACCCCAAGATCATGTGTCGCCGCGCCCGCGCCCCGGACGCGGCGACCCTGTTCCGCCTTTCGATCAGAAGTTGAACGTCAGATCCGCGCCATAGGTGCGCGGTGCGCCAAAGGAACCGCGAAACCCCGTTCCCGACGCCACGACATCGTCGAAATATTTTTCCTTGAACAGATTATTGACCCAGAAGCCTGCGGACCAGCGGCCGCCATCCGGCTCATACCCGATCCTGCCGTTGACGAGATGATAGGCCTTCTGGCGCAACACCTTCGTCGAGGGATCGGCGATGAAGTCGAAATCATAGCTGCCCTTATAGGAATAGGCGATATTGACAGGAACAGACCCCGCCCCCACCGGAATGGCATAGTTGACCGAAGCATAGGCCGAGAAAGCGGGGGAACGCAGCAGCTTTTCCCCTTCCGCGTCATAGGCCACATCGATCATGCCCGGCCCGCTTCCGCCCGGCTGCAAGGCGCGGAACACCTTCGCCGTCGCCAGATCATAGTTGCGATATTCCGAATGCTGCCACGCGAAACCGCCCGACACGGTCAGGTCACGGGTGACATTCCATGTCAGATCGCCATCAACGCCGTACAGGCGGGCGTTCGCCGCATTTTGCGTGATGATGACCGCACTGCCTTCGGTAGCGGCGCGGGACACCTGCAAACCCTTATAATCATAATAATATCCCGACAGCGTCAGCCGCACCTTTCGGTCGAACAGGCTGCTTTTCAAGCCCAGTTCGTACATATCCAGCACTTCCGGGTTGACCGGCTCCTGACCGCCATAGGGATAATTATACCCGCCGCTTTTGAAGCCGCGCGCGAACTTCGCATAGAGCAGGGAATTGGAAAAGCTGTATTCGGCGGTCACGCTGGGCGTGAATTTCGACCATGATGCCTGATCGGATGCGGGCGCCGACACGGTGGGAATGCCGTTATAATCCGACGCGGTCAGGCTGACCGATTTCTTGTCCTTCGTATATCGTCCCCCCACCACGAGTTTCAGGCTGTCCGTCATGTTCCAGCCCAACTGGCCGAAGGCGGCATAGGATGTGGTCCTGACGAACTGATGCCCCTGCGAAAAGAGCTGCGCCCCATTGTCGATGAAAATATCATAGCCCGTCTTGTCCTTGAAATAGAACAGGCCCGCAATCCATTCCACCGGTCCATCCTTGTCGGAACTGATCTGAAGTTCCTGAGCGAATGTCTTGGTCTTTTCCTGTATGAAGGCGTCGACCAGAACCGCGCTTGTGCCATCGCCGTCGAAACTGAGCACATTATCGAGATCGGCATAGCTGGTGATCGAGGAAAGGCGCGCGCCGCCCAGATCGATGCCCAGATCGAACTCGCCCGCAAATTCACGCTTCTGGATCGCCCGGTCAACCTGGCTCGACACTTCCTTTATGCCGACGCCGGTCGTGCCGCCGCGCACGATGCCGGTATGATATTGCAACGGGCCGAGCGCGACCGTGTCATTGCCCGCATTGTCGTTCTGCCGCCAATAGCTGAGCGTCAGATTAGCGTCCACGACGCCATTGTCGAAGCGCGCCTTGCCGCGAACGGCCGAGAGATTCTTGTCGTCCCAATCGCGACGGCCGCGTGGGTCGATATTGGTGGCGAAGCCGTCATGCTGGTCGGTCATGCCCGCGATGCGGATACCGAATGTGTCGGATATGGGCATATTGCCCATCGCCTGCACCATCAGATGATCATAATTGCCATAGCCAACCTTGAACATGCCCTCCGCCTGATTGCTCACCTCATTGGTGATGACGCGGATCGCGCCTGCGGCGGCATTGCGGCCGAACAGCACGCCCTGCGGCCCCTTCAGCACCTCGACGCGCTGCACGTCGAACAAATCCATCGAAATGGCGGTCTGGCGCGAGATATAACGGCCATCGACATAGGTGGCGACGCTGGGGTCGAAACCATTTTGCAACAGGCGGCTGCCCACGCCACGGATGAAGGGCTGAACATTGGGGCCGGTATTGTTGATGACCAGCGCGGGCGTCGCCATCTGGATGCCCTGCACGTTGGAAATGCCCGTCTTGGCCAGCGTGTCGCCGGTGAAGGCGGAGATGGCGACCGGCACATTCATCATGCTTTCGCTGCGCCGCTGCGCCGTCACCACGATATCGCCCGCCGACGACGCCGCCGGTGGCGTAGCGCCTTCGGCCTGCGCGTCCTGCGCCATGGCATCGGCGGCGTTGGCCATCACCATCAACGAGGCCAGGGCGAGCGACGTCATTGTCGTCCCGGTGCGCAAAATGCTCACCGTCTTTACGCCATCGGCGGTCCTGTTCTTTCTCATGCTATCTCTCCTCCCATTTTAGCCGCATCATGCGACCGGTTTCCCTGCATATCCCTGTATTTCTGCGCCTGTTCTTGGCCGATATTCCCCGGCCTGCATGGGCGCGGATGCTTGTGCGGGATGGCCCCCATCGCCCGGATGGAGCCTTCCTCCCGCCTGTCCCGCGCCATGGGCGGGCCTTGACCCGAAGCGAGGCGGACGGGCCGCGAAAGCCGCCGCCGCGCCCTTCATTGGTCCATGTCGAAGGTCAGGCTCTTCAACTCGCCCTCGAACTTGCTGGTGGGGATCGTGTAATCCTTGTTGACCGGCGAAATCGTGTCCTGCCCGACGTCGAAGCCCTCATAGAGCGAGATGCGCGCGAACAGCGTGGCGTCGATCCGCCCCGAACCCACCATCCGGTCATCGGCAAAGAGGGTCATGGTGCCGCCCGATCCGCCCTTGGGCTGGTCGGATTTGAACACCGCTTTCAGGACATGCTCGCCCGGCCCCACCGGCTGCGCGGCGCGGACCTGATATTGCCGCGCGCCGATGGCGTTGTAGTGAAAGACGGGAACGCCCTTGTCGAGATAGAAGGCATAGCCGCCGAACTTCCCGCCATGCGTCACCAGCACGCCGTTGGTCCGGTCGTTCTCCACCGCGATATCGGCGGTTATGGTATAGGAATGACCGATCGTTTCCGGCGCGGCGCGCGGCGGCACGCGGGTCAGGCCCGGCTTGAAGGTGAAGCTGGTGCGATCACCCCGCAGGGACGGCACCCCGGCCGCGCCCTCCGTCGCGCTGTGGATCGGCAATATCTTGTTGCGCGCCGCTTCCGCCCAGAAAATCTGCTGCATTTCCTGTAACTTGCGGGGGTTGGATTTTGCCAGATCCTTCGACTGGGAATAATCCTTCGCGACATGATATAATTCCCACTTCCGATCAATGGGATCGGTCGTGCCGGTCATCTTGAAAAATTCCCACGGCGCGTTGGTCGGCGTCGTTCCGGCCCACCAGCCATCATGATAGATGCCCAGATTCTGCATCACCTCGAACACCTGCGTCCTGCGCTGCGAAGGCGCCTGGGGGGAGGTAAAGGTATAGGCCATGCTGATCCCGTCGATGGGCATCTGCTGCACGCCGTTCAGTTGGGCGGGCGCCTGCACGCCGGTCACGTCCAATATGGTGGGGACGATGTCCGTCACATAATGGAATTGCGACCGAAGCCCCCCGACATCCTTGATCCTGTCCGGCCATGAAATGATCATGCCGTCGCGCAATCCGCCGAAATGCGACGCGGTTTGCTTGTAAAACTGGAACGGCGTGTTCATCGCCCATGCCCAGCCGGTGGGATAATTGCTGTACGCGTCCGGCCCGCCGATCTTGTCGATATCCCTCACCATGTCTTCGAACGGCTCAGGATATTGGTTGATGAACGCCTGTTCGTAGAAGGAGCCTTGCTGCGCCCCTTCCCCGCTGGCGCCATTATCCCCCTGCACGAAGATGACGACCGTATTGTCCAGTTGCCCTTCGGCGCGCAGATGATCGATCAGCCGCCCGATCTGCGCATCGGCAAACGCCAGTTGCGCCGCATAGGCCTCCATCATGCGGGAAAACAGCTTCTTCCTGTCGGCCGACAGGGATGACCATGCGGGAATGAAGGACGGGCGCTGCGTCAGCTTGGCGTCCTTTGGAATGATGCCCATCTGTTTTTGACGCGCGAAGCTTTCCTCGCGCATGGCGTCCCAGCCCTGATCGAACTTGCCGCGAAAGCGCGCCAGCCATTCGGGCGGCGCCTGATGCGGCGCATGGGTGCTGCCGGTCGCATAATAGAGGAAGAAAGGCTTTTGCGGCGCAAGTTGCTTTTGCTGCTGCACCCAGCCGATCGCCCGATCCGCCAGATCGCGGTCCAGAATATAATCGGGATCGTCATGGGGCGGCTCGATCGGGGTCGTGCCCTGCATCAGGGACGGGGCGAACTGGTCGGTATCCGCGCCGATGAAGCCATAATAATATTCAAAGCCCATCTGGGTAGGCCAGCGATCGAAGGGACCGGCCTGACTTTCCTCCCATTCGGGCGTCAGATGCCATTTGCCGATGGCGGCGGTCATATAGCCATGCTGCTTGAGCATCTCGGCAATGGTGCCCGCCGATTCGGGGATGATGCTGGTATAGCCCTCATAGCCGCTGGGCGCGTTGGTCACGGTCCCCATGCCCACGGCATGTTCGTTGCGCCCCGTCAGCAGAGCCGCGCGCGTGGCCGAGCAGATCGCCGAATTATTATATTGCGTATATCGCAGGCCCCGCTGGCCCAGCGCATCGAAGGTCGGCGTAGGAATCGGGCCGCCATAGGCGGACGAGGCGGCATAGCCCACATCATCGGTCAGGATCAGCACGACATTGGGCGCGCCCGCCGGCGCTTCGGGCGATTTAGGCCAGCCGGATTTCGCATCGGCCGCCAGCCGCCCCGCAAATTCCGATGACGGCAGCCGGGGTTCCGGCATTACCGTCTGCGCAAGGACCGATGCGGGAAGCAACGCCGCCAGCGCGGCCGACACCGCCAGCCTGACGCAGCGCCGCCCCCCTATGCCGCCCGTCGCGCTCTTCTGGAATGATGTGCCGGTCGTCACATGGGACCGATCAAAATGCCGCATCGTCAAAGCCTCTTTGCTGCGTCAGGAAAAGAAAAGGAACGCGCCATGCGTGAGCGGACACCGCGCTTGCGGACATCCGAACGGCGACAGGAGATGAAAGCAGGGGGATGGACCGACAGGTCATTCAGCATTCCTCTCTCGATGGTCGGCCGATCGTTTCCCGATCTGGCCTGCTTGTTTGCGGGATAGCTATCCGACCCCAGCCGACCGAACAGGCCCGCATCATGTCTTGAGACATTTACCTAATTCTGATTCGGTTTTAAAGCAAGTGTTACGAAAAAATTTTCGATCTGACGGGCTATCATGATCGACGATGCTGGAAAATGCGGTGGAAAATTCGGCGGGAAATCTGATTGCGAAGCGGCACCGGAACAGGCCACGCAAGATCCGGTATGGATCGCATGTCGGCATGCGCCGGGACTGTGCTTTCGCGGAGAATCAGGCGCCGTCTTTCGGCTGCCCGCCAACCCCTACCAACGGGAGCCTTACCCCTTCAGGGCTGCGCGGTTGTCGCAGGCATGGCAATCGCCACATCCCGAAAGGGCAGGCTCATGGCGATGGTAATCTGGTCCATGGTATCGGCAAGCGCGATATCCAGCCGCCGCCCCTTCCCGCCGCGCACGATGAAGGATTTGTGGTTGATGAGAACGGCAAGGAAACCGAGAACGGAGATCACGAGACGCCGCATGACCACTTCTTCGGGCAAATCCGATAATTGCTCGCGAATCAATCTCTGCACCGCGGCCAGTTGCAGCGGCGCCGGGGGTTCCGGCGGATCGGCAAGCAGACCGGCAGGCGGTCGATAACGCAACAGATATTGCGACAGAAACTCGGCATAGCTGTGCCGCCCGTCGCCATCGACAACGTCCAGATGCGGCAGGCAGATGATCTCCATCAAGGTCCGCATATCGCCCGCAAGCCCGTTCTTCCGGGCCGATTCCAGCATTTGTTCGCGCCGGTTTTCCATCTGCATCATGCGGTGGAAGAACAGGTTTTCCAGCAGCGTTTCCTTGCTGCCGAAATGATATTGGACGCTGGAATTGTTGGAAAGCCCCGCCGCGGCCGAAATCTCCCGCAACGAGGTTCCTTCGATGCCCTGCCTGGCGAACAGGCGTTCCGCCGCCGTCAAAATACGTTCCTTGGTTCTGTCGCCCTTCGCCATGATGACCGGAAATATTCCTCCTGCGCTGGCCCGCCACTCAGGCAGGCGATGATAGAGCCGTCCGCCCGCTTTTCCCGATGGCGATTAGCATCGGCCAGAGGCTCGCACCAAGCATAATGGCACAGCGAGTTGACAAAATAACCTGAAATTCTAGTCTAATAATAATTAGGCAACCCGTTGCCATGCCCACTGCCGGGCAGGCCATGCTTGAAAACCCTTCCACCGGAGCCGAAAGCCCTCACCGGAGAATATCAGATGGATCGAACCATGCCGCCCTTGGGGGAACAGGCGGAACGCAGGCGCCCCACGCGCGCCGCCGCCCTGCTGCGCTGCTGGAGCCGCCATGCCCTCATCGCCCTGTGCGCGGCTTTCGGCCTCCTGATGCTGGCGGGCGGCATCCTACTGCTTTTTGAGGGCGGCTCTGCCTATTATGCGGCGGCGGGGGGCCTGCTCCTTCTGGCCGCCGCTTGTCGCTGGCGCGGCATCGGGCGCGGAGCGGTCGCATCCTATGCGCTGTTCCTGATCCTGACGATATTCTGGACCTGGCGGGAAACCGGGGGCAGCGGATGGGGCCTGCTTCCCCGACTCCCGATCCCCCTGTTCTTCGGGCTGCTGTTCCTGCCCCGCCCGGTGCGCGATCGCCTCTGGAAACGGCCGGGGCTGACGGCGGGCGCGGCCATCGGCCTATTGGCGATCTGCATCGCTATTCTGGTCGTCCGCCCCGAAAGCAGCGGCAGCGCGACGGCGGGGTTAGGGACGGCAGGGTCAGGAACGGGCACGATGGCCGCCCGCCAGACGAATCGCGATGCGCCATGGCTGCATTTCGGCGGCGATCTGGCGGGGACGCGTTTCAGCATGGCGGATCAGATCACCCCCGCCAATGTCGCGGGCCTGAAGCTCGCCTGGACCTATCGGGTCGGCGAAATCAATACAGTAGGCAAGGGCGGCTTTCAGGCCACCCCGATCAAGATCGGCCAGACTCTTTACCTGTGCACCGGCTTCAACGATATCATTGCGCTGGACAGCGAAACGGGGCGTCAAATCTGGCGGCACGCGGCCGGAACCGATCTGACCGGCGTGCGCAGCGCGGGCTGTCGCGGGGTCGCCTATTTCAAGGTTCCCGATGCCACAGGCCCGTGCGCCGAGCGGATCATCACCAACACGGTGGATGCCCGACTGCTGGCGGTCGATCGCTTCACGGGCCGCCGCTGTGGCGATTTCGGCCATGATGGCGCAGTGTCCCTGCTCAAGGGCATGGGGGTGCGGATCAAGGGCTATTATTATCCCACATCGGCCCCGACCATCGCCCGCGGCAAAATCATTGTCGGGGGATGGGTGACGGACAATCAATATTGGGGAGAGCCATCCGGCGTCATCCGCGCCTTCGACGCCCGCACCGGCGCCTTTTCGTGGGCGTTCGACATCGGCCGCCCGAAGGACCAGCGCGAACCGGCGGAGGGGCGGACCTATACGCTCTCCACCCCCAATAGCTGGGGACCGATGAGCGCGGACGAAACCCTCGGCCTTGTCTATGCGCCGCTGGGCAACCCCACGCCGGATTATTATGGCGCGCAACGCCGCCCCTTTGACGAGGAATATGGCACGTCGGTCGCCGCCATAGATCTGGAAACCGGGCAATCGCGATGGGTGTTCCAGACCGTCCATCATGATCTGTGGGATTATGACGTGCCCGCCCAGCCGACATTGATCGACATCCCGATCGGCGACGGCGGCGAGGTCCGCAAGGCCCTGCTCCAGCCGACCAAGCGCGGCGAGATATTCCTGCTGGACCGGGAAACCGGAAAGTCGATCGCCCCGGTCACGGAACGCCCGGTGCCGCAATCCGGCGCAGCGCCGGGGGAGCGGCTGTCGCCCACCCAGCCCTTTTCCGCCCTGCCCTCCCTGATCGGGGAACCGCTGAGCGAGGAAAGAATGTGGGGCCTGACGCCGCTCGATCAGCTCTGGTGCCGGATCAGGTTCCGGCAGGCCCGGTATGAAGGGATTTTCACGCCGCCCGGCCTTACGCCGTCGATCACCTATCCCGGCTATCTGGGCGGCACCAACTGGGGCGGGCTGACGGTGGACAAGCGGACCGGAAGGCTGATCGTCAACATGAGCCATGTGCCGAACTATACCCGCCTGATCCCTAGGGCGCAGGCCGATGCCGCGGGGGTGGAGCCTGTCCGGCCCGGAGGCTCCGGCAGCTTTGCGATCATGGCGCAAAGCGGCACCCCTTATGCGGTGACGAACCATCCTTTCCTGTCCCCGCTGGGCGTGCCCTGCAACCAGCCGCCCTTTGGCCGGATCGCCTCGATCGACCTGCGCAGCGGGAAAATGATCTGGGCCGAAACGCTCGGCACGACGCGCGATGCCGGGCCTTGGGGAATGGCCTCGCACCTTCCGCTGCGAACCGGCATGCCCAATACCGGCGGCCCCATATCCACGGCGGGCGGCCTCGTCTTTATCGGCGCGACGCAGGATCGGGCGATCCGGGCCTTCGACAGCGCGACCGGGCGATTATTGTGGAGCGCGCGCCTGCCCGCCGGTGGGCAGGCCACGCCGATGACCTATATTTCGGAACGGAGCGGGCGGCAGTTTCTTGTCATCGCCGCAGGCGGCAACGCGCTGCTGGGCAGCAAACTGGGGGATTATATCATGGCCTATGCCCTGCCCGACACATAGAAACGGATAGGGGGCGAGCGGATAGGCGGCGGGCGGATATTGGCGGGCGCGGCAGGCGCGCGCCTTCACCCCCGCGCGATGGGCGGCAAGCGCAGGGGCATGCACATGACGGTCACGATCTGCTCCATCGTGTCCTCCAGCGCATTTTCGAAACTTTCCCCGAACACCAGTTCATCCGATCCATGATGACGCGCCAATATGTTGAGGAACATAAGGCTGATGCTGATAAGCCGCCGCTGCGCCACATGCGGCGGCAGATAGTCCACCCGCGCGCGCAGCAGGTGCAGCGCGCGCGTCAGATGGGGCGGTTCCGACCCGCTGAAATCCCCGAATTCCGGCGATCGGCTCTGGAGCAGATATTGGCTGAGGAAGCTGGCATAGGAATGGTTGCCGTCCGCATCGTGCAGATCAAGCTGCGGCAGCAGGATGATTTCGAGAATCGTTCTGGGGTCCGCCAGCCGTCCGTTCGCTTCGGCCTGCCGCAGCATCGCCCCGCGCACATCCTCCATCTGCTCCATGCGATAATCGAAGATGGCGCGGACCAGCCCTTCCCGCGAGCCGAAATGATATTGCACCGCCGCATGATTGCCCTGCCCCGCCCGCGTCGCGATCTCCCGCATGGACGCGCCGTTGATCCCGTTGCGGGCGAAGAGCTGCTCCCCGGCGAGGATGAGACGGGTCTTGCCATCGAGACTATCGATGGAAACCGCGCCTTCCGCCCCCAAGCCTGCTCCTGACCCTGCCTCGACCTCGGCCGCCTCTTTGCTCAATCCATTATCCTTAAAACAGATGTTTTATAAAATTCCCGTTTTGCGCGTGCGAAATCCCACCCCTTGGAGGCAACATCCTCGCTGCCGCGCCAGATGGACCTTTGGCACAAATCCATGAATATCGCAACATATTGAGCCTTTTATAGCCTTATAAGCCAGAAACTCCACCATGGAAATGCACCCGCCACACCTTCAACAGAGGACGTTCCTTTCATTTACACTTGACTTAAACATCGCCACGGGCTTATCACCTAATCACCATTAGACACCTGCCGGACAGACAGAACCGCGCGAGACGGGTTCGACCACCGGCACGGCAGATTTTATGCTGAAGGAGAGAATTTCATGGCGATGGAAACCGGCCTTATCTTTCACCCCTATATGCGTCCGGGGCGAACCGCCCGGCAGACGTTCGAATGGGGTGTCCAGAATTCCGTAGCCTGCGACAAGGCGGGATTCACCTCGATGATGATTTCCGAACATGCTTCGCAGATCTGGGAAAATATCCCCAACCCCGAACTCATCATGGCGGCGGCAGCTCTTCAGACCAGCCAGATCCGCTTTGCGCCGATGGCGCATATCCTGCCGCACCAGCACCCGACCAAATTGGCCATCATGGTCGGCTGGCTGTCGCAAATTCTGGAGGGCCGCTATTTTCTGGGCATCGGCGCGGGGGCCTATCCGCAGGCGTCCTATATGCACGGCATCAAGGACGCCGAGCCGCAGATGCTCAATGAGATGGTCCGCGAATCCTTCATCATCATGGAAAAAATCTGGAAGCGCGAACCCTTCTTCCATGAAGGCAAGTTCTGGGACGCAGGCTTCCCCGAAGAGGCCCCCGCCGAAACGGAAGAGGATGAGCAGCACATGCTCGCCGATTTCTCGCCATGGAACGGCGCCTTCCCGGAAGTCGCGGTCACGGGGTTCAGCATGAATTCGCCATCGATGAAACTGGCGGGCGAACGCAATTTCAAGCCGGTGTCGATCTTCTCCGGCCTCGACGCGCTCAAGCGCCATTGGGAAATCTATTCCGAGGCCAATATCAAGGCCGGTTTCACCCCCGACCGCCAGCGCCATGCCGTGTCGCAGACCGTGTTCTGCGCCGACACCGACGCCGAAGCCAAGCGGCTGGTGATGGAAGGGCCGATCGGCTATTGCTTCAACCGCTATCTCATCCCGATCTGGCACCGGTTCGGCATGATGGACGGCTTTGCCAAGGATGCGGGCATCGATCCCAAGGACGCCGATCTGGAATTCCTCGTCGACCATGTCTTCGTCGTCGGTTCCCCCGATACGGTTGTCGACAAACTCAACACGCTGTTCGAGGCAACCGGCGGTTGGGGCACGCTCCAGGTCGAGGCGCATGATTATTATGACGACCCGTCAGCCTGGTTCTATTCGCTCGACCTGATTTCCAAGGAAGTCGCGCCGCGCGTCAAACTGCCCGGCGCGCGCGAAGTCGCCACGGAATCCGCGCTGGCCTGATCGCGCGACGACCGCAACGAAAAAGGGCGGGGAAACGATTTCCCCGCCCTTTTTCTTGTTCTGCCCAATCCCATCCGGTAGCGAGGCCGCGCCACGGCCCCCACATCAATCCCGCTTGGCGGCAAATCCGTAGAGCAGCAGATCGGCGGCCTGCTCGGCGATCTGCGCCGGGCCCAATTTCCCCGGGCGATACCAGGACGAGCAGGAATCGAGCATCGCGATCAGGAATTTGCGCACGACCGTCGCGTCCAGCGCCTTGCTCGCGCTGCCGTCCGCCTGCGCGGCCACGATCAGGTCGCGCCAATAATTGTCGAAGCTGGAATAGGCGGCGAGCACCCGCCTGCGCATCTCATCGGGCAGATCCTCGAATACGCGCGCGACGGCGGAGGAATAATCATCGCCGGTGAGCAGAAAGTCGATATGCGCAACGATCGCGGTGCGCAGCCGCAACAGCGGGGGCGCATCCGGCCCCAACACCTCGACCCGCGCCACGATATGATGACTGTTGTGATAAATGCCCTCCATCATCACTTCCTCGACCAGATGATCCTTGGACGGGAAATGATGATAGATGCTGGGCGCGAGCATCCCGGCGCCCTTTGCGATATCGCTCAGCTTCGCGCCTGCCAGCCCCTTGTGCCGGAGGATCGCGGCGGCGGAATCCAGAATGCGCGTTCGGCCATTATCTGCGTGTGCCATAGGCCCTCTTAACCGGAATCTGACCGAAAGAAAGCCCTGCGGTCGTGAAAATGCCTATCCGGCGAAAGGCGTGCCGGGCACCCCGGCGGCAGGCGGATCGAGAATCTCGAACAGCCCGCCCGCCAGCGGTTGCTGCGCGAAAACTTCGGCGGAGAAACCCTGCGAGCCGGTGATCAGGAACAGCCGCGCATGGTCGGTGCCGCCAAAGGCCGGGCGCAGGCCGCGCCGCACCGGCAGGCGCCGTTCCTCCAGCAAGGTCGCGTCGGGCGCGAAGCGGCGCAGCATCCAGCTTTCGTAAAAGGCCATCCAGATGCACCCTTCCACATCCACGGCCATGCCATCGGGATAGCCGTCCTCCGGCTGGAAGGTCAGGAAATCCCGGCGGTTGGACAAGGTGCCATCCTCCGCCACATCATAGGCCCAACTGACCAGCGGCATGGAATCATTGAGATAGGCGGTTCGGCCGTCCGGGCTGAACGCCGGGCCGTTGGCGGTGACGATATTGCGTTCCTGCGTGCTGACCGCGCCATTCGCGTCCAGCCGGTAAAGCTCGCCGGTATTGCGCACGTCGAAATTGCCGAGCGTGCTTTCCTTGTCCTCCGCCGTGGTGCTCTCATCCCACTGGCTGGAATCGCATGAGCCGGACCAGTAACGGCCCTTCCGGTCCGTCACCCCGTCATTGAGGCGCGCGATTTTCGGATTGGGGATCGGGTGGACGAAAGGCTGATAGACCTGCCTTTTGGGGTCGACATGGGCAAAGCCGTCGGCGCAGGACGCGACGAACCCGCCGCTGGCGCGCGGCGCAAGGGCGCTTACCCATGCGGGCGTCGCCCATGTTCCTTTCTCGCCGCTGTCCAGATGATACCAGTTGATGCTCGGCGCCTCGATATCGACCCAGTAGATGCAGCCGTCCCGGTCATCCCAGATGGTGCTTTCGCCAAGGATCGCCTTCGCATCCCAAAGGCAACGCCAGCCCTCGCCTTCCATCATATCCTCATCCTCATTTCGTTATGTTCAAAGCTCGACCACCGAATCCCCGAAAGGCTCGTCGCGCTGGCGCACCGCCTCCTTGACGCCCGCCGTCCGCACGGTTTCGTTGAAGGCGGCGCGGCTGGCGGCCAGATGACCGCGCGCGTCCATTTCCGCCGCCATGCGCTGCAAGGTGCGCGCGCCCATCATTTCAAGGCCCATATTGACGATCCGCTTGTTCGCGCTCAGCAGATCGGGATCGATCAGCGCGAGGCGGGAGGCGAGCGCCGCGACTTCTTCCTCTAGCCGGTCGGCCGGCACCGCCTTCAGCGCCAGCCCGATCCGCGCCGCATCCTCACCGCGGATCGAATCCCCGGTCAGCAGCAGGCGTTTCGCCCATTGCGGCCCCACCAGATAAAGCCACATATGGCTGGGCAAAGACCCTTGGGAGCGGGCGGGCGGAAAGCCGAACAGCGCATCCTCCGCGCAGATCACCATGTCGCACAGCAACGCCAGATCGGTCCCGCCCGCAAGGCAGCGGCCATGCACCTGCGCGATGACCGGCTTGTGCATGTCGAACAGCGCCATGCGCAACCGCTGCGCCCGTTCCTGATGCCAACTGTCATCATCGAACTTCGCTCGCCCGCGCCGGTAATCGACCTGACCGGGAATGGGCTGATCGTACCGCTGAAGGTCATAGCCCGAACAGAAATCGGGACCGGCGGCCCGCAGCACGACCGCGTGCACGCGCACATCCTCATCGGCATCCCACAACAGCCGGTTGAGTCGCTCCTGCAACGGCTCGCTCAGCGCATTGCGCTTTTCCGGGCGGTTGAGGGTGATCCAGGCCGTGCCGTCGCGCACCTCATACAGCAGAAATTGTTCCTCATTCTCCGCCATATCGCCCGTCATCCTTTCCTGCGCATCCCTTGCCGTGCCGCCACGGATATGACCGATTGTGAAAGTTCAGGCGGTCGTCTGCAATCCCGATGGCGCCAGCGGCGGCGCGGACACGTCGATATCCTTCAGATGGGGCAGAACCTTGCGCGCAAACAGTTCATAATTGTCGCGCCCGACCTCGAACGGCATGTCGCCAAACTGGGTGTAGATGATGAAGCTGCCGACATCGAAGCGATCGACCATCGATTTCAGCTTCTCCACCACCTCTTCGGGGCGGCCCCATATCTGGAGATCGGCGAGGAAATTGTTGAATTTCTCGATCCCGTGCTTCTCCACGCTGTTCGCCAGCGCGCCATAATATTCATAGCCCTCGATCGATGCGAACTCCTTGTTGCCGAACCGATAGAAGGACGAGGTGGAGCGGGCATATTCCACCAGATATTTATCCCGCATTTCCTGCGCCTTGGCCGCGTCCTCATTGACCGCGACGAAGGCGACGACGACCGGCTTGGGCGCGGGCCGTTGCTGCATGGAGAAGAAACGCTCGCGATAGCTGCGAATATCTTCCTCCACCCGGTCCCATGGCTTTTGCGCGATGATCATCAGGCCAACGTCGAGATTGGCCATCAGTTTCACCGATTCCGGGGACACGGCGGAAGCGAACACCCGCCCGCGATAGCTGGCATAGGGCCGGGGGCGCAATTCGACGCGCGGCTGTTTCAGAAATTCGCCGTCATATTCCATGACACCCGTTTCCAGCGCCACCAGCAGCGCTTCGGCATATTCGCGAAAGCGGCGGCGCGCCTCCCCCATGGGGACGCCGAAGCCGTCAAACTCATCCTTGCCGAGGCCCCGGCCGATGCCGAGAATGGCCCGCCCTTCGGAAAAATGATCGAGCAGCAGGAAGCTTTCCGCGATCCGCACGGGGTTCTGCCACGGCAGCACCGTGACCGTCGTGCCCAGCTTGATGCGCCTGGTCTGCCCCGCGACCCATGACAGGAACTGCGGCACATTGGGCGTCATCATATAGCCGGTGAAATGATGTTCGGGCGTCCATACGGAATCGAACCCCTGATCCTCCGCACGGGCGGCGAGCGACAGTTCATGTCCGTACACGTCCTTGTCGCTGACCTTTTCGTTCAGATTCTGGAACGTCAGTCCCAAGCCCACTTCCATACATGCCTCCAAAACGCTCTATCTGCCATTAGGCTAATCATAATTAGGTTATCTTGACAAGCCCCTTCATGGACTTTGCATATTTTGTCACGGTGCCAAGGCCATTCACGGACGGGATACAGAAATTCTGAAATCATTTTTTCTCATATAATTACAACATAGTATTGGAATTCCCCGTTTCTCTCCCACTACAATCCGTCATCCCGGCCCGATCCATCATGGCTTGAAGACAGTTGACGTAAAAGCGCAGAATCGGCATGTTAATAAAAATTAGGTAGAGGAGAAATGTCGAGGTGACTGAGTCCATAGCAGCGCGGCGTCAGGCCATGGCTGACCGGCACCCTGTCTGGCAGGAAATGACGCTGGACGCCTATCTCCGCCGCACGCTCGATCATTTTGCGACGCGCCCGCTAATCATCACGGACGCCGAAACGCTCGATTATGCGGCGGTGGAGGCCCAATCCCGGCGGATCGCCGCCGGGCTGGCGGCGATGGGCATCGGGCATGGCGACCGGGTCGGCCTGCTGATGGCCAATTACCCCATTACCGTGTCGCTGCTCTTCGCGATCTGGCGGACGGGCGCCGTCGCGGTGGCGATCAACACGCTCTATGGCCCCGGTGAACTGGAATATGTCATCCGCGAATCCGGCTGCGCGCTGATCGTCAGCATGGCGGGCTTCGGTTCCCGCCGGTTCGACAGGGAACTGGACGCCCGGATGCCGGGCTGGCGCACCGGGGACTGCGCCGCCCTGCCGGAACTGCGCGGCGGGCTGGTCTATGACGCCAGCGCGCCGGAGGATTTTCTCGCCGGCCTTCCCTCCGGCCCCGAACCGGAACAGCCCGCGGGGCCGCACGACCCGGCCGTCATCATGTTCACGTCCGGCACGACCGGCGCGCCCAAGGGCGTGATGCAGACGCATGACAATCTGCTGCGCGCCGCCTATGCGGGCGCCTATCATCAGGCCTTCGAGGAAGGCCGCCGCGCGATTTTTTCCCTGCCCCTTTATCACGGCTTCGGGCTGGTCGTCGGCCTGCTGTCGGGCATGGTCGTAGGCGGGGCGATCATACCGCTGCTGCGCTTCGATCCCGACGCGCTGCTTTCCGCGACGGAGCGCCATCGGGCAACCTATCTGATGGGCGTCCCCACCATGACCATCGCCATGATGGAGCAGGCGAAGGCGAAGGCCTATGACCTTTCCTCCCTGAACGCCGTGCACAGCGCGGCGGCCCCGACCCCAAGCTGGGTATGGCGCGAGATTCGCGACACCTTCGGCTGCGAGGAGATATTCACCAGCTATGGCCAGACCGAGGCCACGGCCACCATCGTCTGCACGCAGCCGGGCGACCCGATCGAGGTGGTGGCCGAAACGCAGGGCTGCATCGTGCAGGCCGGTGTCGCAGGCATCCCCGGTCAGGATGGGCGCATTGCCGAATTCAAGACGATCGACCCGGAAACCGGCGCGGACCTGCCGCCCGGTTCAGCCGGGGAATTATGCACCAGAGGGCCGATGAACAGCCTGGGCTATTTCCGCCGCCCGGAAGAAACCGCGAAGATATTCCTGCCCGGCGGCTGGCTGCGGACCGGCGATCTGGGGCAGTTCCGCCCGGACGGCAACCTGTTCCTCACCGGCCGATCCAAGGAGCTTTACAAGAGCCGGGGCGAACTCGTCTCGCCCAAGGAACTGGAACAACTCGTCACCACCCATCCGGGCATCGCCCAGGCCTTTTTCATCGGCATGCCCGATGATCGCTGGGGCGAGTGCGGCTGCGCCTGGGTCGTCCCGGCGGAAGGGCAAAGCCTGACCGCCGAAGAGATCATTACATGGTTGAAACCGCAGGTCGCAGGGTACAAGCTGCCCCGCGACATCTGGTTCATTGCGAAGGACGATTTGCCGAAAACCGGCACCGGCAAGGTGCAGAAAAACATCCTCAAGGAAATGGCAACCGCCCATCTCGCCGCATTGCAAGGCGTGGCGTGAGCGGAAGCTATAGGGGAACGACGGGACAGAAGATCATGAGCGACACGGGCATTTCCTCCATAGAGGATATTATTCAGGACGCCATCAACGGCCTTCCCTATATTCTGGTGGATGCGGACGACCGCGAGAATGAGGGCGACGTCATCATTCCCGCCCAGTTCGCGACGCCGCGCCAGATCAACTTCATGGCCAAGCATGCGCGGGGGCTGATCTGCCTTGCGATGACGCAGGCGCGGGCGGAGCAATTGAAACTGCCGCCGATGACGGTCAACAACCAGTCCGGCCATGGCACCGCCTTCACCGTCTCGATCGAGGCGCGCGAGGGCGTCACCACCGGCATTTCGGCGCAGGACCGCGCGCATACGGTCGCCGTCGCCGTGGACCCGACCAAGACCGCCACCGATATCGTGTCGCCCGGCCATGTCTTTCCCCTGACCGCCCGCGATGGCGGCGTGCTGGTCCGCGCCGGGCATACGGAAGCGGCGGTGGATATTTCGCGGCTGGCCGGGCTGACCCCCGCCGGCGTCATCTGCGAGGTGATGAATGATGACGGCACCATGGCCCGCCTGCCGGAACTGCTGGTGTTCGCGCAGGAGCATGGGCTGAAAGTCGGCACGATATCCGATCTGATCGCCTATCGCCGCCGCTTCGAAAAGCAGGTCCAGCGGGTCGCCAGCGCGCCCTTCAACAGCTTTTACGGCGGCGATCTCACCATCCATGTCTATCGCAACCTGATCGACGACGGCGAGCATATCGCGTTGGTCAAGGGAGAGGTGAGGCCCGACCGGGAAACGCTGGTGCGCGTCCATCAGGTCGATATGACGGCGGACATGCTGGGCTGGTCACAGGCCCATCCCGACTATGTCCCGCAGGCGCTTCAGGCGATGGCGGCGCATGACGGGCAGGCCGTGGCGGTATTCGTGCGAGACCCCAGCCCGGATTCCATCTCCAAGCGGATCGAGGGTGGACGGAAAATCTATCATGATACCCATGCGACGCGGGATTATGGCATCGGCGCCCAGATCCTGCTCGATCTGGGCGTGCGCCAGATGACGCTGCTGACATCGAGCACGGCCAAGCTTGCGGCGCTGGAAGGCTTTGGCCTCACCGTCATGGGCCGCATACCGCTGCGCGATGGGGCAGCGCAGGCCGGGCGCGCCGACTGACAAGATTTCGGGTCGATACGGAAAACGGGCGGCGTGGAAGCGCCGCCCGTTTTTCTGTATCATCCGGCCCGATCCGCGATAATTCGCGATCCTGCCGCGCCATCAAAGCAGCGGCACGACCTTCCCATAGCTGCCCTTATGGAACAGCAGCGGCGCGCCCGGATGGTGCACGTCGAGGGCATGGACCTGCCCGATGGCGATATAATGGTCCCCCGCCTCATGCACCGCGTAAAGCGAGCAATCGATCCACGCCAGCGCGCCATCGAGGATAGGCGCGCCCCGCGCCGAGAGATGATGCGGCACACCACCGAACTTGCCGGGATCTTTCGACGCGAGGGTGCGGCACAGCCCTTCCTGATCGTCCGCCAGCACATTGACGCAAAAGCCGCCGCACGCCTCGATCTTGGGCCAACTCGACGATCCCTTGTCGGGGAAGAAGGCGACCAGCGGGGGATCAAGGGAGACGGACGTGAACGACCCCACGATCATCGCGGCGGGCACGCCATCGGCCTGCGTGGCGGTGATGGCGCACACCCCGGTCGGATAATGGCCCAATATCTGTCGGAACGTGGCGGCGTCGGTCGCTATCGTCATGGCTCAGCCATTTACCTCCCATATCAGCGGTACATCTTCTACTGCGGCGACGATTCCCGCATGATAGACGGGGGCCGCCCCCTCCCGTAATGCGAAAGCCGGGATGCGGGCAAGCCATTCCTGCAAGGTGACGATCACCTCCATCCGCGCCAGATGCATCCCCGCGCAGCGATGCGGCCCCTGCGCGAAGGTCGAATGGGCGACATTGCGGCGCGACAGATCGACCGTCATCGGGTCGTCATGCTCCGCCTCGTCAAGGCCATGGAGCGCGGTAGGCAGCAGGATCAGTTCCCCGGCCTTGAGCCGCGTGCCGTGATAGTCCATGTCCTCCACGACCATGCGGGCATCCGACACCACCGGAAAGCGGCGGAACATTTCCTCCACCCCACGCTGAAGCTTCAGCGGGTCGGATCGCAATTCCTCCACCTTCGCCGGGTGGCGGGCCAGATAGATCATCATGAAGCTGAGGAAATTGACCACCGTGTCCAGTCCGCCCAGCAGCAGCAGCGACACCAGACCGAGCGCCTTGTCCTGCGGCATCGGTTCCCCGTTGATCGGGCTGTTCACCATCTGGGTGATGAGGTCCGTCCCCGTGCCGCCGCGCCGTTCCTCGATGATCGGCGCGACATAGGCGAAAAAGCCCTTGTTCGCCTCATCGAGCGCCCGCGCCTGTTCTTCGGGCGTGTTGCCCGGCGGGCGCGTCATCTGGTTGGCCAGAATATTGAGCCTGGCCGCGTCCTCCACCGGAAGCCCGGCCAGCGCCAGAAAGACCTTCACCGGGAAGATGGCGGCATAATCCTTCTCGAAATCGCAATGGCCGTCGGCGGCGAACCCGTCGATCAGCTCGATCGCCACCGCCCGGATATCATCCTCTATCTTGCGGATCTGGGACAGGTTCAGCGCCTTGTCGATCGCCTTGCGATAGGGGGTATGTTCGGGCGGGTCCATTCTGGTGGGGACCATCTCATATTTCTCGCCCGCCTCGCGCGGCACCCAGATGACCCGGCTGGAGAAGCGATCCGGGCTGCGATAGATATCGTCGATCAGCGCGCCCCGCGTGGCGATCCAGTGCCCACCGGTCAGCGGCGTCCAGACGAGCGGCGGTGCGTCGGGTTGCTGCACCTTCTTCCATGCTTCGTGAAAGCCTTCCTCTATGCCGTCGAGCGCATAGATATCGATGTCGCGCACCAGCCCTGCCGGGACATGATCCGGCACGGCAACGCGGGATTTGGCGGAAGGCGGAGGCAAGATATCGGTATTCATGCCGGGCGTCCTTTCATTGTCGGGTTGGCTTTCAATATCGGGTTGGCTTTCAACAACAGGGCGGGTTCAGGGCAAGACGGGTTCAGGATAGGGCGGGGTCGATGACCGCCTTGGTCGCGGCGCCGGTACGGGTGGCCTCCAGCGCCTCTGCCGCCTGATCGATGCGGAACCGGTGGCTGACGAGATCGACCAAAGGAACCTCGTCCTGCACGCGGGCGGCGAACTGCATCGCCTGATAATAGTTTTTCGGCGCCGGAAAGGACGCCCCGCCGATCGTCAGATTCTTGAGCGTCAGGTCGCGGGGGGAAATGGGCTGGGTGCCGATCGCCCCCCACAGGCCCAGAATGATGTAACGGCCATGAATGCCGCTCAGGTCAACGCCTTCGGGAAAGGCGGGGAGAGCGCCCGCAGCCTCTATGACGATATCCGGCCCTTGCTTGCCGACGCGGTCATGGATCATCCGCTTGCGCTCTTCGGCGGGCAGGTCGAGCGACACCGTGGCCGTCGCGCCCAGTTTGCGGGCGGCCTCCAGCCGGGCGGGCGCGCCGTCGATCACGATGACTTCCCGCGCCCCGGCCTGCGCGGCGACGAGCGCGGCCGACAGCCCCACCGGCCCCGCCCCCTGAACCACGACCGAATCGCCAAAGCGCACCGGGCCGCAGCGGTCGAACCCCCGCAACACCGTGGGCAGCGCGCAGCCCAGCGCCGCCACCGCCTCCGGCTTGGCCTGATCGGGCAGGCGGTAAAAAGGCATGTTGTTCGGCAGCCACGCATAATCGGAATAGCTGCCCCAGTTCGGTTTGGACGCATCCTCGAAAAACTGGCTGTTCTCACAAGGCGTTTCTTCGAGGATGGTGCAGGAATAGCAACGGTGGCACAGCGCGATGGGCGACCAGACGACCAGATCGCCCGGCTTCACCGGCACCCCGGCATAATCGGTCGAAACGCCCGCGCCCAGTTGCTCGATCTGGCCGACGCCTTCATGGCCCAATATGATCGGGAAGGGCATGTCGCCCGCTTCCCCGGTCAGGATATGCACGTCGCTGCCGCACACCCCGCCCAAAATGGTGCGGACCAGCGCGCCGCCGGGTTCGGGTTCGTGAATTTTCACATCCCATGTTTCCAGCCGGTTCTTTTCCACCAGCACCGCCGCTTTCCCGCGCATCGCCTGTCCTCTCCATCATGACTGCCCCTACGACTCTAGCCCAAGGGGTATCGGTTTTCTTGTTGATGCCCTTTTCGGGCATGACGGCAATCAGCATCACCGCTGCCATTACCAAAGCTAATCAAAATTAGCCTGATGTTGCAAGCTCGAATCGCGAAACAGGAAAATTACCGCCCCACCTCGGCGCGGGTCATGAAGGTGGTATATTTCCATAAATATCTGATAAATAATATTTTTATGGCGTTAAATCTATCCATACCATGCCTTGAACGGCTGATCGGAATCAAGACAGCGGTTGACATGAATTGGACGAAAGGCTTCTATAACAGAAATTAGGTTGGCATTTTTCGAAACAGGAGAAGAAACCATGGGCCGTCTGACTGGGAAGGTCGCCATCATCACCGGCGCCGCGCGCGGCATGGGCGCATCGCACGCCCGCATCTTCGCGCGGGAAGGCGCGAAACTCGTCCTTACCGATCTCAATGCGGAAGGCGGCGAGGCTCTGGCAAGAGAGATAGGCGAAGCGGCCATTTTCGTCGCCCATGACGTGACCAGCCCCGATGCATGGGAAAAGCTGGTCGCCAAGGCTGTGGACCATTTTGGAACCATCGACATATTGGTGAATAATGCCGGTATATTAGGCCCGATGGCGCCCACGGCGGAACTGACGGACGAAGGCTATCGCCACGTCTGCTCGATCAATCAGGATTCCGTCTTTTATGGGATGAGGGCCGTGCTGCCGGTGATGACCAAGGCCAATAAAGGCTCCATCGTCAATATCTCCTCGATCGCGGGCATGGCGGCCAATTACGGCTTTCCCAGCCTCGCTTATGTGGCCAGCAAGTTCGCGGTGCGCGGCATGACGAAGGCCACGGCGATGGAATATGGCAAGTTCAATATCCGCGTGAACTCCGTCCATCCCGGCTTCATCCAGACGCCCATGATGGTGGAGGCCACGGACGAGGTGGGCGGCGAGGCGCTGGCCCAGATTCCCCTCGGCCGCATCGCCGACCCCGCCGAAGTATCGAACCTCGTCCTGTTTCTGGCGTCGGACGAATCCTCCTATATCACGGGGTCGGAACATCTGGTGGACGCGGGCATGCTGGCCCACTGATCGCCCCGCCCAAGGCCCGGCAGCGCCATGACATCGATCCGCTTCCACTGTCGCGGCCCCGTCGCCGAGGTTCAACTCAATCGGCCCGGCTCCCTCAATGCCATCGATGACGAGATGGACCGGGCGCTGGCCGAGGCATGGGCGCGGATAGACGGCGACCCGGCCATTCGGGTCGCCGTCCTCACCGGGGCAGGCGACAGGGCGTTCTGCGCGGGCGGGGATATGTCCGCCCCGCCGACCGGCCATGACGGGTTGTCCTTCGGCGGCGGCCTGACGGGCATTGGCGGGCGCCTCAGGCCGCTGCAAAAGCCGCTGATCTGCGCGGTTCACGGCCATGTTCTCGGCCTCGGCCTTGAACTGGCGATGTGCGCCGACATCATCATCGCGGCGGACGACGCGCTGTTCCGCCTGCCCGAAGCGCGCACCGGGGTCATCGATCATTGCGGCGTCGTCCATCGCGCCATCCGGCAATTGCCCCATCATATCGCGCTGGCGATGATCATGGCGAGCGAGCCTCTGGATGCCCCGCGCGCGGCCCATTACGGGCTGGTCAATGAATGCGTGCCGCGCGCCTCCCTGCCCGATGCGATCGGGCGGTGGACCGGGAAGCTCCTGTCCTGCTCTCCGCTGGTTTCGCAGGCCGCGAAACAGGCCGCGCTGACCGGGCTGGAACATAGCCTGCCCGACGCCCTTGCGCAGCGCTATCCCCTGATCGACGCCTTTCAGCAGACGCAGGATCGCCACGAAGCCGTCGCCGCATGGCAACAACGCCGCCCACCCCGATGGCAGGGGCGCTGAGCAAAGAATCACCCATTTTACCTAATAATTATTCGACAAAATTTTGATGAAATGCACGGCGCAGGAATGGCATCGATCCAGCGGGCGCAGATCGACACGCCATGAGCGCCGATCACGGGGATAGATATTTTACTGTTAATTATCATATATTTAATTTAAAAATCAATATACCGGGAATCTCCGCAACCCTCCCCCTCCCATGGAAATTCCGATTATGCCTGCCGGTCACGCAATTCCTGTTGCATGATTGACTAATCTTTATTAGGTTATTCGAAGAGACGCCCGAAAACAGGGCGCCAAGCTGCAACAGCCCGTCCCCACGGACGCGGCCCGTTGCCGAGGAGGAAGGAATGAGAAGGCGCATGCACAACAGCATTTCCGCAAAACGGCCTGCGCCGCTTGCCCTTCCCCGCACAAGCCTACGGGTGGCCGGCTGAATATTCCCGCATGGGACGGGATGAAGCGCCGGGACAATCCCGAACTTCAGACAAGCACAGGTGAGGAGCGAAACATGATCCACAGGGAATATCCTTCAACCGTCGGCGGGCAAGCAGCGCCCCGATCCATCCTTGGTTCCCCGTTGCGGGCGGCCCCATTGCGAGCAGCCCAATTGCGGGCGGCACTGCGTCTTTCGGTGGCGGCAGCGGCCATCCTCCTGCCGGGCCACGCCGCCCTTGCGCAGACCGACGCCGCCACGGCCGAACAATCCGCCGCCGCCGCGCCACGGCCCGCCGACATGGCGGATATCGTCGTGACCGCGCAGCGGCGCGAGGAAGCGCTGTCCAAGGTTCCCCTGTCCGTGGCCGCGCTCAGCGCCGATACGCTGCAAACCCGCGTCGTGACGAAGGAGCAGGATCTCGCCTCGCTGGTCCCCGGCCTGATCGTCAAGAGCGGGCAGAACCAGAACCAGATCAGCTTCACCATGCGCGGCCAGACGCTCGATCCCTTCTCCGGCGCCAGCCCGGCGGTGCTGACCTATCTGAACGAAGTCCCCTTCACGGGCGGCAGTTCGGCCTCCGCCTTTTTCGATTTCTCATCGGTGCAGGTGCTCAAGGGGCCGCAGGGCACGCTCTTCGGCCGCAACGCCACGGGCGGCGCGGTTCTCTACGCCTCCACCAAGCCGGGCGAGGATTTTGGCGGTTATGCGACCATCCGCGCCGGGGAACGCGATCTCATCCAGTTGCAGGGCGCGATCGATATCCCGGTGGTTCCCGACAAGATTCTCGTGCGGATCGCGGGCGATTATCAGGAACAGGACGGCTATGTCCGCAACCGGCTGACCGGCAATACGCTGGGGGATGTCGACACCAAATCGGGCCGGATCACGCTGGTCGTCCGCCCGACCGACACCATCGAGAACACCACCGTTTTCCAATATAGCAAGTTCGGCGGCACGGAAGGCAATGGCCAGATTTATTCCTATTATCCGGTAGGATCGACCAGCACGTCGAGCCAGACGGGCATCACCTATGACCTGACCTCGACGCTGGATGCGCTCTATGGCCAGGGGTTTTTCCCCGGCGTGGGCGATGGCGCGCCGGGGCCGGGCACTTTCCCCGGCGCGGTCGCGGGCTATCTCGCCTGGCAGAAGGATCATCCTTACGAAACCTATCTTTCCTATGATCTGCCGCACAAGGCGCACAGCTATTTCATGTCAAACACCACGACGCTGGAACTGAACGATAATTTGTCGCTGAAGAATATTTTCGGTTTCCAGAAAACCTTCGCGCGGACATCGGGCATATTGAGCGGATCGCCCTTCGCCTCGCTCGACCTGTATAACACCACTGGCGCCTTTGCCGGTCCTCCGGGCGGCCAGGTTTTCCGCAACAAGAGCATTTCGGAGGAAATCCAGCTTCAGGGCACATCTGCGGACGGCAAGCTGGAATTCATCGTCGGCGGTTTCTATAATTACGCCACGAAGGAAGAGGGCATCCCGGTCATCGTCGGCGCGGAACTGGCGACCCCGGCGGGGCAGGTTCTCTATCACACCCGTGGCACCAGCAGGTCGCGCGCCGTCTATGCGCAGGCCAGCTATGACCTTTCCGAGGCCATTGCCGACGGCCTGAAATTCACGGCGGGCGCGCGCTACACATGGGAAACGGTCGGCATGACGCCTTATGACGACCATGCGTTCGTCGCGAACTTCCCCCGCGAAAAGACGACGCTGGACGCGCCAAGCTGGGTCGGCACGCTGCAATGGCAGGTCAATCCCCAGAACCAGATCTATTTCACCCAGCGCGGCAGCTTCCGCGCAGGCAATTTCAACGGCGCGGTCGTTCCCTATGATCTCGCGAATTTCTTTGAGAATGAATATACGCACGACTTCGAGCTGGGCTATAAATTCAGCGGGCTGGTGATGGGGCGCCGGGCGCATTTCAACATCGCCGCCTATAAGCAGATCGTGAAAAAGGCCCAGCATTCGCTCTATGCCGTGGTGGCGGGCGCGCCCTCCGCCTTCACCGTCAACGTCCCCGAAGCGCAGGTGAAGGGCATAGAGGTCGATGGCGACATCATGCCGACGGACTGGCTGAAATTCGGCTTTTCGGGCGCCTATACGGATGCGGAATATACGAAGAACATCGTCGATCTGTCGGTTCAGACAGGGACGCCGGGCTTTGTGGTCCCGTTCGATTCCTATCCTGACGCGCCCAAATGGTCGGGTTCGGTCTATGCCGATCTGGCCCTGCCCGTTCCCGCCGAATGGGGCGACCTTCACTGGCGCGTCGATGCCTTCGCCCAGTCTTCGTCCTATTTTTCCAATAATAATTATTCGATCACGCCCGGCACGAAGATCAAGGGCTATACCACCGTGGCGATGCGGCTTAGCTGGAACGAGATCATGGGCAGCCAGTTCTCGCTCGGCCTCTACGCCAAGAATCTGCTGGACAAGCAATATTATCAGTCCGGCTATGTTCTGGGCGCGTCGGGCGGCATGAACACGGTCATCCCCGGCGAACCGCAGACCTTCGGCGCGGAACTGACGATGAAGTTCTGACGCAGGACGCCAGCCGCCGCCACGGGTGCGGCTGGCATCTCCCATAAGCAGGCCCCCTAGTCCGGCAAAGGAGAGGCCGAAGCAGAAGGCGGTGCGAAACCGCACGATAATGCCGCACCATTCGCCATGCCTCAGTTGATCCGGCAAGGCGGGTCGCCCATCTTGCACATCATGGTTGCCGTCCCGGTGAAGATCGGGGCGGCAACACCCATATCCGCCGCCCGGCAGGAAAGTGCTCCCCTTCCCCATCCCTCTCGCGCTTGTCATCGCCGGGGCCGCACGCCGCCCCCTTCGTCAGCGCGCGCCCCGCCCCCTGCTTCAGCGCGGCAGGGCGGCCCGCCGCGTCTGGTCTTCCCGATCGATCGAAAGCAGGGAAACCCCTTTGCTTTCCCGCATATAGAGGGAAGAACCCAGGCTCACCGCCCCGGCGAAAAGGATATAGAACGCGATCGGCATCCAGTCGTCATATTCGCGCAGCAGCGCGGTGCCGATCAGCGGCGCCCATGACCCCGCCACGATCGCCGTCACCTGATAGCCCAGCGAAACGCCGGAATAGCGCATCCGGGTGGGAAACATCTCCGCCATGATCGCCGGTTGGGGCGCATACATCAACGCATGCACGATCATGCCGATGAAGATCGCGGCGAGAATGATCGCCAGACTTCCCGTCCCGAACATCGGGAACGCCAGAAAGGGCCATAGCATCGTCAGCGCCGCGCCCAGCATATAGACCGGCTTTCGGCCGATCCGGTCCGCCAGCCCCCCGAATAGCGGGATCACCATGAAATGCAGGATATGCGCGCAGAACAGCAGGGCGAGTATCTCCGTCGTATCGACCCCGATATGCGACAAATAGGTGATGGAGAAAGTAACCACCATATAATAAAGGATATTTTCGCCCACGCGCAGGCCCATGGCGGTAAACACGCCGCGCGGATAGCGCCGGAATACTTCGGTCAGCCCATAGCCGTCATCCGCCCGTTCCTGCGCCTCTGCCTTGGCGGCCTCGAAAATCGGGGAATCCGTCACCTGCGTGCGGATATAATAGCCGATGGCGACTATGATTACGGAGAGCCAGAAGCCGACGCGCCAGCCCCATGACAGAAACTCCTCCGCAGAGAGAGTCGCGGAAAGCACCAGCAGCACGATGGTCGCCAGCACATTGCCCAGCGGCACCCCGGCCTGCGGAAAGCTGCCCCAGAATGCGCGGCTGCGATTGGGGCTATGTTCCGCCACCAACAGCACCGCGCCGCCCCATTCGCCGCCCAGCGCAAAGCCCTGAATGAACCGGAGCAGCACCAGCAACGCAGGCGCCCAATAACCGATGCTGTCGAATGTCGGCAGGCACCCCATCAGGAAGGTGGAAACCCCGATCACCATCAGGCTGAACTGAAGCAGGGACTTGCGGCCGATCCGGTCCCCGATATGCCCGAACACGATGCCGCCCAGCGGCCGCGCGATGAAGCCCACGGCATAGGTGGCGAAGGCGGCGATGATGCCGTCCAGATCATTGCCCGTCTGCGGAAAGAACAGCTTGCCGAACACCAGCGTCGCGGCGGTTCCATAGAGGAAGAATTCATACCATTCGACCACCGTGCCCGCCATCGACGCGCCGACCACCTTGCGCAAATAGGGCAGGTCCGCCGTTTCTTCATGCTTCATCGTTTCAGGCCTCATCTCAATGCGGTGGTCATGTCGTGATCCGGCCGCCGCTGCCCCCGCTTTTATCGGCGACGCTTCCGGGAAGGGCGGACTTTGGGGGCATAGGCCGCTCAGGGCAAGGCATTCATGCACAATTCCCGTGGCACAGGCCCATTCGCCCTGCCCTGTGCGGGTGGTTATCCCCCGGCGCGCAGCGGATCATCGCGCCGTCTATGGAAAAATAGGCGGCGCCTCTCCATATGCAGGCGGCCCCATGGCGGTTCGGGAGGAAATATGGCGTTTCTATGCAGGTTGATGACATCCCCGGTGGGCACGCTCTCGCTTGTCGCCAGCGCCCAAGGCCTTGCCGCTGTGCTTTGGCAAAATGACGATCCCGCGCGCGTTCCCCTCAAACCTCTGGCCGCGACGGCCAGCCATCCGGTTCTCGATGAGGCCGAGCAGCAGCTTGCCGAATATTTTGAGGGCACGCGAACCGCATTCACCCTGCCGCTCGATTTCCATGGCACGGCTTTTCAGAAACAGGTCTGGTCCGCGCTGCTCCTGATCCCCTATGGCGAGACGCGCAGCTATGGCGACATTGCGCGCGGGATAGGCCGACCGACCGCCTTTCGGGCCGTGGGCGCGGCGAATGGCAGAAACCCCCTGTCGATCATCGCGCCATGCCATCGCGTCATCGGCACCAATGGCGCCCTGACCGGCTTTGCGGGCGGCGTCGAGGTGAAGCGGCATCTGCTGGATCTTGAACGGCGCGTGCTTGCGGCATGACCGGAGCCGCCGAACTGCGGCTCCACCCGATGGGAAAACCCCCTAAGCGCCCGCCCGTTGCGCCTGCCGCCACGAAAGTTCCATGAGTTCGGGCAAGACCTTGACCCGCTCCCTCGCCTGAGCCGACGAAGCGGTCCCGCGAATGACCCGCCCCTTGATGCCGTGAAAAATCGCCGCCAACCGGAAGAAATTAAACGCCATGTAGAAATCATAGCCCGGCATGGCATCCCGCCCCGTCCGCGCGCAATAGGCCGCGACATAGGCCGCTTCATCCGGAATGCCGAGCGCCGCGATATCGGCCCCGCCCAGCCCCGCCACGATATAGGGGGGCATGCGATACATCATGGCGTTATAGGCGAAATCCGCGCCGGGGTGGCCCAGCGTCGATAATTCCCAATCCAGCACGGCCAGCACCCGCGGCTCGTCAGGCGCGAAGATGATGTTGTCGATCCGAAAATCGCCATGCGTCAGGCTGGTGATATCGTCACCGGCAGGAATATTGGCGGGCAGCCATTCGATCAGCCGATCCATATTGGGGTCGCGCCCCGCATCGGCATCTTCCAGATATTGCCGCGACCAGCGCCCGATCTGCCGCTCGAAATAATTGCCGGGGCGGCCATAATCGCCCAGCCCTATTTCCTCATAATTCACCTGATGCAGGCGCGCCATGGTGGCGTTCATCGCATCGAAGATCGCGGCCCGTTCCTCGTTCGGGACGCCCGGCACGGTCGCATCCCAGAAAATGCGGCCTTCGACCATGTCCATGACATAGAACCATGTGCCGATGACGCTGTCGTCGGTGCACAGGCCATGGACCGCGGCCACCGGGAAATTCACCTGCGCCAGCCCCCGGAGTATCCGGGCCTCGCGCTCGACGGCATGGGCGCCTTTCAGCAATTGGCCCGGCGGCTTGCGGCGCAGGACATAGGCCTTGCCCGGCGTCACCAGCTTGTAGGTGGGGTTGGACTGCCCGCCCTTGAACTGCTCCACGGTGAGCGGCCCGGCAAAGCCCGCGACATTGGCCTCCATCCACCGGACCAGCGCCGCTTCGTCGAAGGCCAGTCCGGGGCGGACCGGCGTAGTCCCGATATTGTCGTCGGCTGCCCCGCTCACGCCCCCTGTCCTTTCAGAAAATCGCGCTTCACCTTCTTGGCGAGCGACCATTTATGCACTTCGGTCGGGCCGTCATATATACGGAAAGCCCGTATCTCGCGAAAGACCTGCTCTACAATGGTGTCGCCGCTGACGCCCGTGCCGCCCATGATCTGGACGCACCGGTCGGCCACGCGCATCAGCGCTTCGGATACGGAGACTTTGGCCATGGAACTTTCCGCCGTCCCCAGCGACCCTTCGTCCAGCACGCCCGCGCACCAGTCTATCATCAATTCCGATTGCTTGAGGTCGATCAGATTTTCCGCCAGCATGAAGCCCACGCCCTCATGATCGACCAGCAGCTTGCCGAACGCCTGCCGCTTGCAGGCATAGTCCGTCGCAATCTCATGGGCGCGCATCGCCGCCCCCAGCCAGCGCATGCAATGCGACAGGCGCGCGGGCGACAGGCGGACCTGCGCATAGGTGAACCCTTCCCCGCTCTGGCCGAGCATCTGGTCGGCAGGCACGCGCAGATTGTCGATCGCGACAACGGAATGGCCGCCCGGCATGGAACTGTCGATCGTATCGAGCACCCGTTCGATACGGATCGCGGGATCGGGCAGATCGACCAGAAACATGCAGGCGCCATCGTCGGACTTTGCCATGACGATGCCGACACGGGCACCCTGCGCGCCGGTGATAAACGCCTTGCGGCCATTTATGATCCAGTGGTTGCCATCCTTGCGGCAGACCGTCTGCATCATCGAAGGGTCGGACCCCGCGCCCCCTTCCGCCGCCGGTTCGGTCATGAAGAAGGCGGATCGCGCATCCCCCGCGACCAGCGGCGCGAGGAAACGCGCCTTGATTTCGGGAGAGCCGACCTTGCCCAGCAGATACATATTGCCTTCGTCGGGCGCCATGGTGTTGCAGGCCAGCGGGCCAAGCGGGGACAGCCCCGATCGAATAAGCACCTTCGCCGTCTCGCGCTGGGAAAGATGCGCGCCATCGGGAAGGATATGCGGCGTCAACACGCCCGCCCGGCGGGCCTCCGCGCGCAATTGCTGGACCAGTTCGTCGCTGGGTCCGTGGCTGTCCCTTGGCGCGGTGCGCTCATGGGGAATGACGACATCGCGGACGAATGCTTCCACCCGGTCGGCGATTTCCATCGCCCGTTCCATGCCAATACCGCTCATGCCAGTTCCTCGCTATAAGTTGCTTCATCCCGCAGGACAAAAGAGGGATTATCGCTCCGTCCGCCTCATGCCCGCCCGCTCAAAGCGAGCTGACCAGATGGCCGCCATCGACCTCGATCACCGATCCGGTCATATAGGCCGACAGGTCCGATGCGAGCAGCAGCAGAGGGCCATCCAGATCCTCCAGCTTGCCCAGCCGCCGCTGCGGGATGCGCTTCATCATCGCCTGCCCCGCCGCGCTGTCCCAGAAATCGCCGTTGATATCCGTCGCCACATAGCCGGGCGCGATCGCATTGACGCGAATGTCGAAGCGCGCCAGTTCCAGCGCGAGCGATTTCGTCATCTGGATCGCGCCGGATTTGGAAACCGCATAGGGCAGAACCGCGCCCGCCTGCCGCAAGCCCAGTATCGAGGCGATATTGATGATCGATCCGCCGGAGGCGCGGCGGCGCATGGCGTTCGCGACCGCCTGCGACATCAGGAACATGCCTTTCAGATTGGTGTCGATAACCGCGTCCCAATCCGCCTCGCTCTGGTCGAGGGCAGCGCCTTCGCGCACGATGCCCGCGTTGTTGACCAATATATCGACCCGATCGATCGTCGCGGCAATGGATGCGATGCTCTGCGCGCTGGTGACGTCGAGCGAGACGGCATCGCATGTTCCCCCGGCAGAGCGGATCGCATCGGCCACCTGCCGCATCGATTCCAGCCGTCGCGCGCCGATCACCACATGCGCCCCGGCATCCGCCAGAACGCGCGCAAAATGGGCGCCAAGCCCGCCCGAAGCCCCTGTCACCAGGGCCGTCCTGCCTTCCAGCCGCCACCGACTCACGCACCTGTCTCCTTCGTCAATCTTTTGCAATGATGGGATATGATTGTGGAACAATCAATCACTACTTGCAATATGGACAGGAATGTTCTTCATCTGCGCGATGCAGATAAAAATGTCCTGGCCTGAGGAGAAGCCGGCCGGTTCCTCCCGCCGGGTATATCTGGGCGTCATGCAAGATCTGGAAACCGGTCGCATGGTCCCCGGACAACGCCTTGCCGAAACCGATCTCGCCGCCCGCTTCGGCGTCGGCCGCAATGCGGTGAGGGAGGCGATACAGCAACTCGCCGCAAGGGGCGTGATCGACCTGAGCCGCCACCGATCCCCCATGATCCGCCAACTGGATATCGCGGAAACCATGGAGGTGCTCGACGTCGCCAGCGCGATGACCGGCCTTGCCGTCCGCACCGCGGCGGATCGATATGATGCCGGCCTGCACGCCGATCTGCTGAACGCAACCCTCATCATGCTGGACGAGGCGGACAGGCTGGATGAACCCGGCATGTTCAGCCGCGCCCGGCGCGATTTTTACCGGACGCTGCTCCACATCGGCGGCAACCGGGAATTGCAGCGGCTTTTCCCGGCGATCGGCATGCACATCATCTATGCGCAATATCAGTCACGCCGGATGCGCGATGTACGGTCGGCCGATTACCGGCAGATCATCGCGGCGGTTGCATCCCATATTCCCGATGCAGCGGGTCGGGCGGGCGAAGATCATGTGGAGCATGTCCGGCAGATCATCCTCGAATGGGCGCCACTGCCCCCGAATTGATCGCGTCCGGCACGGTTCCTCCTTCCGGTTCGGCGTTCATGCCCTGCTCCTGCCCGGCCGTACCCGGCAGCGGCAGGCCATCACACGCCCTTCATCACACACCCATCATGCCCGCCGTCGACGCCCCGTCGATCGCATATTCGGCGCCGGAGATGAA
Organism: Sphingobium sp.; assembly: GCA_050252755.1. GTDB lineage: Bacteria > Pseudomonadota > Alphaproteobacteria > Sphingomonadales > Sphingomonadaceae > Sphingobium. Next base: position 114,540 of record JBFWKI010000008.1, read on the forward strand.
GCTGGCCTCGTCGGAGGAAAGGAAGGACACCAGCGCCGCGACCTCATCGACCTGCGCCATCCGGCGCAGCGGCGACATGCTCTCATAGGCCAGCCGTGCGGCCGCGCTGTCGGGCGATCTGTCGATGATCCCCTGGATCATGTCCGTTTCGACGACTCCGGGCAATATGGCGTTGCAGCGGATTTTCAATCCTTCGTTCGCGCAATGGATCGCCGTCGATTTGGCCAGCGCCAGCACGGCGGTCTTGGTGGTCGAATAGGCGACGAAATTGCCCATCGCCTTGTGCGCATTCATCGAACTGTTGACGATGATGGAGCCGGTCGGTCCGCCCGGATTGTCGCGCATCAGCCGGACCGCCGATTGCGCGGTGAGCATCACGCCGGTCAGGTTCACCGCCAGCAATTCATTCCACGCATCGATGCCGATCCGCTCGACATTGCTGTCGCCGCGTTCCATCCCCGCATTGGCGAAGGCAATGTCGAGCCGACCATGGTCATCGCGCACCATGGCCTCGAACCGTTGCCAGTCATCGGGGGATTGCACGCGGCTCTTGAAGAAGAGGGCGCCGGTCTGCGCGGTGATATCCTTTGCCGCCGCTTCGTTGGACCCGGTGAAGATGACCCGCGCGCCATCCGCCGCCAGACGAACCACCGCCGCCTTGCCGATGCCGGACGTCCCCCCTGTAACCAGCGCGACTTTCCCGTCCAACTTGCCCATGCGATGCCATCCTCTTCAGCCTGTAACCTGATATCATGCGATCTTGCCGATGGCAGCCGGTTTTGCACCCTGCCATAAATGGCAGGCGATCAGGATGTCACGGGCTGACCGGCGCTCGCCAGCGTTCCGGTCGCCCGGCAAATGGCGGCCGTGTCGAAATAATAGGGCGTGATCCCGCTGAACTTGTCGCCGCGCAGGTGGAACACCTCGCACAGCGGCATTTCCAGCCGCTCGCCATTGTGGCGCGATGTGGCATGGAAAGAGAGGATAACGATCACATTATCGCCGGAAACGGTGATGTCCTTATGGTCCAGCACCGGGTCCTCCCAAAAGGTAAAGACCTTGGTAAATAGCTCCTGAAGCGCGCCCTTGCCCTCATAGACCCCGCCAAAGGGCAGGCTGTCGGCCTCCACGATGCGGAAATCGTCGGTCAGGTGCCCGGCCACTTCATCCCATTTCCCCTGCGCCGTCAGGGCGTAGAGATTTTCGACCATGGCCTTGATCGCGATATAACGGGCGGTCTCCATGCTGATCCCTTCTGGTTGATCCTTTCCGGGCCGCGGGCGCATCCCTCCCCCAGATACATCCGATCATGCAGCCATGCCGAAAACGGGTCATCCTGTGAAAAGAAACAGGTGTTGCGCCGACGCCATGGGCCGACAAGGATCGCGGCACGGCCGCTCCGCCGGGCACCCTATCAACGAACAGGATTGAGGATATGCGAAGCAATCGACTGGAAGGAAGAATAGCGCTGGTTTCCGGCGGCTTGCGCGGCATAGGCGGGGCGATATCGCAGGCGCTGGCCGATGATGGCGCACATGTTGTCGTGACCGATCTGGATTCGCCCGACAGTGCGGCCGTCACGGCGCTGCGCGACACCCTCGGCAAGGCCAGCTATCTGACGCTGGACGCCACCAGCGAGGAAGCATGGCAGGCCGCCCGCGCGCAGGTAGAGCGGGATTTCGGCCATCTCGACATATTGGTGAACAATGTCGGCGCCGACCTGACCGGCAAGGTTCAGGATCTGGATCTGAAGGACTGGCGGCGGCTGATGGCGCTGAACGTCGACACCGTGTTCCTGGGCACCAAGACGTTCCAGCCGATGCTCGCCAAGGCGGGCGCCAGCACGCCCTATGGCTCCAGCATCATCAACATCAGTTCCATCATGGGGCTGGTCGGCATGGGGGAAGTGTCGGCCTATAACGCCTCCAAGGGCGCGGTGCGGCTGTTCACCAAGTCCAATGCGATCGAGTTCGCCGATGCGGGCATCCCGATCCGCGTCAACAGCGTCCACCCCGGCTTCGTCGAAACGCCGCTGTTGCGGCAGGGCATGGAGCGATGGGCGGCGCGGGACGGCGGCACGGCGGAGGAGAAGATTCACGCCATGGCGCAGACCACCCCGGTAAAGCGGCTGGCCCAGCCCATCGAAATCGGGCGGGTGGTCGCCTTCCTCGCCAGCGATGACGCCAGCTACATGACCGGCAGCGAGGTCGTCGTCGATGGCGGCTGGACCGCCCGCTGACCCACGGAAAGGAAAGACAGCATGACGAATATTTTCGACCTGAACGGCGCCGTCGCCCTCGTCACCGGGGCCACGGGCGGGATCGGCCGGGCGACCTGCAAGGCGCTGGCCGATGCGGGGGCGGTGGTGATCGCGACCGACCTTGCCGAACAGGCCGATATTCCCGGCGCGGCGTCCTATAGCCGGCTGGACGTGACCGAGGAAGCCGGTTGGCAAGCCCTGATCGCGAGAATCGAGGCCGAACAGGGGCGGCTGGACATTCTGGTCAACAATGCCGGTATTTCCGTGACCAACAGCATCGCGGAGTCCTCGCTGGCGGAATTCCGGCGCTGCATGGCCATCAATGTCGAGGGCGTGTTTCTCGGCACCCGCACCGCACAAGCCCTGCTGGCGCGGAGCGGCGCGGATCGGAAGGGCGGCTCCGCCATCGTCAACCTCTCGTCAGTGGGCGGCCTGCGCGGCGCGGCCTATATGGCGACCTATTGCGCCAGCAAGGGCGCGGTGAAGCTGTTCAGCAAGAGCGCGGGCGTGGAATATGCGATGCTGGGCCTGCCGATCCGGGTCAACAGCGTCCACCCCGGCGGCATCGACACCGACATGATGGACACCATCTATGCGCGCTATGTCGAAGGCGGGCTGTTCCCGGACATGGACACGGCGCGCGCGACGGTGTCGGCGGGTCATGCCATGGGGCGGATGGGTCAGCCGGACGAAATCGCGGCGGGCATCGTCTATCTCTGCACGCCCGCGGCCAGCTTCATGACCGGGTCGGAACTGGTGATAGACGGCGGCATGACCGCGAAGTGACGTGGAAGAAATGAGCAAGGGGAAGAAATGAGCAAGGGGAAGGCCCGGTTCCATCGCGGACCGGGCCTTCCCCTTTCCTTTCCCTGATCGGGCGAGTGGATGGTTCAGGCAGATCAGGCGGTCAGGCGCTCCGTAGCGCTGACCTCGTGCAACTGGACATCGTTGCTGAACCTGCCCGCAAAATCATCGAGCAGGCGTTGGATCGGCGGCAACGCCAGATGCCGGTCCAGCGCCTCCCTGTCGCGCCATCCTTCGGTCGCCAATATGATGCCTTCGCCCTCATCCTCCATCGCCATATGATAGAACAGGCAGCCGTCCTCGCTGCGCGAAGGCTCCACCAGTTCCTTCAACCGGGCATAGAGCGTGGGCAAGGTCTGGGGGTCGGTCCATATCCGGCCGGTGATGACGATCATCGCGGTTTCTTCCTGTTGGTCTGGCCCTTCCTATCGGGCTGGACCTTCCTGCTGGTCTGGTTGGTCCGGCTCGGGTCAGGTCTGGTGGATGATCGTGAAGCTGCGGCTTTGCAGGAACCATTGCCCGTCGCGCTTCACCAGCCTGTCATTATAGCAGGCGCGGGCGCGCTTATCCTTGAGCGTGCCGGGTTCCTCATAAATTTCAGAGACATAGACACGGGCATCGGCGGTTTCGCCATGGACATGGATCATGCCGATCCCGACCAGAAAACTCAGCTTGGGATAATGCGGCATGGCGTCGCGCCACAGCTTCACCACCGCTTCCTTACCCTCGACGATGCCCAGTTCGGGATAATGAGACAGATCCCAATGGCTATCCTCCACCCACAGCGAGGCCCAGAGTTCCTCGTCCACGCGGTTGACGGCATCGGCATAGGTTTCGAGCACTTCGCGGATCGCCATGCGATCCTCCAGCGATCCGGTGAAATTGGCGGTCATGCCTTGTCGCTCTCCTGATTCTATATTGTCCATGGCAAGCTAGGCGGGCGCAGGCGCGGCGTGACCTGCCGAAAACAGCAGGTCAGCGATATTCGTCGCGCAGCAGCCGTCGCAATATCTTGCCTGACGGATTGCGCGGCAATGTCTCGCGGAAATCCACCGTCTTGGGCGCCTTATATGCCGCGATCCGCTCCCGCGCCCAGGCGATCAGTTCCGCGGGGTCGGGCGTCTCGCCCGCCACCGGCACGATGATGGCTTTCACCGCCTCTCCCCATTTGGGATCGGGCACGCCGATCACCGCGACATCGCTGACCTGCGGATGGCTGTAGAGCGCATTTTCGACTTCGGCGGGATAGACATTCTCTCCCCCGGTGATGATCATGTCCTTGATGCGGTCGGCAAGGTAGAGATAGCCGTCCGCGTCCATCGTGCCCGCGTCGCCCGTGCGCAGCCAGCCCTGCGCGTCCAGCACCTCTGCCGTGGCGTCGGGGCGGCCATGATAGCCGATCATGTTGCAGGACGATCGCGTGGCGATCTCCCCTACCTCGCCGCGCGGCACTTCATGGCCCGCCTCGTCCACGATCCTGATCTCGACGCCGGGCAGCGGCAGGCCGACGCCGCGCATCCGGGCATTGCCGTCGGGGTCATGATCCTCAGGCGGCAAACCGACGATCGTGCCCGCCGTTTCCGTCATGCCGTACATTTGCGCGAAGCCGCAGCCGAAAACGGCCATCGCCTGCCGCATCAGGTCCAGCGGGATGGCCGATCCGCCATAGCAGATGGTGCGCAGGAAGCTGAAATCCGCCGTCGCCGCACCCGGATGGTCGCACACGATCCGCATGGCGGTGGGCACCATCATGATCTTGGTGATGCGATGCTCGATCATGAGTTCGAACAGCTGATGCGGATCGAATTCACGCACCACGACGCCCTTGCCGCCATGTTGCAGCGACCACAAGCCCCAGCCCGATCCGCTGATATGGAATATGGGCATGGCGATCAACGCCACATCGTCCGCCCCCCAGCGATTCCATTCGGGCATCACATCGGCCGGCGTCGTCTGCCGCAGCGCCAGCAGGCTGCGATTGGTCAGCAACGCGCCCTTGGGATTGCCGGTGGTGCCGGATGTGTAGAGTTGCAGCACCGGCTCGTCATACCCCGCATCGCGGCGGGGGTCGGCGTCATCCTGAGCGTCCCGCCAGACGATGCCGTCGGCAAAGCCCTCCACCGGTTCGGCCGTCAGGATCGCATAGCCGGTGTCCGGCGACACGCGGTCCAGAAACAGCGGATCGACGATCACCAGCTTCGGCTGACAATCATCGAGGATATAGGCGACTTCGGGCGGCGCCAGACGCCAGTTCACCGGCACCAGCACCACGCCTGCCCGGGCCGCGCCCAGCCAGATTTCGAAATAGAAATCGCTGTTCTTGCCGAGATAGGCGATCCGGTCGCCCGGCGCGATGCCCATGGCGATCAGGCCGTTGGCGACCTGACTGACATGGCGATCGAACAGGGCGAAGCTGCTCACCCGTCCCTCGAAAACAAGGGCGGTGGCGTCGGGGCGCTCCCGCGCGTGCAGGCGGGCCAGATCGGCCAGGACAGGGTTGCCCATAGGTGAATTATCTCTCCTGAACCTGTGTGGATTGAACCGGGGTTGACCCCTTGATAGGCCGCAAGCCAGTATTCCTGTCAATAAAGACAGGCGCAACACTGACAGAAACGCCAGTGCTAAAAACGGACATGGTTGCTAGACCACGGGGAAAGCCCATGGGGTAAAGTCAGGCGACCCGTCGCGCCCATAAGAGAGGAGCAATTGCCGTGGATCTGGGACTCAAGGGCCGCAAGGCCATTCTCGCGGGGGCCAATGCCAGCATCGGTCTGGCCGTGGCCCGCCTATTGGCCGGTGAGGGATGCGATATCGCGCTGTGCGGCCGGACGCAGGAAAAGGTCGACAATGCGGTTGCCGAATTATCGGGTCTGGGCGTGAAGGCCATCGGCCAGTCCGTCGATGTGGCGGATGCCGGGGCTTTCCCCGCTTGGGTATCCAGCGCGGCGGAAACGCTGGGCGGATGCGACATCTTCATTTCCTTCGTGTCGGTCAATCCCGGCGTCGATACGGCCGATGGCTGGACCACCGTGTTCAACGGCGACATCCTGCCGCTGGTGCGCGGCATTCAGGCGGCGCTCCCCGCGCTGGAAAAATCCGACGCCGGATCGATCATCACCATATCGTCGACCGGCGCGCTGGAAGAATTCATGGGACCACAGCCCTATAATGCCCTGAAGGCCGCGATCATCAACTATAGCGCCGCGCTGGCGCAGAAATATGCGCCGCAGGGGTTGCGGGTGAACTGCATCACCCCCGGCCCGATCTTCACGCCGGACGGCCCATGGGCCTATATCAAGGAGAATATGCCCGAATTTCATGACGGCATCCTCAGCCAGATTCCGATGGGCCGGATGGGCAGCGGCGAGGAAATCGGCAAGGCCATCGCCTTCATCGCATCGCCATCATGCCGTTACATGACCGGGGCCAATATCCTGATCGACGGCGGCATCACCAAGGGCGTGCAATTTTAAGGATGGAGAGCGGCCCCGTGGCACATCCCAAGCGTATCGATTGCGTCCTGATCGCGGGCGGCCTGTATCATGACATAGACTTCGCCCGGCTGGAATTGCTGAAGCTGCTGGCCGAGGACGACCGGGTACGGACCCGCGTGTTCGAGGATTATGCCAATATCGAGGCCATCACCGGGGCCGACATGCTGATCACCTATACCTGCGATGTCGTCCCCCCGTTGGCGGCGCAGGAAGCGCTGCGCGATTGGGTGAAGGGCGGCGGGCGCTGGTATGCGTTGCACGGCACCAATTCGGTGCTGCGCCTGTTCGACAACGGCCTGTACGGCAGCCCGCGCTGGGCGCCGCTGTTCATGGAAACGCTGGGCAGCCAGTTCATCGCCCATCCACCGATCGCGCCCTATCGGGTGACGGTGGCGGATGCGGACCATCCGTTGACGCGGGGCATCGAACCGTTCGAGACGACGGACGAGCTCTATCTGATGGAACGGCATGGCGACCTGCATGTCCTGCTGGACACCGAATTTGCAGGCAACGCCACCGGTTTTGACGAAGAGGAATGGGCGCATGACCGGCACCCTGTCCTCTATATCAAAAAGCAGGGCGAGGGCGCGGTGCTCTATAACACGCTGGGCCATTGCCGGGGCCATTACGACATGCAGCCGCATCTCGACTGGTGGCCCACGATCGACCGGTGCGCATGGGATTTGCCGGTCTTCTACGACCTGTTGCGCCGGGGCATAGAGTGGGCCAAGGACGGCGCGGGCGGCACCATCACATCAGCGGCTTGACCGGCATATGCTCCATGCCCGGCGCCTCGTCGGGCACCGCGACCTCTATCCAGCCATCCTCCGTCTCGCGCCAGGGAAACAGCTTGAGCGGCTTATACCCCGCCCCGCCCAGACATTCGCCGTCGCCCAGCCGGAAGCGCGCACCGTGCAGCGGGCACATCACCGACCCGCGCCGCACACGGCCGCCCGGCGCCAGTTCGGCGGCGGCATGGGTGCAGCGGTTGATGATCGCGTGCACCTCTCCTTCTTCCCGGCACAGGAAGATCGGCCAGCGGTTGACGATGAAGGGCACCATGGCCTTTTCCTCGATCTCGGAAGCCTGCACGACCCTGTGAAATGTTTCGCCCATCGCCGGAAATACTCTCCTGTCCCTTATAATCCCCAATCATGTGGCAAGCCGGGGTTCATCGCACAATTAATGCTTTTCATAGCTGTGATCCGCATCGACGCGCCCGCATGGTCGGCCAGAGAAGCATGAATGGAAAAGAGGCAAGGCGCGGCAGGAACCGATTCTGTCGGCTGGACGCCTATCCCAAGGGCATGGACTTCGCATCGGCCCGCGCCATTTCAACCTGATGTTGAGGAAGCGGCTGGCCATGGCTGGAACAGAGCGCGGTGCTGAACGCCCATGGCAAGCTGTTTTCAGGCGGCAATATCGGGAAAGTGATGGTGAAGCTGGCCCCTTAGGGACGGATCAACCCTCTTCAGCCCATCATCGCCAGATAGCGCCGCATTTCCCAATCGCTATCGCCCAGCAACGAGGCAAGCAGCAGCACGCGCTTGAATGCCTGCCCGACCATCAGTTCCTCGGTCGTGCCGATGCCGCCATGCAGTTGCACGGCATCCTCGCCCAGCGCCATGGCGCTGCCGCCAATATAGGCCTTGGCCCCGGCAATCGCCGATTCGCGCGCGGGATCATCGGCCGTCATCGCCGCCGCGCGGTAAAGCTGGGACCGGCTGAGTTCGAGCAGGCCATAATTATCGGCCATGCGGTGCTGAATGGCCTGAAACGAACCGATGGGCTGGCCGAATTGGCGCCGGGTCTTGAGATAATCGAGGGTCGCGTCGAACATCATCGTCATCAGGCCCAGCAATTCGCCGCAAATGGCAAGGCGCGCTTCGTCCAGCACCGCATCGATCGCGGCCTGCCCGCCCTCCATCGGTTCCGCCGACACGCCGGACAGGACAAGATCGCCCGCCACGGAGCCATCGACCATATGATAGCCGCGAACCGACAGGCCGGGCGCGTCCGCCGGCACCAGAAACAGCCCCACCGCGCCATCGGGCTTCGTCGCGGACACCGCGAAAATGTCGGCGGACCCGGCGGCAGGAACCATCTGCTTCGCGCCGTTCACGATCCAGTTGCCGCCCGCCGGTTCCGCGCGGGTCGCGACATGGCTCTGGTCGAAGCGCGCGCCATGTTCGCTATGCGCGAAAGCCGCGATCGTCTCGCCCGCGATCACCGGCCGCAACCAGCGTTCGCGCTGAGGCTCCGTACCCGCCTTGTCGAGGATGCCGCCCGCCATCACGATGACGGGCAGCAGCGGCTCCACCGCCACGGCCCGGCCGATCGCTTCCATGATGGTGATGAGTTCGACGCCGCCCCCGCCAAGGCCGCCCAGAGCCTCCCCGAACGGAAAGGCCAGCACGCCCATCTCCGCAAGCATGGCCCAGCCCTGCGGGCAATAGCCGCCGGGCTGGCGCAGATAGGATAACCGCTTCACCGCATCATAACGATCCGCCGCGAACCGTTCGATCAGGTCGCGCAGCAAGCCCTGTTCCTCGCTGAGATCGAAATTCAAGCCACTATTCCCCTCGACATCCCGGCTCCCTCGGCCCGTCCCGGCATGGCGGGGCGCGGACAAGAGACGCCTTATTCAGGGCAGAAGGATAGAATGAGGGGCCTGCGGGGACTCACTGGGTTTTTAGCTAGGTTCGTTTCCCGGTTCCGGGCAAAACCTGTGACTAGTCACAGGTTCGGTAGCGCTTGCCGTGAACCGGCATCAGGCGTAGCCTCTGTCCCATGGAGAGCAAAGACCCGATGGAAGTCTGCGCCGATGATCATAGCGGGGCACAGGCAAAAGCCGGACCCGCGATGCAATCGGCCAGAGGCGTCCCCACCGCCATCGCCACGCCCGCAGACATATTGCCGGCGGCCCAGGCCCTGCGCGACATTGCCCGCGACATCGGAAATTTCCGCGTCGCGGCCTGCGCCAACATCGCATCGAAGATGCCGATGTGCGACGCGGACGGCAATGTCCTTGCACACAGCATATTCGGCTGGCCCGAATCGAAAGAGCAATGGTGGAAGAAGCCGCTGCTGGCGCTCACATCGCCCCTGCCCTTCGCCTGCCGGTATGAAAGCGAACCCTTCTGGGTGAACGCGGCGGGCATCTACACCCGCGCGCCCAATCCCCTGCTCGACCAGATAGACCTTTCGAATTTCGATCAGGCGGTGAACGCCCCGTCCGTCATCGTAGTGCCGGTCCATCTGCCGTTCGGCCAGATCGGCGCGGTCAGCTTTTCACCGCTCAACAATGGCCGCGTGGACCTGTCGCGCGAGTTCGATCTCTATGCCGATCAGTTGGAATATCACAGCCGCCGGTTTATCAGCGGCTATTCGCGGGTGACGAGCCTGCGCCCGTGGATTCCCAAAAATTGCCGCCTGTCCAAGCGCGAGGTCTGATCTGCCCCCACCGAGTGGACCATGTTGATTGTTAGTGGATTATTCTCGCCGCCGCCATATCCGGGTGGAGGTGGAGCGAAGCGGAACCGGAGGCCGGATATGGCGGTGAAGCCGTTTCCGGGG
>JBFWKI010000009.1:0-124551 GCA_050252755.1 Sphingobium sp.
CGACAGACCATCGAACATCGGCGCTTGCAGCACCGCAAGCTTGCCGCCTAACATCAATCCCCAGACGAGGCCCGCACTCCGCTAATCTACGCCGCGATCTGCGCCAAATGTTCTGACGACGGACAGTCCGTAGCCTGATATTGCTCGACGGCAGGCGCGTGCCGCCCACCAGCTATGAAGGCACGGTCGATACGAACCTCCTGCCGCAGATGCTGGTGCAGCGTGTCGATGTCGTTACAGCGGGCGCTTCTGCGGTATATGGCTCAGACGCCATCAGCGGCATCGTCAATTTCGTGCTCGATACAAAATATGAGGGGATCAAAGGCGTTGTTCAACGCGGAATTTCCCAGCGCGGGGATAACCCGTCCTATCGGCTGGGCATAGCGGCGGGAACAAGTTTTGCCGACGGTAGAGGCCATGTCGTATTCAGTGCGGAACATTTTAAGAGCGATGGCATCGACCGCAAAAATGCCCGCAAAGGCCAATCCGACAATTATCTCTATCTCGGTGCGGGCACGGCTGAAGACCCCCTCCGCATTTATAAGGATACGCGATTTGCCAATGTGGCGCGCGGTGGATATGTCACGAGCGGACCTTTTGCGGGCCAGCAATTCGTTGATGGGCAGATTGCTCCCTTCGACCCCGGCCAGATTATTGGAAACCGGGGTCTGGCGCAGGGCGGCGACGGGGCCGCGGCGACCGGCAACACCGTTCTGGTCGCGGCTCTGGAAACCTATCAGGCTTTCGGCCGGCTCAGCTATGATGTTTCTGACGGCATTACAGCTTTTGCCCAGGCCAGCTATGGCCATTCCCGCAATCATTATAATGCGCTGGAGAATAATTTCCGGTTCGGCATCCCGATCTATAGCGGAAATGCCTTTCTGCCAGCGGCGGCTCAGGCGCAACTGACCGCGACCAACACGCCCAGCTTCACCATGAACCGGGGACATAGCCGCGTTGAACCGCAAACCATCGTCGATACCCGCAACCAGTCCATCAGCCTCACGGCCGGTTTTCAGGGAGAACTGGGCGGCGGCTGGAAATGGGAGGCCTTCTACACGCACGGCGACACCAAGCTGAAAACCGAGCGTAACGAGAGCGAGAACGCAAAATTCTTTGCGGCGGTGGACGCCGTTGATGAAGGCAGCTTCCGTACCGGCGTGGCGAATGGGAATGTCGTCTGCCGCGTCGCGCTTACCAATCCGGGGCTGTATCCCGGCTGCCTTCCCCTTAATCTTTTTGGCGAGTCCGCCGCTGATCCCGCCGCGCTCGCATGGGTAGACGGCATCACGCGCTTTTCGGTGCGCAACAAGCTTGATGAGTTCGCGGCAAACATAAGCGGCGAACCGTTCGACATCTGGGCTGGCCCCATATCCGTCAATATCGGCGCCAGTTACCGCAAGCAGAGCATTTCGCAAGTCAGCAACGCAGATCCTGCGGTTGCTCGTGACTATACGGGTATTCGTGGAATTTCCCCGACGGCGGCGCGCTTCGTCTATACCAATGTGGGGTCGGCCAGCGGCAGCTATGATGTCAAAGAGGCTTATGGCGAAATCGTGGTGCCGCTTGCGAAAGATTTGAGTTTCGCACGCCTGCTCGAATTCAGTGGCGCTGGCCGGTATACGAAATATTCCACGACGGGCGGCGAATATACGTGGAAACTTGGTCTCAACTATTCGCCCGTTGATTCCGTGCGGTTCCGGGGCACAATCTCGCGCGACATTCGCGCGCCTACCCTTTTTGATTTATTCGCGGGCCGCTTCTTCAATTCAACGGTATTCAATGACCTTCATACCGGCGTCACAGCCGTCATGCCGACCTATGGCGGCGGCAACGACCAATTGCGGCCCGAAGTGGGGAAAACCAAAACGGTCGGCATAGTGTTCCAACCGCAATTTCTGCGTAACTTCAACGTGTCGACCGACTTTTATGAGCTGAAAGTCACGGATGCGATTTCGACCCTGACAGTGAATAATATCGCAAGCCGGTGCGAAGGAAGCGGCGGAACCGACATATTGTGCAATCGCATCGATCGGCCCTTGCCTTTCAGCGATGGCACTGCTGCGAATTTCCCCCGGTCCATCGATGTAAGTCCGGTGAACCTCGCCAGCCTCACGCTTCGCGGCTTTGATTTTGAGGCAAGCTATGGATTTGACCTCGGCCAGAGCGGCAAGGTCAGCCTGCGGGGCGTGATGTCATATGTATATGATTATATCTCCGATACCGGGATAGGCGCGGCGCCTATCGATCAGGCTGGCCTTAATATCGACGCCAACACCGCATACCCCAAGGTGCGCGCGACGGTTAACATGGCCTATGACAATGATCTGCTCGGCATATTCCTGCAAGGACGCTATCTCAGTTCTACAAAGCTCAGCGACTTAACCGAAACTGTCTTTGATCCAGTCCGTGCCCCTGCTGCTTTCTACGCGGATATGACGCTGACGGCCAAGATCGGGGGGCAAGACGGACCAGTCCAGCCCTTCCTGACCATCACCAACCTGCTCGATAAAAAGCCGCCCCGCGTACCGGCGACCGGTAATCCCGGCGTTACCTTCCCGACAACGCTCGCGCTCTACGATGTTGTGGGCCGTAGCTTGACAGCCGGTATCCGCTTCAAATTCTAAATGACGGGGCGCGTGCGGGAGTGCGCGCCCCTTCCCCATGAAGGGATATATATATCATGCGCCATAGCACCTTTCTTTTCGCCGGCTTGCTGATCGCCAGCACATTCTCACCAATGGCAGGCGCCGCCCCGGCGCCGGATGCCGCCCCGGAGCCGGACAAGGACAAGATTATAAAGCTGTTGATTAAGGAAGAGATTCGCGATGTCGTCGAACTCTATCCCTTTCTCGTTGACCGCGACACGCCTTCGGGCACACGCCGGGAATGGGCCGAACAGATTTTCACGCCGGATGCGGTGATGGTCGCTCGTGATCCAGATGGCAAGATATTGCTAACTATCCACGGCCGCGATCAGATCCTCGCCCGCTTTGGCGCCGAAGAGAAGAACCCGGCCATCAGCAGCCGGCATCTGTTGACCAATACCACCTTCGACGAAGTGACGCCCGATGGCGCGAAAACGCGCACGATTGCGGTGGATCTTTCTGCCGTAACGGCTGTCGGAGCCACCAGGGATCGCCCCCGTTCCACGCCGGATCGGGCATCGCTTTTCACATATCGGGATACTTGGGTCCGTACCGATACAGGCTGGCGCAAGAGCCGCAGCGAGATCCAGTTTCTTAACTGAACAGCACCCTCCTCACCAACAGTCTGAAGGCTATATGCGCACATCGCTGATATTTTCCGCCAGTTTGATCTTGGCTTTTTCCGGTCCGGCCTGCCATCGCGCAGGATCGGAAACAGAGAATGGCAGCGCCTATCAGCAGGCCGAGACCCCTTATGTCCGCAAGGCGGAAACAGGGAAAGCCAGCGAAATATACGCCAACAACTGCGCTACCTGTCATGGCAATGATATGGAAGGTGGGCAGGGCCCTTCGCTGATCGACAAGATATGGATACATGGCGACGACGATGCGGAGATTGAAAAAGTCATCCGCGAGGGCGTCCCGGCCAAAGCCATGCCGGCTTTCGGAACAATGCTTGACGCGGACAGCATTAACAGCCTGATCGCGTTGATCCGGGAGAAGGGGAGTTCACCGCCATCGGGCAAGGCATTGCCCTTGCCGTCAGGAGCCATCCGATCCGAGCGCGCAACCTTCAAGGTCGACCTTATATCGGACAAAGTCGAGATTCCCTGGTCCCTCATCTGGCTTTCCGACAAGCTTATGTTGCTTACCGAGCGTGTTGGTCATTTGCGGACGCTGGGCACAGACGGCACGTTGAGCGCGCCGTTGAAGAATGTTCCGGTCATTACCGACCAGTTTATTCATGGTGGATTTCTGGGGCTTGCGCGCGATCCCGACTATGGCCGCAACGGCTATATCTACCTCGCCTATACCGATGAAGCGGTAGATACCTTGGGGGCCGCTGCAAGTTGCAAGGGACAAGGGGCCTGTTTCGACAAGGTTTCCCAGATCAAGGTTATTCGCGGCAAGATTGCCGATAATGCGCTCGTGGATCAGAAAGTCATATGGCAGGCCCCCAAATCGACATATCGCGCGACGGCCAATTTTGGCGGGCGTTTGGTTTTCGGCAAGGATGGATATTTATATCTGTCCGTCGGCGATCGAATTTATCGGCCTGATGAGGCCCAGGATCTACGGCTTCCCAATGGCAAGATTCATCGCTTTTCCAGGGATGGCAAAGTTCCTCCTGACAATCCTTTTGTTCACATGCCCAATGCCTATCCGACAATCTGGTCTTACGGGCATCGCAACCCCCAGGGCCTTGCCGTGGATTCCGCAACCGGCGTGCTATGGTCCTCCGAACATGGCCCCCGTGGCGGCGATGAACTCAATATCATAAGCCGGGGCGGCAATTATGGCTGGCCCTTTGTCACACTGGGAATGGGTTATGACGGCCGACCCTTTGATCCGCGTTTTCCCGTAGGCCGCGACGCCCCTAACGCCAAAGCGATGGATATTCGCATCGATCCGAAATTCAATCCGGCCAATACCGTTAAGCCGATCACGCATTGGACCCCATCAATCGCTGTGTCCGCCATCACCTTTTACCAGGGTCAGAACTTTCCGGGATGGCATGGAAGCCTGTTGGTCGGTTCTCTTCGGGCGCAAAAAATGCTGCGACTTGAGATACGCGGCGCTCATGTCGAGAAAACCGAAACTCTGCTGCAAGGTTTCGGAGATGTGCGAGATATAGCCAATGGGCCTGACGGCAATATATATGTGGCCCTTAATAAGCCGGGGCGCATCATCAGGCTGAGTCCCGCGCGGTGATGCCCGATGCGGGGAGCAGAGGAGTGGGGGGTGAGAAGTGGCCTTTCGCCGCCACACACTGCCGCCGCTCGATGACTGCCCTATATGCGCTTCAATCGGCGATCCTGCACCTGATGCGCCCCTCGTGCACCGCGCTTGCTTGCAACGTTACGGGGCTAGCCCCTATCCGATCGGCGTGGTAATGGTCCGATGATCCCCCGGATTATCGACTGCGTCTTCACTCCAGGTCGCCATCGCCAAGGTGCAGCCTGCCGAGGCTGAGCTACGCCCGTTGGTGGCCTCGACCGCACCAGCAAGTTCGCGTTCGTCGAATGGATCAGGCCGGTGCGGAACTGCGGCTCCTGTCGAACGCTACGCAGCTTGAAAAGACCATCTCAACGGGGTCAACCCGAAACGTCCAAAAAAGTCTCCGCCTGGGATGGCGGAGACTCAGTGGGAGGTCGAAATCGGTCGTCAATCCACCGGAATATGCAAGGCATTCCGTGCATTGGCAGCATCATTCAATAACGGAAGGTTATCTGTGCCTGGACTGTGCGAGGAACATTCGCATAGCCCATCTGGTCGGCAACGATGCCGGTGAGGGTGCCAGCGCCAGCGCCGGTGTTGGGTGCGTCGGCGCCACCGATCGCATACCACCGGTTCGTCAAGTTCTTCCCGATCAGTTGAAGTTGCCAATGCTCATCTGCACTGGTGAAGGAGATGGACCCATCAAGCGAAATATAGCGGTTCTGCCTCGTGTAGGGATTGCCGAACGCAGACGCCAGATAGCTGCCACTGTAACGGGCATCCACACCGAAGTTGAATGTGGCCCCGTTGCCCATCCGGGCTTCATAGGATGCGCCCAGATTGCCGGTCCAGTCGGGAGCCAGTGCGGTCGGCTGCCCCTTGAGGTTTTGGCGATTGGCGATGGCGTCGGTCGCCGGATCGAACGGGCGGGATGTGTCGGTCGCTGTCTCATAGACGAGATTGCATCCTTGCGCTCGCGTCTGTCCGCCCCAGCAGGGTGCGCCGGGGGCATCGCCATAGCGGGTGCGATTATAGTTTATGCTGCCATGAAGGTTAAACCCGTCGAGCGCGCGCGGCGCGACCTCAAACTCAAGTTCCAGGCCTTTTGTGCGTGCCGAGCCAGCATTGATGGTCGTGAACGCGAAGATGTCGGCGCGTAGGAAGTCGAGTTGCAGATTGCTGTATTTATAGGTGTAGGCGGTCAGGTTGAGGCGCAACTGACGGTCGAGCAACATGGTCTTGATGCCTGCTTCGAAACCCTTGGCCTTCTCTGGATCGAACTCGAAGTCGGCGAGCGTCGCGCTGGGGCTGTAAATGCCTGAGTTGGAGAAACCGCCTGATTTATAAGCTGTTTTATAGGCACTATAGAGGGTGATGTCCGGGGTTGGCTTCCATGTGACGGTTGCTTCCGGTGACAGATTGTCGAAATCCTGATTCGATCTCAGCGTTACTTCCGGGAGGAAGATGCCCTGTGCTACGCGGACCGGATGCGAATAGGGTTGGAGGAAGTAACTGTCCTTGCTTTCCGCAGTATATCGCGCACCCCCCGCAATCTCCACATCGGGAATGGGGCGGAGAATGACCTGAGCGAACGCCGCAAATGTTTCGCCTTCGGTCTGCGAGTCCTTGGAGTTGGCAAGATATCGCCGGAAGCCCGGTGTTGCCGCACTATTTTCCAATCCACCGGATGCCGTCCACGCAAGATAATCCCGTTTGGTCGATTGATAATAGCCACCCAGCATGGCGTCCCAGAACCCGCCGAGGTTTGTCTGCGCGCGCAGCTCTGTCGAAAATGCGTGAAAGGAGGAATCTTCGGTGGAGAATACGCCCTGTGGCCCGGAGCTGGAAACCACATCGCCGTCCAGCTGGAAGGTGTTGCGGTTCCAGTTATAATTGGTGACTGACGAGATCGTCAGATCGTCCATGGCCCATGTCAGGCCCAGGTTCACGGCCCAGGCCTTGTACTGATTACCCGTCTGGCCATCGGCGTTGGCGAAGGGTTGGGTTATCGCGATGTCGGTGGGCGTGCGATTGGCGGACGAAGCGAAGCGGCGACCACAGCCAATCGCCGGATTGTTGGCCGTAAATCCGGTCGGACAATAATAGAGGACTGTTCCCGCGCCGGGATTGTTGTTCTCGTTGATGCCGTAATTGGCTTTCAGCACGGCGGTCAGCGTATCGGTCGGTTCCCATTTGAGTGTCGCGCGGACATAGGCTTCCTTGCTCCGGCCGTCGCCCGCTGCATCTGACGTGTGGGCTGTCGGCGCCACGATCTGGGAAGTCGAGGTGCGATCGAGCGTGGGATAGGTTTGCGTAGTGCCAAGCTGCCTGAAATAGCCGTCGAACTGCTTGCTTGCGCGCGCGGCGACGCGGATGCCCAGCCGATCGGTAAGCGGACTCGACACGATGGCTTCACCATAGACCTGCTCGGCGGCGAACTCGTAACCGGCGCGGGTGATGACTTCCAGTTCACTGCCCGGATCTGCTGTTGTAATCGAAACAACCCCGGCAGTCGCGTTCTTGCCAAAGAAGAGCGCTTGCGGCCCTTTGAGAAGTTCGAGGCGGCCCAGGTCGAAAAACCCTTCGTTGATAGTGCGGCCTTGCCCATAATAGGCGCCATCGACAATAACGGCAACCGACTGCTCCAGGCCGATCGATGTCGAATTCGAGCCGATGCCGCGCAATACCAGCGTAGCGCCCGATCCTGAAGGAGTGCGCCCTACCGAAAATGAAGGGGTCTGCGCGGCGACGCGTTCCAGCGTGCTCAGATCATATTTCTGCATGCGCTCGGCGCTGATGGCGACGACGGACACGGGAACGTCCTGCGTGGTCTCCTGTCGTTTGCGGGCCGTGACCACGATGTCGCCGATGCCGCCGTCATGTGCTTGTGCGACGGGTGCGGACTGTGCGACCGCGGCGGGAATATAGGCCATGCCAATTCCGGCAGTGGCGGCAAAAAGAGATGTGCGGGCTATTGTGCGATAGCGAACGGGCATTGCCCTGCGCAGTGGTGGCATAACATCTTCTCCCATGGTTTTTCTAGGCTGCCCCATTTATGCAGCCAGTTATTAAAACATATGCGTTAAATTTGACGGCGCACCTGTGGTAATTGAGAGGATCGATTTTACAACGCCCGAAGCAGGAGCGATGTGGATGTGATCCACCAAGGCGCAGGGCTGGGCGCTGGCTCAATTCGGCGGAAAGTTTAGCGGAGTTAAAAAATGACAGTGCCGCATCGGGATTTTGGAGTTGAAAGCAAGTTGCGTATCCTTGCTGCCGCGGAATCGCTCTATGCGCGCCGTTCGATCGACAGTGTATCCTTTCGGGAAATCGCTCAGGCGGCCGGCAATGGAAATACAAATGCCGTCCAATATCATTTCGGTGACAAGGCTGGGCTAATTCACGCGATTTTCGCATGGCGCGTGTGGCAGATGGAGCCTAGTCGCGGCAGGGGCATGGATAAGGCCGAAGCAGAAGGAAAGTCGCTACATCTGCCGACGCTGATGCGCATTTTGTGCGAACCTGTTCTTGATTTGACCGACGATCAGGGGCGGCATACTTATGCGGCCTTCATGAATAAATTTCTCATGTTTCAATTTCCTGCCGACATGATTCACTTTGCAGACACGCACCCGGAATTGAGCAGCAATCTTCGTCGGGTGCTCAATAATATCTATTCTCTGGTGGTCGCCGAAGATAAGCATCGTGGCGATTATCGTGTCGCTTTGTCCTATATGATGGTGACGAATATGATTGAGCTTTCCGACAATGAAGGCATTGCGAAGCGGAGCATGGCGCAGTTTCGTAATCGTTTCGAAGTCGCGCTCACCATGGCGACGGCCGCTTTGCAGCGCAGTCTCGACCATATCTGACCGGAATTTCCGGCTGCCGGTTATCCAGCAGGCCTGCTCTCGATCGATGACAAGCGGAGGCCGGGTGGGCGCTTATGATTGAGGTTGGCGAGGCTGGTCGTGTCGCTTTGATCGAAATTCTGGCACTGAACCTCTGTTAAACATCAGGTGTTTAATAACGCATCTGCGTTAATTGTGACCTGTGGAATAGGAGCAGCCAGCGAGGAGAGCGATTGTGAAACAAGGCCGCAGACCATTGACCGGAACCGGGGCGAGCTATGCTGGTTTGATGGGAGGCGCGATGCTGGCGTTTGTGGCATTGGGCGGCGCTCCACTGGCTGCGCAGACGAGCTTGCCGATCGGGACGTCGTTCCCCGCGCAACAGGTTGGTCGTACGGCAGCGGATTCGGGCGCACCGCAGTGGCCGGCCCAAGTGAAGGCACCGGCTGACGCCCCGAACATCCTTCTGATCCTCACTGATGATGTTGGTTTTGGCGCTAGCAGCACCTTTGGCGGGCCGGTTCCCACGACCACGTTCGATATGCTTGCCAGGAACGGCATCCGCTTCAACCGGTTCAATACCACCGCGCTATGTTCGCCAACCCGCGCTGCGCTGTTGACGGGACGCAATCCCCAGAATGTAGGCATGGGCAATGTGACGAATCTGGCGACGGGTTATGAAGGCTATACGACCCAGATCCCCAAGTCCGCAGCAACGGTTGCAGAAATCCTGCGACAAAACGGTTATAATACATCGATGTTCGGCAAGTCGCACCTGACGCCGGAGTGGGAAATGAGTCAGGCCGGGCCATTTGATCGCTGGCCGACCGGGCTTGGGTTTGAATATTTCTACGGCTTTCTTTCAGCCGACGCCAACCAGTTCGAACCGGCGCTGGTCGAAAACACCAGTTTCGTCGAACCTCCGCATGATGATCCCGATTATATACTGGACCATGATCTTGCCAATCGTGCGATCGGCTGGATACAGCAGCAGAAGGCGCTGGCCCCCGACAAGCCCTTTTTCATGTACTATGCGCCCGGTACGGCGCACACGCCGCATCATGCGCCCAAGGAATGGCTGGAAAAGTTCCGGGGCAAATTCGACATGGGCTGGGACATTGAACGCGAGCAGACATTCGCCCGTCAAAAGAAGATGGGCATCATTCCGGCCGATGCGGAACTGACGCCGCGGCCGGATGGTCTGCCGGCCTGGGATTCGCTCAATGCGGATCAGAAACGACTATATGCGCGACAGATGGAGGCCTATGCCGCCGCGCTTTCCTATGCCGATCACGAAATGGGCCGGGTGATTGAAAATCTGCGGGCCATCGGCCAGCTGGACAATACGATGATCGTTTATATTCAGGGCGATAATGGCGGCAGTGCCGAAGGAGGGCTGGACGGGCTCGCCTACGAACAGTCGGCTATCAGCGGTTTTGACGAATCGTTCGAGTTCAAGCTGGCGAACATCGACAAGATCGGGACGCGCGAACTTTATAATCATTACAGCGCTGCCTGGGGCTGGGCCATGAATACGCCCTTTCCCTGGTATAAACAGGTCGCCTCGCATGCGGGCGGCACCCGCAACGGCCTCGTCATTTCCTGGCCGGGGCATCTGACGGCGCCTGAGCAGGTCCGTTCGCAATATCATTATGTGACGGATATCATGCCGACCATCCTGTCGGCCGCCAAGGTGCCCGTACCGGCCGAGGTCAACGGCGTCACTCAAAAGCCGCTGGACGGCATCAGCATGACCTATAGTTTCACGCAGCCCAGCGCGCCGTCCGAGCGACGAGTGCAGGTGTTGGAAATGATGGAAAATGTGGGCATCTACAAGGACGGCTGGATGGCAGGCACCTTGCCCAAGCGTGCAGCATGGGACGTGAGCTGGGACAGCACCAACAAGAAGCTGGACCTGACCGTTGATGAGCGCCCATGGGTGCTGTATAATCTCGATAAGGATTTCAGTGAAAACAGGGACTTGGCTGCCAGCCACCCGGAGAAGCTGACCGAAATGAAGGCCCTTTTCTGGGAGGAAGCCAAGCGCAACCACATCCTGCCCATTCATGATTTTACGCAGGGGTATGAGGGCAGGCCCAGCACCATTGCCGGGCATGATGTGTTCACTTACTATCCCGGATTGACCCGCGCGAACGAGGCCAATGTGCCTTCCACGATCGGACGTTCCTATCAGATTGATGCGGACGTGGTGATACCGCCGGAAGGGGCGAAGGGCGTATTGCTGACTCAGGGTGGGCGATTTGGCGGCTATGGTTTCTATGTGAACGACGGCCAACTGGTGTTCCACTACAACGCGCTTGGCCCAAGGCAATATCAGGTCCGGTCGGCCACGCAGATCCCCGCTGGCGAACATCGCCTGACCGCCAAATTCCAAACGGATCAGGCCAAGCCCCAATCAGGCGGCAAACTGACCTTGCTGATCGACGGGAAGGTCGTGGGCAACGGCCGGATCGATCATACGCTGGGCGGCTGGATCAGCCACAATGACGGGTTCGATGTGGGGCGTGACACTTTGACGCCCATCAACGATGACTATGCCGTGACGGACAGCATATTTACCGGTGAACTCAGGAAAGTCACATTCTCCTACAAATGATTGTTGTCTGGCGATGGGCATCGGCGCAGGACAGGATGCGCGGGGCCGGTCCTGCGTCCATGGCTTATCCGTCTGACATTGTTTCCAGTCCAAGGGACTATGTGGCTGACGCGTGCTCTCAGCTTCTTTCCGTCCTTTCCTGCATTCGGGGCGTGGCATTTGGCGGGAAAGGGGTTATTCCTGCGGCTTCGAACAAGCAGGTTCAACATCGGGGAGGGGTAGGGGCCGGTCATGCCGCTATATCAGTTTAACGGAAATTCGCCCAGCCTGCCGGAGGACGGCTCCGCATGGGTTGCCCCTTCGGCTGATCTGATCGGCGATGTGCGGCTGGGGAGGGAGGCGAATATCTGGTTCGGGGTGGTCGTCCGCGCCGACAATACGCCCATCATCATCGGCGCGCGCAGCAATGTGCAGGAGCAGGTGGCGATCCACAGCGATGAGGGCATTCCCTGTACCGTGGGCGAAGGCGTCACCATCGGTCATCAGGCGATGCTGCATGGATGCACGATCGGCGATAACAGCCTGATCGGCATGGGGGCGACCATCCTCAATCGCGCGGTCATTCCCGAAAATTGCATCGTCGGCGCGGGCGCGCTGGTGACGGAAGGCAAGACCTTCGAACCCGGCAGCCTGATTGTCGGCGTTCCGGCCAAGGCCATTCGTAAGCTGGATGAAGGCAGCATCGCCAAGTTGCGCGAAAGCGCCGCGGGCTATGTCGCCAAGAGCAAGGAATTTGCCGCCGGGTTGCGCCGCGTCGATCAGGACTGATCGATATCGATCCGCAAGGGGCAGCGGATTGTGGGGGCGGTGGATTCCGGGAGCGAGGCGACATTGGCCGGTGGCCGCCTTCGGTGTCGGCCCCGAGGGTCTGTTGAAGCAAATTGCGTGACTCTCCGCCTCAATCGGCGTTCGATGCTATTCATCCCCCCTCCATCCATGGGTTGCGGTCGATGCGCGGAAATCCTGCATTTTCCGGTGATAGCCCTCCGCTTGGTGCGTTATCCTGCGTGGCGATCCGCTCTGGGCCATGGTCGCTTGCAGGCCGTTGTTCCTGCTATCCGGGCGCCGGAATATGCCGGGTCGTTGCGCGCGGGGCTATCAATATAGGGGCGGAGCCGGGCGCTTAGCTGGCGGCAGGAGGCTTTGCGGCGCGGGAGGCTGCCCTATAGATATTGGGCGTAAGTCGCGAGCATCCGGCCCCATGCCTTTTCCGCCTGAACCTCGTCATAAACGGGCGAATCGAGTGTGCACCAGCCATGCTGGGCGGGGTAGACCTCTATTTCGGCGGGCAGGTCGGCGGCCTGCGCGGCGGCTTTCAGCGCATCCTTGGCGCCGGGGTCGCGGCTGTCGTCATTTTCCGCGATGGCCAGCAGCATCGCGGCCTTGATCTTCGCGAATTGGCTGTGGGGGCTGTCGGGCGTGTCGTTGACCAGATTCGCCCCGTGAAAGGAGGCGATGGCGCCCACCCGATCCGGCCGGGCCAGCGCGGTGCGGATGGTGAAGGGGCCGCCCATGCAATAGCCGCAGCTGCCGATCTTGCGGGCGGTGTCGACCTCGGCCTGCGTATCGAGCCAGTCGATGAAGGCGCCCGCGTCGCTCACCGTGCCGGCCGGGGTGATGGCGGCGATCATCGGTTTCAGCCGCGCCTGACCCGCTTCGGTGCGCCATTCGGCGAAATCGCGAAGGACCGGGGCGGGGGCGGAGCGATAATATTGGTTGACCACCAGCACGGCATAGCCGGCGGCGGCCAGCCGGGTGCCCATGGTCTGATAGGCTTGCCGTGGTCCGGCAATGTCCGGCCACAGGATGATGGCGGGATGCTTGCCCTTGGCGGGGTGGACGAAAAAGGCGTCGGCGGTGCCGTCCGGCGTGGCGATGGTTACGCGGCGGGATGCGGTGTCCTGCCCGCTGCCCTTGTCCGCGCCCGATGCGCAGCCGGGAAACAGCGCCAGCGCGGCGGCACTGGCCCCGGCCATGCTGAACTGGCGGCGGTCAAGCCCTTGGCGTGCGGCCAAATCCTGACGCGCGGCCAGCCATTGCGCATTTTCGGCTTCGCTATGGTCGTCGCACATCGGGGCTTCTCCCTGCTGATCGATAGATCGGGGGAAGATAGCCGATTATCGCGCCACGGCAAGCCGCCGCCGATCCCTGTTCGGGGGATGGGCGGCGGCTCGTGGTCTGGCGGGCGTGGTTTTCAGGCCTTCAGGCGTTCCGCATGCCAGCGGACATGCTCCGCCATGAAGGTGGAGATGAAATAATAGCTATGGTCATAGCCCGGCTGCATCCGAATGGTGGCGGGCTGCCCGGCGCGATCGCAGGCCTCACGCAGCAAATGGGTCTTGAGTTGTTCGGCAAGGAAAGTGTCGCCTTCGCCCTGATCGACCAGCAGGTCGGGCAGGCGCGCGCCGCCGTCGATCAGCGCGCAGGCGTCATATGCCGCCCAGCTTGAACGGTCTTCGCCCAGATAGCCGCCCAGCGCCTTGTGCCCCCAAGGGCAGTTGAGCGGCGAGACGATCGGCGCGAAGGCCGAGGTGGAACGGAAACGCCCCGGATTGCGCAGCGATATGGTGAGCGCGCCATGACCGCCCATGCTGTGCCCGGTAATGCCCTGCCGCTCGCTGTCGATGGGGAAGTGCTGCGCGACGAGGGCGGGCAGTTCCTTCTCGATATAGTCGCGCATATGATAATGGGTCGCGAACGGGGCCTGTGTCGCATTGACGTAGAACCCCGCGCCAAGGCCGAAATCATAGGCGCCGTCCGCGTCATCGGGAACGGCGTCGCCATGCTGATCCGGCCCGCGCGGGCTGGTGTCGGGGGCGACGAAGATAATTCCCGCCTCTGCGCAGGCGGCGCGAAATTCGCCCTTTTCCGTCACATTGGCATGGGTGCAGGTGAGGCCGGAAAGATACCAGAGCACCGGCAGCTTCGCGCCCGGCGCATGATCCGGCACGAAGACGGAGAAGGTCATCTCCGTCCCCGTCGCGGTGGATGCATGTTTGTAGACGCCCTGCGTGCCGCCGAAGCTTTTGTTGGTGGAAAGGGTTTCCATCGTCCGAGTCCTTATTTTAGCCGGTATCGGGACTTAACCGACATTGGGCGCGTAGGCGCAGATCTTGTTGCCGTCGGGATCGCGCAGATAGGCGCCGTACATATTGCCCGGCGAATTGGGGCGAAAGCCCGGCGCGCCTTCGCTCGTGCCGCCCGCCGCCACGCCATCGGCATGGAAGGCATCCACCTCGGCATAGCTTTTCGCGGAAAAGCCGAGCGTATGGCCGTTGCCGAAGGTGGCGGGCCTGCCGTCTGCGGGCGGCGCGATGATCACCGCGCCGCTGGCCGAAGGATAGGCGGCGCCATTGGGGTAGGGCACCGCCGCATAGCCGAGCGCACCCAATGCCGCATCATAGAATTTCTTCGACTTTTCAATATCGTTCGAGCCGAAATAGACATGGGTGAACATGGCGGAATGCTTTCCTGCTGGATCAGAAGAGGACGACGCTGCGGATGCTCTTGCCCTCATGCATCAGGTCGAAACCCTTGTTGATTTCCTCGAGGCTGAGGACATGGGTGATCATCGGGTCGATCTCGATCTTGCCGTTCATGTACCAATCGACGATCTTGGGCACGTCGGTCCGGCCCTTGGCCCCGCCGAACGCCGTGCCCTTCCACACGCGACCGGTGACAAGCTGGAACGGGCGGGTGGAGACTTCCTTGCCCGCTTCGGCCACGCCGATGATGATGCTTTCGCCCCAGCCGCGATGACAGCATTCGAGCGCGGTGCGCATCACCTCTGTATTGCCGGTCGCGTCGAAGCTGTAATCGGCGCCGCCGTCGGTGACTTCGAGGATCTTCGCCACGGTTTCATCGCGCGACAGGCCCTTGGAGTTGATGAAGTGGGTCATGCCGAACTTGCGGCCCCATTCCTCGCGCTCGTCATTGATGTCGATGCCGATGATCTTGTCCGCGCCGACCATCTTCGCGCCCTGAATGACGTTGAGGCCGATGCCGCCCAGGCCGAAAACGACCACATTCTCGCCCGCCTGCACCTTCGCGGTGTTGACGACCGCGCCGACGCCGGTGGTCACGCCGCAGCCGATATAGCAGCTTGTCTTGAACGGCGCGTCCTCCCGGATTTTCGCGACCGAGATTTCGGGCAGAACGGTGAAGTTGGAGAAGGTCGAGCAGCCCATATAATGATAGATCGGCTGGCCCTTGTAGGAAAAGCGGGTGGTGCCGTCCGGCATCAGGCCCTTGCCCTGCGTGGCGCGGATCGCGGTGCACAGGTTGGTCTTGCCCGAAAGGCAGCTTTTGCACTGGCGGCATTCGGGCGTGTAGAGCGGGATCACATGATCGCCCGGCTTCACGCTGGTGACGCCCGCGCCGACTTCGCGCACGATGCCCGCGCCTTCATGGCCCAGAACCGACGGGAAAATGCCCTCGCTATCGAAACCGTCGAGCGTATAGGCATCGGTGTGGCAGATGCCGGTCGCCATGATTTCGACCAGAACTTCGCCCGGTTTCGGCCCTTCCAGATCGAGTTCGACGATTTCCAGCGGTTTCTTGGCTTCAAATGCTACGGCTGCACGGGTTTTCATGGCGATGTGACTCCTTTGCCCCGGTCTTTACGGGAGGGGATGAAGTGCAATAAAGACAGTGTAGGGCAATTCACTGTTGCGGAAATGGAATAATGACCAATCGTTGGCACGGCATAGACGAATTTGTCGCGGTGGCGACCACGGGCAGCTTCGCCAATGCGGCGAAGATATTGCAGATGCCGACCTCCACGGTCAGCCGCGCCATCGCCCGGCTGGAGGCGCAGGTGCGCGCGCAGCTTTTTTACCGCACCACCCGCAAGGTCGTGCTGACGGAAAATGGCCGCGTCTTTGTCGAGCATTGCCGCCGCATCATCGCGGAGCGGGAAGAAGCGTTCGCCGCGCTCAGCGCCACGGGCGAGCCGGGCGGGGAATTGCGCGTGACCTGCTCCACGGCGCTGGGGGAGGATTTCATCGCGCCGATCGTGCAGGATTTCTGCCTCGCCTGGCCGCAACTGAGCGTCACGCTGGACCTGAGCAACCGCATCGTGGACCTGATTACGGAGGGCTATGATCTGGCCATCCGCACCGGCGACATGAGCGATTCCCGCCTTGTCCGCACGAAGATCGCGACGCGCCACCTTTATAGCTGCGCCTCGCCGGAATATCTGGCGGCGGAAGGCACGCCGGGGGACATTGCCGATCTGGAACAGCATAATTGCCTTATCGGCAGTTCGACGACATGGCATTTCGCCGTGGACGGGGTGGACCAGTTGTTCCGGCCGAAGGGGCGCTGGCGCTGCAACAGCGGGAAAGCGGTGGCGAATGCGGCGCTGGCGGGTATGGGGATATGCCAGCTTCCCCAATTTTATGTGCTGCGTCACCTCGCTTCGGGCGCGCTGACGGAGATATTGCCGGACTATCGGCGGCAGGAAGAGCCGATCTGGGCGGTCTACCCGGAACGGCGGCACCTGATGCCCAAGGTGCGCCTGCTGGTGGACAGCCTGAAGGAGCGGCTGGGACCGGCGTTGATGGCCCTGTGAGGATTGTACTGTGATTCGGCGGGCGGGCGTGGGGCTGGGCAGGTGCGTGGCTTGACGGGCGAGCCGCCCCGGCCTAGCCCCGGCGTGGGTCTGAGTGGAGCATGATGCGGATATTTTCCTTCCTGACGATGCTGGTCGCGGCGGCGATGCTGATGGGCGTCCATGGCGCGTCGGCGTCGGCGCAGCTTGCCGTGCCGGGGGGAACGAGTCCGGGAGGAACGGGCGGCCCCTATATGGCGGGCCATCTGGAGGCGGAAAATCCCGATCCCGCGCCGGGGGAAACGGTCACGCTGGCGCTGGTCATGCAGCCGGAAGCGGGCTGGCACGGCTATTGGGAAAACCCCGGCGATGCGGGCGTTCCCACGGACCTGAAATGGACCCTGCCCACAGGCGCGACGGTTGGGCCGCTGCGCTATCCGGTGCCGCATGTGCTGCTGGTGTCGGGGTTGATGAACCATGTTTATGAAGGGCGCTATGCGGTTCTGACCGACCTGAAATTGCCCGCCACGGCGCGGCCGGGGGAGGTGCTGCCGATCCGGGTACGGGCGAACTGGCTGGTCTGTTCCGACACGGTGTGCGTGCCGGAGCAGGCCGACCTCGCGCTCGATCTGACGGTGGGCAGTCCGGGGCAGGGCGTCGGCGCAGACAGGCGGCAGGCGGCCTTCGATGAATATCGCCGCCATTTGCCCCGTCCGCTCGGCGGCATGGCGCTGTTCGAGGGCGACGGTAAGGGCGGCCTGCGGATCGGCATTCCCTTTCCCCGCGATGCGGCCCTGTCGGACGTGCATTTCTTCTCGCTGACCACTGGCGCGAAAAACTATGCCGCGCCGCAGCGGGTGGGGCGCGAGGGCGACCGGCTGGTGATCGCGCTCGACCGGTTTGCGCCCCCGCAGGACAGGCTGGAAGGCGTGCTGCGGATCGGCGCCGATCAGGGCGTCGCCATTCAGGCGGAGCCGGGGACGGTGCCGATCCCCGCCGATATGGGAGAGGGCGGCAGCGGAACCGAAAGCGGCGGCGCGCAGGGCGCATGGGGCTGGCGCGTGGCGCTGATCGCTTTTGCCGGGGCAGTGCTGGGTGGGTTGCTCCTCAACATCATGCCCTGCGTTTTCCCGATCCTCAGCCTGAAGGTGATGAGCCTGCTGCGCGGCGGCGTCTCGCCCGCCCATGCCCGGAAAGAGGCATGGGCCTATACGGCGGGCGTGGCGCTGACCTGCGTGGCGCTGGGCGGCGCGGTGCTGGCGCTGCGGATGAGCGGGGAAGGCGTCGGCTGGGCGTTCCAGTTGCAAAGCCCGGCGGTGATCGCGGCCCTGCTGGCGCTGAGCATCGCCATCGCGCTGAACTTCGCCGGATGGTTCGAGCTTTCCCCGATACCCATTGACGGCAGCCTGACGACGCGGCGCGGCCTTGCGGGCGATTTCTGGAGCGGGGTGCTGGTGGCCTTCGTCGCCACGCCCTGCACCGGGCCGTTCATGGCGACGGCGCTGGGCACCGCGCTGTTGTTGCCCGCCGGGGTGGCGATGGCGATTTTCGCGGGGCTGGGGTTCGGCATAGCGCTGCCGTTCCTGGTGCTGGCCTATGTGCCCGCATTGCGCGCGCGGATGCCGCGCCCCGGACCATGGATGACGCGGGTGCAGCGCTGGCTTTCCATCCCGATGATCCTGACGGCGGCGGCGCTGCTCTGGCTGCTCTGGCGGCAGGCGGGGGAGGCGGGGCTGGCCGTCGGCGTGGTTCTGGGGGCGCTGGTGATCGCGGCGCTCTGGTGGCTGGGGCGGCGGCAGAAGGACGGGCGCGGCGGCCGGGGCCGGGGCGGACTGGTGGCCGCCGGGGTCTGCCTGCTGGCGGTGCTGGCGGGCGGCGGCACGCTCGCCGCCTTGCCGCAGGGGCAACCGGCAATGGCGGGAGGCCAGTCGGCGGGCGATGCGTTCAATGAGGAAGCGCTCCGGCAGGCGCGGGCCTCCGGCGCGCCGCTGTTCCTCTATTTCACGGCGGACTGGTGCCTCAGTTGCAAGGTGAACGAGGCCGCCGCCATCGACCGCGCGGAGGTGCGCGACGCGTTCGAGCGGCAGGGCGTGCGCACGCTGATCGGCGACTGGACGAAGGGCGACCCGGCCATTACGCGCTTTCTGGAGCAGCATGGGCGTTCGGGCGTGCCGCTCTATCTCTGGTATCCGGCGGGCGGCGGCGCGGCGAAGGAATTGCCGCAGATATTGACCCCGGCGATGCTCGTCGATCTGGCCGAAGGATAGGGCGCATGGGGTGGGCGACATGAGCCGCAAGGTGCGGGTCGATCAATTGCTGGTGGATCGCGGACTGGTCGAAAGCCGGACGAAAGCGCAGGCGTTGATCCTCGCGGGGCTGGTGTTCAGCGGCGAACGCAAGATCGACAAGGCGGGGCAGCAGGTCGCCGCCGATCTGGCGCTGGACGTGCGCGGGCGCGACCATCCCTGGGTTTCGCGCGGCGGCATAAAGCTGGCCCATGGCCTCGATTATTTCGGCTGGGACGTGACCGGGGCCGTCGCCATGGACGTGGGCAGCTCGACCGGCGGCTTTACCGATGTGATGCTGACCCGGGGCGCGGCGCGCGTTTATGCGGTGGACAGCGGCACCAATCAGCTTGCGTGGAAATTGCGCACCGACCCCCGCGTCATCGTCCATGAACAGACCAGCGCCCGCATATTGACGGCGGAGCATATCCCGGAACCCGTCACCCTGATCGTGTGCGACGCCAGCTTCATCGCGCTGGCCAAGGTGCTGGAACGGCCGCTGCATTTCGCCGCGCCGGGCGCGCGGCTGATGGCGCTGATCAAGCCGCAGTTCGAGGCCGGGCGCGAGGAAGTCGGCAAGGGCGGGGTGGTGCGCGACCCCGCCATTCATGAGCGGGTATGCGCGCAGGTCCGGGACTGGGTGGAGGGGCTGGGCTGGGCTGTGGAAGGCATTGTGCCCAGTCCGATCACCGGCCCCGAAGGCAATGTCGAATTCCTCATCGCCGCGCATGCGCCGCAGGATATCGCGCACAAGACGTAGGCATGTCCCCCGGCGGGACAGGACAAATATCTTGCAGTGCAACGCGAATCTGCCCACATTCCCCTTATGTGGCCCCGGATCGGGCGGGCATGGCGGATTCGCGCTGCGGCGCATGGGCATGGTCTTTGATCGGGCTTCGTCTTTGACCCCGCCACGGGGGCGATGAGCGGAAAGAGGGGCGGGGATGAATGAAATCGCGTCGCAGGCCCAATTGCGCATGTCCTATGTGCGATGGGCGCTGGTTACGGTTCCGGCGATAGTCTTTCTGGGGTTTCTTTCGGGCAGGATCGCCGGCAGCGGCTATGGCAATCGTTGGTTCGATGCGCTGGCAAAGCCGGATTTCATGCCGCCGGGCTGGGTTTTCGGCGCCGCGTGGGCGATCCTTTATGTGCTGATGGGGCTGGCGATCGCGATTATCCTGCACGCCCGTGGCGCCCGGATGCGGGGGCGGGCGATCATCCTCTTCCTTGTCCAGCTTGTCGCCAATTTCTGCTGGTCGCCGCTGTTTTTCCGCGCCCATATGATTGTCGAGGCCTTTTGGCTGCTGCTGTTCATTTTCGCGGCGTCGGTGGTGACGACGGGCCTGTTCGCCCGCATCCGCCCGGCCGCGGCATGGCTGATGGTGCCCTATCTGGCGTGGCTGATCTTCGCCGGAGCCCTCAATCATTCCATCGATGTGCTGAACCCGGATGTGCCGACCACGGTTGTTCCCGGCCTGAAAACCCGTATATGAGGGGATCTGTAACCGCGATTTGAGGCTGTCATGCAAAGCGAAAACCGTTTCTTCGACGATCTGGGCAAGGTCATCAATGGCGCTGCCGGGACGCTGGCGGGCATGGGCCGCGAATTTGAAGGCAATGCCCGCGAAAAGGCGAAGCAATGGATATCCGGGATGGATTTCGTCAGCCGGGAGGAATTCGACGCGGTCAAGGCGATGGCGGCGGCGGCGCGGGAAGAAGTGGAAGTGCTCAAGGCCCGGCTGGACGCTCTGGAAGCGGATCGGAAACCCGGCTGAACGCCCCGGCCCTTGCGCCCGGTGTTCATTCTTCACACGGTTATCAACAGGCTATCCACAGCTTTTTCCACCCTTTTGCGGTATCCACCCGTATCGCAAGATGATAGGTGGTGCGCATAGCATCCGCGAAAAGGCGCAGAATACAGAAAATATGATGGGGAACGACGAATTCGAACAGGACGGCCAGGAAGCCGAGCCTCTGGATATGCTGGCCGCCTATTTCGAGGCGAATGGCTGGGAATTCCAGCACAGCGGGGAAGATGAAATCACCGCGAAGGTGCAGGGCAGCTGGGCGCAATATGAAATCCGCGCCATCTGGCGAGAGGAAGATCAAGTGCTGCAACTGCTCGCCCTGCCCGATATCCGGGTGACGGAGGAGCAGCGCGGCACCATTTACGAGACGCTGGGCCTCATCAACGAACAGCTTTGGCTCGGCCATTTCGAACTGTGGTCGTCCACCGGCATCGTCCTGTTCCGCCACGGGGCCTTGCTGGGCAGCAGCGAGACGCTGTCGCTCGATCAGGCGCAACTTCTCGTCGAGGCGGCGCTGGACGAATGCGAGCGGTTTTATCCCGTGTTCCAGTTCGTGCTGTGGGGCGGGAAATCCCCGTCCGAAGCGATCATCGCCAGCATGATAGAGACGCGCGGCGAGGCCTGACCGGCGCGGATGAACGCCTTGGCGCAAGGGAAGGAAGCCATGAGCCTCGAACAATCTGACCAGCCGCTATTTCTGATCGGGTGCGGCACCATGGCCGGGGCCATGCTGGCGCGCTGGCTGGAATGCGGGCTGGACCCCGCGCGCGTCACCGTGCTGCGGCCCAGCGGCAAGCCGGTTGCGGCGGGCGTTTCCGTCCTCACCTCCTTTCCCGACAGCCTGCCCGAACGGGCCATGGTGATGCTGGGGATGAAGCCGCAGCAATTGGCGGCGGTGGCGCCGGACCTGAAGGCGCGCTGGCGCGATGACCTGACGCTGGTGTCGCTGCTCGCGGGTGTGTCGGTCGGGCATCTTGCAGCAGCAGTCGCGCCGCTGGCGCAGATCGTGCGGGTGATGCCCAATACGCCGGTTGCGCTGGGCAAGGGGGTTTGCGCGCTCTACGCCGACGCTTCGCCCGATGGGGGGCTGGACGCCGGGCGGCGGCAGGCGGTGCAGGATTTGATGCGGCCCTTGGGGCTGGCCGAATGGGTCGCTGACGAAAGATCGTTCAATCTGGTGACGGCGCTGACCGGTTGCGGCCCGGCCTTTTTGTTCCGCTTTATCGATGCGCTGGCCAAGGGGGCGGGCGCGCTGGGGCTGGAGGAGGGGCAGGCGCAACGCTTCGCCATCGCCATGGTGGAAGGCGCGGCGGCGCTCGCCAGCGGAGCGGATGCCGACCCCGCCACCCTCGCCGACCGGGTGGCGAGCAAGGGCGGCATGACCCGCGAAGGGCTGGACGTGATGGACGAGGGCGGGCGCCTCGAAAGCCTGATCCTCGACACGCTGCGCGCGGCGCGGGATCGCGGCGTGGAACTGGAAAAGCTGGCGGCTGGCTGACGGGGAAGGGCTGGCCGGGGACGGGTTGGTCAAGGGCTGGCTGGCCAAGGACGGGCTGGCGGAAAAATCAGCGGGCGGCGTGCCGCTCAGCCATGGTTGCGCAGCGCCGCGATCATCATGCGATCCTCTTCGGGGATCAGCCCTTCCAGCACATGCCAGAAGCCGGAGACGGACCCTTGCCCGGCCTGCACATAGGCGGACGCCATTTTGGCGCGCAGGGCCTCGAACAGGCGCGCTTCCAGTTGCGCGCCCTGCGTGGTGAGGCGCAGCAGCTTTTGCCGCCGATCCTGCTTGCCGGGGCGCGTTTCGACCAGCTTGCGTTCGACCAGTTCGTTGAGCACCCGGCCCAGCGATTGCTTGGTGATCGCCAGCAGGGCGAGCAATTCGCTGACCATCAGGTCCGGTTGCCGCGCGATGAAATAGAGCGCCCGCTGGTGCGCCCGGCCTAGTTCCTGCTCCGCCAATATGCCATCTACCGAGCGCGTGAGGTTGCTGTGCCCGAAATAAAGAAGCTCGATCCCGCGCCGAATTTCGTCTTCGCGCAGGAAAAGGGGAGAGGCTGTCGAACCGGTGCCAGTCATGGGAGGCTGTTGTTGGCCGGTTTCGGTGGAATTGGCAAGCGGGAAGGCGAAGCAATGATGCCATCGCGCAAGGGGACGGCACGGGGGAAGTCTTTCGATCGATCGTCGGGATGCCCTGTCGCGCCCTTGCAGAATAATGCAAAAGCCATATTCCCTTTCGCGCGATAGCCGTTATATGCGCCTGACACATCGGGAAAGGATCGCATGATGTTCATGCGGATCTATCCCTGTTGGGGCGTAGCCAAGCGGTAAGGCACCGGTTTTTGGTACCGGCATGCGCAGGTTCGAATCCTGCCGCCCCAGCCATTTCTCCTGTCGGCAGCTCTCATGGATTCGGTCTGAACGAACCCGGCCTTCCTGTCGCGGCGAGAGGTCGCGATAGGGGACGCGCTGAGCGGCTCTTTCGGGAAACGGGATCGATGCCGGAGGACGGGCGATTGGCCGTCAGGCGGGGCAGGCCGGTGGCATCGGCCTGCCCGGATCAGATCATCTCATCGAGGATGCGGCAGGGGTGCGGCAAGGGTGCCGCCGCTCACACCCGTTCCACGGCGAGGGCGAGGCCCATGCCGACGCCGATGCAGAGGGTGGCGATGCCGCGCTTGCCGCCGGTCTTTTCCAGTTGGTGCACCAGCGTCATGGCGATGCGCGCGCCCGACATGCCGAGCGGATGGCCCAGCGCGATCGCGCCGCCATTGGCGTTGACATGGGGGGCGTCGTTGGCAAGGCCGAGCGACCGCATCACCGCCAGCGATTGGCTGGCAAAGGCTTCGTTGAGTTCGAAGGCGTCGAAATCCCCGATCGAAAGGCCAAGGCGCGCCATGAGTTTCTGCGTCGCGGGCACGGGGCCGATGCCCATCACGCGAGGCTCCACACCGGCGGACGCCAGCCCCAAAATGCGGGCGCGGGGCGTCAGGCCATGGGCCTTGGCAGCGGCTTCGCTGGCGACGATCATCGCGGCCGAGCCGTCATTGATGCCCGATGCGTTCCCCGCCGTCACCGTGCCATCCGGCCCGAACAGCGGCCGTAGCTTCTGGAGCGTTTCCATGCTGGTGTCGGCGCGGGGGTGCTCATCCACGCTGACGTCCACCGTCTCGCCTCTTTTACGTCCCGGCACCGTTACCGGCACGATTTCCTCGGCGAAGAAGCCGCTGGCCTGCGCGGCGGCGGCGCGCTGCTGGCTGCGCAGGGCGAAGGCGTCCTGATCGGCGCGGCTGATCCCGTAATCCTCCGCGACATTCTCCCCGGTGCGCGGCATGGCTTCCGTGCCGTACAGGGCGTCGAGCGCGGGGTTGATGAAGCGCCAGCCCATCGTCGTGTCCTCGATCTTCTGGCTGCGGCCATAGGCGCTGTCCGGCTTGCCCATGACGAAGGGCGCGCGCGTCATGCTTTCGACGCCGCCCGCTATGGCAAGCGCCATTTCGTCCGAACGGATGGCCCGCGCCGCCGCGCCCACCGCTTCGAGGCCGGATGCGCACAGGCGGTTGAGCGTGACGCCCGGCACGCCATAAGGCAGCCCGGCGAGCAGCAGGCTCATGCGCGCGACATTGCGGTTATCCTCGCCCGCCTGATTGGCGCAGCCGTAGAACACCTCGTCGATCGCGGCCGGGTCGAGGCCCGGATTGCGCGCGAGCAGCGCCTTCATCGGCACCGCGCCCAGATCGTCGGCGCGGACAGCGGAAAGGATGCCGCCATAGCGGCCGATGGGGGTGCGGATGGCGTCACAGATGAAGGCGTCGGTCATGGGGTTTCCTCTCCGGGATGGGGGTCGGTTTGGGTGTCAGCGCGCCTCGACGGGCGCGGCGAGGGGCACGCCGGTCAGCTTGCGCAGTTCGTCGATCGACAGGCCCTCCACCATCTCGATGACGCGGGCGCCCTGCGGCCCCACTTCGAATAGGGCGAGATCGGTATAGATCCGCGACACGCAGCCAAGGCCGGTCAGCGGATAGGTGCAGGCCTCCACCAGCTTGCTTTCCCCCTGTTTCGTCAGCAATTCCATCATGACGAAAGTTTGCTTGGCGCCGATGGCCAGATCCATCGCGCCGCCCACGGCGGGGATCGCGTCCGGCTCCCCCGTGTGCCAATTGGCCAGATCGCCGTTCACCGACACCTGAAAGGCGCCCAGCACGCAGATGTCGATATGGCCCGCGCGCATCATCGCGAAGCTGTCGGCATGGTGGAAATAGCAGCCGCCGGTGAGCAGCGTCACCGCCTGTTTCCCGGCGTTGATCAGTTCCCAATCCTCTTCCCCCGGCGCGGGGGCAGGCCCCATGCCGAGCAGGCCATTTTCGCTTTGCAGGAAAATCTCCCGATCCTGCGGCAGATAATTGGCGACCTTGGTGGGCAGGCCGATGCCCAGATTCACATAGGCGCCTTCAGGAATGTCGCGGGCCACGCGGGCGGCCATTTGTTCGCGGTTCATGCGGTTCATCGATAGTCTCCCGGTCAGGCCGCGTCGGCGTGGGAAGGATGGGCGGCGGAGGCGCCGGGCTGGGCGATTTCCACGACGCGCTGAACGAAGATGCCCGGCGTCACGACGGTTTCCGGGTCGATCTCCCCCAGCGGGACGAGCGAGGATATTTGCGCGATCGTCGTTTTGGCCGCCATCGCCATGATCGGGCCGAAATTGCGGGCGGTCTTGCGATAGACCAGATTGCCCCACCGATCCCCGCGATGGGCCTTGATCAGGGCGAAATCGGCGTGGATCGGCAGTTCCAGCACATAATGCTTGCCGTCGATCTCTCGCGTTTCCTTGCCCTCGGCCAGCAGGGTGCCGTAACCGGTCGGCGTGAAGATCGCGCCCAGCCCTGCGCCCGCCGCCTGAATCCGCGCGGCCAGATTGCCCTGCGGCACCAGTTCCAGTTCGATCCGGCCGGAGCGGTAGGCGGCGTCGAAATGATGGGAATCCGACTGGCGCGGGAAGGAACAGATGATCTTCCTGACGCGGCCCGCCTTGATGAGGGCGGCGACGCCGGTTTCGCCGTTCCCGGCATTATTGTTGATGATCGTCAGATCGCCCGCGCCATGGGCGATTAGCGCGTCGATCAGCTGATCGGGCATGCCCGCCGTGCCGAAGCCGCCGATCATGACCGATGCGCCATCCCGGATATCGGCCACTGCCGCTTCCGCGCTGGCCACTTGCTTGTCGATCACCTGATTTCTCCCATCATCCTCGTCTGCATGGAGGATGTTTTCCGCCTGCTGGCCGGTTGCGTCAACCGGTAAACGTGATATTGTCCGATTATCGGTTGAAATTGACAGGGCAGGACATTTCCGATGCTGGAGGCGAATGGCGATCCTGAATTCATGACATCGCTGGCGCGGGGGCTGGCGGTGCTGCGCTGTTTCGCGGATGCACAGAAACCCATGACCATCGCGCAGGCGAGCCGCCTGACGGGGATCAGCAGGCCCGCCGTGAAGCGATGCCTGCACACGCTGGTGCTGCTGGGCTATGCCGCGCAGGAAGGCAC
Source organism: Sphingobium sp. (assembly GCA_050252755.1). GTDB lineage: Bacteria > Pseudomonadota > Alphaproteobacteria > Sphingomonadales > Sphingomonadaceae > Sphingobium. Next base: position 26,524 of record JBFWKI010000009.1, read on the forward strand.
GCATTATGCGCTGCGGCCCAAGGCGCTGGCGCTGGGCTATGCCTATCTCTCCTCCAGCACGCTGGCGATGCGGGCGCAGCCGTTGCTCGACCAGTTGCGGGATGAACTGCACGAATCCTGCTCGGTCGGCGTGATCGAGGAGGACGAGGTCTATTATGTCGCCCGCGCAGAGGTGTCGCGAATCATGTCCATCGCGCTGCGGGTCGGCAGCCGGTTGCCGCTTTATTGCACGTCCATGGGGCGGGTCTTGCTGGCGGCGCAGGACCGGCCGAGCCAGGTGGCCTATTTCCGGCGGACCGAACTGACGGCCCGCACGCCACGGACATGCGTGCAGCCGTCCGAACTGATCGGCCTGTTGCGCGGCGTCGCGGAGGAAGGATATGCGATCGTCGATCAGGAATTGGAGCCGGGGCTGATATCCATCGCGGTGCCGGTCATGGGGCGGGGCGGCGTGGTGGCGGCGGTCAATATCGGCACGCAGGCGGCGCGGGTGTCCATCACCGAATTGCGCACCCGCTATCTGCCCGCGCTGCGCCGCGTGGCGCAGGAATTGAGCGCGATGGGCTTTGCGTGAGGGGCTGGTTCCTGTCCGTTGACGGGCAGGGATCGGCTCGCTCCTCCGGGGCGATGACGACCGAAAGGCCGTCCGCCTGCCGGTTGACGATCAACTGGCAGGACAGGCGCGACCTGTCGGGGCGGTGGGGCAAACTGTCGGGCAGATCGCCTTCATCCGCGCTGCTGGAGGTGAGGCGACCGGCGGCTTCCGGCACGCGAAATCCCGGTGAGGGATGGCCGCTATTCAGGCGGGCCAGACCAGCGGAACATGCTCCACCGCCGCGACGATGCCCGAATGATAGACCGGCGTTTCGCCTTCCCTGAGGCGGAAATCGGGGATGCGTTTCAGCCATTCCTCCAGGGTGACGATAACCTCCATGCGCGCAAGGTGCAGGCCCGCGCACCGGTGGGGACCGCCGCCGAAGGTGCTGTGCGAAATCCCCCGCCGTTCGAGGTTCAGCCGCCAGGGATCGGGGTTCTGGCTCTCATCGAGGCCGTGCAGGGCGGTGGGCAGCAGGATCATGTCGCCCCGTTTCAGGGCGATGCCCTTATAATCCTGATCCCGCGCGACCATCCGCGCTTCCGATACCACCGGGAACCGCCGGAACATTTCCTCGGCGCTGCGCTGGAGCCTCAGGCTGTCCTGCCTCAACTCCTGTACGAGATCGGGGTTTTTCGACAGATGGATCATCATGAAGCTGAGGAAATTCACCACGGTATCCAGCCCGCCGAGCAGCAGGAGGGAAATCAGGCCGACCGCCTTGTCATGGCTGATGGGCTGGCCGTTCACCTCGGCATTGACCATGATGGTGATGAGGTCATCCCCGTCCGCGCCGCGCCGCGCGTCGATGATGGGGCCTACATAGGCGAAAAAGCCATCATTGCCTGCCTCCAGATCCGCAGCCATTTCCTCCGGCGTATTGCCTTGCGGGCGCGTCATCATGCGGGCGAAGCGGCTGAGTTTGGGCACGTCCGCCATCGGCAGGTCCGCCAGCGCCATGAAGACCCTCACCGGGAAGATATTCGCATATTCGGCGGAAAAATCACATTCGCCGCGCGCGACGAAATCCTCTATCAGGTCGATCGCGATGGCGCGCACCTTGTCTTCGACCTTGCGAATCTGCGCAAGGCTGAGGCCCTTGTCGAGCGCCTTGCGATAGGGGGTATGTTCGGGCGGGTCCATCCGCGTCGGGACCATCTGATATTTCTCGCCCGCCTCCTTGGGCAGGAAGATGACCTCGCTGGAAAAGCGCGCCGGGTCGTTATAGATTTCGCGCACCGTCTCGCCATTGGTCGCGATCCAGTGGCCGCCGGTAAAGGGCGTCCAGATCAGGTCCGGGACGCCCGGCTGCTGGATGCGTTTCCAGGCCTCATGATAGCCTTCCTCGATACCGTCGAGCGCATACATGTCGATATCATGGACAAGATGATCCGGCACATGCGCGGGCCGGGTGGCCCTGCTGCGCGCGATGGGCGCGGGGGCTTCGGTTGTGGGGGCCTCTGTTTCGGGGGCATGGTCTGATGTCGTCGCCACGACGGCTTCTCCTCCTGTCGGCCGGTAGCATTTCCGGCTTCGTGCGTGTATCGTACACGCGTGAAAAGCGTGGCGCAATGATTTTTCAACATGCGTGTTGATAAAATTGCGCTAGAGGATGATGGCCAAGGGGAGGGCTGCCAATGAAGATGCGGGAACTGGAGGAGCGAACAGGCGTCGATCGGGAGGTTATCCGCATCCTCATCCGCGAAGGGCTGCTTCCCGAACCGGAACGCCCGGCGCGCAACGCCGCGGAATATGGCGACAATCATGTGAAGGGCATCGCGGCGATCCGCGAGCTTCAGAAAGGCGCCCGCCTTACCCTCAAGGAGATCAAGGCGCTGATGAACGGGGAGGGGGGCAGGCGGCTGGAGCCGTCCTCACCCTATGGTCATCTGGAACAATTGCTGTCCCATCGCTTCGGGTTGGACAATGTCCCTATGGTTTCGATTGCCTCTCTCCAGCAACGCTACCCCAGCGCGGAACGGGACAGCAGGGCCTTTGCCTCCATGGGCATGCTGTCCATAATGGAGGAAGCGGACGGGCCGCATCTGAAGGTGACGGATGCTCATCTCGTGGAAATCTGGGGCCGCATCCGGGAGGCGGGTTTCGTCGATGACAATGGTTTCCCGCCGGAGAATATCGCCTTTTATCTGGCGGCGGCGGAAAGCGTCGCGGCCCATGAAGCGGCGGTTTTCTTCAATGCCGCCGATCCTGTCGGGGAAGAAGGGCGATCGGCCGGGGAAAGGCCGCCCATCGAGGAAGAGCGGGCGGCGGCCATGCTGCATATCGCCCTGCCGCTCATGCTGGATTTTTTCGGCATCCTGCGGATCAAGGCCTTTATGCGCCATGTGAACGCAACGACCGGGGGCGATGAGGGGGAGGGGGAGCGGGCGCAGGACGGCTCGCGCTGACCGGCCCCGGCCCCTTGCGTCACGGATCCTGATGCTGATGCTGTTCGCGCAGCAAGTGCAGGATGTGATCGGGCAGGGGGTGGGGCCGGACGCCATCGGTGAAATCACGGACATAGCCGATATTATTTTCCGCGCTCAGCCATTGATCGCCCGAATAGCTGTAGCAGGCATTTTCCATGTCTTGGGCATGGCGCAACGGAACCGGTGTGCGATCGACAATATGCCGCCTGCCACGGGACACGAAAAGGCCGCGTTGCAGCATGATCGCGGCCTCAAGCGCGTCGCCCTCGAAATGGGTGAGCGCCCTTGCCATGAAACCCCGCATCAGGGGCATGCCGGCCAGCGCGGCGGGCGCGATGACGTCCTGCCCGGAAACCAGCCATTTATGGAGAGGGCGGCCATCGCGCATGATCTCGACCCAAAAGGGCGCGCCATCATCATCCGCGACGCTGATGGAATAACAGGTGGGGTCGGGCGAGTCCGGGCCGGCCGCCTTCATGGTCGCGCGGGCTGTCCAGACGGCGAGATCGGACAGGTGCGTGCAATTGGCGGTGCGCGTCAGGGCCGAAGTGAGCGCGCGGCTTTCGGCGCCGAGCGGCTGCCCGATCAATTCCCGCAGGCCCGGAACCGAGCCGGGACAACTGGTGGCAGGCCCCCGGCTTATCGCCGCCTCTATATCGGTGATGACCGCATCATCATGCCGCAGCAGCAGCCACATCGCATGATGCGTGTCGTCCAGCGTCCCCAGCGTGGCGTGCCGCAGCCGATAAAAGCGCAGCAGCCTCCGGTAGCAGCCTGTCCCGAAATCGGGGTTTCGAATAAAATGCGCGAGCGTCACCCGGTCCTCTTGGACCTGCATCATAAGAAAGGGAAGGAAATATGTCCAACATCAACGTTGACGATAGATGATGAGTTGAATCTTCCGCCTCTCCGGGGCATCATGAACGCATGACAGGGACAAGCAATATTTCACGGCGCAGGCGTACGAAACAGGCCAAGGGGGGCGCCGAATATGAAGCGAAGCGGGGTGAACTGCTAAAAATCGCCGCGAAACTGTTCAAGGAACAAGGGTTTCAATCGACCCGCCTGCTCGATATCGCGCAGGTGGCCGGACTCGATCGCGCCACCGTTTATTATTATGTCGGCAGCAAGGAAGAATTGTTCCGCGAGACGGTGGAAACCGTCCTCGACACCAATATCGCGGTGGCGGAGCGCCTCATCGAAAATAGCGAATTGAAGGCGGTGGAACGCCTCCAGCAGATTTTCGTGACTCTGATGGTGAGTTACGAAGAAAATTACCCGGCCACATTCGTCTATATTCAGGAACAGATGCATCAGGTCGCGGCCGAGGAAACCGCATGGGCGCAGGAGATCATGAAAAAAACCCGGCGGTTCGACCAGATATTGCTGGGGTTCATCAGGGATGCGGTGGCCGAAGGGGATTTGCGCGATGATATTCCCGTCCGTCTGGCCGAAAATGCGCTGTTCGGGATGCTGAACTGGACGCATCGCTGGTTCGTGCCGGGCAAGGGCATGACGGGCCAGCAGGTCGCCGAAGCCTTTTGGTCCATCTTCACCGGCGGCATGTTCCACGAACAGAAGAGGGTCTGAACGGGGCGGGGATCGGCGGCCATAAAGGCGCAAGGCCCGGCCCCCGATCTTCGGCAGATTTTCAGCGCCCGATTTTCAGCGGAGAGGGCTGCGGCAGATTCCCTAGCCGGGAAGCCCCCTGAGCCTGTCCCGCAAGGCCCGCTTGTCGATTTTCGTCGCCGACATGGGCCAGTCCGTCGCCTGCATGAAATGGATGGCGCGGGGCACCTTGTAACTGGCGATGCGTCCCCGGCAATGCGCGATGAGGGCCTCCTCATCCGCCTGCGCGCCGGTTTCCAGTTCCACGAAGGCCACGGGCACTTCGTCCAGCCGCGAATCGGGGCGGCCGACGACCTCGGCGGTTTTCACCGCCGGATGCGTGCACAAAAAGGCCTCGATCTCGATGGCGGCGACATTTTCCCCGCCGACCTTCAGCATGTCCTTGTGCCGTCCCCCGAAAACCAGACTGCCGCCCGGCAGGCGCGTGTAAAGATCGCCGGTATGGAGCCAGCCGTCGGGGGTCAGCGCCTCGGCGGTCTTGTCCGGCGCGGCCCAATATTCGTCCATCACATTATAGCCGCGCACCAGAATCTCGCCCAATGTGCCGTCGGGCACATCCTCCCCGGTTTCGGGGTCGACGATCCTTATTTCCACGCCCGCACAGGCCTTGCCGTTGGTGGTCGATCGCGATTCGCGGCTCTCGTCGGGATCGCACAGGGCGAATATGCCTGCGGTTTCGGTCATGCCGCACGCCTGGATGATCTCGGTCCGGGGTAGGGTCTGCTGCACCGCGTCCACCAGCGTGGGCGGGGCGATGATGAACAGATGCTTCAGTACGGGCAGGCGTTGCGGATCGAAATCCGCATGACCCATCAAGCCCTGCATGATGGCGGGGAACCATGGCCAGGCGAGGGTGACGCCTTCCTCATACATCAGGCGCAAGGCGCGTCCGGGTTCGAAATGACTATCGGTCAGAAAGGTGCCCGCCACGCCGATCGTCCCGATGAAGGGCGCCAATGTGCCGATATGGAAAAGCGGCCCCGCGCCCCATACCACATCCCGGCCCTGTGCCTTCATCCGGTAGCGTGATCGTTCCACGGCGCCGCGCGTGACGGCCTCATGGCTGAGCACGCAGCCCTTGGGGTTGGCCGTGGTGCCGGAGGTGTAGATGATGAGGGCAGGATCGCGCACCCGCACCTGACGGCGCAACGTCTCGATCCTGTCCATCGGCACCTGTTCGACCGCATCGGCAAAGGTTGCGCGGGACTGAAATTCGCCGTCGCCTTCGCCGCGCATCAAGATGAGATGGCGCAGATGAGGGGCGGCTTCCCCGGCGAGCGCTTGCCCCAATATGGCGCGGAAATCGACGGGATCGGCGTCGTCCCGGCTGGTCAGCAGGGCGACGATTTCCGCATTGCGGATGATATATCCCAGTTCGGCGGCCTTGTGTCGGGCGTTGAGCGGAACCGCCACCGCCCCGATGAGCGCGATGCCGAAAAAACTCGCGACATATTCGGTCGAATTGGGAATCAGGATGCCGACATGATCGCCGCGGCCCACGCCGATCGCGACGAGCAACCGGGCCACGTCCTTCGCCTGATCCAGCAGATCGCCATAGCAAATCCGCCGGGCCGGAAGGACCAGCGCATCCCGATCGGCATGCATATCCGCCGCCCGGACCAGCAAATCCCCTGTCGTGGAAACCTCGGTCACGATTGCATTGGCCATGTCGTTTCTCTCCCTCTCTCGCCCTTGGCTTCGTAGCGGCCCGGCACCGTTATGGAAAAAAATATGGTCATTCGTCAACACGAGAGTTGACAGATTGATCGGAAAGCGTTTGGATCAGGGTGTCGACAGAGATTCAACCGAAACCCGGGGCGCGGTGGCGACCCCGTTTTAGGGGCGGAGAGATAATGAAATTCCATCTTATGCAAACCGGCGTCGTGGGGCGCCGCAAGGAAATAGAGGCGGGCATGGCGGGGCAGCGCCCCGAACTGTACCAGCGCTTCCTCGAAGAGGTTAAGGGCTATGTCCAGCTTGCCGATGAACTTGGTTTCTACGGCTATTGCCAGCCTGAACATCATCTCCAGATCGAGGGATTCGAGGCGAACAACCATCCGGGCATGTTCAGCCTGTTCGTCGGGCAGCACAGCAAGCGGCTGCATGCGGGCATCATGGGATATACCATGACCACCCATAATCCGGTGCGCGTCGCCGAAGAGATCGCGACGCTCGATCATATGCTTCAGGGGCGGCTCTATTGCGGTTTCACCCGTGGCTATCATGCCCGCTGGGTCGATGCCTATGGCATCAAGGAAGGGGTCAGCGCGACAACGCCCGACAATGTGAAGGCGCGGGACGAGCAGGATGCGCGCAATCGCTCCTTGTTCGAGGAAGGGGTTCGGGTCGTCAAAAAGGCGTGGACCAACGATGTGTTCAGCCACAAGGGCGAGAATTGGCAGTTCCCGCCGGAGGGCGGCTCTGCGGGGCATCCGGCCTATGCCAAATATGGCAAGGGGCAGGATGAAAACGGCATCGTGCGGGAAATCGGCATTGCGCCCTTGCCCTATCAGCGGCCGCATCCCCCCATTTACGGCGGATTTGCCGCGTCTGGCCGGACGATCGATTTCTGGGCGGAAGAGGGCGGCAAGCTGATCGTGCTTTCCGACAATCTCGATTTCTGCGAATCGCTCAACAATCGTTACATCGCGACCGCCGCCAAAAATGATCGCGAGGTGACGTCCGCCGATGCATCGGCATGGGGCGGGTTCCTGATGCTCACCGACGACAAGGACCGCGCCCGGCACCTTATGGAAGAGCATATGTGGTTCTGGGATGAATGGTTCATCCCCATGGGGCAAAGGCCGCCCAATGTGCTGATCGGATCGGCCGACGAGATCGCCGACCGGATCGGGGAGGCCCATGATCGCCTTGGTTTCAACGAATTGTTCCTGATGTTCGGTCAGGGGCATCTGGAACCGGAAGCCAATCAGGAAGAACTGGAAAAATTCATCAGCAAGGTAGCGCCGCGTTTCTCCAGCAAGGATGAGAACGGCATCTTCGTCTGATCTTGACCCAACTATAGTATCGAGGAGAGTTTACCATGGCCATGCAGTGCGGCATCTTCATGACCCCCTATAACCCGCCGAGCCGGACAGCGCGTCAGGTGTTCGACTGGGCGGTCGATATCGCGCGCATCGCCGATGACGCGGGCTATGTCGATTATATGATCGGCGAGCATTATACTTTGGGATGGGAAAATATCCCCATCCCCGAAGCGATCATCGCCGCATGCGCGCAGACCACCAAGCGCATCCGCTTCGCGCCGATGGCGCATCTGCTGCCCTATCATGATCCCGCCACGCTGGCGGTGCGCATCGGCTGGCTCAGCCAGGTCATGGAAGGGCGCTATTTTCTCGGCGTCGCGCCGGGCGGGCATCACACCGACGCCATCCTGCACGGTTTCGAGAATCTGGGCGAACTTCCGCCGATGCAGCTTGAGGCGCTTCACCTGATGGAGCGGATATGGGAACGCAAGCCGTTTCTGGAGAAGGGCAAATATTTCAAGGCGGGCTTTCCCGGCCCCGACACCATGCCCGAATATTGGGTCGATATCGCGGACAACAGCCCCTATGGCGGCCGCGACCAGCTGGAAATCGCCGTCACCGCCCTGTCGATGAATTCCAGATCGATGGAATTTGCCGGGTCGCGCAACTATTCGCCCATTTCCTTCTTCGGCGGCACGCCGCAGATGCGGGCGCATTGGGATACATGGGCAAAGTCGATGGAAGCGGCCGGCCATACGCCCGATCGCCGCCGCTATCGCGTCTGCCGGGATGTGTTCATCGCGGACACCGATGCAGAGGCGAAGCGGCTGTTCCTGAAGAGCGGGCTGGCCGAGACATGGCGCAAATATCTCAAGGAAATCTATGTCAAATTCGGCCTGTTCAACGGCATCATCCAGGATTCCGGGCTGGATGTGACGCCCGAAACGCTGGATGAGGATTTCCTCGCGAACCATGTCGTGCTGTGCGGTTCCCCCGAAACGGTGATCGAAAAGCTGGAAAGCCTGGCGGATAAGGTCGGCGGCTGGGGGCAGCTGGTCTATAACCAACATGACAGCATTGACGACCCCAAGCCGTGGGAGGAATCCATCCGCCGGCTGGCCACCGAGGTCTGCCCGAAGGTGCGCATGCCCGATCTGGAACCGGCCTGAGGCCCGGCGCGATGGAAACGGGACGCGCAACCGTGCTGGTGGAACCGCACCGGCTGGAAACCTGGCATGTCCCTGTCGTGGACCCCGAACCGGGCGGAGCGCTGGTGCGCATCGTGCTGGGCGGTGTTTGCGGCAGCGATGTGCATATCACCACCGGGGAAGCGGGCGTGATGCCCTTTCCCATCATTCTGGGGCATGAGGGGATCGGCCGGATAGAGAAGCTGGGCGGGGTCGAAACCGATTATGCGGGCGTTCCGGTCAAGCCCGGCGATCTCGTCTACTGGTCGCCGATCTCGGCTTGCCAGCGCTGCTATTCCTGCAATGTGATAGACGAGACGCCCTGCGAAAATTCGCGCTTCTTCGAGCATGCGGAAAAGCCGAACTGGGGCAGCTATGCGGATTTCGCATGGCTGCCCAACGGCCTTGCCTTCTTTCGGTTGCCCGATCATGCGGACCCGCTGGCGGTCGCGGCGCTGGGCTGCGCGCTACCGACCGTCCTGCGGGGGTTCGACCGCTGCGGGCCGATCAGGATGGGGGAGGCCGTCGTGATTCAGGGGGCCGGGCCTGTGGGCCTGTCCGCCGCGCTGGTGGCCGCTCAGGCAGGTGCGCGCGACGTGATCGTCATCGACGGCGTCGAAAAGCGGCTGGAGGTCGCCCGGTCCCTTGGCGCCACGGCGACGATTTCCCTGTCGGACAGCCCGGAAGAACGGCGGCGGAAGATATATGACATCACCGGCCCGGCAGGCCCGTCGCTGGTCGTCGAGGCGGCGGGGGTTCTCCCGGCCTTTCCCGAAGGCGTCGATCTGGCGGGCATTCATGCGCGCTATGTGATTTTGGGGCTATGGGGGGCGATCGGGACGCAGCCTGTGTCGCCGCGTGACTTGACGACCAAGAATCTGACAATCGCGGGCGCGACCTTCCCCAAGCCGAAACATTATTATGAGGCCATGCATCTGGCCGCGCGGTTGCAGGACAGGGTGCCGCTGGCCGATCTGGTCAGCCACCGCTTCGCGATCGAGGATGCCCCTGCGGCGCTGGAGGCCGTGCACAAGGGGGAGGTGATCAAGGCGGTCATCGACCCGGAATGTGGCGCGTCCGCCCGCTGACCACCATCATGACGGGAGAGAGGCCGTGGGTAATCGACTGGACGAGAAGATTTGCATCGTCACCGGCGCGGGCGGCGGGATGGGCCGTGCCTGCGCCATCGAAATGGCGGCGCAGGGTGGCCGGGTGGTGGCCGCTGACCGGAACGCGGCAGGCGTCGCGGAAACGGTGGCGACGATCGCTGCGGCCGGGGGCGACGCGGAAGCACGTATATGCGATCTGGGCGATCGCGATCAGATCCGGTCCCTGATCGATTTCACCGTCGATCGTTTTGGCGGCATCGACGTGCTCCATAATAATGCGGCGGTGCATGAAACCGACCTGACGGGGCAGACGGCGATCGACCAATTGCCCGAAGATGTCTGGGACACGGTCATGTCCATCAATCTCAAGGCGGTGTGGCTGGCGATCAAATTCGCCGCGCCCCATCTCAAAAAATCGCAACGCGGCCCGGCGATCGTCAATGTCGCGTCCACCGGTTCCTTCACATCCTATCCGCAGGCGGGGGCCTATTGCGCATCGAAGGGCGGGGTGCTGATGCTGACAAAGGCCGCCGCCGTGGATCTGGCGGCGGATAATATCCGCTGCAACTGCTATTGCCCCGGCGCGATAGATACGCCGATGGTCCAGAAATATTATGAGGCCGCGCCCGACAAGGATGCGATCATGGCGGTGATGACCGGCGCGCATCTCATCCGGCGGCTGGGCAAGGTGGAGGAGATCGCCAAGCTGGCCTGTTTCCTCGCCTCTGACGATGCCAGCTTCATCACCGGGTCGGCATTCGTCATCGATGGGGGAACGCTGGCGTGGCGCGGTACGAATTTGTGACGCGCGCCGGATGATGGATCGCGGCGGTCGGCGGCGCGGTTCATTCCTGTCGCGGGAGCGGCGTTTCAGGCTCAGGCGATGCCGCCGGTTCAGGCAATGCCGCCATGAGGCGGCTTCAGGCGATGCCGCGATGGGGTGGCGCTTCGGCCGCGAGTTGCAGGCATTCCCGCACCATGATGCGCCCCGCGCCCAATTGGATGGCGTTGGCGAGATGCAGCCGGAATCCGGGCAGGAATCGATGCGCGGCCATGGCGTCGCTCGCCAGCGCCAGCAATTCCTTGACGCGGGCCGGGACAGCCCGTGTTTTCCACGGAACGGCACAGAAATCGAAAAACGCCTCGAACTGAGCGGGCGAAAGACGCAGCATCGCCTTGAGGAAGCCGGGCAATTCCGTCTCCATGGCATCCCAGAACGGATCGGTGCCGACCCGCTTGTCCCAGAGACGCGCTTCCTCTTCGCTCAACGGCCCTTCAAGGTCGAAGCCTGCCTGCCGCGATGCCTCGATCAGGGTCGTTGCCGACGCCATGAGCGAATGAACGCCCAGACCGGCGACGACCGAGATCACCTCCTGAATCTGCGCGGGCGTGGCCCCCTGCGCGAGGGCGCGACCGATACCGGTCTGAATGGCCCCCTGATCGAGACAGGGAAGCGAGGCCGCCAGCCCGGTCTGGATCAGCGCGCGATCCAGCGCGGAAAGCGGTTCGCCGTCGGCCATCGCGGTCCGGCTGAGGAGCGCCTCGAAATCTTCCATTTCCACGACCGCGCTTCGGTTCATCGCTGCTCTCCCATCATTTTCAACTTCGGTGTTGACGCGATGTGCCGGTTATGTCAACTCTCACGTTGACATCGAACGTCTGCAAATGGGTGGCGATGTCATCCGGGCCTTGAACAGGCTCAACCGAGGAGGGAGGATATTTTGAAAACAGCATCATTCGCTCGTGCAGGCCGGCATGGCCTGTTGCTGACTTCAGCATTCGCCATTGCTGCGGTCAATGGCGGCGCAAGTTTCGCGCAGGAGGCGGCCCCGCAAGAGGCCGCGGCGCGCGGCGGCGTGACCGATATCGTGGTGACGGCGCAAAAGCGCGAGCAGCGCCTCAACGATGTGGGCCTTGCCGTGACGGCGGTTGGCGCGGAGGCGCTTCAGAGCCGCCAGATCACCACCCTGGCCGATATAGCGCAGGTCGTCCCCGGTCTGGTTTTCTCGAACAGCGCTTCCAACACGCCCGTTTATACGCTGCGGGGCGTCGGGTTCAACGACACCACGCTCGGTTCCTATCCCGACGTCAGCGTCTATCTGGATGAGGCGCCCTTGCCCTTCCCGGTCATGACGAAGCTGACGGCGTTCGATCTGGAGCGGGTCGAGGTGCTCAAGGGGCCGCAGGGCACGCTGTTCGGCAATAACGCGACGGGCGGCGCGATCAACTATATCGCGGCCAAGCCGACGGACACCCTACAGGCGGGCGGGTCGATCAGCTATGGCCGGTTCCAGACCATCGACGGTGAGGCCTATGTCAGCGGCCCCATCACCAACACGCTTTCCGCCCGTATATCCGGCAAGATAACCCATGCCGATGGCTGGCAACGCGCCTATAGCTTCGATGGCAAGACCGGCGACGTGCGCAACTATGCCGGGCGCGTGCAACTGGCATGGGAACCGACCGACCGGCTGAGGATGAGCCTGAACGTCAATGGCTGGCTGGAAAAGGGAGAGCCGCCCGCCCTGCAATTGCTGGCCGTGCGCAACGAAGGGCCGGGCAACCCGCTGACCGGCTATCCCCGCGCTCCGGAGAATGCCCGATCGGCGGATTTCTCGGAAAATATCGATCCCTATCTGGATAATCGCCTGTGGCAGTCCATCGGGCGCATCGATTTCGACGTGACCGACGACCTGACGGTGACGTCGCTGACATCCTATGCGGATTACAAGCAGAAGATGGCGTTCGATGGCGACGGCACGGCCCTTAACAATGCCGATTTCCGGTTCTTCGGCGGCGGCATCAAGAGCTTCTCGCAAGAACTCCGCCTCGCCAACAGCGGCAGCGGGCCGTTCCGCTTCATCCTCGGCCTGAATTATTCCAACGACAAGGCCCGCGATCAGTCCGAACTGGATTATCGCGATTCGACCATCAACACCGGTACGGCCGTGTTCATGGGCGGCATCTTCCGGTCCGGTTTCCGCGCGAACCAGAATATGAAAAACTATGCCGCCTTCGCCAATGCCGAATATGATCTTGGCGATCTGACGATGAAGGGCGGCATACGCTATACCAAGTCCAAGCGCCGCGCGAACAGTTGCTTCTTCGGCGTGCCGGAGGAAAATTCCAACCTCGCGTTCGAGCCGCTGTATGAATTTTTCGCGAACCTGCTGCGTTCGCAGGCGGGGCTGGACCCGATCGACCTGACCCCGGCCGATACGCTGGGCTGCCTCACCATCGACAATACCGGCCTGATGGGCGCGGAGCCGACCTATCTGCCCGGTGAATTTGTCGGCGAACTGAACGAGGATAATGTGTCCTGGCGCGCCGGGCTGGATTACAAACCGCGTCCGGGCATCCTGCTCTACGCCAATGTCGCAAAGGGCTATAAGGCGGGCAGCTTCCCGTCGGTGGCGGCATCGACCACGCAGCAGAGCCAGCCGGTCCGGCAGGAATCGCTCCTGTCCTATGAGGCCGGTTTCAAGCTGTCGCTGATCGACCGGACCTTGCAGGCCAATGGCGCGGTTTTCTATTATGATTATCGCAACCGGCAGATCCGGTCCAAGCTGCTCGATCCCAATTTCGGGCCGCTCGACGTGCTCGTCAACGTGCCGAAGTCGGACGTCAAGGGGTTCGAACTGGAACTGACGGCCTCGCCCGCCGACTGGTTCAACGCCTATGCCAATTTCACATGGCTCGATGCCAAGGTGAAGCGCTATACCGGCCTCAACCCGGAAACGCTGGCGGACGGGCAGAATTTCAGCGGCGCGAAACTGCCCTATACCCCCAAATATCAGATTTCGACCGGCTTCAACGTCGATTTCCCCGTCAATGACGGCATGAACGCCTTTGGCGGCGCGGACCTCAGCTATCGCAGCGAGACAAACGCCTTCATCGGCGCGTCGGACCTGTTCGAAATCCGCGATTATGCGCTGCTGGACCTGCGGGCGGGCGTCAAGGGTGCGAATGACGCATGGACGTTCCAGATCTGGGGCAAGAACGTCACCAACAGCTATTATTGGGACAATGTCGCCTTCTTCTTCGACACCGTGACGCGCTGGCCCGCGCGCCCGGCGACCTATGGGGCGACCTTCAGCTTCAAGTTCCGATGACATCCATGGCCGTCCGCCATCGGGGCGGACGGCGTATCTGATGAGGAGAGAGAAATCCCATGTCCGACCTGTCCGTTTCCAGAATGCTCGATCAACAGGCGATCGAACGCATGATGTTCGATTATTCCTACCATCTGGACATGAACCATCCCGATGAACTGGCGGCGCTGTTCGTCGAGGATTGCGAGGTGAGTTATGCGCCCAATTTCGGCGCCACCGGCATGGAAGCCTATAAAAAGACGCTGGAGGGCATCGGCACCTTCTTTGCCGGCACCAGCCATCATAATTCCAATGTCGTCGTCGATTTTCTGAGCGACACCGAAGCCGATGTGCGCTCCGTCGTGCTGGCGATCCATCGATATAGGAAAGAACGGCCGGACGGCATCTTGTACGGCCAATATTTCGATCGCGTCGTCAAGGTCGACGGCCAATGGAAATTCAAGCGCCGTGAACTGCGCACGACCATGACGACCGATTATCATGTGAAGGCCTATAATCCGATCGGCCGGGCGGAGTAGGGGCCTTGTCCGAATATCAGACCATCCGGCTGGAGCATGAAGCCTGCGTCAGCTGGCTTGTCCTGAACAGGCCCGATGCCGCCAACGCCCTGTCGCCGCAATTGCTGGATGAATTTTCCGATGCCCTCGAACGGCTGAAGGAAGAGGGCGCGCCGGTCATCGCCATCCGGGCGGAAGGGCGGGGGTTTTGCGCCGGGATGGACCTGAGCCAATATGGGGCCGGGGATAGCGGGCCGCCGGACGTGATATCGGACCGCAACCGGCTCCATCGCAATGTCGAGCGCTGGTTGGCCATGTGGGATCACCCCAAGCCGGTCATCGCCGCCGTCCATGGCTATTGCATCGGCGTGGCGGCGCAGATGTGCGTGTTTGCCGATATCACGATCGTCGCCGACACGGTGCGGATCGGTGAACCTGCGATCCCGATCGGTGGCGGCTATGTGGCGCCCACATGGGTCGGTCTGGTCGGGCACAAGCGGGCAAAGGAGTTCGCTTTCGTGCCGGGCAATTCGATCGACGGGCCAACGGCGGTCGAATGGGGATGGGCTAATCACTGCGTTCCGGCGGAGCAGTTGATCCCCGCGGTTCGCGGTCTGGCGGAAAGGATCGCGCGGGTTCCGCCCGACGTGCTGAGCATCAAGAAGCTGTCGATCAATCGCGCAGCGGAGGCGGCGGGCTTTCGGCTGGCGCTGTCGGGCATCGCGGAAATGGATACGCTCCTTCACGTCGCGCCCTCCGTGCTGGAGGTGCGCGCCCGCATGAAGGAACGGGGGCTGAAGGCGGTGATCGAGGAATATAGGGTTCCCCCCACGACGCCGATCATCGATATCAAGGAGTGAACATGGCAGACGTTGAATTTTCGCGCGAGGGGCATATCGCGCGCGTCCATCTGAACCGGCCGCAAGGGCTGAACGCGATCACGCAGGAGATGGACGACCTTCTGCTCGACGCCTGGACCACGATCAACGATGATCCCGATATCTGGTGCGTGGTCCTCTCGGCAGAGGGAGAGAAAGGCTTTTGCATCGGCGCGGACGTGTCGGGCGGGGCGGAACGCAAGACCCGCATGGCGCTGGGCGGCGGGCTGACCGGCATTGGCGGCCCATGGGTGCAACTCAAAAAGCCGCTGGTGGCGGCGGTGCAGGGGTTTTGCGTGGGCGGCGGCTTTGAACTGGCGATGTGCGCCGATGTCATCGTCGCGGCGGACAATGTGCAATTCGGCCTGCCTGAAACGAAGGTCGGCATCATCGGGGAATGCGGCGTGGTGCATCGTGCCGTGCGTCAATTGCCGCACCATGTCGCGATGGGGATGATCCTGACCGGGGACCGGATCAAGGCCGATGCCGCAGAGCGTTTCGGTCTGGTCAACGAGGTCGTGGCCTATGCCGATCTGGCGGCTGCCGCGCAGAAATGGGCGGAAAAGATCATTGCCGCATCCCCGCTTGCCAATCAGGCGGCGAAGGCCGCCGCGCTCGGCCGGTTGGGGCATCCGCTCGAAGTGGCGTTGATGACGCGTTTCGAGGACATCGAGCGCTATGCCGAAAGCGCGGACAAGCGCGAAGGGGAAGCCGCCGCCGGCGAAAGGCGCAAGCCGGTCTGGACGGGTCGCTGAAAAGAAGGGGGCGGAAAAGGCGGGGGGCGGAGTTCGTCGCTTTTCTGCCCCCTTTTCGTGCAGGGCATAGTGCGTCGGGCGATTGACGAATCGGGCCGGATGGAGCGATCCGGGTGAAGGTGCGGTCGCGGCCGACAGGCAGGAGAGCAGGAATGAACGACATGGAACGGCGCTTGCGGCGGCTGGAAGACCGGGCGGCGCTCGATGATCTGATCGTGCGATATTTTCTCGCGGCCGATGGCGATGATCCGCAGGGTCTTGCCGACAGCTTTACGCAGAATGCTTCCTTTGCTTCATCGGGCGTCGTCAATGCGCAGGGTCGCGCGGCTATCGTCGATTTTATCGGGACATCCCGGACGCATATGGGCCTTACCGTTCACACGCCCCATTATGGCCTCTACAGCTTCATCGATGATGACCGGGCCGAAGGGCTTGTCGGCGCGCATCTGGAATTGGCGCTGGCGGGAGAACCGCTCTTCGGGGCGGTGCGGTATCAGGATGAATATCGCCGCACGCCGGAAGGCTGGCGGATTGCCCG
The DNA here is from genome assembly GCA_050252755.1 of Sphingobium sp. Classification (GTDB taxonomy): domain Bacteria; phylum Pseudomonadota; class Alphaproteobacteria; order Sphingomonadales; family Sphingomonadaceae; genus Sphingobium. The sequence continues at coordinate 43,240 of JBFWKI010000009.1, forward strand.
ACGCGACATGCGGACGATCCACATCGCGCCATGGTCCGACGTGGGGCAATCCCTGCTGTCGCCGACGCCGGTGCGCTGGCCGGGAACCGCGCCAGCCGCGAGCGACTATCCGCGAAAATAACCGGGCGCTGATCCGCTGAGATCGATCGTCCCGGCGAGCAGGGGCAGGCGAGCAGGGTCGGACGGAACAGGGCGCGCAGACGGGAAAGGGCAGGCAGGGACGGCGGTGTACCCGATCCCTGCCTGCCCTTGTCATGCCCTTATTTCAGATCGATGCGCACATGATCCAGCGTGAAATTCACGCGGCTGTTGGCGATCGTATAGTCATCATTGATCGGGGTGAGCGTATCTTCCCCCACGTCGAAGCCTTCGGAATTGGATATCCATGCCCGGTGCGTATGATCGACGCGGCCCGTGGCGATGTCCTTCCCATCCAGCAGCAGCGTAACCGTACCCGCCGATCCCCGCTCTGGCTTGTCCATGACGAAGCGGGCCATCAGGACATGCTTGCCGGGCGCAAGGTCGGTCTGGGAGGCGATGCGATATTGCAGGTCGTTGGTCATGTTATAGTGAAAAACGGGCTTTCCGTCCTTCACATAGAGCGCATAGCCGCCGAACCGCCCGCCCTGCGTGACGATAACGCCGTTGGCGGTGCGGTCGGCGGGGATATCCATCTCCGCTATGATGTCGAACGACTTGCCGATGATGGGGGGCGCCGTGTTTTCAGGCATCCGCGTCAGCCCGGCATGATAGGTGAAGCTGGTGCGGCCCTCTGTCAGCGAGGGCCGCCCCTGCGCGCCCTCGGCAATGCCGTGGATCGGCAGAATTTTCGCCTTTTCCGCCTCTGCGAAGAACAACGCCTGGAGTTCCTTCAGCTTTTTCGGTTGTGATGCGGCGAGATCATTTGCCTGCGAATAGTCCTTGGAAACCTGATAAAGTTCCCATTTCCGCTTTGTCAGGTCGATCTTCTGGGCCTTGGTGATTTCCCATGGCGCGGCGGCGGGGGCCGTGCTGGCCATCCAGCCTTCATGATAGATGCCGAGATTTTGCATCATCTCGAAAACCTGCGTGCGGCGTTGGGTCGGGGCATTGGGCCGGGTGAAGCTATAGGCAAAGCTGATCCCGTCCAGCGGGGCCTGCTCCACGCCGCGCTGCACCTCCGGCTGCTTTATGCCTGCGGCCTCCAGCAGGGTCGGCACCACATCGGTCACATAGAGGAACTGGCTGCGAACCCGTTCCGGCGCCTCGATCTTCCCCGGCCATGAGACGACCATGCCGTTGCGGATGCCGCCGAAATGCGATGCGAGCTGCTTATAATATTGGAACGGGGAGTTCATCGCCCATGCCCACATGGCGGGGAAATGATTATGGGCCTTCGGACCTCCGATCTCGTCGATATGCCGCTTCAGATATTCGAAATCTTCCGGATATTGATTGATGAACGCCTCTTCGGTCAAATTGCCGCTGAGGCCGCCTTCGCCGCTGGCGCCATTGTCGCCCTGTATCGAAATGATGAGCGTATTGTCGAACTGGCCGCTTTTCTTGAGGCCCTGAATGACCCGGCCGACCTGATCGTCATTATAGGCGATGGCTGCCGCATAGGCCTCCATCATGCGCGCATAGACCTGCTTGCGATCGGGCGGGAGGCTGTCCCACGCGGGCATGAAATCGGGCCGGGGCGTAAGCTTCGCGTCCGCCGGGATGATGCCCGCCTTCTTTTGGTTCGCGAAAATCTGCTCGCGCACCACATCCCATCCCTGATCGAACTTGCCCCGGAACTTCGCCAGCCATTCGGGCGGCGCGCTATGGGGGGAATGGGCCGTGCCGGGGGCGAGGTAGAGGAAGAAGGGCTTGTCCGGCGCCTGATCGTGCTGTTGCTGAATCCAGAGGCTCGCCCGCTCGGAAAGATCCTTGTCCAGAATATAGGTCGGATCGTCGGCGGGCGGCGCGATCGGCCGCGTGTTTTCGAACAGGGCCGGGGCGAACTGGTCGGTATCGCCGCCATGGAAACCGTAAAAATAGCTGAAGCCCTGACCCGTCGGCCAGCGATCGAACGGCCCAAGCGAACTTTGCTCCCATTCCGGCGTCAGGTGCCATTTGCCGAAAGCGGCGGTGATATAGCCGTTGTCGCTCAATGTCCGCGCGATCATGCCGGTCGCCGGTTCGATGACCGAAGTATAGCCTTCATAGGCGGTGGGCAGGTTACTGACATTGCCCATGCCCACGCTATGGGGTTCCCGCCCCGTCAGCAGCGCAGCGCGCGTCGGCGAACAGAGCGCGGTGGTGTTGAACGCATTGTAGCGCGCCCCGTCGCGGGCCAGCGCATCCAGATTCGGCGTGGGGATAAGGCCCCCGAAGGTGCTGGCCGAACCGAAACCGACATCGTCCGTCAGGATCAGCAGGATATTGGGCGCGCCTGCGGGCGCCTGCGGGTTGCGCGGCCAGGCGATGGGCTGCGCATGGCCGGGCAGGGCGTTGGCGGGCACCGCTAGCTCCGTCTGGGCAAGCGCCGGACTGGCGAGCAGGGCGATGCCGGACAGCAGCCGGGCCAGCCGGGATAATGTGCGGCCGCCGCGAGGGAGCAGGCGCGCATCGGGCCGGATATCGTCATGGGAGGAAGGCATGATGGTGCTCTCGATCTGGAAGGGCTGGGAAGGCGCGTGGCGTCAGGATTTGTTCGTGCGCAGGAAGGATGAGGCTGTTTCCTCACGGCCCTTGCCCGCGTTGAAGGCTTCGAGCGCGCTGGCCACCACAGCGCCGATATCAAATGCGGTGATGGAGGTGAGGCCGCCATCGACCGCAAGCGTCTGGCCCGTGATGTGCCTGGCCGCGTCCGATGCGAAGAATAGGACGGCTTCGGCGATATCTTCGGGCAGGCCCGGCTGGCGCAGCGGGATGATTTCGGAATAAGGCCCGGCGATGGCGGCGGTGAAGGCGTCGTAATCCTCCGGCGCAATATCGCAGGCGGTGGCGATGATGGGCGTCAGGATCAGGCCCGGCGCCACGACATTCGACCGGATGCCGAAGGGCGCAAGCTCATAGGTGGCGGACCGCGCCAGTTGCAGGATGCCCGCCTTGGCCGCATCATAGGAAGCGGCGGACCAGCCGGCTTCGATGGCCGCGATGCTCGACGTGGTGACGATGCTGCCGCCGCCCTGTTTCTTCATCTGGCGCCCGGCATATTTATGGCCCAGCGCCGCAGAGCGCAGCAAGAGGCGGGTCGTGCGGTCGAATCCCTCGGCATCCAGTTCCAGAATGGCCGACTGATCGCCCAGCGCCCCGGCATTGTTCACCATGACGTCCAGACTGCCGAAGGTTTCGACGCAGAAATCGACGGCTGCGGCGATATCATCCTCGCGGGTGACGTCGGTGTGCTTGAAACGCACTGCGTCGCGCCCGAAACGATCTTCGAACGCTTTCGCATTCGGGTCGATATCGGCCAATATGATGCGGGCGCCTTCGCGGACGAACAGATCCACTATCCCTTCGCCGATCCCGCGCGCGCCGCCGGTAACGATGGCATTTTTGTTCTGAAGACGCCCCGTCATGATTGCTTCCTTCCGTTATTTCAAAGGCTTGTCATTTCATATGCCTGAAGAGGGGCGGGGCCTCCGTCTGGCCCCGCCCGTCCCCCACAAGGTTCAGAAGTTGAACTGGAATTCGACGCCATAGGTGCGCGGTGCCCCATATGAGCCGCGAATGCCCACGCCCGCGCCGACCACGTCATCGAAATAATTTTCGTTGAACAGGTTGTTCACCCATGCCGAGACGGACCATGTATCGGACCCCGGCTGATAGCCGATGCGCCCGTTGACGAGGCTGTAGGCTTTTTGCCGCAGGGCGCGGGTGGTTCCTGTCTGGGTCGCGCCGGGCGGATCGTAGATGAAGTCGAAATCATAGCTGCCCTTATAGGCGTAGGACAGGGTGATCGGGATGGTGCCGTCACCGACCGCAATGTCGTAATTCGCTGCGGCATAGGCGGAAAATTCGGGCGCGCGCAGCAGCCTGTGACCGTCCGCGTCGAAGCCCACGTCCACCATCCCCGCGCCGGTTCCGCCCGGCAGAACGGCCCTGTATACCTTGGCGTTCGCCAGATAATCCTTATATTGCGAATGCTGCCAGCTGAGGGCGCCGGTCAGGGTGAGGGCGGGCGTGACCGACCAGCTTATATCGGCATCGACGCCATATAGTTCTGCATTGGCCGCGTTTTCGGTGGTGACGATAACGCCGACGCCCGCCGCCGCTGCCCGCGTCACCTGCAAATCGCCATAATCATAATAATAGGCGGACAAGGTGGTGCGTACGGCCCGGTCGAAGAAATTCCCCTTCAACCCGATTTCATACATGTCCAGCACTTCGGGGCTGAGGACGGGCTGATCCTGCACGGGATAGTTGAACCCGCCGCTCTTATACCCCCGCGCGAACTTGCCGTAGAGCAGCGTATCGCCGAAATCATATTGCAAGGTGGCGGACGGCGTGAATTTCGACCACGACCGATCATCATGATAGGGCGTGACGGGCAGGGTCGCCGTATCGGGATTGGGGGACGCCAGAGAGTCCACCGCCTTGCTGTCATGGCTGTACCGGCCCCCGACAATGAAACTCAGCGCGGGGCTGATATGCCATGTCGCCTGCCCGAATGCCGCGTAGGATTCGGTCAGGACTTTCTGAAGCCCGTTGGAAATCACCATCGGCCCCACGTCGATCGTGGTATCGAAGGCCGTGTTATCCCGGAAATAATAGGCGCCGATGATCCAGTCGATCATGCTGCCGCTTTGCGAGGTAAGCTGCACTTCCTGAGAGAAGGTCTTGCTGTCCTCATACACCACGGCATCGACGAGGCGGGCGCTGGTGCCGTCGCCGTCGAACGTCAGCCGGTTGTCCAATGAGGAATAGGTGGTGATGGTCTGAAGCTGCACCGCGCCCAGATCGAAGCCAAGGTTGAGTTCACCGGCAAACTCCTCCTTCTTGTTGGCGCCGGTCAGCGCTGTCGCCACATGCTTGCGATCGGTCCCGGTAATGCCGCCATTGGCAAGCCCGGTCGTCAATTGCGGCGGACCCAGCGCAACCACGTCATTGCCCGCATTGTCATCCTGAAACCAGTAACTCAGCGACAATCTGGCATCGAGGACGTCGCCGGGGGTCCAACGGAACTTGGACCGCAGGGCGATGAAGTTGCGATCATCCCAGTCCTCGCGCGCGCCGGGCACCTTGTTTTTCGCATAGCCGTCCCGTTGCGAGGTCATGGCGCTGATGCGGACGCCCAGATCTTCGGTAAGGGGGGCGTTGACGGCGCCGCTCAGCGTCCATTGGTTATAATTGCCATAGCCCGCCTTCACATAGCCTTCGAGGGTCTTGCCCACGTCTTTCGTGATGACGCGGATCGCGCCTGCCGAGGCATTGCGGCCGAAAAGCGCACCCTGCGGCCCTTTGAGCACCTCGACGCGTTCAATATCCGCGAAGTCGAAGACGACGGCGGACTGGCGGGAGATATACCGGTTGTCGATATAGGTGGCGACGCTCGGGTCCAGGCCGTTTTGAAGAAGCCGGCTGCCGACCCCGCGGATATAGGGCTGCGCATAGGCGCCGGTGCTGGGATACACGATGGCGGGCGTGGAGACCGATAGGCCCTGCACCCCCTGCACCCCGGATTTCTGGAGCATGTCACCGGTGAAAGCCGAAATGGCGACCGGCACCTTCATCATGTTTTCGCTGCGTTTTTGCGCGGTGACGACGATATCCCCGATGGCCGATGCAGCGCTGCCTGTCTGGTCTGCATCCTGCGCCATCAGAGTGGCGGGGAAAGCCAGCCACGCCGCGCCCGCCAGCCATAGCGGCACAGCCCGGCCGCGACGCGGCAGGGCGGACGGCGATTTCCGATTATAGGCCCTTTGGATTTTTGCGGGCAGAATTTGTGTTCCCACCATTATCCCTCTCCTTTGTTGCGCGGGCGAGCGTGGAGTCCGCTGTCCCATTCATTTGATATGCGCGGCGTTATGCCGCTGAATTTGTCAACGCATATGTTGACTATTCCGGTTCGTGATTCGTGTCAATCGCCTTAAATGTTCAAATTCCGATCGAGGGCGAGAGCCGGGCGATGGCGAAGAAGCCGGAAAGGGGGAGGAGAGGAGCCTGCCGGCAGCCGTCAGGACTGCGCGTCAAATGCCGGTCAGGCCGATATCATGATCCGCCGGGCGCCGCGCTCCACGGCGCGTTGAGAAGGGCGATGGCCTGCCGCATGCCATCGATTATCAGCGGATGGTGGGACAGGTCGTTACCGCCCTCCGCGTCATCGGGCAGACCCCGCAGGATGTTCAGAAACACAAGCGTCGCGTTGGTCATCCGGCGATTGAATATCATGTCGGGCAGATGCGGCAGACAGGCCCTGATCTGGCGGATGATATGCTGCATGACCGGGGTGGAGCTTTCCCCCGCGTCCATCGCCCAGCCAAATCCGAAGGGACGCCTTTCGGGCAGATAATGGCACAGGAATGCCGCATAGGGATATCGGCCCCGATCATTGCGGATGCGCAGATGCGGCAGGCAAACCAGTTCCATGAGATTTTCTAATGACAGCGCTTCCCGCCCCTGCCGGGACAGATCCTCCAACTGGCGCGCGCGCATGGCCTCGAACTGCCCCATTCTGAATTTCACCACTTCGTCGAAAAGCTGGTCGATCGACGTGAAATGATATTGCACGACCACATTATTCCTGTGGCCGCTTTGTCTGGCGATTTCTCTGGCGGAAACGCCCGCAAGCCCATGGGTCGCGACCAGAGCCTCCGCGGCGATAATCAGTTTCAGTTTTGTTTTTTCGGCGTTTCGATATCCCATGGGCCCTGCATAGGAGGAAATGGCCGATGTCTCCAGCCGATCCATGGCGAGGTGCCCCCGGTGGGCTGCTGGCCCCCTCGCGCCGCCTAATAAACGTCGCGCACATAGCGGCGGTCCTGCTGCATCTGCGCGACATAATCGGCGGCGAGATCGGCGCTCATGCCGCCATGGGTCGCGACGATCTGCTTGAGGGCGGCGTCCACGTCCCGCGCCATGCGGCTCGCGTCGCCGCACACATAGAAACCGGCGCCGCCGTCGATCCAGCGCCACAGGTCCGCGCCCTGTTCGATCATGCGGTGCTGCACATAGACCTTGTCCGCCTGATCGCGCGAAAAGGCGAGGCTGAGGCGATCGAGATGGCCGCTGCGCCGCCATTCCTCTATTTCGTCGCGATAGTAGAAATCGGTCGCTTCATGCTGCTCCCCGAAGAACAGCCAGTTGCCGCCGCTCGCCCCGCTCGCCTGACGATCGTGCAGAAAACCGCGAAACGGGGCGATGCCGGTGCCGGGGCCGACCATGATCATAGCGCGCGATAGATCGGCGGGCGGGTGGAAATGGGTGGAGGGCTGAAGGAACAGGCCCGCCCCCTCGTCATCGTCGCAGCGATCGGCGAGGAAGGCCGAGCACACGCCTTTGCGCCGCCTGCCGGAGCAATCATAGCGTACCACCGAGACGGTAAGCTGCACCTCCCCCTGCTGCGCGGCGGGGCTGGAGGCGATGGAATAGAAGCGCGGCTGCAACGGGCGCATGATCTGCGTCAGGTCTTTCGGGCTGAGATGCGGGCGGGCCTCTTGCAGCACGTCTGCGATCTGGCGTCCCCATAGCCAGGCGTCGAAATCAGGCTTGTTGGCAGGGTCCAGCAGCGGCGCAAAGCCGATATCGGGCTGCCGCTGCGCGATCAGTTCCAGCAAGTTCCGGGTGGGCTTCACAATATCCCAATGGCGGGTCAGCGCTTGTGCCAGCGGGATATCGCCCCCGTCTTTGCCTCCGTCCTTGCCCCCATCCCTGATCGTGACGGGGGCCGTGGCGGAAAGGTCCAGCAGGTCGAGAATTTCCTCGACCAGAGAAGGGCAGTTCACCGGCCACACGCCCAGCGAATCCCCCGCGCGATAGGAAAAGTCGCGCCCTTCTATGTCGAAACCGAATTGCCGCACTTCCTTTTGCGCGCCCGCGCCGCTCAGCAGGGCGTTGCGGACAAGTCTGGCGGGCAGCGGGGCCTTGCGGCTGTAGCTGGTGGAGGCGGAGGGTGCGGGGGACGAAGCGGGGGCAGGCGCCGGGGGCGGAGAGGGAAGCGAAATTTCGGCCGGTTCCGGGGATGGCGGCACGGCGTCCGCCAGCGAGGACAGGACGCAATCCAGCCAGTGGGCGGCGCTTTCCTCATAATCCGGCTCGCAATCCGTGCGCGGGGCGAGGCGGGTCGCGCCCAGCGCTTCCAGCCGCGCATCCAGCCTGCGCCCGAACCCGCAAAACTGGTCATAGCTGGAATCTCCGAACGCCAGCACCGAATAGGAAAGCCCCTCCAGCCGGGGCGCGGCATCCTGCTCCAGCGCCGACCAGAAGCCGCCGCCATTGTCGGGCGCGTCGCCATCGCCGAAGGTGCTGGCGAGGAATAGCGCCTGCTGCGCCTGCGCGAGATCGGCGGGACGGGCCGTGTCCATCGCCAGCACGCGGGCGCGGCGGGTCTGGCTTGCGATCCGGGTTGCGCAATGTTCGGCAAAGCCCTCCGCATTGCCGGTCTGCGATGCCCACAGGATCAGGACTTCCGGTTGCTCGGCGGTTGGCATCGATGCCGATGCCGTCGCGGCGTCCGGCATGGCGTGGGGCGCGTCGGCCCCCGATGGCGCGGCGGTGCGGGCGAACAGGCCCGCCAGCAGGCCGTTCACATAATGCAGCTTGCGCGGCGCAAGGGGCGCGCCGCGCGGCAACACCGGGACGCCATCGGCAACCGGCGCGCCGGATCGATGCAGGCCGGTGGTGAAGCCGGTGAGATAATCCCTTTCCTCTTCCTGCAATTCCAGCGGTGTGCCGGGCATCAGCCCCATGACCTGCGCGAAGGCCTCTATCGCGGCGCGTTGAGGGGGAAGCAGGCCGGAATCGGCAAAAGCATGGGCAAAGGCGGAAGGGGGCACGGGTTGCTCCTGCGGCGAAGAAAGGTCGGATAGGGTGACGGGGCCGGAAAGGCGGGTCAGCGCCACGGCGGAAAATTTGAACTCCGGTTGCAGGGACAGGGGATCGACCGCATCGCTTGTCACCGCATTGACCGCCAGATTTTCCCCGAACACGTCGTTCCAGTGAAAGGGCGCGAAGCAGCAGCCCGGACGGACGCGATCGGTCAGCACGGCGGGCAGCGCCGCCGTTCCGCGCCGGGAGCGCAATTCGACCTGATCCCTTTCACCGATGCCCAGCCGGGCGGCGTCTTCGGGATGCAGTTCCACAAAGGGGCCGGGGTTGAGTTTGTTCAGCACCGGCACGCGGCCGGTCTTGGTCAGCGTGTGCCACTGATGCTGAAGCCGCCCGGTGTTGAGGATCATCGGGAAGTCGTCGTCGGGCATTTCCGCCGGGTCCATATGCGGGCGGGCGAGGAAGAAGGCCCTGCCGTCCGCCGTGGGGAAATTCAGGGCGGGGCGGTGGCCGTCCTCATCCCGCAGCTCGGTCTGGCTGATCCCGTTATTGATGTAGCGGATCGGATTGCGGTGGTCGTTGTCCTCATCAGTGCCGGTGTCGGTGCCGCCGCCATCGGCCGGGGCGCAGGGCCATTGCTGCGGCGTCCGGCGCAACAGGTCGTGGCTCGCGCCGCGAATGTCATAGCCGGTGCGCGGGTTCCAGAACTGGCGGATTTCCTCGAATATCGCGGCGGCGGATTCATAGGCGAAGGCGTGCCCATAGCCCATGGCGCAGGCGACGCGGGCGATGATCTCCCAATCCGCCATCGCCTCGCCGGGGGGATCGACGGCCTTTTGCATCAGCGTCAGATTGCGTTCGGAATTGATCATCACCCCTTCGGCTTCGGCCCAGAGCGCGCCCGGCAGGATGATGTCGGCATAGCGGTTGGTTTCCGTATCGACATAGACATCCTGCGCGATGACCAGTTCGGCGGCCTCCAGCCCGGTGATCACGGTCTTGCGATTGGCGACGCTGGCGACGGGGTTGGTGCAGATGATCCAGCATGCCTTGATCCGGCCCGCCGCCATGTCCTCGAACAGGGTGATGGTGCCCGCGCCGCTTTCGGTGCGGATCGTCCCACGCGCAATGCCCCACATATCCTCGACAAAGGCGCGGTCGGCTTCGCTGGTGGCGGCCCGTTGCCCCGGCAGGCCCGGCCCCATATAGCCCATTTCACGCCCGCCCATCGCATTGGGTTGCCCCGTCAGGGAAAAGGGGCCGCTGCCCGGACGGCAAATGGCCCCGGTGGCGAGGTGGAGATTGCACAGGGCGTTGGTGTTCCAGGTGCCGTGAGTGCTCTGGTTGAGGCCCATGGTCCAGCAGCTCATCCATTCCGGCGCCGCGCCGATCCATTGCGCGGCCTGCCGCAGGTCGGCCTCGGCTATGCCGGTGATCTCCGCGACTTTTTCCGGCGGGTAATCGGCGAGAAAGGCGGGCATCACCTCCCACCCGTTGCTATGGGCGGCGATGAAATCCGGGTCGATCCCGCCCGTTTCCACCAGCAGATGCAGCAGCCCGTTGAGCAGCGCGAGATCGGTGCCGGGATGGATCTGAAGGAACAGGTCAGCCTTGTCGGCGGTCGCATTGCGGCGGGGATCGACGACGATCAGCTTCGCGCCCGCCTTCACCCGGTCCATCATGCGCAGGAATAATATGGGGTGGCAGTCCGCCATATTGGCGCCGATGACGAAGAACAGGTCGGCCTTGTCGAAATCCTGATAGGAACCGGGCGGGCCATCGGCGCCGAGCGACAATTTATAGCCGCTGGCCGCGCTCGCCATGCACAGGCGCGAATTGCTTTCGATATTATTGGTGCCGATGAAGCCCTTGCACAGCTTGTTGGCGAGATATTGCGCCTCCAGCGACATCTGGCCCGATACATAGAGCGATACCGCATCCGGCCCGTCGCGATCGATGATGGCGCGCAGCCCGTCCGCCGTGCGTTGTATGGCCTCGTCCATCGGGATGGCGCCCTGATCCATGCTGTCGGGCAGGCGCGCATAGGCCCGGTCGGCGCGGCCAGCGGCGCTTACCGGAATGTTGCAACTGCTGCCCTTGGTGCAAAGGCGGCCGAAATTGGTGGGATGCTGCTTGTCGCCCGTCACCTTCACGATCCGGTTGTCGGCCACCTCCATCACGATGCCGCACCCCACGCCGCAATAAGGACAGACGCTCCTGACGGTTTTCTTCGTCACTGGACCTCCCGCGGCCAATAAAAAAGGCGCCACTGATCGGGACTCCCGGAGAAGTCCCGATCAGTGGCGCCTTTGCCAATCCATCACCCCTTGCGGGGCCAGCCCTGCCGCGCGCCATTGCGCGACCGGACTCAATTTCAGGAGGAAATCTATCGGAGCCCGCGCCCCGGCGCAAGCGATTTTGTGCAGTGCAGCGCGGCTTGGCCCTAGGACCGATCGACATTCAGAAGATGACGAGTCGAAAATGGTGATTTTCCGTGACCCGGAGCACAGCGGACTTAAGGTCCGTGAGCACCGGAAGCGCGGAAAGTCGCCATTTGCAGGCCGTCAGGGCTGGAGTCGTAGACGGCCATGGGCCAATGTCGATTGGCCCTAAACCTCCTTGCGCAGATAGCGGCTGTATAGCCAGCCGATGCCGATCAGGCTGAACCCCAGCGCGAGGAAGGAGACGATGCGCAGCAGGCCCTCCAGCCCGGAGGCGTCGAGCAGGAACACTTTCGCCACCGCGCCGATCATCAGGACGAGGGACGCGATCCGCCAGTCCCGCGCCGAGGTGCGGATGCCCCAGAGCAGGAACCCGATGGCGAGCAGGATCGCCAGCACGGACCAGAGGATATTTTCCACAGGGCCGACCGCGACGCCGACCAGCAGCGTGCCGGTAAACAGGTGGCGCAGGCTCGCAAAGGCAAAGAGGATGATCGCGGCCATGCGCGCGCCGTCGAAGGGGCGGGAGAGGCGGGCGGAGCGGTCGGGATCGATCCTTTCGGCCAGCCACAGCCCGGCGAATATCATGCCGAACGCCGGGATCAGCAGGTTGGCGAGGGGGAGGAGGCCGACCGCCTGCGCGCTCCACAGGGGATTGTGGAGCAGCAGCGTATAAACGGCGCTATGCGCGACCCCCACGCCGATCAGCGCCAGCGCGGCATCGGTCTGTAGGCGCCCGCGCCCGGCGGCCTGTGGACGCCCGCGCCCCGTCCCCCAGCGCCATATGCCATAGCCGGCGGCCAGCAACAGGCCCTCCCAAAGGGTGCGTTCGGCTAGCCCGAAGCGGGTGAAAGCGGCGGTATCGGCGATCGCGAATATCTGTTTGTACCCGATGTGCAGCCCGGCGATCAGGCCGCCTGCCGCGATGATCGCGGCGGCCTTGCCTTCGCGCCGGGTCAGCAGCATGTCGCGCTCTCGCCAGAGGACGGCCAGCACCAGCGCGGCGGGCGCGAGAAGATGTTGCAGCGCGGCCAGCGGCACGGGCAGGTCGCTTGCAAAAGGCGGCTCTCCCCTCAGCGACAGCAGCGCCGCTCCGCTCCAGCGGGTCCATGGCTCTAGCGCCCAGAGCAGGATGATCGCCGCGCATGTCGCCATGGCGGGGAGGAAGAGCGCCCGGTCCGCCGTCTTGCGGTTCGCTTCGGCAAGCAGGCCGAGGGCCGCCGCCGCCGCGATGGCGAGCCATGGCGCGGGGATGATCTGGGCAAGCGCGCCATAGGTGAAACCGGCGGCGATGACCTGAAAGGCGGTGCGCTCTTTTGCGGTCTGCGCGCGCCATGCGAAGAATGCGCCGCACAGGGCCAGCGCGGCCCAGCGCAACAGGGCCTGCGCCGGGGCGGGTTGCGGGCCATCCTGAACCAGCCGCTCGAACTGGTGCAGCAGGGTGTCGCTCACCGGCAGGGCCAGCGCGGCGGCGGCGAAGAAAGCGCGGGCGGCGATGGCCATCCGCCTGTCCTCGGCGCGCAAGGAGAGGAAGAGCAATCCGGCTGCCAGCGCCGCCAGCAGCACAGGCACCAGCCATGGCGGCAGGCCGACCAGCCCGGCGATCGCCAGCATCAGCGCCGAGGCCGCGCACAGCGAGGCGAGGCGCGCATCCTCGCGGCGTTCGGCATGGGTCCAGCCCATCCACGCGGCGGCGGCGGGCAGGGCGGCGGCGGCCAGCGCCAGCAGGACGAAGGCCATGTCCTGTGCGGTGTCATGATGAAAATGCAGCCACGCCACGGCAAAGCCGCCCAGCGCGAGGGCGATCGGCTGCCCTGCCTCCATCATGCCGCCGCCCGGTTTCCACAGCCTCATCAGCGCGCCGCCGCCATAAAGGATCGTCATGGCGAGCAGCACGGGCACGAACTGGGCGAGCGGTGGGGCAGGCCAGATCGCGCTGAGCAGCAGGCCGGTCGCCAGACCGATGGCGGGCAGCATCCGCAAGCCGGCCTCGCGATGGGCCAGCCAGAGGATCGCCACCGACACCAGCCCGTAAAGCCCCCATTCCAGGGGCGCGAAGCCGCCGGTCGCGACCAGCGCGGCGATCTGTGCGGCGGCGATCAGCGCGCCTCCGCCCCGCAACAGCGACGCGGCGCTGCGCGGGAAGGCGAGGGCGGGCACGGCTATCCCGGCGATCAGCACCAGCATCCCGACCGACAGGGTGGAGACGAAATCCAGCCCGCCGCTCAGGATGAGCAGCATGCCCCATCCCGCGCCGCCCAGCAGCGCGCCGATGCCCAGCCAGAGCCAGCGCTGCTTGCGCGACAAGGCGCCAAGGCCGCCCATGGCAAGGGCGAGATAGGTGCACAGCAGCGGCACATTCGGTTCGGTCGCGCTGACCAGCGCCGGGGCGGCGACGCCTCCGGCCAGCCCCAGCACCGCGCTGGGCGCCCCGAACCGCAGCGACAGCCCCATGGCGAGCGCCGTCACCATCACCAGCCCGGCAAAGGCGGTGCCTGCGCCCACCAGATCATACAGGTTCACGGCCGCCAATATGGAGGCGTAGAGGCTGGCGATGCCTGCGCCGGAAAGGGCCTGATGCACGCGATCATCCCCGACCCGGTGGCGCTGGCGCAGTGCGGCCTCGGCCCCTGCGATCAGCCCGCCGCCGAAGATCAGGCCGCATATCACGCGAATGGCCGGGGACAGCAGGCCCGCGTCGATCGAATATTTGACCAGCAGCACGCCCGCCACCGCAAGGGTGACGCCCCCGGCCCAGATGGGCAGCTTGCGCCCGAACAGATCCTCGAAACTGATGCGGGGGACAGAGAGGCCGGGCCGGGCGGGGGCGGTATCCGTCTTTGCCGCCGCCCCTGTGCCTGCCTTCGTTTCTTCCTGTGATGCCTGCATCGGCGCGCTATAGGCGGCGGTCGCGATGTCCGGTTCGGCAGCGGGATTGGTAACGGGGTCGGCGGGGGTGAGTGGTTCCGCGATCCACGGTTTTTCTGGCGCCCGTTCTTCCGATACCGGTTCTTCCGCTGCCGGTTCTGCGGTGGGCTGCGCCGAGAGCGGCATGGATGGCGCGCGTTGCGCAGTTTCCTCCGGAGGAATGGCCGTTTGCGCGGGTTGCCAAGGGCTGGCGCGCGGGGTGAGGGGCGCTTGTTCCCGGTGCGTCCCGGCGAGCCGCTCCTGCTCCAGTTCCAGCGCGCGTAGCAATGTTTCCGTTCTTTTCAGTCTCTTGCGCGTATCCTGAAGCAAAAAGCCCAAGATCAGCAATCCGATGAAAAGCAGAAACGACATCATGACCATCCTGTCCCGTGGTCGGCCCCGGATACAGCATTATCGCGTCTTGCACATAATATTGTGAAGGATCGCGGCGTGGGGCGACGGGAGACGGCCCTTTCTTCAGGCCCCATCGCGTTCCGCCGCGCCGCCTCGATCCATAATGATGTATTTTAGTTGCATATTTAATGGGGCGAGTATAGATGCATCAATAATACATGATTGGAGTCGCGGTGATGGGCCGTTTGCAGATGGACGATGAAGGGCTGAGGCATCTGGTGGATGTCTTTTATGCGCGCATTCGTGCGGATGAGCAGCTTGGCCCCATTTTCAACGACGCCGTTCACGACTGGCCCGATCATCTGGAAAAGCTCACCGCCTTCTGGTCCTCGGTCATGCTGGGCAGCGGCCGGTACAAGGGGCAGCCGGTGCCCGCCCACAAAAAACATCAGAGCCGCATCACGCCCGCGCTGTTCGATCGCTGGCTGGCGCTCTGGGCGCGCACGACCGATGAACTGATGGAGCAGGGCGCGGCAGAGGCGCTTCAGGCCAAGGCGGGCCGCATTTCGGAAAGCCTGCAACTGGCCCTGTTCTTCCGGCTGGACGCCCCCCGATCTTCTCCTGAACCCGAACCCGATATGCAAGGGAGTGCGCATTCATGACCGACCCCTTATCGGCAGGGCAGGCGGAAAAGGGGGAGGTGCCCCGGCCCTATCGTTCCACCCCGGTTTTCGATCAGGATACGCTGCCCGCTGCGCTGCGCGGGCGGCATTCCACCAAGGCGGGCGTATGGGGCCTGATCCGGGTGATAGAGGGGCAATTGCGCCTCACCTATATGGAGCCGCCCTCGGAAGTCTTGCTCGATCCCGGTCATGCCGGGTTGGTGGAACCACAACAGCCGCATTTCGTGACGCCCATGGGCGAGATGAAAATGCAGGTCGATTTCTACGATCAGCCACCGGGCGGCTGACACCGGCTTTCTTTCCTTCCCCCTTCCATTATTTACCAACAGGAGACGTTGATGTCGCAGACACTCAGTGAGCAGACCATTTCGCTCGTCAAGGCTACCGTTCCCGCGCTGGAGGCGCATGGCCTTGCCATCGTGAGCGAAATGTATTCGCGGATGTTCGAAAACCCGGAAATCCGCGATCTGTTCAATCAGTCGCATCATGGCGATACCGGCTCTCAGCCCCGCGCGCTGACCGCCGCGATCCTCGCCTATGCAAGCAATATCGAGAATCTGGGCGCGCTCGCCCCGGCGGTGGAACGGATCGCGCAAAAGCATGTCGGCTTGCAGATCTTGCCCGAACATTATCCCCATGTCGCCGAAGCACTGCTCGGCGCGATCAAGGCGGTGCTGGGCGACGCCGCGACGGAAGAAATATTGGCGGCATGGGGCGAGGCTTATTGGTTCCTCGCCAATATCCTGATCGCGCGGGAAACCCGCGTCTATGGGGAGCAGAAGGAAGCCGCGGGCGGCTGGAACGGCTGGCGCGATTTCCGTGTCGAGGAGGTTATTCGCGAAAGCAGCGTCATTTCCTCCTTCATCCTGCGGCCGGTCGATGGCGCCGCGGTGATGGAGCACAAGCCGGGCCAGTATCTCACCTTCTGGTTCGAGATTCCGGGCCAGCCCCCGATCAAGCGCAACTATTCCATTTCGGGCGCGGCCAATGGCGAAACCTATCGCATTTCCGTGAAGCGTGAACCGCACGGCATCGTGTCGGGCTGGCTGCATGATAAGGCCGTCGCCGGAACCGTGCTGAAGGTCGCTCCGCCCGCCGGGGAATTTTTCCTTGCCGACAGTCCGGAACGCCCGGTCGTGCTGCTGTCGGGTGGCGTCGGCCTGACGCCGATGGTGGCGATGCTGGAAGCGATCGCGGCGGATCACCCTGCGCTGCCGACATGGTATATCCACGGCACGCATGATCGGGAAACCCATGCGATGCGCGATCATGTGCGGGCGCTGGCGGCAAAGGGCAAGGCGATTTCGGTCGTCGATTTCCACCAGACGCCGCTGACCGGTGAGGTCGCCGGGCAGGATTATGACCATGCGGGCATCATCACCGATGAATGGCTGATCGCCAATACCCCGATAGAGGACGCGGATTATTATATTTGCGGGCCGCGCCCGTTCCTGCGGGCGGCGGTGTCGGCGCTCTCGCTGGCCGGGGTGCAATCGGACCATATTCATTATGAGTTCTTCGGCCCGGCCGACGAGTTGCTCGCCGCATAGGAAAGGGGAGGCTGCCATGGACGATCTCACCATCGCGCGCGTCGTGCATGTCGTCTCGATCCTGTTCTGGATCGGCGGCGTGGCCTTCGTGACGCTGGTGGTGATGCCGTCCGTGCGCAGCCTGCATGCGCCCGACGAGCGGCTGGCGGCCTTTCACAAGCTGGAGGGCCGCTTCGCCCCGCAGGCGCGGAACTGGGTGTTGCTGGCGGGGATCAGCGGTTTCTGGATGAGCTGGCGGGGCAATATGTGGGGCCGCTTTGCCGATCCGCATTTCTGGTGGATGCACGCGATGCTGCTGGTGTGGCTGATCTTCGCGATCATGCTGTTCGTGGTGGAGCCGCTTGCCCTGCACCGGCGCATGGCGGCATCGCCTGACCCGGCGCGGGATTTCGCCCGTCTCGAAAGGATGCACCGCCTGCTGCTGGGGGTTTCGATCATCGCGGTGATCGGCGCGGTCGGCGGCAGTCACGGGCTGTTCTGACGCGTGGCATGTGTGTTCATTGGCCAGTGTCGAACCTGCGCTCACCATAATCAAGGCCGTCCCGTTCCGCCAGTCTGGCCGCGACCGGCCGCGCAAGGGCATTCCAGAGGCAGGCGATCGCGAGCATCAGCGCGAACATGGAGCCCAGCGTCAGGCCATGCTCCCGGCCCCCGATCCGCTCGCTTGCCGCCGCCATGGCGAGGGGCGAGATCACCATGGCAAGGCAGGCGAAGAACAGCAGAAAACCGGCAATGGAGCCATGACGGCCCTTGTCGAAACAACTGATGCCCACCGAATTGAGGGTGGGATAGAGCGGGGACAGGAACAACCCCGCCGCAGGCAGGGCCAACGCCGCGACGCCATGCCCGCCCATCAGCGCGAGGCCGAACAGCAGGGCCGTCATGCCGCTGCACACCGCCACCGTCGCGGCCCAATCGAAACGCGACAGCAGCCATGCGCCGATAAAGCGTCCCAGCGTCCGTAGCAGGAGATAGAGCGAAACGATGAGCGCGGCGAGCGTCGCATTCGGCCCCTGATATCCCGTGAAATAGATCGGCGCCCAGACATAGATCGCCATTTCGGCACCAACGCAGAGCATCAACAGGGCGGCGAAGAACAGGGCATGCGGATGGAGAAACAGACGCATCGTATCGCGTGGCCCAGCCTTGTCGTCGGCCGGACCGGCGGTGGACCGGGGCAGGGGCGTGGCGATCGTTCCGGAGATCAGCAGCGAGCAGAGCAGCGCGGCGATCAGATAGACCCATTTCCAGTTCGCGCCGCCTTGCAGCAGAATCGCCACGCCGACCGGACCGAGGATCGCCCCGATGCCGGCAGAGCCTTCGACCAGATTCATGACCACGGCATGATCGCGGGTGGAACGGGACAGGGCGCCGACCAGCGCCAGAATGGCGGACCGGAAGAGGCCCACGCCGAGGCCGGAGACGAACAGCAGCATCAGGAGAATGCCGGAATGGCTTCCCCCCACGAACAGGGCGGAGGTCAGGAAACAGAGGAACAACCCGCACAGCATCGCGGCCTTGCGCCCGATGCGATCGGCCAGAAAACCCAGCCCGATCGCGGCTGCGCCGATGCCCGACAGGGATGCATAATGAAGGCTGCCCGCCGCCATTGCGCCCGCATGATAATCGGCAAGGATGTGGGGCAGGGTGGTGCCGATGGCGTCGGTCGCCATGGCGAAGATTGCAAACATCAGGAAGATCAGCGGCTTGAGCCGCCGTGCAGAGGGAAATCCGCCATCCTGCGCCCTGATCTTCATTCCACGGACCTTCTCGCATGGAAAGCGCCTGCGCCTTGCCAGCGCCCGCCCCTAGCTATGGATATATGGCCATGGGCATAGCGGAAATCCCGCGCTACGGCGATGGGATCGTGGGGATAGGCGGAAGATGGCAAGACGAAAAAGGGCCGTCGGCGGGCCTCTTTTCCGTCTCAGTTCGCTCGATGCTTATCGGCTTTTGGCGGAAGGCTTTTTATAGGGAACGAAATCCCCCAGCCCGACAAAGCCCGCGGACATGCGGGAAGAGGCATCGTACAGCCGCACAATATCGATATTGCACAATTCGGACGAACGGGTGTCCGTCACCATCGTCGTGCCGGACCGCAACGATTCCGCGCCCGATGCGGGGCGATTGAGATATTTGAGGCCGCCGCCCATGTCATAGAGGATGCCGATGCGGTCAAATATCTGGCTCGACCGGATATTGCGCAACATGATGCATTTGACAGGCTGGCCCGGCTCATATCCCTTGAGGGCCTTTTCCAGCCGCGCTTCGGGTGTGCGATCGGCGGCCTGCGCACCTGTCAGCGCAAAAGCGAAGGGAAGGGCGATAAGCGTAAGACCGATCTTCATCTGCTTCACCTGTAAACAGTCAAATATGCGTCACCATAGCAGGGCGAGAGTGAACCTGCACTGAAAAATCGCAGCAGCAGGGGGAGAAGGACAGTCGCGGCAAGCCGCTGGCACCCCTGCGATCCGTGAGCGCAATCCAACGGATCTTCGATCACTATATCTTCGCCGATCCCGATGGCAATGAGCGGTGGCGGAACTGCCGGATCTCATCCATATCCCGCCGTAATGTGACGGAACTACTCGACACCATTCAGGATGCGAGCGGGGCAACCCAATCGGACGCGGTGCTTGGCCAGATCAGTTCGATGTTGAACTGATATGCTGCTCGTGATGACGATTTCGTTTCGCCGATCATACGCGGCATGAAACGCAGCAAGCCATCAGAGTGGAATCCGGGGGTGGATATGAACGCAAGCACGTGACAATCCGGCGCGAGTATTGAGCTTTTTACACGAACTGCGTTCAAAATGCTTTGGGCTGGCTGATATGCCGGAACGCTTCCCGCTCGTTCCGCGCTATGAGGCGGCGGGTGTGCGATGGCGTGTTCACCGGAATTATCTGATATTTTACAGGGTCGAACGGGAGAAAGTGGTCATCATTCACATTCTTCATGGTGCACAAAACTATGGTGCGATCCTCTTCCCGTCCTGAACCGCCAACATAGCGGCCGTTCCCAGACCTCGACAGGACCGGTCCTTTACCTGGCTCTTGCCGATTATTCTTATGATTGTTCCGGCAAACGCCTCTTCGGAGGCACACCTAGCAAATATGCGATCTATTCGCACTCACCAGTTTTTATATAACTGAGTAATCCAAAAGCCGAAATGAGGATTGCTATGACAAGTGAGGTTCTAAACCGTCTGGATGGCGATGCCGGGGTGCGACGTACGCTGGCACGGCTGGGGGATTCCATCTTCCGCCGCGATCCGGAAGCGCATGGAGAATGCTACGCTCCCGATGGCGAATGGCATGCTTTCGGCAGCATCGTCCAAGGCCGTCAGGCCGTGGTCGATCACTGGTGGAACGTCATGCAGGGCTTCCCGTTCGTGCGACAGACGATCTCGTCGCTGGTGATCGAGGTCGATGGTGATACGGCAGCGTCACGCGGGCATGTGGACGAAGTGCTGCGTATGCCCGACGGGTCCTATCAGGTGGTGATGGGCATCTATCACAGCACGTTCCAGAAATACGGCACGGAATGGCTGATCAAGGTCCACCGTTACGATCAGGTCTATTATGGTTCGCCAGCACTGGACGGTAAGTTCTTCCCGATCATGGAGTATGGACGTCCGCCATATGATCCCGATCCGGCGCGCATGACAGCGATGATGGACATCAGCCTCTGATCGATAGGCCCGGTCGGCATGGAGTCGACCGGGCATTCCCTCTTTTGATCCGGACTTACCTGCGGTCCTCCCGGATCAGGCTGGCGGCATGCCAGCCCACTGCCATCGCCGGGGCATTGGTATTCCCGGAAATCAGGCCGGGCATGATCGAGCAGTCGACGACGCGCAAACCCTGCAGGCCGTAAACCCGCGCGCGTGGATCGACCACCGCGTCACCCTCGGCACCCATGCGGCAGCTGGATACGGCATGGATGCCGCACATCGACAGGCGCCGGAACGCGGACAGGATTTCCTCGTCGCTCTGAACCGATGGTCCGGGCACCAGTTCCTCTGCGACGTACTGCGCGATGGCGGGCATCTGCATATAGCGGCGCATATAACGGAACATCGCGATTGCGGTCTGCTGGTCTTCTGGGGTGGTCAGCCAGTTGGGGGTGATCTGAAGGGGCTCGGCAAGATCGCGTGACGCGATGCGCAAAGTGCCTTCGCTCGTCAGGTTGAGGATTTGACCGTAGATCGTCATGCCCGGCTTGTCCTCCACATGGGACAGCTGGATCGGGAACGTGTCATCACCCCCTCGCGCGAAAGTGAAGCCACCCATGAAAAGCTGACAGTCAGGCCGGGTCGCCGCGGGATTGGCGCGGACGAAGGCCCCGATCTCGAACGGGCCGGTCGCCATCGGCCCGGTGTGCGTCAAATAATATTGAGCGACGCTGGCCAGCAGGCCGGGGCCGCGGAAGCGGTTGTTGATCCCCTTGCCCTTGATGACACGGTGCGGCAGCGAGAACCCGAGGTGCTCCAGCAGGTGCGCGCCGACATGCGGATTGTCGACCTTCACCTCGATCCCCAAGCCGCGCAGATACTCGGCCGGGCCGATGCCCGATGCCTGCAGGATCTTCGGACTGTTCATCGCGCCAGCAGACAGGATCACTTCGCCGCATGTGCGATAGGTCATCGTCGTGCCGCCGCGCCGGGTCCGTACGCCAGTGACGCGATTGCCCTCGAAGACAAGGTTCTCCACTTCGGCATCGGTGACGATATGAACATTACCGCGCTTCGCGGCGGGATGGAGGAACGCCTTCGCAGAGCTTTGGCGGCGCCCGTTCTTGATGTTGTGCAAATAATAGCCCACGCCCTCCTGCGGCATGGCATTCAGATCTTGCTTGAGCGGCAACCCCATCTCGACACCGGCC
The DNA here is from genome assembly GCA_050252755.1 of Sphingobium sp. GTDB lineage: Bacteria > Pseudomonadota > Alphaproteobacteria > Sphingomonadales > Sphingomonadaceae > Sphingobium. The sequence continues at coordinate 65,017 of JBFWKI010000009.1, forward strand.
TGAACGCAGGCATCGGCTAGCGGATAGCGGAACTTGCCCGTGCTGATATGCAGGGGGCCACCTGTGCCGCGATCGTCGCCCGGTCCCAGTTCATGGTCCTCGATCGCCATGAACGCGTTCTTCATGACATCCCAGCCCCAACCGGTTGCGCCTCGCCGTTCCCATTCGGCGTAATCCTCGTGATGGCCGCGAATGTAAATCATGCCGTTGACCGACGACGATCCGCCAAGGCCGCGTCCGCGCACCCATGCCTCGGTCGCGGGCATCCCCGGTTCGCGTGGCTGTTGCACCGGATACTGCCAGGCATGCTTGGGATCGAGGATGATCCGGCCTATGCCCTTGGGCATGCCGATGAGATAGCTCGTGTCCCGGCCGCCGGCTTCCAGAACCAGCACGCGGATATCCGGGTCCACTGAAAGGCGGTCGGCCAGAACGCAGCCGGAGGAGCCGGCGCCGACGATGATATAGTCATATTGGTCTGTCATGAGCTTATTATCCATTGAAGGTCAAATCAGGCGGCATCAGGCTGTCGACACGGAAGACGATCTGAACTGCACGATCAGCGCGATCAGGAACGATGCGGCGAAGCCTGCTATGGCGACCATCCGGGCGCCGGTCACGTCGCCGTCCGCGACGACGCCTGCCGCCGCCATTGGCCCGGCCGCCATACCCAGCAGTTGCGCAGGGCTGACGAGCATCGCCGCACGGCCCGACGGGTCTGCCTCGATCAGGTAGGTAATGTGGAATGGCGGCGCGTAGGTCCAGCCGAAGGTGAAGACGAGCAGCGCGACCGTCCACACGGCGGCGCTGCTGCTGGTCATCGTGGTGAACAGCACCAAAAGGCTGGCCGCGGTGGTCGCAAGGATAACCGGCACGGGCTTGAAGCGCGATGCGGTAAGGCAGGCAGCGATGCCCGCCACGATCAGCCCGATGTTCGCCGTGCTGATGATCCGGTTGGCCTGCTCCTGCTCGAAGCCGACACGTGCGGCCAGCGGCACCGCATAGACCCAGAAGGCCATGATCGCGGCGATCTGCGCGCCTACGCCCAGAAGCGCCACCCACCCGATGGTCGGCGGCAGGGAGATTCCTCCCTGTTCCGATCCCAACGGAGCATAAGCGCGGGGCGCCAGCGGCACGGCAGCCACCAGCAGCAGCACGTTAAGCCCGAGCAGCACCAGATAGGTGGCATTGGCCCCGTACATAGGCAGAACGACGTCAGCGAACAGGGTCGAAAGGCCGAAAGCCATGACCGACTGGCCGGTTATGTAGTAGGCGAAGACCTGCGCCGGATGCCGCGCACGCGTCATCAGGCCCACCAGAATCCACAGAAGAAGCCCGTTAGCGGCTCCATTAAGCCCGCGTGCCCAGACGATCCCGGACCCCTGCGCGAGCATGGTGCAGCCCCCGGCGGCGAGGGTCGCGAGCAACGCAACCGCCATCAGCGGGCGCAGGTGCACGGGCCGCAGGCAGAATGTCGCCAACACCGATGTGATGGCCATGCCCAGGCTTTCGAGCGTGGCGGCATGCCCCAGCGTAACAGGATCGAGCCTCCCGGCGTTCAGAAGAGATCCAAGCAGCAGCGGTTGCAGGGCCGGAACGACCCCCGCGCCAACGGCGATGGCAATGACCGACCACGTGCCCGCAATTGTGATCTGGGTCGGATTTTGCGACATTCCCTTCTCCCGAGGAAAGCCTCCAAGGTCGCCATGCCGGTCGCCCAGAGGTGATTTTTATGTAACTATGTTCAAAATAATGGCATGGCACCTCGCAAAATGTACAGGGCTTGGAAAAGCGTTGATCCAACGGTAGCGTGACGGTTACGAAAACTATTCTGACGATGAGGTATCCCGCACCCAATGCCGCGAATTGTCGACCATGAGGAACGCCGCCAGGACATCGCCAAAGTCGTGTCCGGTCTGGTTCTCAAAGGCGGGATGGAAGCCGTCACGATCCGCGCCGTGGCGGAAGCCTGCGGATACAGCACGACGATCGTGTGCCATTATTTCCGCAGCAAGCAAGAGATGCTTGCCTACACGCAGCGCATCGCCTGGCAGCGGAGCCTGGGACGCATTGAAAGCGCGGGACGCGCGGGCAAGGATTTGCTGACCTGTCTGGAACTTGCTTTGCCGAACACGCCCCGGCGATGGCAGGACTGGCACTGCTGGATGGCGTTCTGGGGCCAGGCGCCGACAACCGAAGGCATCGAGGCAGACTGGCGCGAGGCCAACGTCGCCAGCAATGCGCGCTTCGTCGGGCTGGTCCTGAAAGCGCAGGCGCGGGGTGAGTTCGATTCCGAAGAAGACCCCGTGGAAGCTGCCACCGGCATCCAGATCATTCTTAACGGGATCGCCACGCTGGTAGCACAGGGGCGTTCCGAATGGCCCGCCTCCCGGCAACTCGATATGCTCCGCCGACAATTGCTGCGGATCGGTTATCGCCCGGCGACAGAACAGGCCTGATCCATCACGCCATGCGTGGAAAACGCACGTCGTCCAGTTCGCCCAGATGGACAAGCCCCGTGGTATCGAAAGAAACCGCCGGGGCTCCCGTCCAGCGGGCATCGGCCGGGTTCATAACCGCCAGATATGTCCAGCGCGGTTTGCCCGATATGTTGGGGCCGGCCATATGGACGCACAGGTCGGAGTGGACGGTAACGTCGCCCGCTGAAAGCGTCAGTTGTCCTGACGACGGGCAGGTTTCGATGAGTTCGGGATAGACGTCGAGGAGATTGCCCTCTCCATATGTCCGGTAATCGCCCATGACGCCGTGACGATGCGATCCGTTCAGGAACGCCATCGTGCCATATTCGGGCGTCATATCGGTCAGCGCGAGCCAGAAGACCATTCCGCCCGAACGGTCGGCGACCTGCGCGGCGAAATCCTGGTGCCAGTCGGACTTTCCGTGGCCTTCGCCTTCCCTACGCGGAAGTTTGACGCCGAAATAGTCCAGAAAATAGCGGTATCCCGAAGGCCGCTTCAGGTTGCGCAAGGCCACCGCACTCGCGCCGAAATGCTGGAGTATCGGCGCGAAATCGGGGTTCTCCAGATCCTGCACCGGCAGCGCGTTGAAGTAGGAGAATGCACCCGGCGCCTTGTCGATCGTGCCGTCCTCTCCCATGCGGGCCTTGGCGAAGGCAAAGATTTTTTGCACCCGGGCTTGCGGAACGAAGTTCCTGAGGTGGACCCAGCCATTCTCGTGATAGTGCCGGATTTCTTCATCAGTAACCGCACGGAATGGGGCATCGGGCGATCGCGTGGACGTGTCTTTCATGGCTTCCTCTCGTCCTTGTCTTGTTCTTATCCTGCGATCATGGACGGCCGCTGCCGATGACCTCGATCAACTTGCGCGAACGTCCGACGGCTTCGCGGGCATGGTCGAGAGCAGACCCGCCCGCCGCGATTCGCGTGAGCGAGGGGACTTCGACATCGACCGCTATACCCATTGGAAGTGCCGCTACGAAAGCGGCAAGCGGGAAGTCGCCGTCGCCCGGCAGCTTGCGCTCCAGCGCTTCATGCAGATAGTCGCCGGTCGCGTGCAGGCCGTCCGCATCGCAGATCTGCGCGTAAGTGAACAGCTCTGCGGGGATACGCGCCACGTCTGCCGGAGTGCCGCCCGTGCGAATCAGGTGCAGCGCATCGGCGCCGATACCCACATTGGCGGGGCCGGCCTGCTGCGTGAACCACGCTGCGCGTTCGATCGAGGCGCAGGCAGGCGTCAGGCCCATGAACTCCAGCCCTAGACGCAGTCCGTGCTGCGCGGCAAGTTCGCCCAGCCTGCCAAGGGCACCGACGGCGCGTGCATCATGAGGGTCATGGATATGCGTGACGGCGCGCTTGGCCCCGATCGCCGCGGCAAGTTCGAAGCCCTCGCGATATACCTCGATGTCGAGGTCCGCGGTCACGGGAAAAAATTCAACGTTGCCGACAGTGACAGCATTGGCACTCAGGCTGTCTCGCAGCGCCGGGATGCCTTCCCGGTCGACGACGGGAAAAAGCGTCGGCGCATCGTCGCCCGGCAAGGCGGCAATCGGGATATGCGTGAACAGGCACACTTCTTCGCAACCCACGGCGGCTGCCACTTCGACAAGCCGGGCGGGCGAAAGTTCGTTTGCGGTAATCTGGTGAAGACCAAGTTTCATGACCATCCTTCCCAAGTTTTTATCGGCAAAGGGACGCCCGCAACTTCACGGAAATCCGCATCCTTGCGATACGGGCGCCAGGGGGAGCCGTATGTGTTCGTCGTTCAGACGGACAGACCTTCGCCTCTCCACCAGCGTGCGAAGACCGGCTTCAACTCTTCCGAGACGATCTCGATGGCCATGCCGCCGGCAATCGGGCGCAGATATGTGAAGACGCCCCAGCCATCCTCCGGCGCCGCGCCCGCAGCGATGACTTCCCACCCGTTGGCGGTGAGGTCTGCGACGCTGGAGGGAATATCGTCCACCCAGAAGCCCACATGGTCGCCGCGCGACAGCGCCGGATCGTAGAAGCTGCCCGGATCGCCGCGCTGCAATTCAAGATGCATCGGCCCGTCGATCGAATAGGTGAAGCGATTGCGGACCTGATGCATCCCAGCATCGGGCGTCCAGATGGGCAAGGCGTCGAACTCATATGGTTCCGCGAAAGTGAGGCCCAGCGTCTTCGAGTAAAAGGCGATGGCCTCGTCGAGGTCCGGCGTCAGAACGCCGGTATGAAAGGCGCGGCTGTAATCAAGCATTGTTCCGTCTCCCGTTCTGTCGTTTTCGGTCAGCCCGTGGCCTTGGCTGCCATGACGATGCGTTCACGCGCGAGCAGGACTTGTTCGTCGCCAGTCACCTGCACGTCGCGGGCCTGCCACGCCTGCGCTGCCGTTTCGGCGTCGGGCCACCATGAACTCTCGATGCCGTAGTATGCCGCTGCGTCGGTGCCTTCCGCCTCGGCGGACACGATCCGCGAGCGTTCCAGTCGCGATGGGGACGCCTGCGCCATTCCCAGCGGGTGTGGCAGGTTTTCCCAAGCCTGCTCGAAGCCTTCGGCGGCATCGGCCGCAGGGGCACCGATCAGGCGCATCAGCTTGATGCCTTCAGGCTCACCGTCAACGATGGTCCGGTCCTTCACGAAGAAGCTGATCGCGGGCATCGTGATGAACAGCGGGCTGTCCACGGCATAGGCATATTGGAACCGCTCCGCCGCGAAGAGTTCGGCAAGCGCCTGCTCGTTGCGGATCCAGAGTTCCGGCGCGCCGTCGAAAGTCTGCGCGAAACCTGCCGGACTATGCTCCAGACTGACGTCCTGAACATATTGAAGGATCGGGCCGGGATCGGCGAACTCCATAACCAGATCGCGATGGATCGTGCCCCAGTGGTGGGAAAAGTCGGCATGCGACATGCCCTGTTTGCGGCGGATGAAGCCGATATAGTGGATGGTATTTTGGTCCATGACTGCTCCTTAGAACTCTGCGCCGAACGAGACGCCGAAGACGCGCGGTTCGCGGGCGGCGGCAAATGCCCATAATTCGGGGTAGGCGGCGACGGTGAAGGCAGTCGCAGTACCGCGATCGTCCAGCAGGTTGCGCGCGAAGACCGAGAACTTGGCTTTGGCGCCGCTTTCGTTCATCGGGAACACAAGCATGATGCTGGCGTCGAGCAGATTCTGGCGGTCCGAGCGCAAGCGCGGGTCGTTGCGCTCTACGGTAATGATGCCGGAGGCCGGGATCGGCGTGGCCAGATCGGCGGCGACCTGCTGGTCGTAGCGCGAGATGTAGCGATACCCGCCACTGACGGTCAGCTTGGACTTCTCGCCCAGCGGCACTTCATAGTCCGCGTTGAACGAAGCGGTGATCTTGGGCGCGTAGATCAGATTGACGTTCGAAAAGTCGAAGGTCCGCAGCGTGCCGAAGACGGGCTGATTGGCCAGAAAACCCTTGAACTTGGCGTCGGTATAGCCCGCCGAACTGCGCAGCGTCAGCCCCGCAAAGGGTCGCGCGGTAAGGTCTGCCTCGACACCCTTGATCTTCGCCCCGGCCGCGTTGACGACCACGGTTTCGTTGCCGTTGCCCCCATCGCGCGTCAGCGTCGTGTTCTGCTGCATGTTCTTGTAATCGGTGATGTAGGCCGCGATATTCAGCGCCACCTTGCGATCGAAGAACTCGCTCTTGATGCCGCCCTCGAACATCGAGACGGTTTCCGGCCGGTACGGCGTCGTGGCCGAGAACAGGGTGGCGCCGCGTCCGCTGAACCCGCCCGAGCGGTAGCCCTGCGACCAGGTGCCGTAGAGCATCAGGTCGTTGGTGGGGCGCCAATCCAGCGAGATTTTGGGCGTGAACTTGCTCTGCTTGTAGGTGGCGGCGCCGTCGAACAGGGCCGGCACGATGTTCTGCTTTCGATCATGCGTGATGCGGCCACCGCCCGAAAGGCGCAGACGCGGCGCGAATTCCCAGTTCAGGTCCGCAAAAGCCGCCATCGACCGGGACTTGCCGGTGATGTCCATCGTTCCGGTGTCGGCGCCGAAGATGACTGTATTGTCCAGCAGGTGGTATTTGCTGGAGAAGTAATAGGCGCCCACGACATAGTCGAAACCGTCGAAAAGGTTGCCGCTGGCGCGTAGTTCCTGGCTGAACTGATGATAGCGTTGCCTGCGGGTGCCAACATAGACCCCGGCTGTCCCGAAGTCCTGCTGCTGGAACTCCCGGCTTTCGCGATAAGACGTGACCGAGGTGAGCTTCACCACGTCCAGATCCCAGTTCGCTTCCAGCGTGCTAGCGCGGGCGCGATAGTTGGCGGGGTAATAGTCCTGCGCGCGGTAGACGGTATAGAGGTCGCTCGTGTTGTTCCGGTCGCAGGCCCCAACCGGCATGGCATCGCAGAAAACATCGCCGGTGGCGGTCAGGCTTGCCTGCGTCGGGTTGAATTTCTGGTCCTGCTGCTCGACGGTGAGCAGGGCGTCGAAGCTGCTGGACGGCGTCAGCAGGAAGCTGGCTCCGAAGTTTTCCTGGTTGTTGCCGCCGATCCGCTGGCCAGTGGTGGCGCTGCGGTAAAACCCGTCCGTCTGCTGGTGGAATTCGAAGACTTTGGCAGCAAGCAGTCCTTCGACGACGGGCACGTTCAGCACGCTGCGCAGCGCGATCGTGTTGAAGCTGGCATAGCTTGCTTCGATCTTGCCGCCCCATTCGCCGGTGGGCTTGCTGCGGCGCACGTTGACGACGCCGCCGATCGTATTGCGGCCGAACAGCGTGCCCTGCGGACCGCGTAGGATTTCGATCGAGTCTATGTCGAAGAAGTCGAGAAGCTGGCCCGTCGACGTGCCGATGTAGACGCCGTCGATCATGACGCCGACGGCCGGATCGAAGCTCTTGTCGATATCGGCAAAGGCGATGCCGCGGATCGAGATATTCGCGGCCGATGCGCCCGTGGACTGCGTAGTGATGAGCACGCTGGGCGCAGTGCCTTGCAGATCGGTAATGCTCAGGCTGGCCTTGTTCTCCAGCATAACCGGGGAAATCGCAGTGACCGCCACCGGCGTCGACTGGATGGATTCGTTGCGACGGCGAGCCGATACGATGATTTCCTGCACTTGCCCGCTATCGGCCATCGGGGATCGAGTAGGAGTAGCCGCACCGGTTTCCGATTGCGCGAAAGCCGCCGTTCCGGTCAAGGCCCTCGCGGCAAGAAGGCTCGCGCCCAGAATCTTGAGTGTCGATCGCATGGTGTTTTTTTCTCTCCCTCATCGCGCTTAATCGCGCTGTTCAGCACATTCTATTAGTAACATAGTTATAAAAAGAATGGACGATAACCTAGCTATTGAGAGAGGTGCAGCCAGGTGACGGCTTCCACACGCGATTCAAAGCGACAAAGCGCCATCATTCGGCGATGGGGTGAAATATCGGGCGAGCGTTGTCGACACCATGCTTGCCGCCACCGCGATCGAGAACCGGCTTTATCTGGTGACGCGTAATGTCAAGGACGTGCGCCACAGCGGCGCGGCGATTTTCAATCCATGGGAATACGATTCAACGATGCTGGCCCTGTCCTGACAGGCCAAGGCCCTATTCCGCTGCTCTTCACGCCCCTTCGAGCAAATGTTCTCGTGCCAGGCCGAGGGCATGCGATGGCCGGAATGCCATCACCTGATCCTTGGGGTTAGGCCTGCGATGGTCGCTGGCATTGCAGATCGCTTTTGGGAAATCGAAGATATTGCGATGCTGGTGGAGCAGGCAGAAGCCAAGCCCGCAGAGCGCGGCCCATACAAAAAACAGGGTCAGATTCAAACTGACCACTACCCCTGCCGCTGGCGGCGTTCTGCCACCGAGGCATGCGAAAAATTTTCTCCAGCCATAATAAGGTAAAGGGGCGTCCGGGAATTTGTTGCGCAAATTGGAAATCGCCGAGAAAACGCCTTCCACACCACCAGCCTAAACTATTTATTTTATTGAATAAAATGGTGAGCCCTGCTGGGTTCGAACCAGCGACCTACTGATTAAAAGTCAGTTGCTCTACCGACTGAGCTAAGGGCCCGGAGGGTGCGCGAAGGCGCGCGCCGTCAGGAAGTAGGGTGCACCTAAAGAGCATCCGGCGGCGGGTCAACCGCATTTGCGCAATTTCTTGGGCTTTTTGAGGCGGGCCAGCAAATGCGCGATGCTGTGGCCGCTGATGGGGTCGCGCCAGTTCGAGGCGATGTGGTTCAGGGGCAGCAGCACGAAATCGCGCTGCCGGAAGGCGGTGTGGGGAATGACGAGGCCGGGGCTGGCCCATGCGCCGCCGTTCCATAATATGATGTCGAGATCGAGCGGCCTTGCGCCCCAGCGCTGGCGAGTGCGGCGCCCCGCCACGCGTTCCATCGCCTTCATCCGTTTCAGCATGGCGTCGGGCGCATGACCTGCCGTTTCGACCAGCAGCGCGGCATTGGCATAGCGGCGCAGCGACGGCCCGACCGGCGGGGTTTCCCACAGGGGAGAGCGCGCGATCAGTCGGAACGGGGGGCGGGAGAAGGCCTCGATCGCCTGCTCGACCAGCTTTCGCGGGGTCAACCGGCGAGATCGCGGCTGGTTGGACCCCAGCGCGATCGCATAGACATGGGGGAAGGAACCGGACGGATGCGGCAATCAGATATCCTGCGCCAGACGGCCGTAAAGATCCGGGCGGCGGTCGCGGAAAAAGCCCATGCCCGCCCGATGCCTGCGCGCGCGATCCAGATCGAGCGTCGCGACCAGCGCGCCGCTTTGCCATTCTTCCGCCTCCGCGACGAAATCGCCCCATTCGTCGGTGACGAAGCTGTGGCCGTAAAAGCTCTGCCGGGCGGCGCCTTCGCCTTCCGCGCCGATTCGGTTCGCGGCGATCACCGGCATGCAGTTGCTCACCGCATGGCCGATCATCGCGCGCCGCCACATGCGGCTTGTGTCGAGGCTGTCGTCATAAGGCTCGGAGCCGATTGCCGTGGGGAAGAACAGCATCTCCGCCCCCATCAGCGCCATGATCCGCGCCGTTTCGGGATACCATTGATCCCAGCATATGCCGACGCCGATGGTGCCATATCGGGTCGGCCAGACCTTGAACCCGGAATTGCCGGGGCGGAAATAATATTTCTCCTCATAGCCCGGCCCGTCGGGAATATGGCTCTTGCGATAGACGCCCATGATCTCGCCCGCATCGTCGATCATGGCGAGGCTGTTATAATGATGCTGGCCGTCGCGTTCGAAGAAACTGGTCGGGATATAGACCTGCAATTCCTTCGCCAGCGCCTGCATCGCGGTGACGGCGGGATGTTCGGCAAGGGGCAGGGCGCGGGCGAACAGCGCCTCATCCTCCACCGTGCAGAAATAGGGGCCTTCGAACAATTCGGGCGGCAGGATGATCTTGGCCCCGCGCGCGACGGCCTTGCGCGTTTCTTCCGCGACCTTCTCGATATTCTCGGCGCGATCCTCCCCGAAGGAGAGTTGCAGGGCGGCGACGGTTATTTGGGTCATGGGCTTTATCCGCGGGCTGATGGCATTTGCTGGCTGGAGCAGTGAAAACTGCCTCCCCCCGCCAATATGGCGTCGGAGGGCAGGGGCACAATGGCGCGGCCGGGGAAAAAGGGCGCCAGCGCGTCCAGCGCGGCCTTGTCGTTGGGCGCGCCATAAACCGGCACGATCACCGCCGCATTGGCGACGAGGAAATTCATGTAGCTGGCCGGGATCACCGCGCCATCCACCTCGATCCGCCCCGGCGAGGGCATGGGGGCCACCGTCAGCCCATGGGCGCGGGCGCGATCGGCGGCGTCGGCGTAGATGGCGGCGTTGGGGTCATCCGGCGTGGTCGCCTGCGGGATGGCGATCACCCCCGGCGCGACGAAGCGGGCGAGATTATCGACATGGCCGTCGGTATGATCGTTCACCAGCCCGTCGCCCAGCCACAGCATGCCGGACAGGCCGATGCTGCCCGCCAGCAGCGTTTCGATCTGCTCCCGGCCCAGCGCCGGGTTGCGATTGGGGTTGAGCAGGCATTGCTCGGTCGTGACGAACAGGCCCGTGCCGTCGGTATCGACCGCGCCGCCCTCAAAGATCAGTGGGACGGCGGTGCAGGGCAGGCCGGTCGTCGCGGCGAGCCGGGCGCCGATATCCTCATCGCCGGGCATTTCATATTTGCCGCCCCAGCCGTTGAACGCGAAATCCGCGAGCGCGCGGCTGCCATCGGCCCGCTCGATGGCGATTGGCGCCGTATCGCGCAGCCATATGTCGCCGATGCGTTCCGTCACGATCACCGCGTCGGATTTCAGCAGCGCTTTGGCCAGAATCGCGCTGGGCAGATCGGTGCAGACCAGGCGCACTTCCTCGCCCTTGCCATCGGCGCGGACGGCGTCGGCAAAGGCGGCCAGCTGCTCCTGAGCGCGGGCCAGCATTTGCGCGCCGCCCCATTCCTGCGGGTTCCATGGGAAGCCGATCCACAGCCAGTCGTGAGGTTCCCATTCTGCGGGCATGCGGATGGTCATGGGCGGCAAGCTCCGTTAGCGGTCATGAAGGGGCGGGCGGCGCGCTTATAACCGATAGTTGCGCGCGGAACAGCCCCGCCATGCCATCGGCAGGCGCTTTATTTGCCGGGTTGCGCCGTTGATGCTCGCTGCGCGGCGCTCTTGTCGCGGATGGCGCGAAATTCGTCGCCCTCGACCCAGTTGGGCCAGTCCCGCGTGCTGGCGAGCGCCCGGCCCATGTCATAATAAAGGCGCAGATCGGCCATGGCGCCGGTCCAGTCCCAGCCCGGATCATATTCGTCCTTGGGGCCGTGATAGCGGTTGGCGGTATAATCCTCCGCCGCCTTCAGGCCCGCAGCCTTGCCGCCGTTCACCAGATCCTCGCCGCCCTCGAAATAGACCATCGGCACGCCGCGCTTGGCGAAGCTGAAATGATCGGATCGGTAATAAAAGCCCTTTTCCGGGGTCGGTTCGTCGCTGGCCACGCGCTTTTGCGTGGCAAGGGCGCGTTCCAGCCAGCTGTCGAGTTGCGATTTACCCTTGCCGATCACCGTCACATTGCGGGCCAGCCCCGCCATGGAAAGTGCATCCATATTGACGCCGCCCACCGTCTTTTCGAGCGGGAATACCGGGTTGGCCGCATAATAGTCAGAGCCGAGCAGGCCGGATTCCTCCGCCGTCACCGCTAGAAACACAAGGCTGCGGTCCGCCGGTCCCGCCTTGGCGTGGGCCTGCGCCAGCGCGACGAGCGCCGCCGTGCCGGTCGCATTGTCGATCGCGCCGTTGCAGATATCATCGCCATCGGGCGCCGCCGCGCAATGGCCCAGATGATCCCAGTGGCCGGTATAGAGCACATATTCATCGGGATGGGTCTTGCCGGGCAACAGGCCGATGACATTTTTCGATTTCTGCCGGCTGATATCATTGTCGAAGGAAAGCGAGGCCTTCAGGCCCAGATCCACCGCCTTGAAACCGGGCTGTTTCGCCGCGGCCATCAACGCGTCGAGATTCTGCCCGGCGCTGTCCATCAGCGCGCGCGCCTTGTCCAGCGTGATCCAGCCGATCGCCTCGCTCTGATCGCTATGCCCGTTGGCGGCGTCCGCGACATGCTGCGGGCCGGTCCAGCTGGATTGCACGACGTTCCAGCCATAGGCGGCGGGCACGGTGTCGTGGATGATGATCGCCGCCGCCGCGCCCTGCCGCGCGGCTTCCTCATATTTATAGGTCCAGCGGCCATAATAGGTCATTGCCCGGCCGTTGAAGGGGCCGTCCAGCCCCTCCATCGCATAATCGGGATCATTGACGAGGATCAGGACCGTCTTGCCCTTCACATCGACGCCCGCATAATCGTTCCAGTTCTTTTCGGGCGCATTGATGCCATAGCCGACGAACACGACCGGGCTGTCCTTCACCGCGATATGATCGGTGATGCGATAGGTCGCGGCGATCATGTCCGCGCCATGGGCGAACGACAGGGGTGCCTTGCCGCCGGTGAAGGTCAGTGGCGACATGTTCTTCGCGGTGATCTCGACCAGCGGCACTTCCTGCACCCAGCTACCCTTGTTGCCCGGTTGCAGGCCCGCCCGCGCAAATTCGCGTTCCAGCAGGGCGACGGTTTTTTCCTCCCCCGCCGAACCGGGCGCGCGGCCCTCGAACGCGTCGGAGGAAAGCTCCTTCGTGATGGTCTTCATCGTTTCGACGGAGATGCTCTGCGCCCGCGCCTGCGCGCAGGTCGCGCCGCCCAGCAGGGCCAGCGTCAGAATGGAGGTGATGGTGCGCACGACAAGTCCCTTGCTCTTTCGTGAAGGCGAGAGTGTCGCACCCCGATGGGCGGAGGGCAAGGGGTGAGGCAGGGATGAACGCTGGCCTGCGCCCAAACAGGAAAAGGCGACCCGAAGGCCGCCTTTGCCGTGAAATTCCATATGCCGAAGCTGAAAATCAGCGCGAATAGAATTCGACGACCAGATTCGGTTCCATCTTCACCGGATAGGGCACTTCGTCCAGCGTGGGAACGCGGGTATAAGTGACCTTCGCATTGCCGTCAGGAGCGACATAATCGGGAATGTCGCGTTCCGGAAGGCTCTGCGCTTCCAGCACCAGCGCCATTTCGCGGGCCTTCTTGCCCAGCGTGACTTCGTCGCCCGGCTTCACCAGACGCGAGGCGATGTTGCACTTCACGCCGTTCACATAGATGTGGCCGTGCGAAACCAGCTGACGGGCCGAGAAGATGGTCGGCGCGAACTTGGCGCGGTAAACGACCGCATCCAGACGGCGCTCCAGCAGGCCGATCAGGTTGTGGCCGGTGTCACCCTTCATGCGGGCGGCCTCGACATAGTTCTTCTTGAACTGCTTTTCGGTGATGTCGCCATAATAGCCCTTCAGCTTTTGCTTGGCGCGCAGCTGAATGCCATAGTCGGAAATCTTGCCCTTGCGGCGCTGACCGTGCTGGCCGGGGCCATATTCACGCTTGTTGACCGGGCTTTTCGGGCGACCCCAGATGTTTTCGCCCATCCGGCGGTCGATTTTATACTTGGCGCTGGTGCGCTTCGTCATGATATATTCCTTATAATCGCCAACAACTTTGGTGCTCACCTTCCTGATCCGAAAGCCGGTTCCCGTTTTTCGGGGAAGATGAAGCGTTCCCGGTATCGCCTGCTGACCATGTTTCAGGGGCAGGGCCACCGCTTCACCGGGATGCGAGGCCAATCACGAAGGCGCGCCTATGGACAAATGGGGCGGGGATGTCAACCCTCGACGGGGCCGGAAGAGGGCAGGGCGAAAGAGGGCGAGCCGAAGCTTTTTGGGCTTGCCGCATTTTCCGGGCCGTCAGATGTTCCATCCGGCCCGAAAAGGCTCTAGCCATGCGATCCATGAAACCGGAAGATTATCAAACCATGGCGCAGGTCCGCGCTGGCGTGGATGAACTGGATCGGCAACTCGTCGCCCTGCTCGACCTGCGCTTCGCCCATATGCGCGCCGCCGCCCGGATCAAGCCCGAACGCGGCCATGTCCGCGACGAGGCCCGCAAGGCGCAGGTCATCGCCAATGCCCGCGCCGAGGCGGAACGGCTGGGCGCGCCCGCAGAGGTGATCGCGGCGCTGTGGGATCAGCTTGTCGAAGCGTCGATCGACTATGAAATGGAGGAATTCGAGCGCCTCCGGTCCTGATCTATCGGGAACGGGGATTGCCCAGCGCGGAGAGGACGCCGCGCAGCGTGCGCACCTCCAGATGGTTCCAGCCCGGCTTCGTCAACAGGTTGCGCAGCGTCCGCTTCGTCGCGGCGACGCGATCGGGCGGGAAGAAATAGCCCGCCTTGTCGAGCAGCGTGTCGAACTGCGCGATCATCCCTTCCAGTTCATCCTGCGGGGCGGGGGGCAGCAAATCCTCCACCGTGGGAGAGGTCAGGCCCGCGCCCTTCGACCATTCATAGGCGCACAGGATCACTGCCTGCGCCAGATTGAGCGAAGCGAAATCCGGGTTGATCGGCACGGTCAGTATCTTGCGGGCCAGCGCCACGTCATCGGTTTCGAGGCCGGAGCGTTCCGGGCCGAACACATAGGCGCAGCGCCCTTGTGCGCCGTGGATTTCGCGCGCGGCCTCTTCCGGCGTGACGACCGGCTTCGTGACGCCGCGCTTGCGCACGGTGGTGGCATAGACATGGGCGCAATCGGCCACGGCCTCGGCAAGGCTGCCATAGACCCGCGCCTGTTCCAGCACGATATCGGCCCCGGCCGCCGATGGTCCGGCATCCGGGTTGGGCCAGCCGTCGCGCGGCGTGACGAGACGCAGTTCGTCCAGCCCGAAGTTCAACATGGCGCGCGCCGCCTTGCCGATATTCTCGCCCAGTTGCGGGCGGACGAGGACGATCACCGGCTTTTGCGGTGCGGCGGCCCCGTGATTTGCCGGCGCTTCAATTCCGGCGGTTTCAATCCCTGTCGTTTCAGGCCCCGCCGTTTCACTCACCGCCGACTTCCTTCACCGTGCCGGCAAATTCCTCGAAATCCCTGGCCTCGCGGAAATCCTTATAGACGCTGGCAAAGCGGATATAGGCGACGCTGTCGAGCGCCTTGAGCGCCTCCATCACCAGTTCGCCGATCATCGTGCTGGCGATTTCATTGTCGCCGCTGGTTTCGATGCGCCGCTGGATGCCGGACACCAGTTTTTCGATCTGGGCCGCGCCGATGGGGCGTTTGCGGCACGCGATATCGAGCGAGCGGGCCAGTTTGTCGCGCTCGAACGGTTCGCGGCGGCCCTCGCTTTTCAACACCCAGATGTCGCGCAACTGAATGCGCTCAAAGGTGGTGAAGCGGGATGTGCAGGCCTCGCACTGACGGCGGCGGCGGATGGCGGTGCCGTCCTCGGTCGGGCGGCTGTCCTTTACCTGACTGTCTTCATGTCCACAAAAGGGGCATCGCATGGGGGGCTGACTCTATTTTTTCATGGGCAGGATGACGAGGAAAAAGCCGATCAGCGCGCCCGGCTGCCAGGGTTGCCCCGGCAACATCAGGCCGATGATCGCCCCAAGCGTGCCCACCAGCATGGCGGGGAAAAACCATTCCAGCGGGAAGGGCTTTCTTTCGGGCAGACGCTCCGCCGGGCGGGCGAGGGCGCGGTTCGCGCCAACCATGCCGCGTGACGGAACGGAGGGAGAGGGGGAAGGGGCGGGCGACAAGGATGCGCCGCCCTTGTTCTGGCCGCAATGGGGGCAGGCTGCGCGGAGGCGCTCCAGCCGACCATTGCAGTCAGGACATTTCACGCCCGGTCAACCCTCATAGATCGGGAAGCGCGCGGTCAGGGCCAGCACACGATTGCGCACATCGGCCTCGACCGCCGGGTCGCCCGCTTCGCCCTTGTCGCGCACGCCCGCCAGCACGTCGGCGATCATGTCACCGATCGCCTCGAACTCGGCAATGCCGAAGCCCCGCGTCGTGCCCGCAGGCGAACCCACGCGGATGCCGCTGGTCCGGGTCGGCGGCAGGGGATCGCCCGGCACGCTGTTCTTGTTGCAGGTGATGCCGCACCGTTCCAGCGCCTCATCCGCGTCCTTGCCGCTGATGCCATAGGGCCGCAGGTCGATCAGCGAAAGATGCGTGTCGGTGCCGCCTGAAACCACGGCGAGGCCGCGCTGTTCGAGGCGGGCGGCCAGCGCCTTGCTGTTGGCGATCACCGCCTTGGCATAGGCCCTGAATTCCGGGCGCAGAGCCTCCCCGAACGCGATCGCCTTGGCCGCGATAACATGCATCAGCGGGCCGCCCTGAAGGCCGGGGAACACGGCGGAATCGATCTTCTTCGCAATGGCTTCGTCATCGGTCAGGATCATGCCGCCACGCGGGCCGCGCAACGTCTTGTGCGTGGTGGTGGTGACGATATGGGCGTGGCCGAACGGCGTGGGATGCTCGCCGCCCGCGACCAGCCCGGCGAAATGCGCCATGTCCACCATGAACAGCGCGCCGACCTTGTCCGCGATCGCGCGGAAACGGGCGAATTCGATATGGCGCGGATAGGCGCTGCCGCCGGTGATGATCAGCTTGGGCTTGCTTTCGATCGCCAGCCGCTCAACCTGCTCATAATCGATAAGGTGGTTGTCCTCGCGCACGCCATATTGCACGGCGTTGTACCATTTGCCCGACAGGGCGGGGCGGGCGCCATGCGTCAGATGGCCGCCGGCGTCGAGGCTGAGGCCCATGATCGTGTCGCCCGGCTGTGTCAGCGCCAGCATCACCGCGCCATTGGCCTGCGCGCCGGAATGGGGCTGCACATTGACGAAGCCGCAACCGAATAATTGCTTCGCCCGATCGATGGCGAGCCGCTCCACATCATCGGACGGCGCGCAGCCCTGATAATAGCGCTTGCCCGGATAGCCTTCGGCATATTTGTTGGTAAAGACCGACCCTTGCGCCTCCAGCACCGCCTTGCTGACGATATTTTCAGACGCGATCAGCTCGATCTGGTTCTGCTCGCGCTTCAGTTCCTTGCCGATGGCGGCGGCGACGGCGGGATCGCGCGTGGCGACATCGGCGCTGAAGAAATCGGCGGCGCGGATATCATTGGCGGCGTCCAGTGTGGCGGCATTGCTCATGGGCGAAATCCTTTCTGGCTCAGAGCGCGGGGTGTGTCAGCTTGTCGACGCGGCGCTGATGCCGCCCGCCGGCAAAGTCGGTGGAAAGAAAGGCGGCAAGACAGGCCTTCGCCATGTCCGGGCCGGTCAGCCGCGCGCCCATGGCGATGACATTGGCGTCGTTATGCTCCCGCGCAAGGGCGGCGGAAAGGGGTTCCCCCACCAGCGCGCAGCGGCAGGCCGGGTTGCGGTTGACCGAGATGGAAATGCCAACGCCCGAACCACAAAGCGCGACGCCCCGGTCGGCGTCACCCTGCGCCACGGCCTGAGCCAGCTTATAGCCATAATCGGGATAATCGACGCTGGTGGCGTCATCGGGGCCGAGATCCGCGACCTCATGCCCCTGTTCCCGCAGCCAGTCGGCAAGCAGGGCCTTCAGATCGATGGCGGCATGGTCGGATGCAATGGCAACGCGCATGGTGGGGGCGAACCTTCATTCCAGTGATTCGATTCGCCGTTTATCTAGGCCCCCTGTCATGGAATTGCCACCTGACAGTTACCCGATTATGCGGGGAAGAGGGAGAATAAGGAAAGATCATGTCCACCACAGCACAATTATCCGCCCTGTCGGGCACCATCCTTTCCCTGCTGATGCTGGCGGGGCTGATGCTGCTGGCGGGCGGAATCTGGATATTGGCGAAGCAGCCGAAGAACCGCAGGCAGGGCTGGCTGATGCTTGTGGCGGCGCTGGTGATGTTCGGCAATGTCGCCATCTGGGCGGTGCCGATCGGGGGGTGAGGCGGGCGTCTTATTGGTCATCGAGGCGGCAAGGAGCAGATCGCGCCATAAGAAAAAGGCCGATCCCGCAGGACCGGCCTTTCGCCTTTTTCTTATGTCAGCGGAATGTCAGCCGATCATTTGATCGGGCTGTCGGGCGCCAGCCGCATGTCGAGATAATTATCCACCGACATCATCATCTGTTCCAGCTCATGCTCGAAGAAATGGTTCGCGCCCCTGATCTCATCATGGTGGATGGTGATGCCCTTTTGCGTGCGCAGCTTGTCGACCAGCTTTTGCACGGCCCCGGCAGTGACCACCTCGTCATTGGTTCCCTGCACGATGATGCCGGAGGACGGGCAGGGTGCCAGAAACGAGAAGTCGTACATGTTGGCGGGCGGCGCGACCGAGATGAAGCCGCGGATTTCCGGGCGGCGCATCAGCAATTGCATCGCGATCCACGCGCCGAAGGAGAAACCGGCGATCCATGTCGTCTGCGCTTCGGGGTGAAAGCTCTGCACCCAGTCGAGCGCGGCGGCGGCGTCGGACAACTCCCCGATGCCGTTGTCGAACGTGCCCTGGCTGCGGCCCACGCCGCGAAAGTTGAAGCGCAGCGTCGCGAAGCCGCGCTTCTGGAAGGTCTTGTAGAGCGACTGCGTGATGCGGTCGTTCATCGTGCCGCCGCCCTGCGGGTGGGGGTGAAGGATCATCGCCACCGGTGCGCGGGGACGGGGCGGAGGACTGAAGCGGCCCTCGAGGCGCCCTTCCGGGCCGGGGAAAATTACGTCGGGCATGGCACCTGCAAAAAGCTGGATCGTGAATATCGGGTCTGCCCTCGCGATGGACGCTGGCGGCAGGCTGTTGTGCGCCTATATAGGATTGCATTCCCTTTTCGCAACAAGATGAGTCCGCTCCCTTGGTAAATCCCGCCATGCCTCCTTCATCATCCTCTTCGCCGGAGCGCATTTATCTCGATCATGCGGCGACCACGCCGGTCAGCGATGCCGCGCGGGCGGCGATGATGGACGGCCTTGCGCGCTGGGCCAATCCTTCGTCCCCCCATGGCGAAGGCCGCGCCGCCCGCGCCGCGCTGGAAGAGGCGCGGCGGCGGATCGCGGCGGCGCTGGGCTGGGACGGGCATGTCATCTTCACATCGGGCGCGAGCGAGGCGATCGCCATCGGCGTGGGCCGGTCGAAGGTGGATCGCGTGGCCGTTTCGCCGGTCGAACATGATGCGGTGCTGCGCGCGGCAAAGGAGGCGCGGCGTCTCGACGTGGATGCCGATGGCCGGGTTACAGCGGTGGAGCCGGGCGCGCTGAACGTCATCCAGCATGTGAACAATGAAACCGGGGTGATCCAGCCGATCGGGGATCTGGCGGCGCGCCTCCGTCAGGATGGCGGCCTGCTATTCTGCGATTGCGCGCAGAGCGCGGGCAAGATCGCCCTGCCGCTTGCCGCCGACATGATCGCGATCAGCGCTTGCAAATTCGGTGGCGCGCCCGGCGCCGGGGCGCTGCTGGTGCGCGACCTGACCCTGCTCCATCCCGGCGGCGGGCAGGAGCAGGGCTATCGCGGCGGCACGGAGAATCTGCCCGCCGTGCTGGCTATGGCCGCCGCGCTGGAGGACAGCCGTGACTGGATGGCGCAGGCGGCGCGGTTGCGCCTGTTGCTGGACGAGGCGATCCGGGCCGGGGGCGGAGAGATCGTCGCCGAGGGGGCGGAGCGCCTGCCGACCATCGCCAGCTATCGCATGCCGGGGCAGGCGGCGCGGGCGCAGCTTATCCGCTTCGACATGGCGGGCATCGCCGTGTCGGCGGGGGCGGCCTGTTCTTCCGGCACGCTCAAGACCAGTCCGGTGCTCAAGGCGATGGGCTGGGACGACAAGGCCGCCGATGAAGTGGTGCGCGTCAGCGTCGGGCGATCCACCACGCAGGCGCAGGTGCAGCGCTTCATTGGCCAGTGGCGGGCGATCGCCGGGGTGGAGCAGGCCGCGTGACGGGTGTGATCTATCTCGATTATCAGGCGACGACGCCGCTCGACCCGCAGGTCTATGAGGCGATGACGCCATGGCTGCGCGATCATTTCGCCAATCCGCACAGCGCCCACCGTCCGGGCCGCGCCGCCGCCGCCGCCGTCGAGGTGGCGCGGGATCGGGTGGCGGCGATGATGCCCGCAGGCGGCCGCCTGATCTTCACCTCCGGCGCGACGGAGGCTCTCAACATCGCGATACAGGGCGCGGCGCGAAAGGCGCGGCGCGCCGACGCGAGGCGCATCCGGGTTCTGACCGTGGAGACGGAACATGCGGCGGTGCGCGACACCGTCTTTGCGCTGGGGGAAGAGGGGTTCGAGCCGGTGCTGCTGCCGGTCGGCGCGGATGGGTTGCTTGATCCGGCCATGGTCGCGGCGGAACTGGACGACCGCGCCGCCCTGCTCGCGGTGATGCTGGTCAATAACGAGATCGGCGTGATTCAGCCGGTGGAGGCGATCGCCGGGCTGGCGCATCGGGCGGGCGCGCTGTTCCTGTGCGATGCGGTGCAGGGCTTTGGCCGCGCTGCCCTGCCGCCCTCGGCCGACATGATCGCGATCAGCGGGCACAAGATATATGGCCCCAAGGGGATCGGCGCGCTTTGGCTGCGGGACGGGGTGGAGCCTGCGCCGCTGATCCATGGCGGCGGGCAGGAACAGGGCTTGCGGCCCGGCACGCTCTCGCCCGCGCTGTGCGTCGGTCTGGGCGAGGCGGCGCGCCTGATGGCGCAGCGGCGGGAGGAGGACGCGGCCCATGTCGAGGCGCTTTGGGGCAAGGCGCTGGAAAACCTGCCCGGCTGGACGCTCAACGGCAGCGGGGAGGCGCGCTATCATGGCAATCTCAACCTGCGGCGCGAAGGGCTGGATTCGGCACGCCTGCTGTCCGATTGCCGCACGGTCGCGCTGTCGCTGGGGTCCGCCTGCGCCAGCGGGTCGGGCCGCCCCAGCCATGTGCTGCGCGCGCTCGGCCTGACGGAGCGGGAGGCGCGATCGTCCATCCGTCTGGGCTTCGGGCGCATGACCACCCTTGCCGAAATCGGGGAGGCGACGCACAAGATAGCGGCGGCGGCCCGCGCGCAGGGCATTGCCCAATAAGGAGGAAGAGAATGAAGCGATGACGCTCATCCGGTTTATCAGCGCCGATGGACAAGAGGTGCAGGAGGTCATGGCGCAGGCAGGCGATACGCTGCTGGATGTCGCGCAGGCGGCGGGTCAACCGTTGGAAGGCACCTGCGAAGGCCAGATGGCTTGTTCCACCTGCCATGTGATCGTCGCCGCCGAGGATTTCGCAAGGCTTCGCCCGGCAAGCGAGCCGGAAGAGGATATGCTGGATCTGGCGGCGGCGGCGACGCGCACCAGCCGCCTTGCCTGCCAGATCGCGATTGACGGGGACATGGAGAGGCTGACGGTGCGGATACCGGGCCAGTTCCACAATTTGCAGGGCGTCTGAAGCCTCGATTATGATGGGCCACTTGCAATTCCCGAAGGCAGCGGCCATATGGCCAGCGGGAGTCGGGCGGACGTAGCCGTCGCCAACCGGGTCAGATCCTGACGGAAGCAGCCACAACGATTTCGTTACGGGTCGTTCCGGCTCCTATATATTATCTCGCGGCGCTGCCGAAGCGGTGGTGTCGCCATTCTTCCCGATCTTCCCATCCATCCTTCGACAAGCGCGGCGCGAGCCGTTACATATGCGGCCGATGTTTGACGAATCCCCACCGCCTCCCGCGCAGGCCAGCGCCTCTTCCGGCAACGCCTATCGCGTGCTGGCGCGGAAATACCGCCCGCAGACCTTTCGGGAACTGATCGGTCAGGATGCGATGGTGCAAACGCTGGGCAACGCGATCAGGCGTGGCCGGCTCGCTCATGCGTTTCTGATGACCGGCGTGCGCGGGGTCGGCAAGACCTCGACGGCGCGCCTCATCGCCAAGGCGCTCAACTGCGTCGGCCCCGATGGGCAGGGCGGCCCCACCATCGACCCGTGCGGCCAGTGCGAACCCTGCAAGGCGATCGCGGAGGGGCGCCATATCGACGTGATCGAGATGGATGCCGCTAGCCACACCGGCGTCGACGATGTGCGGGAGATCATCGAGGCGGTGCGCTATGCCGCCGTGTCGGCGCGCTATAAAATCTATATCATCGATGAAGTCCACATGCTGTCTCGCAACGCCTTCAACGCGCTGCTCAAGACGCTGGAGGAACCGCCCGCCCACGCCAAGTTCCTGTTCGCCACGACCGAGGTGAACAAGGTGCCGATCACCGTCCTGTCCCGCTGTCAGCGGTTCGACCTGCGGCGCATTTCGGCGGAAAAGCTGGCGGATCACTTCGCTCATGTGGTGGAGGCGGAACAGGTCGCGGCGGAACCCGATGCGCTCCGCCTGATCGCGCAGGCCGCCGAAGGGTCGGCGCGCGACGGGCTGTCGATCCTCGATCAGGCGATTGCCCATGCCGAGATGGGCGGCGGCGGGGAACAGGGCGATGGCGGCGATGGCCGCGCGCTCGTCACTGCCGTGCAGGTGCGCGAGATGCTGGGCCTGTCCGACCGCAGCGCGATCCGCCGCCTGTTCGGGCATATCCTCGAAGGCAAAGGCGAGGATGTGCTGAAGGCGCTGGCCGATCAGCATGATCTGGGCGTGGAGCCATTGGCGATCCTGCGCGGGCTGATGGAAATCGTCCATTCCGTCACCATGGCGAAGGCGGCGCGGCGCTATGACGATCCGGCCCAATCTTCCGAAGAGCGGGAGGCGCTGGCCGACTGGGCGAGCCAGTTGGGGTTCGCGCCGCTGCATCGGCTCTGGCAATTGCTGCTCAAGGGGCATGAAGAAGTATCCCGCGCCGTCATGCCGATGGAAGCCGCCGAAATGGCGCTGCTGCGTATCGTCCATGCCGCCAGCCTGCCCGATCCGTCGGATCTGGCGCGGATGCTGCGTGATGGCGGTGTGGCCGGCGCGCCCGGCGCGCCCGGCGCGGCTTCCTCCGCCATGCCTGCGCCGGGGCAGGCAAGTTCCGGTTCCGGGCAGGAAAACACGGCGCCCGCTGCGCAGGTTCAAGTGGCGCCTGTCATGGCCGAGCCGGACATGCCCGCCAGTTTCGAGGCCTTGGTGAAACGCCTGTGGGATGGCAATCATGCACTGGTCGCCGATGAACTGGAACATCTCGTCCGGGTCGTCCGCTATGCGCCGCCGGAACTGGATTTCCAGCCGGTCGGCCCGATCGACCGCGAGGTGATCGACCGCATGAAGCAGGCGATCGAGGCCGTCACCCGATCGCGCTGGCAAGTGTCGGCGGTGAACGGAGAGGCGCAGCCCAGTCTGGCCGAACAAAAGGCCTCTGTCGAGGAAGCCGCGAAACAGGCGATCCTCGAAACCCCGGTTTTGAAAGCGGCGATGGCGGCATTTCCCGGTGCGGAACTGCAATGGCCGATTGATGATGATGCGAAATGGAGCGCAAACGCATGAAGGATCTGAGCGAAATTCTCGGCATGGCCAATCGCGTGCAGGAGGAACTGACCAAGGCGCAGGAAAATCTCGACAAGATGGAGGTCGAGGGCGTCGCGGGCGGTGGCGTGGTGAAGGTGCGGGCCACGGCGAAGGGACGCATCGTCGGCGTTTCCATCGACGACAGCCTGCTTGTCCCGTCCGAAAAGCAGATATTGGAAGATCTGGTGGCGGCGGCCTTCAACGACGCGCGCAAGAAAGCCGATGAGGTGAGCGGCGCGGAAATGTCCAAGATGACGAGCGGCCTGCCTCTTCCGCCGGGTTTCAAGCTGCCTTTCTGAACGGAGCGGGGCCAGGGGCGAGGCGTGACGGTTTTTCGGTGAATCGGTTTGCGCCATTGATTGACGCCGAACCGAACACATATTGGTATCGATGCCGCCAGTCGGCACGATGGAGAAAGCATTGAATATACAACTGCCTTTATTGCCGCTGCGCGATATTGTGGTGTTTCCCCACATGATCGTTCCCCTGTTCGTGGGACGCGACAAGAGCGTCGTCGCCCTTGAAAAGGCGATGGAAGCGGACAAGGAAATCTTCCTCGTCTCCCAACTCGATCCGGCGGAGGACGACCCCGATCGCGACGCCCTGTACGACATGGGCGTCATTGCGACGGTGCTGCAATTGCTCAAGCTGCCCGACGGCACGGTCCGCGTGCTGGTGGAAGGCAAGCAACGCGCGCGCCTGACGGGCGTGACCCCGGCCGATGGCTTCGTGACCGCCGAGGTCGAGGCGCTGCCCGAAGAGGCCGCCGCCGGGCCGCAGGTTTCCGCGCTGATGCGCTCTGTCGCCGATCAGTTCGAAAATTATGCCAAGCTCAACAAGAAGCTGCCCGCCGAAACGCCGATGCAGTTGCGCGAGATCGAGGAGCCGGGGCGGCTCGCCGATGCCGTGGCGGCGAACATCAATGTGAAGGTGGCGGACAAGCAGGCGTTGCTCATCGAAACCGATCCGGCCAGACGGCTGGAGATGGTATTTGCCTTCATGGAAGGCGAACTGGGCGTGCTTCAGGTCGAAAAGAAAATCCGTGGCCGCGTCAAGCGCCAGATGGAAAAGACCCAGCGCGAATATTATCTCAATGAGCAATTGAAGGCCATTCAGCGCGAACTGGGCAATGGCGACGGGGAGGACGGCGACGAACTTGCCGAGCTTCAGGAAAAGATCAACAAGACGAAGCTTTCCAAGGAAGCGAAGGCCAAGGCCAATGCCGAATTGAAGAAGCTGAAAAGCATGCAGCCCATGTCGGCCGAAGCGACCGTCGTGCGCAATTATCTCGACGTGCTGCTCGGCCTGCCATGGGGCAAGAAGAGCAAGGTCAAGAATGATCTGGTCAAGGCGCAGGAAATCCTCGACGCCGATCATTTCGCGCTGGAAAAGGTCAAGGACCGGATCGTCGAATATCTCGCCGTGCAGGCGCGCACCAACAAGCTGAAGGGGCCGATCCTGTGCCTCGTCGGCCCGCCGGGCGTGGGCAAGACCTCGCTGGGCAAATCGATCGCCAAGGCGTGCGGGCGCGAGTTCATCCGCCAATCGCTGGGCGGCGTGCGTGACGAAGCCGAGATTCGCGGCCACCGGCGCACCTATATCGGCAGCCTGCCGGGCAAGATCGTGTCGAACCTCAAAAAGGCAGGCACGATGAACCCGCTGTTCCTGCTCGACGAGATCGACAAGCTGGGGCAGGATTTCCGGGGCGATCCGGCGTCTGCCCTGCTGGAGGTGCTGGACCCGGAACAGAATAGCAAGTTCCAGGATCATTATCTGGAGATCGACGTCGATCTTTCCGACGTGATGTTCGTGACCACCGCGAACAGCCTCAACCTGCCGCAAGCCTTGCTGGACCGGATGGAGATCATCCGCCTCGAAGGCTATACGGAGGACGAGAAGGTCGAGATCGCGCAGCGGCACCTTATCGCCAAGCAGATCGAGGCCCATGGCCTGAAGGACAGCGAGTTCGTCGTGACCGAAGACGGGCTGCGCGACCTGATCCGCTATTATACGCGCGAAGCGGGTGTGCGGACGCTGGAGCGCGAGATCGCCCGGCTGGCCCGCAAGGCGCTGCGCCGCATCCTCGAAGGCAAGGAGCAGGGCGCCGTCACGATCACGCCGGACAATCTGGCCGAGTTCGCGGGCATCCGCAAATATCGCCATGGCGTGTCGGAAGAGGAAAACCAGATCGGCGCCGTCACCGGCCTCGCCTGGACCGAGGTGGGCGGCGAATTGCTGACCATCGAATCCGTCACTGTGCCGGGCAAGGGCATGGTCAAGACGACCGGCAAGCTGGGCGAGGTGATGACCGAATCGGTGCAGGCGGCCTTTTCCTATGTGCGGGCGCGTTCGCCCGGCTATGGCATCCGCCCCAGCGTGTTCGCGCGCAAGGATATCCATATCCACCTGCCCGAAGGCGCCGTGCCGAAGGATGGCCCCTCCGCCGGGATCGGCATGGTCACGAGCATCGTTTCGACGCTGACTGGTGTGCCGGTGCGAAAAGATGTCGCCATGACCGGCGAGGTCACGCTGCGCGGGCGGGTATTGCCGATCGGCGGCCTCAAGGAGAAACTGCTGGCGGCGTTGCGAGGCGGTATCAAGACGGTCCTCATCCCGATGGAAAATGAGAAGGATCTGGCGGAAATCCCCGCCAATGTGACAGAAGGGCTGGAAATCATCCCGGTGTCGCATGTCGATGAAGTGCTGGCGCGCGCGCTGGCCTCGCCGCTGGAGGCGATCGTCTGGTCGGACGAGGATGATCTTGCTGCAAAACCCATTTCATCGCAGGGCGGTGACGGGGATATTGCACTGCGTCATTGATCGCAGGCAAACGCGACGGAGAATTATGCGCAAAAAAGCCCATAAATCCGTCGCGTTTTTGTGCTTTACCCTTTGACAGACGCAAAATTCCGCGCCTTTATGGCGCCCTTCAATAAACTGATTCCCAACTGAAGCCAGCATAAGGGGGTTCCCAAGGCATGAACAAACAGGATCTTATCAGCGCGGTCGCCGAGAGCAGCGGCCTTTCCAAGGCCGACGCGACCAAGTCGGTTGAAGGCGTGTTCGAAGCGATCACCGGCGCCCTGAAAAAGGGTGACGAAGTCCGCCTCGTTGGTTTCGGCACTTTCTCGGTTTCCAAGCGCAAGGCTTCGACCGGCCGTAACCCCCGCACCGGCGAAACCATGACGATCGCGGCTTCGACCCAGCCGAAGTTCAAGGCCGGCAAGGGCCTGAAGGACGCCGTCAACTGATCCTGAATCCCGCGCATACGCCCCTGTTTCCTTGATGGTTTACCGTTGATGGGCAGGGGGGTACGCCGGGATATCCGGCACGGGCCATGCGGATCGGGAAACCGGTGACAGCACAGGGGCCTGTAACAGGGTGAGGCTTCGGCCTCGCTTTTTTGTTTTTTCCGGCTTTCGTGCGGGAAAAACGCGAAAATTGCAGAAGCGGCATTCTTTGGAGAAAAGGATGCTTGACGCTACCGATAAGCGCGCTTAATTGGCCCTCCGCTCCGGCGGATATCGGTAATGTGGCGATCGTAGCTCAGTTGGTTAGAGCGCTGGTTTGTGGTACCAGAGGTCGCGGGTTCGGATCCCGTCGATCGCCCCATTTACGGCCATGGCCCGGTTCTCATGTGGTTGATTTGCCCAGAGGCTTGGCCGCTCCCCGCATTCGACTGCTCTGGGCCTTTGAGGGGCCTGCGCCTGATTACTTGCGCCTGACCGGCCTGTTGTAGCGGGCTTTCTGGTTCAACTGAAAGCTTCTCCCCCCGACGGCGTCCTGCTAATCCCCAGCATCCTGCCAATGGCCCGGATGGCCCGGAACCTCCGCCGGAACGCGCTGCCTGCTTTTCATGGCGCCCCGATATAATCCTTCAGCCGGCTCCATGCCTCGGCCTTGCGGGCGAGGGCCATGGTATTGGCCGGGCTGGTCGAGGGCAGGTCGATAAGGGTGATGCGTCCCCGCCCGCTGTCCCCCGACCCGCTTTCCCCCGGCCCGCTTTCTCCCCTGCTGGCCAGTTGCCTGCGCCCGATGCGGCTGGCCGTTGCGCCGTTGAAGGCGATGGCGCGCAACCGGGGTAGGGTTGCGATGAACTCTTCCAGATCATTGGATTGCACGGATCGCAAATGCTGGTCCAGACTGCCGGGGCGCACGGCCTGCGCCACCACATCCCACAGCGCCAAGCCATGGGCCTTCACATGGTCCAGACGCGCTTCATAGGGCAGCGCGGGCAGATCGATGCCGATCAATCCCCCGACCAGATGCCAGAAATGATTGCGGGGATGGCCGTAATATTGGGTCAATTCCAGCGATCGCACGCCGGGCAGGCTGCCGAGGATCAACAGCCGTGCATCCGGCCCGGCGACGGGGGGAAAGCATAGGGAGGCGTTTTCTTCCATCCACCATCCTTATGATAGGGCCGTGCATTGGCAAAGAGGCGATGATGGGATCGGTCAGAAGCCGATGGATGCCGCCATGCTTTATGCGCCGGCGAGGGTAAGAAAAGGGCGCGGGCGCCTGTTCCGCGCCCGCGCCGTCCTGTTGCTGGAGGGAAATAGCCGTAAGCCCTAAAGCGGGCATTCGCCCCGATCCGCCCTTTCCCGGCGGGCCAGTAATTTCCCAGCGGGTCAGTAATTTCCCGGCGGGTCGCTGGCGGGAAAGGATTCGTCCGCCTGTTCGTCCACCATGTCCCATGGGCGGTTATCATTGGCGTCCTGCTGTTCCTCCCGCCCCGCATTGCGCACCACGCCGGAGGAATAGACCGGTGCGGCCTCGCTATCGCCGGATGCATCGCCGTCGCGGCGGAACATTTTGTAGATCACTGCTCCGGCCCCGGCGAGCAGGCCCATTCGAACCAGAAAACCCATGATATATCTCCTTGCAGGAAGGGGTGGAAAAAGGGGGAGGCAAAGGCGGCTCAGCCGAGCGGCAGAACCTCATGAGTGCCCATTTCGCGCATGTCGTCGCCCTTGCCCGTCATTTTGTGGAACAGCCCCTTCAGGCTGTTGTCGGGCTGCCAGATCTCGGCTTCCTTGAGGTCGAACCGCATCATCAGCATGGCCGGGTCTTCGCGGCCGCCCTCATACCAGCTTTCCACCGTGTCCGACCAATAATGATCGATCAGTGCGGGGTCGGTTTCCTCGACCAGCGTGCCGGAGATGCAACTGAACAGCCGATGATCCCGCGCGACGAATTGCGCCATGGCCGGGCCGCCCGCAGCGATGCGGTTGGTCCTGCTGGTGTAAAACCAGAATTTGCCATGGGCATCCGGGTCCAGTTGGGCGAGGAGCGGCTCGGCATGATCCGCACCGGCATTCAGCCGGATCATCAGGCAGGGGCTTTCCGCCATCGCCTTCCACATATTGGTACGAAGATCGTCGGTCATCATCATCTCCTCCTTGATGTTCAACCTATGAGGGCAATGAAGGTTTCCGCAAAATAAAGCTTTCGGCCATTCGCGTCGCGGATGGGCATCATCCGGTTGCGGCGTGACCTTTTCGTGACGATTGGCCCGTGATGATCAGGCAGGCCCGTGCCGATCAGGCGAAAATCCCGTGGGGATCATGGGCCACCAGCACCGCATCGGACCGGGCCAGCGCGACGAGAGTCAGGCCATGGGCCGCCGCGCGATCGATGGCGAGGCTGGACGGGGCGGAGATCGTCACCAGCAGCGGGCAGCGGGCGAGGATGGTCTTTTCCACCAGTTCATAGGAACAGCGGGCGGTGAGCAGAAAAAAGCCGGAGGACGGGGCCACGCCGTCCCGCGCCAGCGCCCCGATCAGCTTGTCGAGCGCATTATGGCGGCCGATATCCTCCCGTACCTGCATGATGGCGCCCTGCGCGTCGCAAAAGGCGGCGGCGTGCACCGCGCCGGTCATGCGGGAAAGCGGTTGATGGGCGGAAAGCGCATCCAGCGCGGCGAACAGCGCCCCTGGCGAGAGGGCGGGGCGCGTGGCTATCGCGGGCAGGGGCCGCATCACCTGTTCCAGATTTTCGAGGCCGCACAGCCCGCAGCTTCCCTCGCTCACGCGCATGCGCGCCCGCTCCGCGACGCGCTCGATCCGTGCGGGCGCAAGCGTGATGCGCGCCACCCAACCCAGCGGAATCTCCGCTATTTCGATGGCGAGAATATCGGCAGGCGCGGTGATGATCTCTTCCGTCAGGGAAAAGCCGAGGATGAAATCCTCCAGATCCGACGGGCTGGCCATCATCACCGCATAGGCGATGCCGTTATATTCGATCGAAACCGGCGCCTCGACCGCTATGGCGCGTTCGATCGGGCGGGCCTTGCCCTCGCGATCGAGGCGGATAAGGGGGAAGGGGCGCTGCGAGGAGGCGGCGCTTTCGCTCATGCGCTTTCCAGTTGGCGGAATGCCTCCGCCGCCACGGGCGAAAGGCCTTCCCCATTCCGGTCGCGCACCGCCTTTATCATGCGCGGCTCCCAATAGAGGCGGACATGCTGGGCCGTGGCCGCCGCCGGGTCATCCTCCCGCACCAGCGCCTCGGCAATCTGGTTGGCCATGCGGATGAGCGTGGCATAGGTGTCGCTGCCTGCGCTCATTCTGCGGCCTCTGCTTCCAGACGGGCGATGCGGCGCGACTGGCGGGCCTGTTCATTATAATCCCGTTGCCAGTCGGACGGGCCGTTGGACGCGCCGACCTGCACCGCCGTCACCTTGAATTCAGGGCAATTGGTGGCCCAGTCCGAATAATCGGTGGTGACGACATTGGCCTGCGTGTCCGGGTGGTGGAAGGTCGTGTAGACGACGCCGGGCGCCACGCGATCCGTCACCAGCGCGCGCAGCGTGGTTTCCCCGGCGCGGCTGGCCAGCCTGACCCAGTCGCCGCTCCTGACGCCGCGATCCTCGGCGTCGATGGGGTGGATTTCCAGCATATCCTCGCCATGCCACAGGCTGTTTTCGGTGCGGCGGGTCTGCGCGCCGACATTATACTGGCTGAGGATGCGCCCGGTGGTGAGCAGCAGCGGGAAGCGCGGCCCGGTCTTTTCCTCGGTCGGGATATAGTCGGTGACGACGAACTTGCCCTTGCCGCGCACGAAGCCATCGACATGCATGATGGGCGAGCCATCGGGCGCGGCGTCGTTGACCGGCCATTGCAGCGAGCCTTCCTTGTCGAGCCGGTCGAAATTGACGCCCGCAAAGCTGGGGGTGAGGCGGGCGATCTCGTCCATCACCTCGCCGGGGTGGGTGTAGGTCCAGCCCAGCCCCATGGCGTTGGCGAGTTCCTGCGTCACTTCCCAATCGGCCATGCCGTTGAGCGGCGTCATCACCTTGCGGACAAGCTGGATGCGCCGTTCGGCATTGGTGAAGGTGCCATCCTTTTCGAGGAAACTCGACCCCGGCAGGAATACATGCGCATAATTGGCCGTTTCGTTGAGGAACAGGTCGTGCACGATCACGCAATCCATCGCCGCCAGACCCGCCGCGACATGATGGGTATTGGGATCGGACTGGAGAATATCCTCGCCCTGCACATAAAGCCCGCGAAAGGTGCCATCGACGGCGGCGTCGAGCATATTGGGGATGCGCAGGCCCGGTTCCGGCGAGAGCGCCACGCCCCAGTCCTTTTCAAACAGCGCGCGCGTTTCGGCGTTCGAGATATGGCGATAGCCGGAAAGCTCATGCGGGAAGCTGCCCATGTCGCAGGAGCCTTGCACGTTATTCTGCCCGCGCAGGGGGTTCACGCCCACGCCGCGACGGCCGATATTGCCGGTCGCCATGGCGAGATTGGCGATCGCGATCACGGTCGAACTGCCCTGGCTATGCTCGGTGACGCCTAGGCCGTAATAGATCGCCCCATTGCCGCCGGTCGCATAGAGCCGCGCGGCCGCCCGTACCGTTTCGGCGGGCACCTGCGTGACGACCGAAAGCGTTTCCGGGCTGTTGGTGGGCAGGGAGACGAACTCGGCCCAATGCTGATATTCATCCCAGTCGCACCGTTCGCGGATGAAGGCTTCATCGGCGAGGCCCTCGGTCACGATCACATGGGCCATGGCGGTCAGCACCGCGACATTGGTGCCGGGGCGCAGGGCCAGATGATGATCCGCCTCGATATGGGGGGAGCGCACCAGATCGGTGCGGCGCGGGTCGATGACGATCAGCCTTGCCGGGGGGCGACCATCAAGGCCGCGCAGGCGGCGCTTCATGCGGCTGCCGAACACCGGATGCGCGTCGGTCGGGTTGGCGCCGATGACGAAGATGACGTCGCTGTCGTCCACGCTGTCGAAATCCTGCGTCCCCGCCGATGTGCCGAATGTCTTGTTGAGGCCGTAGCCGGTGGGTGAGTGGCAGACGCGGGCGCAAGTATCGACATTATTGCTGCCGAACCCGGCGCGCACCAGTTTTTGCACGAGGAAGGTTTCCTCATTGGTGCAGCGCGACGAGGTGATGCCGCCCAGCGCGGTCGCGCCATAGCGCGCCTTGATGGCGTTGAGGCGATCGGCCGCAAAGCCCAGCGCCTCTTCCCAGCCCACTTCGCGCCATGGCTGGTCGATGCTCTCGCGGATCATCGGCGTGGTGATGCGCTCGGCATGATGGGCATAGCCCCATGCGAAGCGGCCCTTGACGCAGCTATGGCCGTGATTGGCCTTGCCGTCCTTCCACGGCACCATGCGGACGATCTGTTCCCCGCGCATTTCGACGCGGAAGGTACAGCCGACGCCGCAATAGGCGCAGGTGGTGACGACGGAGCGATCGGGCGTGCCGATCTCCACCACCTTCTTTTCCACCAGCGTCGCGGTGGGGCAGGCCTGCACGCAGGCGCCGCAGGACACGCATTCGGAGCCCATGAAATTTTCCGAGGCAAGGCCGGGGCTGATCTTCGAATCGAAACCGCGCCCCTGCATGGTCAGCGCCAGCGTGCCCTGCACCTCGTCACAGGCGCGGATGCAGCGGGAACAGGCGATGCACTTGCTGGGGTCGAAATCGAAATAGGGGTTGGACTGATCCTTGGCCTGCCCCAGATGCGTCGCCTCGACCGGATAGCGAACCTCGCGCAGGCCGACCGCGCCTGCCGTATCCTGAAGCTCGCAATCGCCATTGGCCGCGCAGGTCAGGCAATCGAGCGGGTGGTCGGAGATGTAAAGCTCCATCACCCCCTTGCGCAGTTTTTGCAGATGCGGGGTCTGGGTGTGGACGACCATGCCGGATTCGACCGGCGTGGTGCAACTTGCGGGCGTGCCGCGCCGCCCGTCGATCTCGACAAGGCACAGGCGGCAGGAACCGAAACTTTCGAGGCTGTCGGTCGCGCACAGCTTGGGGATCGCGGTTTCGATCTCAGCGGCGGCGCGCATCACGCTGGTTCCGGCCGGAACGGTGACGGGGCGGCCGTCGATGGTGAGCGTCACCTGCTCGGTCGAGCGAGATTCGGGTGTGCCGAAATCGGCCTGGGGCTGATAGGTCATGCGTCCTCTCCTGCGAGGTGTTTCTCGCCGGTGAAATCCCGGTGTTTGAAATCGTCCGGGAAATATTTGATGGCGCTCATCACCGGATAGGGCGTGAAGCCCCCCAGCGCGCAGAGCGAGCCAAATTTCATCGTGTCGGACAGATCCTCGATCAGGCCGAGATTCCTGTCCACGTCCCGCCCGGCGATGATCTGGTCCATCACCTCGACGCCGCGCGTGGAACCGAGGCGGCAGGGCGTGCATTTGCCGCAGCTTTCCGCCGCGCAAAATTCAAGGGCAAAGCGCGCCATCTTCGCCATGTCGATCGTGTCGTCGAACACGGTGATCCCGGCATGGCCGATCAGCGCGTCGACGGCGGCGAAGGCTTCGTAATCGAAGGGCAGGTGGAATTGCTCCACCGGCACATAGGCGCCCAGCGGCCCGCCGACCTGCGCGGCGCGCACCGGGCGGCCGCTCGCCGTGCCGCCGCCGATTTTATTCACCAGATCGCCGAGCGAAATGCCGAAGGCGGTTTCGTAGAGGCCGCCATATTTGACATTGCCCGCAATCTGGATCGGGATGGTGCCGCGAGAGCGCCCCATGCCATAATCGGCATAGGCCTCGCCACCCTGTTCCATGATCCACGGGATGGCAGCAAGTGTCAGCAAATTATTGATAACCGTCGGTTTTCCGAACAGCCCTTTAAGCGCGGGCAGGGGCGGCTTGGCGCGCACCTCGCCCCGGCGGCCCTCCAGGCTGTTGAGCAGCGAGGTTTCCTCGCCGCAGACATAGGCCCCGGCGCCGACCCGGATCTCGACCGAAAAAGGCGCGATGACAGGCGCGCACTGCGCGGCGGCGGCGCGCATTTTCGCGATCGCATGGGGATATTCGCTGCGAATATAGACATAGCCCTTATCCGCGCCGACGGCGAGGCCCGCAATGGCCATGCCCTCGATCAGCATATAGGGGTCGCCCTCCATCACCATGCGGTCGGCGAAAGTGCCGCTGTCGCCTTCATCGGCGTTGCAGACGATATATTTCTGATCGGACCGGGCCTTGCGCACCGTGTCCCACTTGATGCCGGCGGGGAAACCCGCGCCGCCGCGCCCGCGCAGGCCGGAGGCCGTGACCTCCCGCACAATGTCCTCCGCCGCCATCGTCCGCGCCTTTTCAAGGCCGAGCCAGCCGCCGGTCGCGGCATAATCCTCAAGGCTGAGCGGGCGGGTCTTGCCTGCGCGGGCGAAGGTCAGGCGTTGCTGGCCTGCGATATAGGGGTGATTCTCGATCCGGCCGATGCTCGCCGCAGAGCCATCCAATATCGCGGCCACGTCGCCGGACGCGGCATTGCCGAAGCCGATGCCGTCGATATCGACCAGCGGTTCGAGCCAGTGCATCCCCCAACTCGACACGCGCTGCACGCTCGCGCCCGCCTTTTCAAAGGCGGCGGCGACCTTGTCCGCCCCCAGCGCGATGGCGAGGGCATCGTCGGAAATGCGCACCACGCTCATGCTGCTTCCTCGATCAGGGCGTTCAATTTTTCCTGTGTGAGGGCGGCATGCACATCATGGCCGACCATGGCCGAGGGACCGACCGAGCAGAGGCCGAGGCAATAGACCGTCTCTATCGCGACCCGGCCAGCGGCGATCTGCTCCGCCCCTGCGACCAGCGCCTCGACCCCGCGCGCCTTGCAGGCCTCCGCCCGGCACAGCTTGATGGCGGGCAGGCTGTGGGGCGCGGCGTGGAAATCATGATAAAAGCTCACCACGCCATGCACTTCGGCGCGGGTGAGGTTGAGCGTGGCGGCAAGGTCGCGCACCATGGCTTCGCTCACATGGCCATATTCGGCCTGAATGTCGTGCAATATGGGGAGAAGAGCGCCCCGCGCCGGTGCCCGGCTGTCCCGATGGCGCGCGATGATGGCGCTTATATCGCCTTCCTGGTTCATGATCCCGTTCCGATTATGCTATAGCGCGATCATGCGCCCGGAACGGGATGAGGTCAAATTGATCTGCGCCATGTTTGATAGATATCATCTATCAAGCGAGCGATCGGGCCGCCTCTATCGCCGCATGCGCCAAGGGGGTGAGGGGGGTGCGATCCAGCACGATCAGGCCGATGCGGCTGGCGGTCACGCTTTCCCGGAAGGGAAGGCTGCGCGCCCAGTGGAGATCCGGGAACAGCGTGGCATAGCTGTCGGGGATGATCGTCGCGCATGATCCGGCGCGGACCATGGAGAATAGCGCGACATAGGAATCGGCGGTGATGCGGGGATGCAGCGCGATGCCATGTTCCGCCATCCGCGCATCCAATATGCGGCGGTTCTGCATCCCCTGATGCAGCAGGCAGAGCGGCAGTTCGGCCAGTTCCGACAGGGAGATTTCGGACGGGGAGATGCTGTCCTGATCCGCCCGGTTCCCGATGCTGCCGGTCCCGATCAGCAGCCGATATTCCTCCGCATAGAGGGGGACGCTCAGCACATCGGCGGGCGGTTCATGGTCCAGATAGGTGAGGCCGCCGTCAATCTCATATTCCGACAGCGCCCGGACGATTTCGCGCGAGGTGAGCGAGCGCACCGACAGGGCCAGCCCCGGACGGCTTGCCAGCAGGGCCTCGCCCATCTGGCCGGTCAGGGGCAGGGCGGCGGGGATCACCCCCAGACGGAACTGGCCGCTGACCTCGCCATGGGTGGCGGCCAGCGCGCTCGTCATTCCTTCCTGCGCGGCGATCATCTGCCGCGCCCATGGCAGGAGGGCCTCTCCTTCGGGCGTCAGGCTGATGAACCGCCGGTCACGGACCACCAGCCGCTTGCCCAATTGCCGTTCGAGCGCGCCGATCCCCGCCGAAAGCGTGGGTTGCGACACGCCGCAAATATCGGCGGCGCGGGCGAAATGCCGTTCCTTCACAAGGGTCAGGAAATAGCGGACGAGACGAACCTGCATGAAGGGGGTGATAGCGGCCGATGCGGCGACTGGCTATCGCCCTGTGATCGTCAGGCCCAGTTGCCGCTGCCGCCGCGCGATCCCTTGTTGTTCTCGCGGTCGATCGCCATGACGATGCCCAGGCAGAGCATCACCGTCAGCATCGACGACCCGCCATAGGACATGAAGGGCAGCGGGATGCCGACGACCGGCGCCAGCCCCATCACCATCATCAGGTTGATGGCGACATAAAAGAATATGGTGGTGATAAGCCCGGCCGCCACCAGCCGCGAAAACCGGTCCTGCGCGCGGATGGACACGCGGATGCCCCAGAAGAAGAGCAGCAGAAACGCCCCGATCAGCAGGACGCCGCCCGCCAGACCCCATTCCTCCGCCATGGTCGCGAAGACGAAATCGGTATGCCCTTCCGGCAGATAATCGAGATGGCTTTGCGTCCCGTGCAAAAAGCCCTTGCCGAACAGCCCGCCCGAACCGATCGCGATTTTCGACTGGCTGATATGATAGCCCGCGCCCAGCGGATCGCTTTCCGGGTCGAGGAAGATCAGCACCCGTTTCTGCTGATAATCATGCAGGAAGCTGAAGGCGATCGGGATGGCCGCCGCGATCGTCAGCCCCGCGCCGATGAACAGGCGCAGGGGCAAGCCGGCAAGGAACATCACCGTCACGCCACCCGCCGCGATCATCGTCGCGGTGCCAAGATCCGGCTGGATCAGCACCAGCGCCCAGGGGAAGCCGATCAGGATCAGCGCGGGCCATATCGCATTCCACCGGCGTATCTCGCTGATCGGCAGGCGGGCGTAGAAACGCGCCACCGCCAGCACGATCACCGGCTTCATGAATTCGGACGGCTGCAATTGCATGAAGCCCAGATTGATCCAGCGCTGGCTGCCCCCCGCCACGCCGCCGATCAGTTCCACCACCACCAGCGCGACGAGCACCGCGCCATAGGCGGGTATCGCATAGCGGGCAAAGAAAGAGACGGGCATGCGGGAGATAATCAACGCCATCACCGAAAAGATGATGAAGCGCACGCCCTGATTGATCGCCCATGGGGTGATGCTGCCGCTTGCGGCGCTGAACAGGACGACCACCCCGAAGGTGGCGATCATCGAAATCAGCAGCATGACGCGCCATGGCAGGCGGGCGATGGGGGATGGGACGATGCTCAATCCGTTTCCTCCTCGCTGCTGGGGCCGCTATCCCCCGTGGGCGGCGCGGCAGGGGTTGCCGCTGCCGGGACCACTGCCGGGGAAGGGGTCGCGGCGGGAGCCGTGGTTTCCCCGGCCGCATTGCCGACAGCTTGCGCGCCATTGTCGGCACCGTCCACCGGCGGCAGGGCGGGCGCCAACCCCTTGGCGATGCGATAGGCGTCCATCTGGGTCTTTTGCCGCTGCTGCGGGGTGCCGCCCCACCGCTTTTCATGGGTTTCCAGCCGTTCCATCGCCTTGACCGGATCGACCAGATAACTGATGCAATCGGCCGAGATCATCGGCGCATCCTCCACCCGGTTGATATGGCCGCCATGGTCGATGATCGTGGCGACCGCGTAGCGAGGGTTGTCATAGGGCGCGAAGCCCAGAAACAGCGCATGATCGCGCAGCTTGAACGGCAGGGAGGCGTTGCCGCGCACGCCGCCCGCGCGTTCGGCCATGGTGATGCGGCGAACCTGCGCGGTGCCTGTCTTGCCCGCCATCAACATGCCGGGGACAGGCAGGCGCGCCGCGCCGCCGGTGCCGCCGCCGTTCACCACCGCGTTCATCGCATTGCGGATGACTGTCAGATGCTCCTGCGATATGCCCAGGGATGCGGGGGCGGGACGCTTGGCGTCATAGAGTAGGTTGGGCATCAATTCCTTGCCCGACGCGAGACGGGCCGCCATGACCGCGAGCTGGGTGGGGTTGACCAGCATATAGCCCTGACCGATGGTGGCGTTCACCGTGTCATAGACCTGCCAGTCCTTGCCATATTTCTTCAGTTTCCATGCCGGGTCGGGCACCGTGCCATAGCTTTGGCTGGGGTAGGGCAGCGGGAATTTCTGGCCGAGGCCGAGGCGGCGGGCCATGTCGGCGATCACCTGCATCCCAAGGCGCTGGGCCAGCACATAGAAATAGATGTCGCAGCTTTGGGCGATGCCCCGGTGCATGTTCACCGCGCCATGGCCGCCACGCCTCCAGCAGTGGAACAGGCCATTGCCCACGCGGATCGCGCCGCTGCACTGCACGGTTTCATCAGGGCTGAGGCCCGCTTCCAGAAAGGACAGCGCCACCATCGGCTTGACGGTGGAGCCGGGGGGGTAGAGGCCCTGCAACGTCTTGTTGCGCAAGGGAACATGATCGTCCTCCGACAGCATGTTCCATTCCAGATGGCTGATCCCGTCGGAAAAACTGTTGGGATCGAAGCTGGGCATCGACGCCATGGCGAGCACGTCGCCATTCTGGCAGTCCATCACCACCACCGACCCGCTCTGCGTGGCGAGGCGCCGCCCGGCATATTCCTGCAAGCCCGCGTCGATGGTGAGGCGGATCGTCTTGCCCGGCGTGTCCGGGCGCGTCGTCAGTTCCCGCACGACCTTGCCGCGCGCGGTGACTTCCACCCGCTTGGCGCCCGGCCTGCCGGTCAGGTCGCGCTCGAACGCCTTTTCAAGCCCTTCCTTGCCGATCTTGAACCCCGGTGTGATGAGCAGGGGATCCCGGCGCTCCTCATAATCCTTGGCGGAGGCGATCCCGACATAGCCGAGCAGATGCCCCACGCTCGGCCCGGCGGGATAATCGCGGGAAAAGCCCTGCGCCGGCGCCACGCCGGGCAGATCGGGCAGGCGGACCGAGACGGTCGCATATTGCTCATAGCTCAGCTTGTCGGAAACCTGCACCGGCTGGAACCCGGCGGCCTTTTCCAGATCCTCGCTGATGCGCTCCACCGTATTGGGCGGCAGGGTCAGCAATCGGGCCAGGGTGGTGACGACCGCATCCTTGTTGCGCAGGCGATCGGGAATGATATCGACGCGAAAATCGGTGCGATTGCGCGCCAGCGGCTTGCCGTGCCGGTCGATGATCCAGCCGCGCCGGGGCGGAACCAGCGTCAGGTTGACGCGGTTGCTTTCCGACATCAGCGAATATTTCTCATTCTCCGCGACGCTGATCCACGCCATGCGGCTGGCCAGCAACAGCCCGACCCCGCCCTGAATCCCGCCCAGCACCATCGCCCGGCGCGTGAAGGTGAAGGAAAGGCTGGCTTCCGTGATATGTTTCGGGGTCAGTTTTGGAAATTTCATGCCATCATGCGCCATCGGTCCATACCGGCGGTGATACGCACAATAAGCGGATAGAAGAGCGCAGACCAGAGCATTTGCGGAAGAATGAGAAAAGCGGGCGCCATGCTGCCCGATGCGCGGGTGATCAGCAGCGTGCCCCCCAGAAAGCCGAGGCAGGCGAGGATGGCGAGCAGCCAGTCATGCCAGTAATCGCGCCAGTACAGCCGTTCATCGGCCATTTCGATCGCGATCAGGACAAGCGACCAGAGCAGAATGCCGGTCCCCAGCGGGTTGCCGCTCATCAGATCATCGAAGGCGCCGAGCGGCGCGCCGATCCACAGCGGCCATATTTCGCGATGCAGCAACCGCCAACTGACCAGAAACAGCAGGCCCAGCGGCGGCAGCGCCGGGGACTGGCTGATGATGGGCAGCATCGGCGGGATCATCGAGGCCAGCATCACGCAGAGAATCGGCGTCGCGTTCACCCGCCAGCGCGAAGGCGTGCGGCCCAGCCGCGGGATCGGGCCGTTCAACGGTTCGCCGGTCATGGCGCGGGTGCTCCGGCCGTCCCAGCGGCGGTTCCGGCCGTCCCGCCCTCTTCGGCGGGGCGGGGTGGGGCCGGGATATTGGCGTCATAGGGGCGTTCGATCATCACCGCT
The DNA here is from genome assembly GCA_050252755.1 of Sphingobium sp. GTDB lineage: Bacteria > Pseudomonadota > Alphaproteobacteria > Sphingomonadales > Sphingomonadaceae > Sphingobium. Next base: position 104,531 of record JBFWKI010000009.1, read on the forward strand.
TCGACGCGCGCGGGGCTGGCAAGCGGCACGCCGATCGCAAAGCCCCCCTTCAGCGCGACGATGACCGCCACCGGGGTATTGGGGCTGTAAAGGCCGCCGGTGCCGGTCGTCACCATGATATCGCCGGGCTTGAACGGCGATGTACCCGCGTTCAACGGGCGGATTTCCATGGTGCCGTCGTCAAGGCCGGTGGAAATGGCGGCGACATTGTCGCTGGCGCGGCGAACGGGGACGATATTCTGGCTGTCCGTCAGCAGCAGCACATCGGCGCTGTTGGGGCCGGTGATCAGCACGCGGCCGATCAATCCTTCGGACGCGCGGACGGGCATGCCGATCTGCACCCCCTGAAGCGACCCCGCATTGACGCGGGCGATGCGGCGCAGCGCGGTGGAGGAGGAACTGATGAGGCGCGCCGTGGCGACCTCGCTGTCGGTCGATTCGGTCAGCTTCAGCAGCTTCTTGAGGCGGATATTCTCCTGCTCGACCGCCTGCGCCTCTATCATGCGCACGCGATTGGCCTCTACCTGACGGCGCAGCGCGGCATTTTGCGACCCGGCATCGATATAGGCGACGACATGCTCGTCGATCGAGCCGATGCCGCTGACCATGGAACTCAAGGTCGCGGACACAGGGCGCGTGATTTCGGATGCGCCCGCGCGCAACACCGCAAAGCCCGCCGGATCGGCCTTTGCCAGTATCAGGGCCAGCAACCCGATTACCGCCCCGGTTACAGCGATCACATAGCTGGCAAACAGGCTGTATTGCGCCCGTCTGTTCACTCCGGGACGGCGGCTGGACGATCGCGCCATCGCAGAAGCTCTCCCTCTGGCGGCGGTCAGGCCGTTTGCAGAACGCCGCGGAAAATCGGGTCTTCCAGCGCGCGGCCGGTGCCCACGGCAACGCAGGTCAACGGATCTTCCGCGATGGTGACGGGCAGGCCCGTTTCGTCGCGCAGTTCATCATCCAGCCCCTTGAGCAGCGCGCCGCCACCGGTCAGGACAATGCCCTGATCGACGATATCGGCCGCCAGTTCCGGCGCGGTGTTTTCCAGCGCGATGCGCACACCCTCGACGATGGTGCTGATCGGTTCGGACAGCGCCTCGGCGATCTGCGCCTGATTGATGCTGATTTCCTTGGGCACGCCGTTCACCAGATCGCGGCCCTTGATGTGGATGATCGCGCCGATGCCGTCGTCGGGCATCTTGGCGACGCCGAATTCCTTCTTGATCCGCTCGGCCGTGGCTTCCCCGATCAGCAGGTTATGATGGCGGCGGACGAAGGAGACGATCGCTTCGTCCATCTTGTCGCCGCCCACCCGCACGGAGGTGGTATAGGCAAGGCCGCGCAGCGAGAGCACCGCGACCTCGGTCGTGCCGCCGCCGATATCCACGACCATGGAGCCGATCGGCTCGGTCACGGGCATGTCGGCGCCGATCGCGGCAGCCATCGGCTCCTCGATCAGGAAAACCTGGCTGGCGCCCGCATTGCTGGCCGCGTCGCGAATCGCGCGGCGTTCCACCGAGGTGGAGCCGCTGGGCACGCAGATCACGATTTCCGGGAAGCGCCAGGGGCGGGACTTGCCGCCATGCACCTTGGCGATGAAGTGCTTTATCATCTGTTCAGCGACATCGATATCGGCGATCACGCCATCGCGCAGCGGGCGGATCGCCTCGATATTGTCGGGGGTCTTGCCCATCATCAGCTTGGCGTCGTCGCCCACGGCCTTCACCCGCTTGACGCCGTTCAGCGTTTCGACCGCGACCACCGAGGGTTCGTTGAGGACGATACCGCGCCCGCGCACATAGACGACGGTGTTCGCCGTGCCGAGGTCGATAGCCATGTCCTGCGAGGAAAATTTGAACAAACGTGAGAAGACCGACATGCCATATCCCGTTTTTATGGCTCCCCCTGGAATCCGGGAGCGTGTAGGTGAGGTGATTCCATAGCGTCGGTGCGCGAACAATGGCTAAGGAAAAAATTGTCCGATCCCGGGTCGCGGAAAGCGTCCGCTTGGGCTAGTCAGGTGCATATGTCAATACGCCGTCTGCCCGAACATCTCATCAACCGCATCGCAGCGGGCGAAGTGGTTGAAAGACCTGCCAGCGCGCTCAAGGAACTGGTCGAGAACGCCATTGACGCCGGGGCGGGGCGGATCGCGGTAAGGCTGGCAAATGGCGGGCTGGATCGAATCGAGGTGGTGGACGACGGCTGCGGCATGGCCCCGCCCGATATGGCGCTTGCGCTGGAGCGGCACGCGACCTCGAAACTGCCGGACGAGCGGATAGAGGCCGTTGAAACGCTCGGCTTTCGCGGTGAAGCGCTGCCCTCGATCGCCAGCGTCGCGCGGCTGACGATGGAAAGCCGGGTGCGCGGGGCCGATGGATGGCAGCGGGTCGTCGATAATGGCAGGCTCACCGGGGAGGCGCCCCATGCGATGCCGCCCGGCACGGCGATCCGGGTCGAGGAGCTGTTCGGCCGGGTGCCCGCGCGGCGCAAGTTCCTGCGCTCGCCCCGGTCGGAATATGCCGCCTGCCTCGATATCATCCGGCGGCTGGCGATGGCGCACCCGGAGATATCCTTCTCGCTGGAGCATGACGGGCGGCGCACCCTCTCGGTGCAGGGCGGCGAGGGGCGCGAAGGGCGGGTCGCCGCGCTGATCGACCGGGCGCTGGCCGACAATCATGTGATCGTCTCGCTGGAGCGCGAAGGGCTGCGGCTTGCGGGCGTGGCCAGCCTGCCGACCTTCAACCGGGGCGTGGCCGATCATTTCTACCTCTTCGTCAATGGCCGCCCGGTGCGCGACAAGCTGCTGACCGGGGCGGTGCGGGCGGCCTATGCCGATCTGCTGGCGCGGGATCGGCACCCCGTGCTGGCGCTGTTTCTGGAGGTTCCGCCCGGCGAGGTGGATGTGAACGTCCACCCCGCCAAGACGGAGGTGCGCTTTCGCGATCCTTCGCTGGTGCGCGGCATGCTGGTCAGCGGCCTCAAGCGCGCACTGGACGAGGCGGGCTTTCGATCGGCGCAGCGGCCCGACGGGGCCTCGATGATGGCATGGCGGACGGAGCCTGTTTCTCCCACGCCGATCGGGCGCACGCCGATATTCGATTTCGGCGCATCGGTCGCGCCGCCACCGCCGGGGGAGACGGACGGCGCGGCCATGCCGCCCTCTTTCTATGGCGTGCCGCCTGCGCACGCCTCCGCGCAGGGATATGGCTTTTCCGATGCGGTGCGATCCTACTGGTCCGCCCCGCCATCTTCGCCCTCGCTGGCGCCTGCCGCGCGCGCTGAGGCGGCGGAGGGTCTCCCCCCCGATGCCGCGCAATTCCCGCTGGGCGTGGCGCGCGGGCAGGTCGCCAAGACCTATATCGTCGCGGAGGCGGAGGATGGGCTTGTCATCGTCGATCAGCACGCTGCGCATGAACGGTTGGTGCTGGAACGGATGCGGCGGGCGCTCGCCGGGACGGGCGTGGCGTCTCAGGCGTTGTTGCTGCCCGAAGTCGTGGAACTGGATGAACCGGCCTGCGATCGTCTGGAAACGCGCATCCCGGAATTGCGCGATTTCGGGCTGGAGATGGAGCGCTTCGGCCCCGCCGCCATGCTGGTGCGGGCGACGCCCGCGATGCTCGGCAATGGCGATACCGGGGGGCTGGTGCGCGATCTGGCCGACGATCTGGCGCAGGCCGATGAGGCGCTTTCCCTGCGCGAGCGGCTCGATCATGTGGCAGCGACAATGGCGTGCCATGGGTCGGTGCGGGCGGGCAGGGTGCTTTCCGTGGCGGAGATGAACGCGCTGCTGCGCGAAATGGAGGTCACGCCCCATAGCGGCCAGTGCAACCATGGCCGCCCGACATGGGTGAAGCTCGCCCATGGCGATATCGAAAAATTATTTGGCCGGAAATAGGATGATTGCGTTCCCCCGACCCCGTCAGTTCAGCGCAGCTTCAGGAACGGCTTTGCAAAAACCGGCGGTGATGATTGCTCGTCCCCTTCTTTGCCTCGTGGGTCTTTCGGCCCTGCTGGCGGCTTGCTCGCCGGAACCGGAAACGCAGGCTCAGGATAATGAGGCCGCCGGGGTTTCCAATGCGGTCGTCAATGTGCTCGATGAGGCGCAAAATGCGGTCGATACCATCATCGAGGATACCGACAGCACGCCCGTCAACATGATGAGCGTCCCCCAATTGCCCGGCTGGGGCAGGGATGTGGAGATTTTCGCCGGCAAGGATATCGCGCTTGATCCGCTGGAAGGGGCGGCGCGGCTGCGCGGGCAGGGCGAGATGGGCTGCGATTTCATCGCGGACGGGGCCGGGCAGCCGATCATGGTGACAAAGGCGGATTTGAACGCGCGGGCCTATGCGATCGGCGTCGTCGGCAATGGCGGGGAGCGTCAGCGTCTGGTCAGCGCCAGCGCGGGGGGCTTTGCCGCGAGCGGTACGCGGTTCGCTGGACGCGGGATTTCCGTCGTCATCACGCTCAAGAGCCGGATTTCCCTGACCCCTGTGGGCAAGGATTCCTCTTACCCCGCCAGTCTGACCGTGACGCTGGGGCAGGATCGCGAGCGCGTCTATGCGGGCCGCTGGGTTTGCGGGCTGCCGGACGATGCGCCGCAGGACAATGCGGTAAAGCAGGACGCAGGCGCCTGACCTGACTTGACCTGCCGGTTGCGCCGGTCAGATATGGCGCGCGCGGTGCAAGGGCCGCTTCAGGGTCGCCGCCGCATCATGCCGATGGACGTCTGCGTCATGACCGGTTCATCATGCTGGTTGAGCGTGGTCCACCGCACGCGGATGATGCCGCGATCGGGCTTGCTGCGCGAAGGGGTTTTCTCCAGCAATTCCGTCTCCACGCTCAGCATGTCGCCCGGATAGACGGGTTTGATCCAGCGCAGTTCATCCATGCCGATGCCGCCCATGCTGGCCTTGTCGAGGCCGGTCGCCTGCCAGTTTTCGACGATCATCCGCATGGTCATGGCCGCCGTGTGCCACCCACTCGCCGCAAGACGCCCGAACAGCGATTGCGCCGCCGCGTCATCCGACAGGTGAAAGGGCTGCGGGTCATAGCGGGAGGCGAAGTCCAGAACCTCTGCGCGGGTGACTTCATAGCGGCCGAAGCGTTGGACCGTCCCGATTTCCAGATCGTCGAAATAAAGCGCCATGGGCGTTCTACTGGCCCAAAGCGGGGCGCAGGGGAAGAGGATTTTGCCGATATGGCGGGAATCAGCTATGCAGGAAGTGCATCACGTCGCCGTCCTGCACCACATAGCCCTTGCCTTCTGCCCGCAGCTTGCCGGCCTCCCGCGCCCTGGACTCGCCGCCCAGCGTGACATAGTCGTCATAGGCGACGGTTTCGGCGCGGATGAAGCCCTTTTCGAAATCGCTGTGGATCTCGCCCGCCGCATTGGGCGCGCTGGCGCCCTTGTGGACGGTCCATGCCCGCGCTTCCTTCGGCCCCACGGTGAAGAAAGTGATGAGGTGCAATAGTTCATAACCGGCGCGGATCACGCGGGCGAGGCCGGTTTCCTCCAGCCCCAGTTCGGCAAGAAATTCCATGCGCTCGGCGCTGTCCATGCCGACAAGATCCGCTTCGATCGCGGCGGATACGACGACCGCTTGCGCGCCCTCTGCGGCGGCTTTCTCGAACACTCTGGCGCTGAACGCATTGCCGGTCGCGGCGCTCTCTTCCTCGACATTGCAGACATAGAGGACGGGCTTTGACGTGAGCAATTGCGCCTGTTTGAACACGCGCGCTTCCTCTTCGTCGGCGGGGACGACGAGGCGCGCGGGTTTGCCGTCGCGCAGCAGATCGAGCGCCTGCCCCAGAACGGAGGCGATCAGCTTGCTTTCCTTGTCGCCCTGCGCGGCCTTTTTCTGCGCGGCGGGAACCCGCTTTTCAAGGGATTCGAGGTCGGAAAGCATCAGTTCGGTTTCGACCGTCTCGGCGTCCGCAATGGGATCGACGCGGTTGTCGACATGCTGGATGTCGTCATTTTCGAAACAGCGCAGCACATGGACGACCGCGTCCACCTCGCGGATATTACCGAGGAACTGGTTGCCGAGACCTTCACCCTTCGACGCCCCGCGCACGAGGCCCGCAATATCGACAAAGGCAAGCTGCGTCGGGATGATCTTCTGGCTGCCCGCGATTTCGGCCAGCTTTTCGAGGCGGCTGTCGGGCACCGCCACATTGCCGACATTCGGCTCTATCGTGCAGAAGGGATAATTGGCCGCCTGCGCCGCCTGCGTTTCGGTGAGCGCGTTGAACAGCGTGGACTTGCCGACATTGGGCAGGCCGACGATACCGCATTTGAAACCCATATCCCTTTGATCCTTATGCGTCTTGTTGGCGAAGAGCGATGTCGTTCATGAAGCGGGCGTCCTCGCCGCGGGCGAGCCATTCGGCCTCTGCGCCGATCGCGCCGAGCATGTCGGTCAGCGCGTCGCCCTCGCTCTTGTGATAATTGGAAAGGACATGGCCGTGCACCCTGTCCTTATGGCCGGGATGGCCGATGCCGATCCGTACCCGGCGGAATTCCTTGCCGATATGCGCGTCGGTGGAGCGCAGGCCATTATGCCCCGCCGTGCCGCCGCCGCGCTTTACCTTCACCTTCATCGGCGCGAGATCGAGTTCGTCATGAAAGACGGTGACGTCTTCGGGCGCCAGCTTGTAGAAATCGACTGCGGCGCGGATGGAACGGCCGCTTTCGTTCATGAAGGTCTGGGGCTTGAGCAACAGAATCTTTTCAGGGCCGAGGCGCCCTTCGGCGGCCCAGCCCTGAAATTGTTTCTTCCACGGCGAAAAACGGTGGATGTCAGCTATGACATCAAGCGCCATGAAGCCGACATTATGGCGGTGAAGCGCATAATGCGTGCCGGGATTGCCGAGGCCCACCCAGAGTTGCATGCGCGCTCCCCCCGCCTTGTCACCGCGGCAGAAGGGGGATTATTCCCCTTCTTCCTCTTCGGTCTTGGTGGTGTCGCCTTCTTCGCTCTTCAGCGAAGAGGGTGCAACGATGGTCGCAAGGGTGAAGTCGCGATCGTCGATCACGGTCTTGGTGCCCTTGGGCAGGGTGACGGCGCTGATGTGGATGCTGTCGCCCACTTCAAAACCGGTCAGGTCCACGGTCAAATCGTCGGGGATGGCCGACGCGTCGCAGACCAGTTCGACTTCATGACGGACGACGTTGAGGACGCCGCCGCGCTTCAGGCCCGGCGAATCTTCTTCGTTGATGAAGGTTACGGGCACATTGACGTGCAGCGAGGCATGCTTGTCGACGCGCAGGAAGTCCGCATGCAGCGGGCGATCGGTGACAGGGTGGAATTCCACGTCCTTGGGCAGGGTGCGGACGGCCTTGCCGTTCACTTCGACCATGACCACGGAATTGAAGAAGAAGCCGGTGGCCAGCAGTTTGTTGAGAAGCTTTTCCTCAACGTGAATCAGGGCGGGTTCTTCGTTATTGCCATAAATGACGGCGGGTACGCGGCCTTCACGGCGCAGAGCGCGGGAGGCTCCCTTGCCAGCCCGTTCGCGTACCTCGGCCGACAGCGTAAGCTGATCGCTCATTGCTTGTCTCCAGGTTTCGATTGCAGTGTCAATGCCGCCACGCCTCCAGGGATGACCATGACGGACGGCGCGGCAAATAGCAGAAATGAGCGGGAAAGCAAGGGGCGGCTTGGCGGTGGTGCCCCGCGCGCGCTATTTTTCCGCGAAATCACTCGCGGAAAGGCGCTTTGCCGTCAGATCATGGTTGGTCAGCAGGTCGATGACGCTGCCCTTGCCCGCCAGATGCCCCGCGCCCACGGCCAGAAAGACCGTGCCGGGCTGCTCCATCCGTTTCGCGATCCAGTCGGCCCAGCGGGCGTTGCGATCGAACAACAGGGCCTTGGCCAGTTCCGGCGTCGCTTCCAGCGAGGCGTTCATCTGTTCGGCCAGCGCATCGGGCTTGCCCTCCGCCCAGTTGCGCAGCAGCAGGTTGAATTCGCTCTCCACCTTGGGCAGTTCGGCGACGGTGGTGTTGAGATAGACGAGTTGCGCCTTTTCGGGCAACGTATCGAAATAGCCCAGTTGCTGCTCTGCGGTTTCAAGGCCGGTTAGCGATTTCCCCGCCGCCCGCGCTTCCTTTTCCAGCGTCTTTTCCACGCCGATATTCTGATCATAGCCCAGCCGTTCCAGTGGAGCGACCGACAGGGTTATCGCCACCATCCACGGATCGAGCTGATCCATCGTCGCGGCGGGCAATCCCATGTCGGACAGCGCCTTGAGGTAGCGGGTTTTTTCATCCGGCGTCATACGGCTGGTGATGCCGGGGCCGGTGGCGTTGACGGCGAGGGTGGTGACGATCGCGGCCATTTTCGCCGGGTCCGGCTCCAGCACTTCCATCACCAGTTCATCGGACCGATCGAACGCGGCCTTCACCTCCCGGTCGAACCAAGTGATGCCGGGTTTCAGCATATGCACGGTGCCGAACAGGTAGATGGTCGTGTCGGCGTCGCGCAATTCCCATATGGCGGGCCGGGCCGAACCGAGCGGCTGTTCCGCCGTGGCCGTGGCCTTGCTTTCCTTGCTCTCTTTCGATGCTCCGCAAGCCGCCAGCGTCAGGGCCAGCCCCGCGCCGATCCCGGCCAGCAGGCGCGCCCAGTTTTTCCACCGATTCGATTGCCGATGCGATATGCGCTGCGATATGAAGCCATGTTCCATGAAGCGCTTCATGGCCGCAATCGCCCCTTCGCGCAAGCCGCGTGAGCGGGGATATCGTCCGCTAATCGCTTGACCATGATGCTCCCATGCGCCAAGGCGACACGCGAAATTCCAGCACTTTGGTCAACGAAGGACGAGATGGCCGACAGGACAGAGATTTCGGGGACAGCGCGTTTGAGCTTTCAGGATCTTATCCTGACCCTGCATGATTATTGGGGCAGGCAGGGCTGCGTGGTCCTGCAACCCTATGACATGGAAGTGGGCGCGGGCACCTTTCACCCGGCGACGACCTTGCGCAGCCTTGGGCCGGAGCCGTGGAACGCGGCCTATGTGCAGCCCAGCCGCCGCCCCACCGACGGCCGCTATGGCGAAAACCCCAATCGCCTTCAGCATTATTACCAATATCAGGTCATCATGAAGCCTTCGCCGGCGAATCTTCAGGATTTGTATCTCGGCAGCCTGAAGGCGATCGGCATCGACCCGCTGCTCCATGATATCCGCTTTGTCGAGGATGACTGGGAAAGCCCCACGCTGGGCGCATGGGGGTTGGGTTGGGAAGTCTGGTGCGACGGCATGGAGGTGACGCAGTTCACCTATTTTCAGCAAATGGGCGGTTTCGATTGCAAGCCGGTCGCGGGCGAACTGACCTATGGCCTCGAACGCCTCGCCATGTATATTCAGGGCGTGGACAGCGTCTATGACCTGCGGTTCAACGACGCGGTGGGGGATCGCCCGGCGGTGTCCTATGGCGACGTGTTCCTGGCCAATGAACAGCAGATGTCGGCATGGAATTTCGAGATTGCCGACACGGAAAAGCTGTTCCGCTGGTTCCGTGACGCCGAGGCCGAGTGCGAGGCCAGCATCGCGGCGGGCCTGCCGCTTGCCGCTTACGATCAGGCGATCAAGGCAAGCCATGTTTTCAACTTGTTGCAGGCCAGAGGTGTGATTTCGGTTCAGGAACGCGCCAGCTATATCGGCCGCGTGCGTGATCTCGCCAAGGGAAGCTGCGAGGCCTATATCGAAAAGAACCGCGCGGGGTGGGAAGAGAAATTTCCGGGGTGGAGCCTCTGATGGCCGATTTTCTGTTGGAATTGCTGTGTGAGGAAATCCCCGCGCGCATGCAGGCGAAGGCGTCGGCTGATCTGGCGCGTCTGTTCGGGGAAAAGCTGGCCGAAGCGGGCCTGAAGGCGGAGCGCGTCACCTCTTATGTGACGCCGCGCCGCCTCGCGCTGATCGCCCATGGCCTGCCCGCGCAGACGCAGGCGGTGAGCGAGGAGTTCAAAGGCCCGCGCACCTCTGCGCCCGCGCAAGCGCTGGAAGGCTTTCTGCGCAAGACCGGCCTGACGCAGGATCAGCTTGAGGATCGTGGCGGCGTCTGGTTCGCTATGGTGGAAAAGCCGGGACGGGCGAGCGTCGATGTGCTGGCCGAAGCGGTTCCGGCGATCATCCGCGCCTTCCCGTGGCCCAAGTCGATGCGCTGGGGCGACGCGTCGGCAACGACCGAGTCGCTGCGCTGGGTGCGCCCATTGCAGGGCATCGTCGCCATTTTCGGCGAAGATCTGGTCGAAATAGAGATTGCGGGCGTGCGCAGCGGCTATGGGACGCTGGGCCATCGGTTCCATCATCCGGGCGAAATCACCATCGGCGGCGCGCATGATTATGCCGAAAAGCTGCGCGCCTGCCATGTGATCGTCGATCAGGACGAGCGCAAGGCGATCATCGAGGCGCGGGCAAAGGCGCTCGCGGCCGAGGCGGGCTATGACCTGATCGAGGACATGGGGCTGGTCGCGGAAAATGCGGGGCTGACCGAATGGCCGGTGCCGCTGCTGGGCCGGTTCGATCCCTCTTTTCTTGAGGTTCCGCCAGAGGTTATTCAGCTAACCCTTCGGATTAATCAGAAATATTTCGTATTGCGCGATGGCGCGGGTAAACTGGCGCCCGCCTTCATCTGCACCGCCAATGTCGAGGCGGTCGATGGCGGCGAGGCCATTGTCGCGGGCAATGGCAAGGTGCTGGCCGCCCGCCTGTCCGACGCCCGCTTCTTCTGGGAGCAGGACAAGAAGGTTCCGCTGGCGCAGCAGGCCGGGAAGCTGTCGCGCATCACCTTTCATGAGAAACTCGGCACGCTTGCCGACAAGGTGGAGCGGGTGGCGACGCTGGCCGAATGGCTGGCGGGTGAGGGGATCGTCCCGAACTGCGATCCGGCGCTGGCGCGGCAGGCGGCAGAGTTGTGCAAGGCCGATCTTGTCACCGAAATGGTCGGGGAATTTCCTGAACTTCAAGGTCTTATGGGCGGTTATTATGCCCGTGAGGAAGGTCTGCCCGACGCCGTGGCCGACGCGATCCGCGATCATTACAAGCCGGTCGGGCAGGGCGACGACGTTCCCACGGCGCCGGTGACGGTCGCCGTCGCGCTGGCGGACAAGCTGGATACGCTGCGGTCCTTCTTCGGCATCGATGAAAAGCCGACCGGTTCGCGCGACCCCTTTGCGCTGCGCCGCGCGGCGCTGGGCGTGATCCAGTTGGTGACGGGCAATGGCCTGCGCTTGTCCGTGGCGGACGGGGAATTGCTCGATTTCTTCGCCGACCGACTCAAGGTGCAGCAAAAGGAAGCGGGCGTTCGCCACGACCTGATCGACGCGGTGTTCGCGCTTGGCCGGGAAACCGGGCATGGCGAGGACGATCTCGTCCGCCTGCTTGCCCGCGTGCAGGCGCTTCAGAATTTTGTCGCGACCGAGGATGGCGCGAATCTGCTCGCCGGGTACAAGCGCGCGGCCAATATCCTGAAGAAGGAAGGCGGCGACGGCGCTGCGGCGGACCAGTCGCAGACGGGCGAGGAAGACCCCGGCGCGGCGCTGGATGATCGCGACGTTGCCGAGGCGATGCGCGTGCATGAGGCCGGCTATGCGCCCTCTTACACGGCGGAACCGGCCGAAGCTGCGCTATTGGCGGCGCTGGACGAGGCCGAACCGCGCGCGGACGCGGCGATTTCGGCTGAAGATTTCGAAGCGGCGATGGCCGCGCTGGCCAGCTTGCGGGCGCCGATCGACGCCTTTTTCGACAGCGTCACGGTAAATGCGCCGGAACCCGAAAAACGGGCGGCTCGTCTTGCTTTGTTGCAGCGTATCTATGATGCGGTGCACAAAGTTGCTGATTTTTCCCGCATCGCAGGCTAACAAGCGGCGGAAACAGGGTTCGTCGTAAATAATAATATTCGGTTTCGGGCGACCAGACGCCGCCCGGCTTCATCAGTGCAGGGATGACAATGCAATGACCAAATATGTGTACCGGTTCGGCGGTGGCGTCAATGATGGCGGCAATGGGGACAAAAACCTGCTGGGCGGCAAGGGCGCCAATCTCGACGGCATGGCCTCGATTGGCCTGCCGGTCCCGCCCGGCTTCACCATCACGACCGACATGTGCACGCGCTATTATCAGGAAGGCGGGAAATTTCCCGCCAGCCTTGGCGATGAAGTGAAGCAGGGCATCGCCCATATCGAATCGATCACCGGCAAGACATTCGGCAATGCGGCGGACCCGTTGCTGGTGTCCGTCCGTTCGGGCGCGCGCACGTCGATGCCGGGCATGATGGACACGGTGCTCAATCTGGGCCTCAATGATCAGACGGTCGAAGGGCTGGCGTCGGCGTCGGGCGATGCGCGTTTTGCGTGGGACAGCTATCGCCGGTTCATCCAGATGTATTCCGACGTGGTGCTGGAACTCGACCATAGCGCATTTGAAGAAGCGCTTGAAATAACCAAGGAAGACAATGGCTTCCACCTCGATACGGAGATGCGTGCCGAGGATTGGAAGGCGCTGGTCGGCGAATATAAGAAGATCGTCGAAAAATTGTGGGGAAAGCCCTTCCCGCAGGATGTGAACGATCAGCTCTGGGGCGCGGTCGGCGCCGTGTTCGGCAGTTGGGAATCGGACCGCGCCAAGGTCTATCGCCGCCTCAACGACATTCCGGGCGAATGGGGCACCGCCGTCAATGTGCAGGCGATGGTGTTCGGCAATATGGGCGACACGTCCGCGACCGGCGTGGCCTTCACCCGTGATCCGGCGACCGGCGAGAACGCCTATTATGGCGAATATCTCATCAATGCGCAGGGCGAGGACGTGGTGGCGGGCATCCGCACCCCGCAATATCTGACGCAGATCGCGCGCGAAAAGGCGGGGGCCAAGCCGCTGTCGATGGAAGAGGCGATGCCCGAAACCTATGCCGAACTGGCAGGGGTGTTCGAAATCCTCGAAAAACATTATCGTGACATGCAGGATATCGAATTCACGGTGCAGCAGGGCAAGCTCTGGATGCTCCAGACCCGGTCGGGCAAGCGCACCGCGAAGGCCGCGCTGAAGATCGCGGTCGATATGGCGAATGAAGGCCTGATCACGCAGGAAGAGGCGGTCGCCCGCGTCGATCCCGCCGCGCTGGACCAGCTTCTTCACCCGACGCTCGATCCCAAGGCGCCGCGCGACGTGCTGACCAAGGGGCTGCCCGCCTCGCCCGGTGCGGCCAGCGGCATCATCGTGTTCGACGCCGATACGGCCGAACGCCGTGCCGAACTGGGCGAAGCGGTGATCCTCGTGCGCGTCGAAACCTCGCCGGAGGATATTCACGGCATGCATGCGGCCAAGGGCATCCTGACCGCGCGCGGTGGCATGACCAGCCATGCGGCGGTCGTCGCGCGTGGCATGGGCCGCCCTTGCGTTTCCGGCGCGGGCTCGCTCTCGATCGATAACAAGGCGAAGATCCTGCGCATCGGCGATCGCCAGCTTGCCGAAGGGGACATCCTCACCATCGACGGCGCGACCGGCGAAGTGATGGCGGGCGAAGTGCCGACGGTGCAGCCGGAACTGGCCGGTGATTTCGGCACGCTGATGGTCTGGGCCGACAAGGTACGCCGCCTGAAGGTGCGCGCCAATGCGGAAACGCCCGGGGACTGCAAGACGGCCCGCGATTTCGGCGCCGAGGGCGTCGGTCTGTGCCGGACGGAGCATATGTTCTTCGACGCGAGCCGCATCACCGCCGTGCGCCAGATGATCCTTGCCGACAGCGAGGCGGGCCGCCGCGAGGCGCTTTCCAAGCTGCTGCCGGAACAGCGCAGCGATTTCACCGGGATTTTCGAGGTGATGGCGGGCCTGCCGGTCACGATCCGCCTGCTCGACCCGCCGCTGCACGAATTCCTGCCGCATCAGGAAGCGGAGTTCGAGGAAGTCGCCAAGGCGGCGGGGGTTGGCGTCGATACGCTGAAACGCCGCGCGACCGAATTGCATGAGTTCAACCCGATGCTGGGCCATCGCGGTTGCCGTCTGGGCGTGACCTATCCCGAAATCTACGAAATGCAGGCCCGCGCCATTTTTGAAGCGGCGCTGGACGTGGCCGGGAAATCGGGCGAGGCGCCGATCCCCGAAGTGATGATCCCGCTCGTCGCGACGAAGAAGGAACTGGACCTGATGAAGGCCATCGTCGATGCGACGGCCAAGGCGGTGTTCGACGAACGGGGCAAGACCATCGACTATCTGGTCGGCACGATGATCGAACTGCCGCGCGCGGCGCTGATGGCCGGGGAAATTGCGCAAGTAGGGGAATTCTTCTCCTTCGGCACCAATGATCTTACCCAGACCACGATCGGCATCAGCCGTGACGATGCGGGCCGGTTCCTGACGCAATATGTCGACAAGGGCATTTTCGCGCGCGACCCGTTCGTCAGCATCGATGTGGAGGGCGTGGGCCAGTTGATCGAGATCGCGGCGGAACGCGGACGCAAGGCGCGACCCGGCATCAAGCTGGGCATTTGCGGCGAACATGGCGGCGATCCGGCCTCGATCGCCTTCTGTGAAAAGACTGGCCTCGACTATGTTTCGGCCTCTCCCTACCGGGTGCCGATCGCACGCCTTGCAGCGGCGCAAGCGGCGCTGGCGGCGAAGCAATAAAAGTGCAAAAAGGGGGTTGCCAGACACCGCAACCCCCTCTATCAGCGCCACACCCCCGAGGCGCCGAGCCTTGGCGGAGAATTGGGCAGGCGCCCGTAGCTCAGCTGGATAGAGCATCAGACTACGAATCTGAGGGTCGGACGTTCGAATCGTTCCGGGCGCGCCATTTCTCTTTCATCCCCCAAAAATTGGGCTATGAGATTGAATGGCAAGGATAAATTGGCCGTTCTAAATCCTTCTTTGCACTTGTACCGCAAACGCTCCGTGAAAGTCAGTTTGAGCACCGTTCTACGGTCCTCTAGGCGATCCGATTGCCAAAGATTCCAAGGGTTTGCGAGGAAATCGAGCGCCGTTCTAAGTGCATCGTCGAACCTGCTGGCAGGACGAGCGGTATTATCAAGCCGTTCGATGACCAGAAGCTTGCTTTCCTCCAGCTTTCGTATCCGCTCCTCGTAAGCGGCGATCACAGACGGAACGCTGGCATTCACCACGCGGTCAAGGAACTGGGCCACCTGACTTTCGATATTCTCCAGCTCCGATTTTAGCGCCTTGGCCTGCGATTCGGCCTGACCAAGGCGATGATCCCAAAGATCACGGAACATCCGGCGCGCAATCGCGAACACCGATGGCGTCGGTCTGACGTTGTGCAGCAGTTCTTCAAACTGCCCTTCGATCAATTCGCGGCGGATGGACTTGCCGTAGCTGTCACAGCCACGCTTGGGGCAAAGATAGTAGGGGTAGCGGGCGTGGCTTCCCTTTGACCAGCAGGAGGTCAAAGGTGTGCCGCAGTCGGCGCATTCGACGAATCCCCGCAGCGAGAAGTCTTCATTAAGGTTCTTGCGGTGCGGCGCGCGTCCTATGCGCTCAAGTCGGTTCTGGATACGCTCAAACGTCTCATAGCTGATGAGGGCCTCGTGCTGGCCAAGGCGGCGCGAAACATCCCAATTGGGAGCCTCGATATATCCCGCATAAACGCATTGCGTCAGCAGCACATTGACGCGCTGATGCCGTACCGTGCCGCTGCTGTCCTTTGGAAAAAGCGGGTTGTCTTGCAAAAAGCGCATCACATCGGCCTGCGTTTCGAACCGGCCAGACGCATAGCCTTCCAGTGCCTCGCGCACGATGGAGGCTGTAGGTTCCTGCCGTTGCAGCATCTGTCCGCGCCCCGGCACGCGGACATAAGTGTAGCCGGTTGGCGCCTGGAACACCCAATATCCATTCATCACACGGGCGCGCATCCGGTTTTTAGTCTGCTCGCCATTTTTCTGGCGCTGATGTTGGGACACGCTGGCCAGTAGATTTTCAACAAGAATGGAATCCGCATCCTCACCGAACTCGATGGAAGGAGATTCCAAAACGCCACCGGCACGGGAGATGGACGCCCGCAGCTCAAGGTGCGCCGCCAGACCACGCGCAAGGCGCGATATGTCGTCAATAATGACGACCAGACCGGAAGTGCGACGCTTGCGCAGATAATCGAGCATTGCCGTCATTGCAGGGCGATCCGCACTGCGCCCGCTAATGTCGTCCTTATAGACTTCAACGACCACATACCCCTTGCGCCGCGCAAATTCCCGGCAACGGGTTTCCTGTGAATTGAGGCCGTCGCCATCGCGGACCTGCTTGGCGTCGGACACGCGGCAGTAGATCACTGCCGGACGGCCTGTGGCCCCGTCACCCGTCACATCGAAGCTCGAACGCGCTTTTCCCATATCCTATCCACCGCAACTATCGTCGCCACGGGCCGCACGGTTGAAAATCTCAACCACTGCCTGCCCGCCGACATCCACGCTATACCCAAATTCCACAAACAATCGCATGATGGACCATAGGGTCTCAAGCAATTCCTTCTTTTGACTCTCGGAAATATCGAAGCCAGACAGATCATCGGAATAAATACTATGGTCCAGAACAAGATCATTGGGCGAAGAGGAGGAAATATGGCCGCTTTGCTGAAGACCTGTTAAATCATTCATATATTTTCCTCCTACTAATAATAGTAATTCATTTAATTATTACAGTCAAAGGTTGTGTGTTACTGTAAAGAATTTTGCTTTTTCATTTATATGCTTTGTCGATGATATGAAAAAATTTGTGCAGCGCAATCCCGCGCTTCCAAAAAACGGTAAAGATTATGTCGCTAAAAACGGCAAATGCTGCTGTAAAAACAAGGCGTTAAAGCCTATGCAAAAAGGCCAGAACAAGGCGCATCGCATCCTTGCGCGCACCCATATTTCGCACGGACGGCTCATCAAAATTATCGACGCCTATTGCCGTTGGGACAGCGTAGGGGCGGCTGCCAGATCAAGCAGCGTAAGCCGCCTCACGGTGGGAAAAATCTACAATCTGATCCGTAAGCGCCTGCTCGACTTCCTCGTCTTCCAGTCGGATCGAGCCTATCGGAACATCCGCTACGACATGGAAAACGATGAGGAAGAGGGGCAGCCCTGGTACGATGAAGAGCATTATACCGCGAAATTGAAGCGCGCCCTTGGCCGTTATCGCGGCATCACCCCCGCGCAATACCTGCTTTTTGAAGCAGAAGCGGTGTTTCGCGTTACCCGTCCCTCCGTTACGCCGGGCGAAATGAAAACCCTTGTCATGGAAACCATCAAGAAGGGTGGACCGCTGAACGAAGCGCCGCGCCCAGATAAGATATTTGAATTTTATATGGATCGGGTGATTTGGCCGCAGATAGATCAGGCAATGAAGGAGGGGCTTGGTTTGCTGATGAAGGCGGAGCATATTCCAGATTGAGATCGTTTAGGCGGTCGTGTCTTCATGGAGAGTACAGCTCGCACTGGATTTTACCGGGTCACATGTCGATATCGTCATCTGATTCATCATCGTCGTCGAGCCGTAGTCCGAAGGCGAGATAGAGCTGCACACGCTTTTCCCACTCTTCACGGGTCAGCAATGATTGGGCTGTTTCCTCTGCAAGATATATGAGCCGGTCTTCAATGCTCGGTCCAGCTAGTTCTGGTGGGATGCGCCAAGCTAATAGAGCGTTAACTATCCAGTCAGACAGATCGACCGTAACCTTCATTTTCATCCCAAGCTCCTGATAGCGCAGAACGCAAGATGTGCGTGGTAGTACCACGCAATCTTGGCAAGGGGGCCGCTGCGCGCCCCCGTTGCATCCCCCAGGCCATTGGCGCTTCACCGGCATTGAGCCGGATCAGCACCATCGGGAAGACTTCGCTCTCCCCAAACCCCATCGACCAAAGGGCGTGCCTGCCCCCCGGACCCCAGCCGCCTCCGGCGCGGCAAGGGAGCGTTCCAGCTCCCTTTGAACCCATGACGCAGGGAGATTTCATTCTCCCCGCGACCCCATGACCAAGGGGTTTGCGCACCCCTCTGGACACCCTCGACCAACCCTTCGCGGATTGGATGTGCGGCAGGCGCTTGGAGATTTGCATCTCCACCCTGCACCCGAACCATGCAGCAACCTCATGCCCGTTGCATCGCCCCCATCGGCATGGCCGCCCCCTGTGGATAGAGGGCAGGCCTTCCGACCTTTCGGATGACATTCAGGGCTGGTCGGCTTAGTAATAATCTGGGGCAACACGGCGGGAATCCGCCTCCATCCAAAGGAGCCTCCATATTTGATGTAACTGGACCACGAGAACGCATGAACGCCGTCGAAATTGAAGAAGCCGTAACCGCCTTGGCGGCCGCCCCTTTCGACCGCGATGAGTTCCCTTTCGCGTTCCTTCGGGCATTCGGAAACAAAGAAACTACCCTCAAGAAGCTTCGCTCTGGCACGTCGAATAAGTCCGACCTCGGCGGCGTCTTACAAACCAGCAACATCCATATCGCCGTTGCCGACACTGGCGACGTAACCGCCAAGCTGGACGCACTCCGGGCCAGCCCCGCCACCGTGAGGGCCAAGGCCAAGTTCATTCTGGCGACGGACGGCGAAGCGTTCGAGGCAGAAGATTTGCTCTCCGGCGAGACTGTCGCCTGCACGTTCGCCGCATTTCCCGATCATTTCGGCTTTTTCCTGCCACTTGCCGGGATCACTACCATCCGTCAGGTGCGCGAAAGCTCGTTCGATATTCGCGCCACAAGCCGTCTCAACAAACTCTATGTCGAACTGTTGAAAGACAATCCCGCTTGGGGAACCGCCGAGCGCCGCCCGGACATGAACCATTTTCTGGCGCGGCTGATCTTCTGCTTTTTTGCGGAAGATACTGACATATTCCACCGCAGCCATCCCTTCACCGGCACGGTGGAGACGATGAGTGACAGGGATTCGTCCAACACCCATGAAGTGATCGGCGAGATTTTCCGCGCCATGAACACCGCGATCAAGGATCGCCCCGCGTCGTCGCTGCCTCGTTGGGCGGATGCATTCCCCTATGTCAACGGCGGGCTGTTTTCGGGCAGTCTCGACGTGCCACGTTTCAGCAAGATAGCCCGGACCTATTTGCTCCACATTGGCAGCCTCGATTGGCGGAAAATCAACCCCGACATTTTCGGGTCGATGATTCAGGCCGTCGCCGACGATGAGGAGCGCGGGGCCTTGGGGATGCACTACACATCCGTCCCCAATATCCTGAAAGTGCTGAACCCGCTTTTCCTGGATGATTTGCGCGAACATCTGGCCGACGCCGACGATAATCCCCGCAAGCTTCTGAACTTGCGCAACCGCATGGCCCGCATCCGGGTTTTCGATCCCGCCTGCGGCAGTGGTAATTTCCTCGTCATCGCGTACAAAGAAATGCGGGCCATAGAGGCGGTCATCAACGAACGGCGAGGGGAGAAGGAGCGGAAATCGGAGATTCCGCTGACCAACTTCCGGGGGATCGAGCTTCGTGACTTTCCCGCAGAAATTGCCCGACTGGCCCTTATCATCGCCGAATATCAGTGCGACGTGACGTGTCGTGGCCAGCAACTGGCGCTGAACGAGTTTCTGCCGCTCAATGCCGAAAACTGGATTACCTGTGGCAACGCGCTGCGGCTAAATTGGTTGAGCATCTGCCCGCCGACCGGGACCCGCGTGAAGCTGTTAGGCGACGACCTGTTTGAAACGCCGCTGGACCAAGCCCAGATCGACTTCGAGAATGAAGGCGGTGAAACCTATATCTGCGGGAATCCGCCCTATCTTGGGTCAAAATGGCAAACCGATGAGAATAAAGCGGATTTAGGAAGCATATTCGAAGGTAGGGCAAAAAGCTGGAAATCTCTCGATTACGTTTCCGGATGGTTCATGAAGGCTGCCGACTATGGAACGCATACAAACTCAGCCTCTGCATTCGTTTCGACTAGGTTTCGTGGACAAAGGGCACCCATAGCAATGCTGATGCGAGGCTGACGAAGCCGAGGTATGAGCTTTTGCTTTTGTCGTAACGTGTGGCGACGCGCCGCCAGTTTTTGAGTTTGTTGAACAG
>JBFWKI010000010.1:0-119982 GCA_050252755.1 Sphingobium sp.
GCGCGGATTGAGGATCGTGATGAGGTCGACCGGCACCATGCGAATTTCGGGCGCAGGATCGCTCATGCCGCAACGCTCAACGCTGTGCGGCGCGTCAGATCCATGAAGGCATCCAGTGTCTCATACCGATAGGCATCGAGCAGGATGCCATTCTCTGGTGCCAGCCTGAGGTCCGGCGTCTTGCCGAGGTCGAGCCAAGGCAGCAAATAGTAGTCTCGTATCGTGCGGTTATCGTCCTCCATCCGAACCGCAATCGTGATTCCTGGGCGCAGCCCCTGATCGAATCGGATCTTCCAGCGCAGGCTTCCTGCAGGACTGACCTGGCAGCGGGCAATGACCAACGCCGCCGTGAACTCCTCATTGATGTGCAGTAGATCGGACACGGGGTCTCGTCGGACCGAACCGCCCGCGCTCTCGATTCCGCCAATGACCTCCTGGACAACGTCTGGATGGAGCGCTCGCAAGGCCCGGTTGGTTTCGATGTAGCGATAGTCGCGCGCTGGTGAATAGCCGACCAGCTCATAGGCCCGCACCAGGCTGCCGAAACGGTGACGGAACGTCATGCTCGACGGCATGTCCTCGACTTCGTCGATGACCAGCCCGGAAAGCCATCCCTTCTCGGCCAACAAGGTAGAGAGCCTGTCGAGCAGTTCCTGATCGGTGTAGCGTTTGCTGCGGGCGTCGATGATGCGCTGTGCCGCCTCATAGAAGTCGCGCTCGACGATCGGCTCGAATGCGCCGTCTTGGCGGACCCACATGTCGGGTGGATTGTTGACCCGCTTGGCCTTCAGCTTGAACGAGCGCCGGTTGTAGACATTGTTGCCGATGTATTTTTCGTTGGTCAGGATCTGATGGACCGTGCCTCGGGTCCAAGGGCGACCAAGATCGGTCACCAGCCCTTCAGCGTTCAGTATCCCGGCGATCTCGCTCTCGGTTCGCTGTTGGACGACAAACATCCGGTAGAGGCGCCGGACGATCTCGATTTCTTCGGGTGGGCCGGGCTGGAGTACGACACGATCGGTTTGCAGGCTCTTCTGCTCACCGCGTTCGAGCGTTGCCTTTGGATTGCAGTGCTCATCAACCAGAACACGGCGCAGGCCGAAACCCGCGGGACCGCCCTGTCGGAAGCCAAGCCGGATGAGGCGGCACTGCCCCGTGAAAACCTTGACGGACAATTCCCGGCTGTATTCGCCGGCCATTGCCCGTTTCATGCTTTTGATGATCGTCGCACTCAGGCTGCCGTCGTTCTCGAATTGCTCTGCGCAGTAATGGACCTTGATCCCGCCCTCGCGGCAGATGAACTCGTAGTAGGCGCTTTCGTCAGCGTCCTGAAAGCGGCCCCATCGGCTGACATCGTAGACGAGGACCACGTCGAAGTCGGTGTTCCCCGAACGGACATCGGCGATTAACCTCTGAAGGGAGAGGCGGCCACCCAACTTGAGGCCGCTCTTACCTGAATCTTCGTAGGTCCGGACGATTTCAAAGCCCCGACGCGCAGCGTAGTCTGCAATGATCTCAGCCTGGTTCTCGGTCGAGTATTTCTGATGCTCGGTCGACATGCGCACATATTGCGCCGCCCGGATCAGGCGCTCAGGCATTTCCTCGCTATTGCCCGAAGTGTTCGTCACGACCGATGCTTTCAGTTCGCTCCCAGGGGACACGCTAAATTCCTCCGAAACTTATCGCGAGGAGGGGCGAATGTCGTTCACCAAGAAGGACCGAAAGATTCAGTCAGAATTCGGAAAAACTTTTCCGGCGATAACACCGGACTCGCTGGCGCAAGTGATTGCGGCGGCACTGCGGGCAGAATTCGGCGCAACGCCGTCGGCGGTCAAGACGGTCGCCCGCTTGACCCGTTCAAACGAGAGGGCAGTGCGCAACTGGTTCGACGGCAAGAACGGCCCCAGTTCGGATAATCTGGTCGTACTGATGCGCCACTCCAACATTGTCCTGAAGGCCGTGCTGGAATTGGCCGATCGTCCGGATCTTGTGCTGGCCGTGGGTATTCTTGGGCTCAGAGAGCAACTGGTGGACGTGGTGGCCGCGATCGATAAAGCGCGGGAATGAGTTTTTTATCAAAAAATTGGCCTTGGTGTTGAACAGGCCATGATCAAGGTGCGTGAGACTTTTCACCGAGCCCATGCTCTACGTCAGAGACTGGTCAGGGAAAGGGCCTAGTTGAACTCGCACACTCTGCGGGGAAGCAAGATGAACAGATTCGCCCTTTCAATGGTTTCTATGGCGGTACAGGCACTCGCCGTCTGTCAGTCCTCGGCCACCGACCAAAAGGGAAGTGCCCTCCGATATTGTCACCGTCCTCAGATCGCTGACCGGTGACCAGTCCAAGACGAACGTTTCGGCCATTCCCCCTGTAACCGGAACCTCTGCCCGGCCCGTCGACTGACGACAGCCGGATCCTCGGGGGCGGGCCATTTGCCCCCCGGTCCGCCCCCGACTTCTTGAAAGGACACTCGTCATGAACGTCTCGGCACCGCGCAGTAACTTTACCGTCTGGGATTTGCCCCTGAGGCTGTTCCATTGGCTGCTTGTCGCATCGATCGCAGTCGCTTTCCTGTCGTCGGAAGAAGACAGTGTGATCGCTGGCTGGCACATCGCCGCAGGCTGGGTTGCCACCGTGCTGATCGTCTTTCGGCTCGTATGGGGGATCGTCGGCGGCGAGCATGCGCGCTTCGTCAATTTCATCCGGCCATCGCAGGCCTTGGCCCATCTCAAGGGCCTGGGATCCGGGCGGGCCGAACGCACGGTCGGACACAACCCTGCCGGCGGCATGGCTGTGCTGCTACTGATCGGCAGCATTGCCGCAGTCGTGGCAACGGGCTGGATCGCCCTGCAAGGCGGCGAGGAAGACCTTCATGAGGGTATCGCCTGGTTCCTGCTCGGTTTGATCGGTGTTCACGTCGCGGCGGTGATTGCAACCTCGATCCTGTCGCGCGAAAACCTCGTTCGCGCCATGGTAACGGGCCGCAAGAAGGCCGCCGATCATCCGGAAGTCAGGCGGGTGCGGACCGCTAGCCCCGCCGCATTCATGGCCGCGCTCGCGGTGTCAGGAGCCGCAATCGCTGGCATTCGCAGCATCGATCCACAGGCCTTCAGCCTTCAGCCGCGCGAGGGCGTGGAGCGCGAAGGTGGCGAAGTTCGTAATGGTGCCCAGAAATCCGAAGAGAGCGAGGCATCCGAACATGAAGGCAAGCAGGACCGCGATTAGGCGGGACGAATTGGCTCTCGGGTCCTATGTCGCTACTGTTCGTCACCACAATAAATTCAGTACCGGTTACATATGCGCCTGCTGATCATCGAGGATAATGAACGACTGGCAGGCCTGATTGCCAATGGGCTCGACCGGCAGGGCTACGCCTGTGACAAGGCCGCCTCGTTGGAGGATGCCGACGACTGCATCGGCGCGGCAGACTATGACGCGGTCATACTCGATCTTGGTATGCCCGATGGCGATGGCCTTGAATGGCTGGCGCGCGCACGCCGCGCCGGACGCATGGTCCCCGCGCTCATTCTCACTGCGCGCGGGGCCCTGGGCGACCGCATTGCCGGTCTTGATGCCGGCGCCGACGACTACCTCGTGAAGCCCGCCGAAGTCGATGAGATTGCCGCGCGCCTGCGCGCCTTGCTGCGCCGCCCTGGTAACCGTGCTCCAACGGTGATGACCAGTGGCGCGATTGCCTTCGACACGGCTTCTCGCATGGGCACGATTGGCGGCACCCCGCTCGACTTGTCGCGGCGCGAGGCTGATTTGCTCGAACTGCTGATGCGGCGCGAAGGCTGTGTGGTCCAGCGCGGGGCAATCGAAGAGGCGCTCTACAGTTTCAACGACCCGGTGACCCCAAACGCCATCGAAGCGGTGATCTCGCGCTTGCGCCGCAAAATTGAAGAATGTGGGCAGACCGGCAGGCTCCACACCGTGCGGGGGGTCGGCTATATGCTGACAGGCTCTCAATCGTGACCCCTAGCCGGTCGATCTACAAACGGCTTCTTCTTGGTCTCACCTTCGTTGGCCTGCTCAGTAGCCTCCTTCTTCTTGGTGCTGTCTTTATCGACTACCGCCTCGGTTATAGCGACCTCGCTAATGCTGAAGCAGCCCGCAAGGCCTGGCATGAAGTCTTCGAACATGTGGTGCTGCCCACGCTCCTGTTCGTCATTCCGATTGGTCTTGCCGTGATCGTGGTTGTGCGCCATGCCCTCCAACCGCTGGAGAACGCGGCTCGCGAAATCGAGGCCGCCCGCGGCAAGGAACGCGGCTTCCGCCTCGAGGTCGGGCATTTCCCCGACGAGGCGAGGCCATTCGCCGAAGCACTCAATGATCTGCTCGCACGGATCGAACAATCGGCAGCCCAACAGGAAGCTTTTGCCGCGGATGTTGCCCATGAACTGCGCACACCACTGGCGCTTGCCCGCCTGGAACTTGCCGAAATCGGCGGTGAGGCCAAGGAGCGCCTGTCGGGTGACCTGCAATCCATGCAGCGCCTGATCGACCAGCTCTTGCTGCTGGCGCAGGTCAAGGCTGCCGAAACGGGCGACATCCCGCACGAGACGCAGGATCTGGTCCAGATCGGCCGGGAGTGCGTGGCGGCACTCGCGCCCTCGGCGATCCTTGCCGGGAAGGAGCTCGAGTTCGATTGCGTGGACGGCGTGGCGTTGGCCATGGGCTGGCGTGAAGCGATCCAGGCTGGCCTGCGCAACCTTGTCGAAAACGCTCTTCGCGTAACGCCCGCAGGCGGCACCGTGCATGTCATTGCTGGTCCGGGGGCCTGTTTGCGGGTGCGCGACGGTGGCTTCGGCTTGACGAGCGAACAACTGGGCACCTTAGTCCACCGCCATGCTCGGGCAGAAAACGCGAGCCGGTCTGGGGCTGGTCTCGGGCTGGCGATCGTTGACCAGATCATGCGCGCTCACGGCGGCGTGCTTGCGACCGATCCCGCACGATGCGAGCTTCGCCTCGAATTCCCCGAACCTGCCTAACGGCCGGACGAACCAGAAATGTGGCCATTGCCAAGGTTGAGGTAGCGGCACGGTTCGTGGCAGCCTGTGGCTTGTTTCAAATAACCCGTGCACTGGTTCCGAAGGTTGTGTCGTCAGAAACTGGTCAGCATCGCCGCATAGGCGGTTCACATGGACAACAGACGCAAACTCGCCGTCACTGCAATCGCCTTAACCGTATGCGCTGGAGCGGCGCTTTGGCTGAACCCCTGGTCAGCACCTACGCCAACTGAACCGGCGAAGACTGCAGCAGATAGTGCGACGGGCGAGCTGGTCGTTTCGCAGGTACAAGCGCAGGAAATCGGCATCCGCCTGACCCCGGCTGTTGCTGCGGGCGAAGCCCCCCTTGTCGACCTGCCGGCAATGATTGCACCGCCTCCGAATGCCCGTGTCGCCGTCGCCGCGACACTGCCGGGAGTGGTGACTCGCACATTGGTAGTCGAAGGCGACACGGTGCGACGTGGTCAGGCGTTGGCCATCATTGCCAGTCGCGACGTGCTCAGCCTCCATGCCGACCTCGCCCGGGCAAGCAGCCGGCTCGGCGTCGCCCAGACTAATGCTCGGCGGCTTTCCCAGCTTGATCGCGAAGGCATCATCGCCGGTGCCCGTGCGGACGAAGCGAGGGCACTGGCTGCGGAGGCGAGGACCGATGTTTCCGAGAAATCCCGAATCCTGCAACTCGTCAATGGCCATGGAGCAAGCGGAACCTATACGCTGTCCGCGCCAATTGCCGGCCGCGTGACTACCGCAGGTATCCGTACGGGAACCCCGGTGGATGGAACTACTGCTCCCTACGTCATCGACGCTATCGACCGCTACGAGGTGGAGGCGCAGCTCCCCGAACGGCTTATTGGTCAGGCTCGGCCAGGCATGAGCATCCGGCTTGGAGATCTGCGCGGGACAGTAACGGCTGTGGGCTCGACGATAGACCCGGCGACACGATCAGTGATGCTCAAAGCCACGCTTCCACCTGGCGCCAACGTCGTGTCCGGGCGCGCTACGACCGTTTCGCTCTTTGGTCCGGCTCCTGCGGGAGCCGTCACGGTGCCTTCCGCAGCGATCACCAAGCTAAATGGTCATGACGCGGTATTCGTCCCCGTTGATCGCGGCTTTCGCGTGCGTCAGGTCACGGCGGCAGGCTCGAGTGGAGGGATGACGCTGGTGCTGTCGGGGCTACGCCCCGGCGAGCAGGTTGTTGTCGCCGGCACTAGCGCCCTGAAATCGCTCGCGCAGGCGAACTGAAGATGCTGCGTTCGCTTGTAGCCTATGCGCTGTCCTATCGCCTGCTCATCCTGGCGTTGGCTGCGGTCGTCGCCGGGCTTGGCGCATGGGCTTTCGTCACTCTCCCAGTCGACGCCTATCCGAACATTGCCCAGACGCAGGTCAAGCTGATCCTCAAGGCGCCCGGAATGACTCCAGAGGAGGTCGAAACCCGGGTCATAGCCCCCATCGAGACGGAGATGCTTGGCATCCCGAAACAGGCGATCCTGCGCTCCACCGCCAAATATGCGATCGCGGACATCACGATCGACTTCGTCGACGGCACCGACATCTACTGGGCACGCCAGCAAGTCGCGGAACGACTGGCCGGGGTAATGGGCGATCTGCCCTCATCAGTCAGCGGCGGACTGGCGCCGATCTCGACACCGCTGTCTGACGTTTACATGTTCACGATCGAAGGTCCTCAATCGCTCCAGGAGAGGCGCGAACTGCTCGACTGGACGATCCGTCCGGCATTACGCACCGTTCCTGGCGTGGCGGATGTCAACGCGCTCGGCGGCTTCGTTCGGACCTTCGAAGTACGTCCGGATCCGGTGGCGCTAGCTAGTGCGAAACTATCAGTCACCGACCTGCGCTCCGCTATCGAAAGCGGAAACCGCAATGATGGCGCCGGCCGTCTTGCGAGCGGCGAGGAATCACTGATCGTCCGCGCAGTGGGCGCGATCCGTTCGGTCGCGGACCTGCAAAGCCTGGTCATCGCCAGCCGGGATGGTCGCATCGTCAGGCTTGGCGACGTCGCTTCCGTCAGCACCGGCAGTCTCACGCGCTACGGTGCGGTCAGCAAGAACGGTGAGGGCGAAGCGGTCCAGGGGCTGGTTATTGCCCTGCGCGGTGCTGACGCCCGCCAGGTTGTGGACGGTGTTCGCGCCCGCCTTGCGGAAATCGAAAAAGGCCTTCCACCAGGGACGAATATCGACGTTTTCTATGATCGCTCGGACCTCATCGGTCACGCTGTTGGTACGGTCGAAGAGGCGCTGCTCGAGGCGACGATCCTCGTGATAGTCCTGTTGATCGTGTTCCTCGGTGACTGGCGCGCCGCCGCGATTGTCGCCGTGACGCTGCCCCTGGCTGCACTGATCACCTTTTTGTTCATGCAGGGCATGGGGCTATCAGCGAACCTCATGAGCCTCGGCGGGCTAGCTATCGCCATCGGCATGCTGGTCGATGGCGCCGTCGTGGTGGTCGAGAACATCGTCGAGCGGCTCGGCCAAACCCATGAAGAAGGGCATCCGCGCCTCAACCTCGTTTTCAAGGCGACCAGTGACGTGATTGTGCCCGTCTCGGCGGGCATTCTGATCATCGCACTGGTGTTCATGCCGCTGCTATCGTTGCAGGGGCTCGAAGGTAAGTTGTTCGCGCCGGTTGCGCTGACAATCGTGTTCGCGCTTGCGGGATCCCTGTTGCTCGCTCTGACGCTTGTGCCCGTGCTCTCTTCACTGGGGCTCAAGAGTGGCCATCATGGCGAGCCGTGGATCATGCGCAAGCTCGCGCCGCGCTATCACGCCCTGCTGACTGCGGCATTCGAGCGCAAGCGGCTGGTCTATGGCTTGTCCGCGGGCGGCCTCGTCATCGCCGTGCTGGCCTATGGCGCGGTCGGCAAGGCCTTCATGCCGACAATGGATGAAGGGTCTGTCATCGTCCAGCTTACCAAGCTGCCTTCCATAAACCTCGCCCAATCGGTTTCCGACGATATGGCTGTGCAGCGCGCACTTCGCAAAGTGCCGGAAGTTCAGGATGTGATCGCGCGCGTAGGCTCGGACGAGATCGGCCTCGACCCGATGGGCCTCAACGAGACCGACAGTTTTGTACGCCTGAAGCCGCAATCGGAATGGCGCGGCGACAAGGACTTCGTGGTGGGCGAACTGCGAAAGGCCCTCGCTGGTCTGCCCGGCATCCAGCCCAGTTTCACCCAGCCTATCGAAATGCGTGTTTCGGAGATGCTCACCGGCGCCCGGGGTGATCTCGCTGTCAAGATTTTCGGTCCAGACACTGCCACCCTGTCCGATCTTGCAGGCCAGGTACAAAAGACCCTCTCCGGCGTTCGCGGTGCCTCGGAAGTGATGACCGTTGCCAACGACAGCGTCGACTACCTTCAACTCGACATCGACCGCGGGGCGGCCGGACGGTTCGGAATGCCCGTCGCCGAAATGCAGGACATGCTGCGAGCTCAAGTTGAAGGCGTTCATGCTGGCATTGTAGCCGAAGGCCAGAAGCGCACCCCTATAGTCATTCGCGGCGACGAGAGCCTGCGCTCCGATCCCGCGCGCTTCGCGGATCTGCAACTGCTCACCCCCGCCGGCACGGTCGCCCGGGTCAGCGACATGGCGCGGGTCGAGCGAACCCAGGGACCGGTCAAGCTGGACCATGAGAATGGCTCGCGCTTTGCTCTGGTCCAGGCGTTCGTTTCCGGGCGCGACCTGGTCGGTTATGTTGAGGAGGCCAAGGCTGCAGTTGCCGCAAAGGTCAAGCTTCCCCCAGGCTACCGCATCGTCTGGGGCGGCCAGTTCGAAAATCAGCAGCGCGCTTCGGCTCGTCTCATGCTGGTCATCCCGATCGCGCTTCTTCTTATCTTCTTCGTCCTGTTCGCGACGCTCCATTCGCTGCGCGCGTCTGTGATCATCCTGCTAAATATTCCCTTTGCCATGGTCGGGGGCATCGTCTCGCTCTGGGTCTCTGGCGAGTATCTGTCGGTTCCGGCATCGGTCGGGTTCATCGCCTTGCTTGGCATTGCTGTGCTCAACGGGCTGGTGCTGGTTGCCTACTTCCGGCAGTTGCGGGCCGAGGGATGCACGATAGCCGAAGCCGTAAGGCTCGGAGCTGAGCGCCGCCTGCGCCCCGTACTGATGACTGCTAGCATCACCGCGTTCGGGCTCGTGCCGCTGCTGTTCGCGAGCGGACCCGGATCAGAAATCCAGAAGCCCCTGGCGATCGTGGTCATCGGCGGCCTGATCACATCGACCCTGCTGACCTTGGTCCTGCTGCCCATCCTGTTCGAACGCTTTGGCGAAGGCCCAGAGGAGGCGATAGATGCCTGACATCCTGCTTACTTTACACTGCTCTGCCACCGACACCGATGCGATCGTTGACGCGATCCGCGGGGTATCCCGCGCGCCGCTCCATGTTCGCGCCGAAACTGTACACGGTCGAGATTTCGCTGATGCGAAGACTGCGGAGCAGGTGACCGCCACGCTCAAACGCTCAGCAGTTGAATGTGTCGAAGACGAACAGATGATCGAGGAAATCATCGGAGCAGCCATGTCCGCCAAGCGGCGCTCCCCGGTCCGCTGGCAACAAACTCCCATTCTTGCGCGGGGTCGTTTCGGATGAAGGCGCTCCCGTTCGTTATTGGTCTGCTCACTTGCATGGCACCCGTTACTGGTTGGGCGCAGCGCATCGACTTGCCTCCCGAAGATCAAATCGTCGCGATCCTCGACAACCATCCGACTGTCGAAGCAGCAACCTCGCGCGTCGATGCGGCCAAGGCCCAGAATGACATGCTCAGGCGCGGTCCGCACGAAGTGACCATATCAGGGAGCTATCTCCGCCGGACTGTCGATCGCGAAGGCGCTTACGACGAATTCGACACGACCATCGGCCGTGCCTTCCGCCTTCCCGGCAAAGCAAACCTGGATCGGAAGGCTGGCGCGCTAGGAATTGAAGTCGCCGAGAATCGAGCGGAAGATGTGCGGCATCAGGCGGCGCTGATATTTTCCAGCCTCTGGTACGACTGGCTGACCGCAGCGGAATTGTATCGCAACGACGTTGTAACCGTCCAGCTGCTGGAAACGGCCGCGAATGCTGTGGGCCGCCGGCGAGTCCTCCGTGATGCAGGCGATCTGGACGTCGATCAGGCTCGCGCAGCTCTTGCACAAGCACGGGCACAGTCCGCAGTGTCCTTGGCTAGCCGCGAACAAGCGCGTGCCATTTTGGCCGCGACATTTCCGGACCTGGCCCTGCCCATGGAAGCGCCAATGCTGGCGGCGCCCGAACTGCCCGCCCAGCCGCTGGAGCGCATGCGCGATCTGGTCATCGAGCGCAGCCATGAAATTCGGGCAGCCGACCGCGAGGCCCAGCGATTGGGCATAGTCTCACAAAGAGTTAGAGCCGACCGTATCGCAGATCCGACACTCGGTGTGCGCCTGTTCAGCGAACGGGGTGGCATGGAGCGCGGCGTTGGGTTGGTAGCATCCCTGCCCCTCGGCGGGGGATATCGGAGGGCCGCAGCCAGTCAGGCAAGTGCGGAAGCGAGCGCCGCTCGCTTCGATCTTGCGAATATCCAACGTGCGGTCGAAGCGACTGCCAACGCGGACCTCTCCAACGCGCGCACGCGATTACGTGTCTGGAATGACACATTGGACGCCGTCACAAGCTCGGCGTCGGCAGCCGATCGCACCGCGCGTGGGCAAGCGCTGGGGGCGATTGATCTCTCCGATATGCTCTATGCCCAAAAGCAGGCGCACGATGCACGCCGGACCGAAATCGAAGCGCGCGGAGAAGCGGTGCGCGCGCTCATGAAACTTCAAATCGACTCTCACAGCATTTGGGTGACGCCCGGTGACAACTAATCATCTCAAAACCGCCATATTTGGTAAGGTTCAAGGAATAGCCTTGGCGAGCGTTCTGGCCTGCTCATTGACCGGATGCGTCAGCGGGCCGGAATTGCGTTTGCCGATCACTGCGCGACCTGACAACCGCCTGCAGGTAGTCTGGCTACACACATATCCCCACAAGGCCGGAATTCTCTTGATGGGGCACGTCCGTAGAACTGGTGCGGCGGTCGGCCCCGTGTGGGGCCACTTGCACGTTGTTGCAGAGTTTTCCGATGGCACCAAACCGCTTGTTGTCGATACACGTTGGTCTGGCAGCATTTCCCGTCGAAGAAATCGCATGGCGCCGTTTTCAACAGTGCTTAGAACAGAAAATCCTGGTCGGATATCAAGCATAACCGTCGAGTATCGATTCGATCATGACCAGTAAAATCCGCGCTGCCGGGCATTCATACCACATGGTAGCGCACGCACTTCCGGACGGAAAGCTGCTCCGCATCAGCGGGATGAGCTGGCGGTCACAGCCAAGCTCGTCTTTAAGTCCGCCGCGCAGGTTTCGAAGCGGTCTAGAATGAGTCGATATACGGGTTTGGTACGCCAAAATGGTGATTGCCATGTGATTACATTGCGAAACATTAGCCTTAAAAATCAGATTTTTTATATATTAAACTCAATATGATAAGATGAATTTGAGCCTAAAATCTGGTATTTCCGCTACCGCAAGCAGGGGTGATCCCGCCGTCGGCGGCCGTTACTGCCCTTCACCTTCGCGCACGTCTACGGTGGGCACGTCGATGGTTTCCTTCTTCGTGCCGACAACCACCTTCTTGGAATCGATATCGACCTTGGGCAGTTCGCCGCCCTGCACGCTGACATCGACATCGGGCAGCGCGCCTTTCTTCAGGTCGGCGCTCCAGAAACCGGTCGCGAACAGCACCGCCACGATCGCGACGATCAGCAGCAGCACCAACAGCAATCCACGGCCGCCACCGCCCCTGCGGCGCTCCACGATCCGTTCCTCGCGCAGTTCCTCCGCGCGACGCTCCTCATAATTTCTGTCCATAGATCCTCTCCCAATCTGGCAGGGTTTCAACCAGCCAAGGGAGAATCCGGTTCCCATCGGATGCAAAAGATCGGGGCCAGCCCCACCACGTTCAGCCCGGCCCTATTCAATTAGGCGCGTTCAGTTGGGCGCGTTGCTGATATCGACCTTTTCGACCCATTCGGGGTAGAAGCTCGGTTCCCGGTTGGACCAGCCGATCGCCGTCGCGGCGGCCTCGCTGATCGACTGGAGCAGCCCGCGCCGCTTGTCGGGATGGAGGTTGGGCAGGCTCGCCGCCGCGCAGAATGCGGCGGGCAGCCATGGCCGCGACCCCGCGCCCAGCAGCCGCTCATACAAGAAGCGATAGGCGGAAAAGCTGTTGAGCCGGTCCTGCCCCAGATCGAAGGCGGAAATGCTGATGAGCGGCGCCAGGAACGGTTCCACCTGTTCCAGCCCGCTGTCGTCGGGGATGATCGTGCGCAGTTCGTTGAGCCGCTCATAAACGCGGGACTGGGCGCGGATGCTGGCCGCTTCGACGACATCCCGGCACCATAATTCCATCACGTCGGACCGGCGGAAGGCCACGTCCAGCGAACGCCGGACATAACGCTGCGTCGCCGCCGGAAAACTGGCGAATTCCCGCATTTCAGCGAGAGTGATGGAGCCATCTGGCGATTTGCCGCTGCTAGACATTTCCTTGCCTTCCGAACTACCAGAACCCGGATATCCGCATCATGCCCCACATAGGGTTAGCGAAGAATTAATCGCATGTTGCCTTGGGTTCACGAAAGGGATGTTACGCTTGGTTCCGGCTGGTTGGCAAGACCGTTGTGCAGTGCAGCATAACAGGGCTGACATGGCCCCGCCCCGATAGGCGCCCGGTGGCCTTCTTCTCGGCGCCCTTCTCCCCCGGCGACAACGCCCGCGCCAAAGAATCCCGCACCGACAAAACCCGCGCCCACAAAAAACGCCCTCGGATGCAAGGGACATCCGAGGGCGTATCCTGGATGCTGTCGGGCACTTCAGGATCTCTGTAACTTCAGACCTGCCAGAATATGATACACGAAAAGAAAGCGAGCGAACCGATCGGTCGCTTCAGCCTCCCCTCGCTACCAGTCACCAGCCATCCTCCCCAGAATGACCGCCTATCTGACGAATCGGCCGTACCGTAACGTAAAGTGACGAATGGCGCGAGGAAAAAATGTAAATTCCTGTCACAGTCCGGTGAAAAGCCGCGCCTCGCGGATGGCAATTGCGAAATCGCTCGCCAGAACATATATGGAACAGCAAAGAGCGACTCCGCGCAGGCGGTCCATCGCACGTCATGAAATCGGCTATCAGGAAAATCCCCTCTCATGCTGACCCATATCAAGGTGCGGGGCGCGCGCGAACATAATCTCAAGGGCGTGGACGTCGATCTGCCGCGCGACCGGCTGATCGTCATCACCGGCCTGTCGGGGTCGGGCAAATCCAGCCTCGCCTTCGACACCATCTATGCAGAGGGGCAGCGGCGCTATGTCGAATCGCTTTCCGCCTATGCGCGCCAGTTTTTGGAGATGATGCAAAAGCCGGACGTCGAACATATTGACGGCCTCTCCCCCGCGATCAGCATCGAGCAGAAGACGACCAGCCGCAACCCGCGTTCGACGGTCGCCACCGTGACGGAAATTTACGATTATATGCGCCTGCTCTGGGCGCGGGTCGGCATTCCCTATTCCCCCGCGACGGGCCTGCCCATTTCGGCGCAGACCGTCAGCCAGATGGTCGATCGGGTGATGGCCCTGCCCGACGGCACGCGCCTTTATCTGCTCGCCCCGGTGGTGCGCGGGCGCAAAGGCGAATATCGCAAGGAACTGGCCGAATGGCAGAAGGCGGGCTTCACCCGCGTCCGCATCGACGGCGAGATGGTCGGGATCGAGGAAGCCCCCGCGCTCGACAAGAAATACAAACATGACATAGAGGTGGTGGTGGACCGCATCGCCGTGCGCCATGACGATGACGGCTCGCTGCGCACCCGCCTTGCCGACAGCTTCGAAACCGCGCTCAAACTGGCGGACGGCCTTGCCTATGCCGATCTGGCCGAAGGCGTGGTGCCGGGGCGCGAGGAAGAGGCGCAGGCCAGCGGCGCGATGAAGAATGTCGGCATCCCCGCCAATCGCATCGTGTTCAGCGAGAAATTCGCCTGCCCGGTTTCCGGCTTCACCATCGCGGAGATCGAGCCGCGCCTGTTCAGCTTCAACGCGCCGCAGGGCGCCTGCCCCGCCTGCGACGGGCTGGGCGAAAAAATGCTGTTCGATGAACGGCTGGTCGTGCCCAATGAGGAACTGACCCTCAAAAAAGGCGCGATCGTCCCATGGGCGAAATCCAACCCGCCCAGCCCCTATTATATGCAGGTGCTCGCCAGCCTCGCCCGCGAATTCGGCTTCGCCCTCGACACCCCATGGCAGGATCTGCCGGGCGAGGTGCGCCTCATCATCCTCTACGGCACCGGCGGCAAGCCCGTCACCCTGCGCTTTCAGGACGGCAAGAAAAGCTATGAGGTGGAAAAGCCGTTTGAAGGCGTGATCGGCAATCTCAACCGCCGCCTGCTCCAGACCGACAGCGCATGGATGCGCGAGGAACTGAGCAAATATCAGACCGCGCAGCCCTGCGAAACCTGCGGCGGCGCACGTCTCAAGCCCGAAGCGCTCAGCGTGCGCGTGGGGCAGAGCGACATCAGCGCGATCACCCGCCTCAGCGTCGTGGACGCGCTGGCATGGTTCAGCGCCCTGCCCGATCACCTGACCGGCCAGCAACAGCAGATCGCCCGCGCCATCCTCAAGGAAATTGTCGAGCGCCTGGGCTTCCTCAACAATGTCGGCCTCGATTATCTGAACCTCGACCGCACGTCCGGCACGCTGTCGGGCGGGGAAAGCCAGCGTATCCGCCTCGCCAGCCAGATCGGCTCCGGCCTGTCGGGCGTGCTCTATGTGCTGGACGAACCCTCGATCGGCCTGCACCAGCGCGACAACGACATGCTGCTCGCCACGCTCAAGCGCCTGCGCGACCTCGGCAACACCGTGCTGGTGGTCGAGCATGACGAGGACGCGATCCGCACCGCCGACTATATTCTCGACATGGGGCCGGGCGCGGGCGTCCATGGCGGGGAGATCGTGGCGCAGGGCACCCTCCCTGAAATTCTCGCCAGCACCGGCTCGATGACCGCCGATTATCTCAACGGCACCCGCGCCATCCCCGTGCCGGCCAAGCGCCGCAAGGGCAATGGCAAGAAGCTGACGCTGCACAATGCCCGCGCCAATAATCTGAAGGGCGTGACGGGCAGCATCCCGCTCGGCACCTTCACCTGCATCACCGGCGTTTCGGGGTCGGGCAAGTCCAGCTTCACGCTCGACACGCTCTACGCCGCCGCCGCGCGCACATTGAACGGCGCGCGCATCGTCGCCGGGCCATATGACAAGCTGACGGGCCTTGAGCATTGCGACAAGGTGATCGACATCGACCAGTCACCGATCGGCCGCACGCCGCGATCCAACCCGGCGACCTATACCGGCGCGTTCACCAATATCCGCGACTGGTTCGCGGGCCTGCCCGAAGCGCAGGCGCGGGGCTACAAGCCGGGACGCTTTTCCTTCAACGTGAAGGGCGGGCGCTGCGAGGCCTGTCAGGGCGACGGCGTCATCAAGATAGAGATGCACTTCCTTCCCGATGTCTATGTCACCTGCGAGGAATGCCATGGCAAGCGCTATAACCGCGAAACGCTGGAGGTGAAGTTCAAGGGGCTGAGCATCGCCGACGTGCTCGACATGACGGTCGAGGATGCGGTGGAATTTTTCAAGGCGGTGCCGCCGATCCGCGACAAGATGGCGATGCTGGCCGAAGTGGGCCTCGGCTATGTGAAGGTGGGCCAGCAGGCGACCACCCTGTCGGGCGGCGAGGCGCAGCGGGTGAAGCTGGCCAAGGAACTGTCCCGCCGCGCCACCGGCCGCACGCTCTACATTCTCGACGAGCCGACCACCGGCCTTCATTTCGAGGATGTGCGCAAGTTGCTGGAGGTGCTGCATGCGCTGGTCGATCAGGGCAATAGCGTCGTGGTGATCGAGCATAATCTCGATGTCATCAAGACGGCGGACTGGATCATCGACCTTGGCCCGGAAGGCGGCGTCAAGGGCGGGGAGATCATCGCCGTGGGCACGCCCGAGCAGGTCATCAAGGAACCGCGCAGCTATACCGGCGCCTATCTCGCGCCGCTATTGGGGGAGAAAGCGGTGGCGGCGGAATAGCCCTCCACGCGCCGTCTCTCACCCCGCTATACCCCGTACCGCTTGTTCCCGCCGGAGGTGATGCAATAGCGCCCTCCGCGCGGGCCGATGCACACATTGCGGCCACGGCAGGAACAGCCGCCAGTCGAAATGCCGCTGCCGGAGGTGCGCTTTTTCTTCTTTTTCGGGCGAGCGGCGGGCGCGGCGGCGAAAGATTGCCTGACGGAGCGAGTGGATATGGGCCGGGACGATGTTGCGCCTGTCGATCCGGGCCGGGACGATCCGGCATGGCGGCTCGCGATCCAGAACATCGTCGCGCCCTGCGCCACCTTCATCCAGTCCCCCGACCGCTCCACCACTTGCAGCGCCGCGCCTTGCGGCAGCTTTTCCAGCACCGGCGCACCGGTGGAGGGTGCGGCACGGGCATTGAGCGCCGAGGATTGCACATAGACGGTTTCCCCGGCCCCGATCCCTGCCTTGGCCCCTGCCCCTGCCCCCGCTTGCACCGCATCGGCATCGATCGACGTCACGCCGTCGCCGGGGGTGGAGAATAGGCCCTGCGATGCCCCCGCTGCTGCGGACCCGCCCGGCGCCTGTGGATCGGGCGCGGCCCCGCCGCCGCCCAGACATTGGCCGAGCACCACCAGCAGGCCCAGAATCAGAACAAGGCCCAAACAGCCGCTCCCCCTGTCGCCAGCCCCGCCGGATGATCCGCCGCCTCCGCCCTTCGTCACCAGCTTGCTGAACGAAAGCCCCGTCCCCGGCATGCCGACTGTCTGACGGACCCCTCGTGGGCCGAAATTGACGCTCGCCCCCCGCCCGCCCAGCGACGTGCTGAAACCCGATTTGCTGATGTTCACCCTGATGCCCGGCGCGATGCGCACGGTCCTGCGAAACCTCCACCCCATAGCGGTCCCCTTCCCCTGTTTCAGGACCAGCGATAGGCGCGGCGCTCCACCACAGGGCAGCCCCATTCCGATCCGAAACCACCCCTTTCGGGCCTGCTATTGATCCATTTCCGATAATTTCTGCCCTATCAATGGGGCAATGCGTCGGCAAAAAAGAGGCAGGGCGTCGGCAAAAAGGGGCAGGCGCAGCAAGGAACGGATCGACGGCCTTGCTCGTTGATCCCCCGCAAGCCTGACAAGACACGGTCCTGATCACGGAACGGCCCTGTCAGGCTGCGCTGTATCGCATGTTCCGCCGGGTGATCCGATGAGGAAACTCCGCAAGAGAACATGCCCGAAACAACATGCCCGAAACAAGGAAGAATCTATGGCCATCCGACCCCTTCACACCCGTATCCTGCTCGGCCTGTGCGCGGTGGCGACCCTGCCGCTCGCCGCCTGCAACAGTGATGGCTATGGCAGCCGCCCCGGCTATGCCAGCGATCGGAATTATGACCGGTCCGACCGGCGCAATAATAACCGGCGCGACCATTATATGCGCGACAATGACCGCATCTACCGCGATCGTGACGGGCGCTATTATTGCAAGAAGCCCGACGGATCGACCGGCCTGATCGTCGGCGGCCTTGCCGGCGGCGTGCTGGGCAATGTCATCGCGCCGGGCGGCAGCAAGACGCTGGGCACCATTTTGGGCGCGGGCGCGGGCGCGA
Source organism: Sphingobium sp. (assembly GCA_050252755.1). GTDB lineage: Bacteria > Pseudomonadota > Alphaproteobacteria > Sphingomonadales > Sphingomonadaceae > Sphingobium. The sequence continues at coordinate 17,758 of JBFWKI010000010.1, forward strand.
TTGCGGGGCGGGCCATCGACCGCAACAATGTGCGCTGCGAATAAGCGGCGCTGCGCATAAGCGCCTTTGACTGAATGGGAAAGGCGGGCCGTCCCCCAAGGGCGCGCCCGCCTTTTTCGGTTATTTCTGACAGACGCTATTTTTGACAGGCGCTATTTCTGACAGACGGGGCAATAAAAGGTGGAGCGTCCCCCATCCACCCGGCGCAACACCGGGGCGCCGCACTGGCAGGCCTCCCCCTCCCGCCCGTAAACGCGCCATTGCTTGGAGAAATAGCCCAGTTCGCCATCGGGCCGCGCATAGTCGCGCAGGGTGGAGCCGCCCGCCGCGATCGCGCTTTCCAGCACCACCTTGATCGCCCCGGCCAGCCTGTCCAGCCGGGCACCCGAAACCTTGCCAGCCTGCGTCCGGGGCGCGATGCCCGCCATGTGCAGCGCCTCGCACACATAGATATTGCCCAGCCCCGCGACGATCCGCTGATCGAGCAGCGCCGCCTTGATCGCCGTGGCCTTGCCCGCCAGCGCCGCCTTCAGCACCGGGCCGGAAAAACCCTCGCCCAGCGGCTCCGGCCCCATTTTCGCAAAGGGCCGATAGGCGGCGATCCCGTCCGTCCGCGCCAGTTCGACAAAGCCGAAACGGCGCGGATCGCACAGGCTCAACCGGCGGCCCATGTCGGTTTCCAGCACCAGATGATCATGCGTGCCGATCTCTTCGGGGTCCACCCGCCAGCGCCCCGACATGCCGAGGTGAAAGATCATCGTGTCGCCGCGATCGGTGTCGATCAGCCCATATTTGGCGCGCCGCCCCAACCCCTCGATCCGCGCTCCGGTCATGCGCTGGCGCAGGTCCGGCGGGAATGGCAGGCGCAGGTCGGCGCGGCGGGGTTCCACCAGCGTGAGCACCCTGCCTTCCAGCACGGATCGCAAACCGGCGACGGTCGTTTCGACTTCGGGTAATTCGGGCATAAGGGCCTGCCTAACCGCTTCCCGCCCGCAGGGAAAGGCGGACAGGCAAAAACGCAGGATCGGGCAAGAACACTGGGCGCAATTTTGGTTCCATCGGAATCGAACACGGTCTAGAGGCATACAGCATGAACGAAACAGTGTCCTTCGGCTATCGGGATGTCGATGCCAGCGAGAAGGCCGGCATGGTCCGGTCCGTCTTTTCCGGCGTCGCCAGCAGATATGATCTGATGAACGACGCCATGTCGGGCGGCATGCATCGCCTGTGGAAGGATCAGTTCGTGCGCCGGGTCAAGCCACGCGGCGGCGAAGCGATCCTCGACATGGCGGGCGGCACCGGCGACATTGCGTTTCGTATGCACAAATATGGCGCGCGCGTCACCGTGTCGGATATCAACCCGGAAATGCTGGCCGTCGGGCAGGAACGTGCGAAGAAGCGCGGCATCGACGATCTCGACTGGTCGGAACAAAATGCCGAGGAACTGACCTTCGCCGATCGCAGCTTCGACGCGTACACCATCGCCTTCGGCATCCGCAACGTCACCTTCATCGACAAGGCCCTTGCAGAGGCGCATCGCGTGCTGAAGTTCGGCGGGCGTTTCTATTGCCTTGAATTTTCGACGACGACATGGCCCGGCTTTGCCGAGGTGTACGACGCCTATTCCCACCGCCTCGTCCCCAAGCTGGGCAAGATGCTGGCGGGCGATGAGGAAAGCTATCGCTACCTCATCGAATCCATCCGCCGTTTCCCCCCGATGCCGGAATTTGAACGGATGATCCGGGACGCCGGCTTCACGCAGACGAAGGTGGAACCGATATTGGGCGGCCTTGTCGCGATTCATAGCGGCTGGAAGGCCTGACGTCCGCAGCCATGGCATCGCACGCGACGCATCTCTGGCGGTTGCTCAAATGGGGCCGCACCCTCGCCCGTCATGGCGCCCTGATGGGGATAGAGCGCGATCCGCTCACCCCGCCGCCGGTGCGCCGCCTTGTCCGCATCGCCCGTTTCGGCGCGCGCGTCCCTGCCCAGCCGCGCTATGCAGAGGCGTTTCAGGCGATCGGCCCCGCCGCGATCAAGCTTGGCCAGACGCTCGCCACCCGCCCCGATCTGGTGGGGGAGGAAGCCGCGAATGATCTGCTGAAGTTGCAGGATGCGCTGCCGCCCGTCCCCTTCCCCGCCATTCGCGCCCAGATAGAAACGGCGCTCGGCCAGCCGATAGAGGCGCTGTTCTCCCGCTTCGATGAGGAGCCGGTGGGCGCGGCCTCCATCGCGCAGGTGCATCGCGCCGTCACCACGCAGGGCCGCGACGTCGCCGTCAAGGTGCAGCGCCCCGGCGTGGCGGATCAGTTCGCCCGCGATATCCAGACCTATGAATGGGCCGCCGCCCATCTCGAAAGGCTGGGCGGCGAAATCGGGCGCCTGCGTCCCCGGCTGGTCATCGCCAATTTCAAGCGCTGGACCGTCCGGGAACTCGACCTGCGGCGGGAGGCCGCCTCTTCCTCGGAACTGGCCGAAGCGATGCAGGCCGAGCCGGGCTATATCGTCCCCGCGATCGACTGGGACCGCACATCGGGCCGCGTGATGACGATGGCATGGGTCGACGGCGTCAAGATTTCCGACCGGGACGCCATCATCGCCGCCGGGCATGACCCGCGCGTGCTGGCGGAACGGCTCGTCAACACGTTCCTGCATCAGGCGATCGCGGAAGGATTTTTCCACGCCGACATGCATCAGGGCAATTTGTTCGTGACGCCCGATGGCCAGATCGCCGCGATAGATTTCGGCATCATGGGGCGGATAGATCGGCGCGCACGGCTGTGGCTGGCGGAAATCCTCTATGGCCTCATCACCGGCAATTACCGCCGCGTGGCGGAGATTCATTTCGAGGCGCAATATGTGCCCGCCCACCATAATGTCGCGGAATTCGCCACCGCCCTGCGCGCCGTGGGCGAACCGATGCGCGGCAAGCCGGTGCGGGAGCTTTCGGTCGGCCAGATGCTCGACGGGCTGTTCGCCATCACCCGCGATTTCGACATGCAGACCCAGCCGCACCTGCTGCTGCTGCAAAAGACGATGGTGATGGTGGAAGGCGTCGCGACGATGCTCCATCCCGACATCAACCTGTGGGAAACCAGCGGCCCCTATGTCAAAAGCTGGCTGCGCGACGAATTGGGGCCGGAAGCGAAGGCCGCCGACGCGCTGATCGAAAACTGGCGTACGCTTCAGAAGATTCCCGATCTTATCCGCCGGATCGAGGATAAATTCCCCGCCCCCGGCGGCGCGCCCACCCCGCCGCCGCTGCCCGATGTGAAGCTGATGGAATGGAAGGGCGGCGGCGCGGCGCTGCGCTATGGGTCGGTGGCGGTGCTGGCCGCGGCGGCTGGCGCGCTGGCGATGCGGCTGCTAGGCTGACCCCCATGGAAAAGCGCATCCTTCTGATCCTGTCGGGCGGAATCGCCGCCTATAAATCGCTGGAACTGGTCCGCCTGCTGCGCCGCGACGGCTTTGCCGTGCGCGCGGTGATGACCGGCAGCGCGCAGCGATTCGTCACCCCCCTGTCGCTGGGCGTGCTGACCGAGGATCATGTCTATACCGACCTGTTCGACCTGAAGGACGAGCAGGAAATCGGCCATATCCAGCTTTCCCGTCAGGCCGATCTGGTCGTCGTCGCCCCCGCCACCGCCAATATCCTCGCGAAGATGGCGAACGGCCTTGCCGACGACCTCGCCACCACGCTGCTGCTGGCCACCGACAAGCCGGTGCTGGCCGTGCCCGCGATGAATGTGCGCATGTGGAACCACGCCGCGACGCAGCGCAATCTGGCCCGGCTGGAGGCGGACGGCATCCATATCATGCAACCCGATGAGGGCGAGATGGCCTGTGGCGAATGGGGTCCGGGCCGCCTGCCCGATCCGGTCGCGATTCTGGGCGAGATTCGCCGCCTGCTCTCCCCCGGCCAGCCCGCCGAGCGCGTCGGCATGCCCCCGCTGCTGGAAGAGCAGAAACGCCCGCTGACGGGCCGCCATATATTGGTGACGGCGGGGCCGACGCATGAACCCATCGACCCGGTGCGCTACATCGCCAACCGTTCGTCCGGCAGGCAGGGCTTCGCCATCGCCGCCGCCGCCGCGCAAGCCGGTGCGCGCGTGACGCTGGTGGCGGGGCCGGTCGATCAGCCGACGCCCGAAGGGGTGAAGCGGATCGACGTCCTGACCGCCCGCGACATGCTGGGCGCGGTGGAACGGGCGCTGCCCGCCGACGTCGCGATCATGGTCGCCGCCGTCGCTGACTGGCGCGTCGCGGAGGAGGCGGGGCAAAAGCTGAAAAAGGACGGCTCCGGCGCGCCTTCCCCCCTCACCCTGACCGAGAACCCGGATATATTGGCGACGCTCGCCATCAGCGGGGACCGCCCCGGCCTGCTCATCGGTTTCGCCGCCGAAACCGACAATGTCATCGCCCATGCGCAGGCCAAGCTGGCGCGCAAGTCCTGCGACATGATCGTGGCCAATGACGTGTCGGGCGCTCCGGGGCAAAGCGTGATGGGCGGGGATCGCAACCGCGTGCACATCGTCACCCGCGATCTGGTCGAAAGCTGGGACGACCTGCCCAAGGAAGAGGTCGCAAGGCGTCTGGTCGAACGCATCGGCTCTCGTTTATCGGCGGCCTCTCATCTATCAGGGGACGCATGACCAACGCCGTAGAGATTCGCATCAAGCGCCTGCCCCATGGGCATGGCCTGCCCGTTCCCGCCTATGCCACGACCGGCGCTGCGGGGATGGATATCGTCGCGGCGGAGGATGTGGACCTGCCGCCCCGTGGCCGCCATGCGGTCGCGACCGGCTTTGCCCTCGCCATTCCCGACGGTTTCGAGGTGCAGGTGCGCCCGCGTTCCGGCCTCGCGCTGAAACATGGCATTTCCCTGCCCAATACGCCCGGCACGATCGACAGCGACTATCGCGGCGAACTCAAGGTCATCATGATTAACCTTGGCGAGGAAGGTTTCGCCATCCGGCGCGGCGACCGGATCGCCCAGCTTGTGGTCGCGCCCGTGCAGATCGCCCGTTTCGCCGAGGTGGAGGAACTGGACGACACGGCGCGGGGCGCAGGGGGGTTCGGCTCGACCGGGGTGAAAAGCGCATGAGCGACATCGCGCTCAGCGACGATCAGCTGGATCGCTATGCGCGCCATATCATCCTTCGCGAAATCGGCGGGGAGGGGCAGAAACGCCTGCTCGGCGCGCATGTGACGATCATCGGCGCGGGCGGCATCGGCAACCCGGCCATTCAATATCTGGCGGGCGCGGGCGTCGGCACGTTGCGCGTCATCGATGATGATCGCGTGGATGCCTCCAACCTGCAACGCCAGACCCTCTTCGGCACCGCCGATATCGGCGCGCCCAAGGCAGAGGCCGCGATGCGCGCCGTCGCCCGCCTCAATCCCGATGTGAAGCTGGTGCCGATCCTCCAGCGGCTCGACGCCGGCAATGCCGAGGCGCTGCTGCGCCACAGCGACGTCATCCTCGATGGCTGCGACAATTTCGCCACCCGCCTGATCGCCGGCGATAGCGCGACGCGCCTGCGCATCCCGCTCGTCTCGGCGGCGGTCGGGCAGTTCGAGGGGCAGCTTTCTGTGTTCCGGGGCTGGGAAGCGGGCCGCCCCTGCTATCGCTGCCTTGTCGGCAATGATCCCGCCCGCGCCGACGCCAGTTGCGCCGATCAGGGCGTGCTCGGCGCGTTGACCGGCGTGATGGGCAGCCTCGCCGCGATGGAGGCGATCCGCGCCATCACCCCCTTTGGCGAGGACAGCGCGGGCAAGCTGCTGATCGCGGACCTGCTCTCGCTGCGCTTCCGCACCCTGACGCTTCCGCCCGACCCGGCCTGCCCGACCTGCGCCGCCAGCCTCGCTGAACCGCCCGCCGAGTCATGCCCGGCCTGAACATCCTGCTGGTCAGCGCCGAGGCGGAGCGCCTGCGCGGCGCGCTGATGCTGGCGATGACGCACCGGGCGCTGGGCGGCGATGCGCGGCTGTTCCTGCAAATGGAGGCGGTGCGCCTGCTCGCCGCGCCCGTCCGCGCCCCGCAGGATATCGCGCATCAGGACGCCGGTTTCCCATCGCTCGCCACGCTGCTGAATGAAGCGCTGGCGGATGGCATCGCGGTCATTGCCTGCCAGAGCGGCCTTGCGCTATGCGCGATAAAGGCCGCCGATCTCGATCCCCGGATCGAAACGGGCGGCCTTCTTTCCTTCATGGCGGCGATCGACCCCGCCGACCGCCTGCTCAGCCTGTAATATCGGCCCGCCCCGATTGCAGGGCGTCCCGGTTTCAGGACGCCCGGTTTCAGGACGATATCAGAGCGCCACTTCATGCACCCAGCCTGCGGGGCCGGGCTGCTGGTTGCGCTGGATCGCCACCAGTTCCTCGCGCAGCCCCGCCGTCACCGGGCCGGTCTGGCTGCCGCCAATGGTGAAATTGCCCTTGGTGGAGCGGACCTCGCCCACCGCGGCAATGACCGCTGCGGTGCCGCAGGCGAATACCTCGCGCAGCTTCCCGCTTTGCGCATCGGCCCGCCAATCCTCGATCGAATAGCGCCGTTCCTCGACCGTGCGCCCCTGAGAGCGCGCCAGTTCGATGATCGAATCGCGGGTGATCCCCGGCAGGATCGTGCCGCTGAGCGGCGGCGTGATCAGCGACCCGTCATCGAAGATGAAGAACAGGTTCATGCCGCCCAGTTCCTCCACCCAGCGATTTTCGATCGTGTCGAGGAACACCACCTGATCGCAGCCCTGCTTGATCGCCTCGGCCTGCGGCAACAGGCTCGCCGCATAATTGCCGCCGCATTTGGCCGCGCCCGTGCCGCCCGGCCCGGCGCGCGAATAGTCATCCGACACCCAGACCGAAACCGGCTTGGCGCCGCCCTTGAAATAGGCGCCGACCGGGCAGGCGATCACGCAGAAGATGAACTCCGCCGCCGGTTTCACGCCCAGAAACACCTCATTGGCGATCATGAACGGGCGCAGATACAGGCTGCCGTCGCCGCCCGGCACCCAGTCGCGATCGATCTTCACCAGTTCCTCGCACGCCTGAAGGAACAATTCTTCGGGCAGTTCGGGCATCGCCATGCGCCGCGCCGACTGGTTGAACCGGCGGGCATTGCGTTCCGGGCGGAACATGGTGAAGCCGCCATCGGCCGCGCGATAGGCCTTCAGCCCCTCGAAAATCTCCTGCGCATAATGCAGCACCGCAGAGGCCGGGTCGATCTGGAACGGCTCACGCGCGCGTACCTGCGCTTCGTGCCATCCCTTGTCGGCGGTCCAGCGAATCGTCACCATATGGTCGGTGAAAACCCGCCCGAAAACCGGATTCGCCATGGCCTCTTCACGCGCCTTGTCGTCCAGCGCGGCGGGATTTGCTGAGATGTCGAACTGCATTACGCACCTTCATAAGTCTTGACGTGCCGGTTCCGAACGCTCCGTCAGCCCGGCAGGATGGAAAAGTCTATGGAACGGCTCGTGGTCATTTTCAAGCGAAATAGGTTAAAATTACTGACCTAAATTGGACATTCCCTATGTCTGTTCCTGTGCCTGCCCCAGCACCCCTCCCTGCGCCCATGGCCATGCACAAATCGCCGCTCGGCCCTCGCTTCCCTGCGCAGTCACGTCTATAGTCGCCGCCGGAAAAGAGGAGAGCCGCCGATGAGCTGGACTGACAATCGCAATATTGTGCTGCTGAGCGCGGCGGGCCTGCTGACGGTCGGGATGGTGGTGGGCGGCTATCTGCTGGGGGACGGGTTGACCCGCGCGCGGGCCGCCGATCGCTCCGTCACGGTACGCGGCCTTGCCGAACGCGACGTGACGGCGGACCTCGCGACATGGACCATCTCCTATAACGCCAACGGCACGGACCTGCCCACCGTGCGCGCCAATATCGACGCCAGCACCAAGGCGCTGACCGAATATTTCAGCGCTCTGGGCTTCAAGGCCGATGAGTTGAAGCCGATCGGCGCGGGCGTGAACCAATATCTGAACAACGGCGTCAACAACATCACCATCACCCAGAAAATGCTGTTGCGCACCACCGATATCGCCCGCGCCCAGCGCGCCGTGGCGCAGCAATTCGATCTCGTCCGGCGCGGCGTCACCCTTCAGGAAGGGTCGACGATGACCTACAGCTTCACCAAGCTGAACGATATCAAGCCGACCATGGTGGCCGACGCGACCAAGGATGCGCGCAAGGCCGCCGAACAATTCGCGCAGGACAGCGGGACCGGCGTTGGCGGCATCAAGAGCGCGACGCAGGGATATTTCTCGATCGAACCGCGCGATGGAGAGCCTGCGGGCGGCTATGGCTCCAGCGACACCCCCTATAAGAAGGTGCGCGTCGTCACCACGGTCGATTTCTACCTGAAATAGCGGGGATCAGCCGGTCAGGGCGCGGGCGTTTCCGACGGCGCAGGCGCAGGCGCGGCGGAACCGGCCGCCCCGTCATCCCCCTCCGCAAGCTGCGCCAGCGATGCCCGCGCGGCCCGTGCCGGGTCTCCCTCCGGCGCGATCGTCAGCACGCGCTGCCATGCCGCCTTCGCCGCCGTCTCATCGTCGGAGAGGATCGCGATATTGCCTTCCTCCAGCGCGACGGAGGCGTCATCGGGGGACCGTCTCTTCGCTTCGGCTATGTCGGCCTTCGCCCGCGCCAGATCCTTCTGCCGCCGCGCCAATGTCGCGGAAAGCAGCCAGCCCAGCGGATCTTCCGGCGCCTGTTTCAGCGCCATGTCGATATCGGTGCGCGCGCCCTTCCCATCGCCCAGCGCCACCAGCGCCCGCGCCCGGTCCAGATGGATTTCTCCCTTGGCCAGTCCATCGGGCAGGCCATGGCCCAGCGCCGCATCGAAATAGCCCCGCGCCATTTCCGCGTGACCGGCCGCCAGCGCGGCATTGCCCGCCTGCGCGAAGAGACGCGCCGAATCGACGGACGACCCCGCCCGCTGCGCCTCGTTCGCCGCCGCTTCAAAGGCGCCCGCCGCCGCCTCCCAGCGCTCGGCCTGCGCCTCGGCGAACCCCCGGCACTGGCTGGCCGCGAAGCTGCCACCGTCCAGCGCCCACGCCTGCGCAAAGCGCACGCCCGCGTCCGCATCTTCGCTGGCCGTATCGAGACAGGCCTGAAACTTCGCCGCGGCCTCCGCCGACAGGGCCATGCCGGTTTGCGCCGCCTGCCGCTCCTTCCCCGCAGCGGTCGCGGCGGACCGCGCCCGGCTTTCATCCGCCCGGCGCTCCTGCGCCTCGCGCCTGCTGCGGTTCATCACCGCTTCGGTTTCGGGCGAATAGGCCGCCTGCATCAGCAACAGCGAAATCAGGATCATGCGATGTCCAGCAATCCGTCGACAAGGTTCAGCAACAGCGCGATATCGCTTTCCCGCGACAGGCGATGGTCGCCATCCTTGACCAGCACCGTCTGTACGTCGTCTGAACGCAGGCAGGCGGCGGTGCGCACGGCGATCTGCCACGGCACCACCTCATCCTGTTGCCCGTGCAGCAGGCGCACCGGGCAATCCAGCGCGATTTCGCCGTTCAAAAGCGGGTTCGCCTGCCCCGATTCCCAAAAGGCCAGCGTCGTCATCATGGGGTCGCCATAATCGGACGGCTCGAAAATCCGCCCTTCCTCGCGCAGCGCCTTCTTCTGCTCCTCGGTAAAGCCCCATCCGGTGAAATCGGGCGCCCCGGCGATGCCGATCAGTCCCGCGACCCGCTCGCTCCGCGCCGATCCCACCAACCTCAACGCCACCAGCAGGGCGAGCCAGCCGCCCATCGACGATCCGATCGGGATGATCCGCCCCTCCGGCCAGAAATGATCGATCAGTGCCAGCACATCATCGCGCCAGACCGCCAGCGTCCCGTCCTCGAACCGCCCTTCGCTCGACCCGCATCCCGCATAGTCGAGCAGCAGGCAGGCCTGCCCCTTGGCCCGCGCATGGGCGAGCACCGCCTGCGCCTTGCCGCCTTCCATGTCCGACCTATAGCCGGGCAGGAACAGCAATAGCGGCCCCGCGCCGGGCAGAAAGCGGCAGGCGAGTCGCAGCCCATCGGCACGCGGGACGAAGGAAACGGGCATCATATCGGCGGAAATCTCGTTCATTTCCGCCTTATGGGCCGGGCCTCCCCGGTCTGGCAAGCCGCCGCAGGCCGATCCCGCCTTTCCCCTCCCGGCCCCATTTTCTGTTGCCCCTTCCCGTCAGTGCGTTCTGGTGGCATATATGTGGGAATTATGAGCAAGAACGAAGCAACCACGCCGAACGCAGATCCCTCCCCATCCGGTTCCGCTGCGGGAACGACAGAGACGAAACCGGCGGGCACACCCACGGGCAAACCGACAGGCAAACCGGCCGACAACAGCCGCCCCGCTGGCGGCAAGGCCTTGGTCGGCGCGGCTGTCGGCATCGGCTCGGCCGCCATCGTCGCTGCCCTGCTTTACGCCCGCAAGCGCTCCTGATCCCTCCGGCATCGGGGCCGCGCATCCCCGGCTGGTTTGCGCGCCCGCTCGCCATCCATGCCCTGCGGCAAACGGGCCGCCCTGTCGCACCCGCTTCGCCCGCCGATCCGCAAGGCGTGGCGGCGGTGGCGTGACGCCGCCTTGCCGCCGCACCGAGTTTTTATTGACAGTGCCCGCCCTCCCTTTAAGGACCAAACGGCACTAAAAGCGCCATTCCACCCTTTTCACGAAGAAGCCTGTTCATGTCCGCGATGCTGAAGATTACCCTGCCCGATGGTTCCGTGCGCGAAGTCGCGCCCGGCACTACGCCGGCGGATATCGCGGCAGCGATCGGCCCCGGCCTCGCCAAGGCGGCGATCGGCGCGCGCGTCGATGGCGAACTGCGCGACATCATGCGCCCGCTGGAAACCGACGCGCAATTGGCGCTCATCACCGCGAAGGATGAGGCCGACGCGCTGGAACTCGTCCGCCATGATTTCGCCCATGTGCTGGCGGAGGCCGTGCAGGCGCTCTATCCCGGCACGCAGATCACCTTCGGCCCGGCGACCGATGACGGCTTTTATTATGATTTCGCGCCCGGCGCGGACCATGGCGCCTTTACCGAGGACGACCTGCCCGTCATCGAGGAAAAAATGCGCGAGATCATCCGCGCCGACAAGCCGTTGCAGCGCGAGGTCTGGAATCGCGACGACCTGATCGCCCGCTGGCGGGCCGAGGGCGAAAATTTCAAGGCGGAATGGGCCGCCGAACTGCCGCAGGGGGAGGATCTGACCGTTTACTGGTCCGGCCCTCCGCATCAAGCCGGCTCCTGGCTGGACATGTGCCGCGGCCCGCATCTCGCCTCCACGGGCAAGCTCGATCCGCAGGCGTTCCGGCTGACCCGCGTGTCCGGCGCCTATTGGCGCGGCGACCAGAAGAACGCGATGCTCTCGCGCGTCTATGGCACGGGCTGGCTCAATAAAAAGCAACTCGACGCCCATCTGCACAAGCTGGAGGAAGCGGCCAAGCGCGACCATCGCAAGCTGGGCGCGGAAATGGACCTGTTCCACCTTCAGGCCGAGGCGCATGGCAGCGTGTTCTGGCACCCCAAGGGCTATGTGATCTGGCGCGAGCTGGAAGCCTATATGCGCCGCGCCATCGACGATGCGGGCTATCGCGAGGTCAAGACGCCGCAGGTGATGGATGCGCGGCAGTGGGAGCAATCCGGCCACTGGGGCAAATATCGCGAGAATATGTTCGTCATCCCCGACGAAACGCCCAATACGGAAGATGACGGCCCGATCATATCGGACGAGGCCGAATGGATGGCGCTCAAGCCGATGAACTGCCCCGCGCATGTTCTCATCTTCAAACAGGGCATCAAAAGCTATCGCGACCTGCCGTTGCGCCTCTATGAAAATGGCTGCTGCCACCGCAATGAGCCGCATGGCGCGCTGCACGGCCTGATGCGCGTGCGCCAGTTCACGCAGGATGACGCGCATATCTTCTGCCGGGAGGACCAGATCGTGCAGGAAGTGCGCGCCTTCTGCGCCCTTGCCGACCGGGTCTACAAGGATCTGGGCTTTGCCGATTATGCGATCAAGCTGGCGCTGCGCCCCGATAATCGCTTCGGCACCGAGGAAATGTGGGATCAGGCCGAGGCCGAACTGCGCGACGCGGTGATGATCGCCAGGGAGCATGGCGAGGTGATGGGCGATCTGGAGGAACTGCCCGGCGAAGGCGCCTTCTATGCGCCCAAGCTGGAATGGCACCTGACCGACGCGATCGGCCGCACATGGCAGGTCGGCACGATCCAGTCCGACCGCGTGCTGCCCGACCGACTCGACGCCAGCTATATCGCGGAGGATGGCGAGCGCCATCGCCCGATCATGCTGCACCGGGCGATCTTCGGCAGCTATGAACGCTTCATCGGCATGCTGATCGAGCATCATGCCGGCAAGCTGCCGATGTGGCTCGCCCCGGTGCAGGCGGTGGTCGCGACCATCGTGTCGGATGCCGAGGATTATGGCCGCGCCGTGCTGGAAAAGCTGAAGGCCGCGGGCATCCGCGCCGAAACCGACTTCCGCAACGAGAAGATCAATTACAAGATCCGGGAGCACAGCCTCGCCAAGGTTCCCAACCTGCTGGTGATCGGCAAGCGCGAGGCGGAAGAAGGCAAGGTCGCGCTGCGCGTGCTGGGCGCCGATCAGCCGCAACAGATCATGGACCTTGACGAAGCGGTAAAAATGCTTGCAAAACAGGCGCTAGCACCCGACATGCGATGATGCACGGACGCCACAACGAAAAGGGCATTTGCAACACCATGCCAATGCCCCCTTTTCGTTCCTTTTGAAAACCGTTACACACGCCCCGGAACAACCGTAGGAGAAAATGCTATACGTCCCCCGATGATGCGCCGCCCAATGGCGCCAATGCCGAAATCCGGCCCCCGTTATAATGAGTTCATCACCGTGCCCAAGGTACGCGTGATCGACGAGAACGGCGAAAATCTGGGCGTTTTGTATACGCGCGAGGCGATTGAACAGGCCGCCGAGGTTGGCCTGGATCTCGTCGAGGTTTCTCCCACGGCCGATCCGCCGGTGTGCAAGTACCTCGATATCGGCAAATACAAATATGAGGCGCAGAAGAAAGCCAATATCGCCCGTAAAACCCAAAGGACGCAGGAGATCAAGGAGATCAAGATGCGTCCGAACATCGACGATCATGATTATGATGTGAAGATGCGGTCGATCAACAAGTTCATCGGCGAGGGCGACAAGGTGAAGGTCACGCTGCGCTTTCGCGGCCGTGAGCTTTCCCACCAGCAGCTCGGCATGCAGTTGCTGCAACGCGTTGCCGAGGAAATCGCGGAAATCGCCAAGGTGGAATCCTATCCCCGCATGGAAGGCCGCCAGATGTTGATGGTGGTCGCGCCCAAATAATAATTCTCACGGAAACGGACTCTTGCCGGGGCCGCACTGGAAACAGGCGGCCCCGATGCTTATCTGCGACCCATGAAACAGCCAGTCCTCTTCATCCCGCATGGCGGCGGCCCCTGCTTCTTCCTGAACCCGGACGGCAGTTGCCCGCCCATGTGGATGGCCATGCGCGATTATCTGGCGCAGATCATCACCTCCCTGCCCGAACGCCCCCGCGCCATCCTTTATATTTCCGCGCACTGGATGGAGCCGCGTTTCTCGGTGCTCACCACGGAAAAGCCCGGCCTGTTCTTCGATTATTACGGCTTCCCGCCGCATACCTATGAACTGCGCTGGGATGCGCCCAACGCGCCCGCGCTGGCGCGCAAGGCCGCCGCCCTGCTGCAACAGGCGGGCTTTGAAACGGGCGAGGACAGCGAGCGCGGCTGGGACCATGGCGTGTTCGTGCCGATGAAGGTCGCCCTGCCCGATGCGGATATTCCGGTGGCGCAGCTTTCCCTGCTCTCGCCGCGTCAGGGCGAGGATTTCGACGCCGCCGCGCATATCCGCGCCGGGCAGGCGCTCGCCTCGCTGCGTGACGAGGGCGTGCTGATTATCGGGTCCGGCATGAGCTTTCACAATATGCGCCAGCGGGACGGGTCGGTCACGCCCCTCGCCGACAGATTTGACGAGGCGCTGGCCGCCACCGTCTGCGATCCCGATCCGGCGCGCCGCAATGCGGGCCTGTCGCGCTGGGCGGACCTGCCGCAGGCGCGCACCGCCCATCCGCCGGGGGGAGAAGAGCATCTCCTGCCGCTGATGGTCGTAGCGGGCGCGGCGGGGGACGATCGGGGCGAGCAGGTCTTTCGCGATCATGTGATCGGCTGGACGGTTTCCGCCTTCCGTTTCGGCTGAGGCGCGGGTGCGGTTGCCATCCCCGGCCTCGCCTCCGCCCTCTCCCTCCGTTCTGCCGCTGCCCGGCGCGGAACTGCTCTACTGGCCCTGTATCGGCCGGGATATCGATATAGCGGACCTGTTCGGCAGACTGCGCGAGGAAATCGACTGGCGGCAGGAAAGCATCACCCTGTTCGGCAAGACGCATCTTCAGCCCCGGCTCATCTGCTGGATGGGCGATCCGGGATGCAGCTATCGCTATTCCGGCAAGCGATGGGAGCCGCAGGGCTGGCATCGGCTGGTCGCGATGCTGCGCGATCGGGTCGAGCGACTGGCGGCGGCCCGGTTCAACAGCGTGTTGCTCAACTATTATCGCGACGGTCAGGACAGCATGGGCTACCACGCCGACGACGAAGCGGAACTGGGGCCGCGCCCGATCATCGCCTCGCTCAGTCTGGGGGCCGAGCGGATAATGCACCTGCGCCACCGCCATGATCGCAGCGAGCCAACCCGGCGTATCGCGCTGGCCGATGGCAGCCTGCTGGTGATGCGCGGAGATATGCAGGCCAATTGGAAACATGCGATCCCGAAACGGCGCAGTGCCACCGGGCCGCGCATCAACCTGACGTTCCGCATGATTATGGGCCGCGCCATTTCCACGGCCTGACCGCCCTGCGCGCAAGGCAGGCCGGTCCGCCGCCGGTCAATCGATGGTCATCGCGCCCTGATCCATCGACCCCTGCGCCACCACGCCCTGCGTCACCATAAGCGAAGGCGCGCCCGTCCCGGCCCGCACGCCGCCGGACGAAAGCGCCAGCGTCGCGACCAGCCCCACGGCAAAGCCCGCGAGGAAACGGCGAAACCAGTCTGCCGTCAGCCATTTGCTCATGATCGCACCCTTCCTGTCTGCATGTCCTGCGGCTTTCCCGGACGAAAGAGTCGCCGGGGGTCAGCCGCGCTTATCCCGTGCCGGGACTGACCGCAGGATGAATGCGCCGCCGCCGTGCAGGCTCCGGCGGCACGAAGCGCGCCGGATGCACGACGATCCGCCCGCGACGCCCGCTTATTTCAGCGCGGCGCAGGCTTCCTGAATGCGGGTGCACGCCTTGCGCAGCACCTCTTCCGAGGTCGCATAGCTGATGCGGAACGCCGGGCTGAGGCCGAACGCCCCGCCATGGACGGCAGCCACGCCATAATCGTCGAGGAAATAATTGATCAGATCCTCGTCCGTGGCGATCTTCTGGCCCTTGGGCGTGGTCTTGCCGATCACGCCGCTGGCGTCGGGATAGACGTAGAAGGCCCCTTCCGGCGTCGGGCAATCGAGGCCCGGCGCATCGTTGAGCATCGCGACGACCATGTCCCGGCGCTTCTTGAAGGCGGCGTTGCGTTCCTCAAGGAAACTCTGGTCGCCGTTGAGCGCGGCCACCGCCGCCGCCTGACTGATCGAACAGGGGTTGGAGGTCGATTGCGACTGAAGCTTGCGCATCGCGTTGATGATCCACACCGGGCCGCCGGCAAAGCCGATGCGCCAGCCGGTCATCGAAAAGGCCTTGGAACAGCCATTGACCGTCAGCGTGCGCTCATAAAGATCCGGGCACACCTGCGCGATGGTCGC
Organism: Sphingobium sp.; assembly: GCA_050252755.1. Taxonomy (GTDB): domain Bacteria; phylum Pseudomonadota; class Alphaproteobacteria; order Sphingomonadales; family Sphingomonadaceae; genus Sphingobium. The sequence continues at coordinate 33,607 of JBFWKI010000010.1, forward strand.
GAACGGCGTCGGCGCGTACCAGACATGCTCATACATGTCGTCGGTCATCACCAGCACATGCGGATGGCGCAGCAGCACCTCGCCCAGTTCCTTCAGTTCCGCCGCGCTATAGGCCGCGCCCGAAGGATTGGACGGCGAATTGAGCAGCACCCATTTGGTGCGCGGCGTGATCGCGGCGTCCAGCTGGGCGGCGGTGATCTTGTACCCCTGACTCGCCGGGCCTTCGATGAACACCGGCGTGCCACCCGCGAAATTCACGATATCGGGATAGCTGACCCAATAGGGCGCCGGGATGATGACCTCATCGCCCGCCTCGACCGTGGCGATCAGCGCGTTGAACAGCGTGTGCTTGCCACCCGAATTCACGCTGATCTGGTTGCGTTCATAAACAAGGCCATTGTCGCGCTTGAACTTGCCGACGATCGCGTCCTTCAGTTCCGCCGTGCCATCGACATCGGTATATTTGGTCTGCCCGGCGCGGATCGCGGCAATCGCCGCCTCCTTGATGAAATCGGGCGTATCGAAATCCGGTTCGCCGGCGGAAAGCCCGATAACATCGACGCCCTGACGTTTCAGCTCGAACACCCGACCGGTCATCGCCAGAGTGGCGGACGGCTGGATGCGGCCCAATGCGGCAGAGGTCTTGGTCATGAGGAGCTTTCCTTACGAATCCGGTGGAGAAATTATGCGCGCCCCCTTACCCCAGCCGACCGGCAAGAGCAACCGCGCACCGGCCCGCGCCGGTCGGGAAAAACGGAAATTCAGCGGATCAGATGCGCAAATACCATGCCGCGCGCGGCATTGCCGATGAAGAAACCGCGTTCCAGATCATAGGGGCGCAGGTCGCCTTCCACCGCTTCGCCGCAGGCCAGCAGGCTGGCGCGCAGCACGCCGGGCAACAATCCGCGGGAAAGCGGCGGCGTCACCAGCTTGTCGCCCCGTTCGATGAAGATGTTGGAAAAACAGCCCTCGGTCAAAAAACCCGTTTCATCGGTCATCAGCACCTCATAGGTGCCGCCACGCGCCAGCGCGTCGCGATAAATCTGCCGGTCCGTGGTCTTGTAGCGCAGGCGCCAATCGTCCGATGCCGCCGGGCGCGGCACGGCCCGCACCTTCATGATGGCGTCGGGCCAGCTTTGGTGCGGCCGCAGTTCGATCGCCAGCGCGCCACCCCGCGAAGCCATCATGCGGACCCGCGTTTTCTGGCGCAGATGAAAGGTCGCGGCCTGCAATTCATTGCGCGCGCCATGCCGGTCGAAGGCGAAGCCCAGCGCATCGGCGCTGTCTTTCAGGCGGCCAAGATGGAATTCCAGCAGCGGCATGCCCTCCGACGGGTCGAACGCGATCGTTTCGATCAGGTCGAACCGGGCCGTCTCAGCCGCGCTCATCATCGCCTCCCGCCTGAGGGGAGGAGAGGAAGCGTCCTTTGTCCAGACATTCATGCCATTCGTTCGCCGCCACAGAATCCACGACCAGCCCGGACCCCAGTCCGATCACGCCGATATCTGCGCCATCTTTCACGCAAATGGTGCGGATGGCAACATTGAACAGCGCATCGCCCTGCGCGTCGATCACGCCGATCGATCCGGTATAGGGGCCACGGGGGCTGCGCTCCACCTCGTGAATGATCTCCATCGCGCGGATTTTCGGCGCGCCGGTGATGGAGCCGCAGGGAAAGAGCGCCTCCAGCGCATCGACTGCCCGCAACCCCTCGGCCAGCCGCCCGGTGACGGTCGAAACCATCTGATGCACGGTCGGATAGCTTTCGACGGTGAAGAGATGCGGCACCGCGACGCTGCCCGGCTCCGCGATGCGGGACAGGTCATTGCGCAGCAGATCGACGATCATCAGATTTTCCGCCCGCTGCTTGGGGTCGCTCGCCAGTTCGCGCGCATGGGCGGCATCGCGCGCCGGGTCGGCATCGCGCAGGGCGGTGCCCTTCATCGGCCGGGTGGTGAGGTCGCGCCCTTCCAGCGAGAAGAACAGTTCGGGCGAAAAACTCAGCAGCCAGTGATCGCCGGTAAAGACCAGCGCACCATGCCCCGCCGCCGCCCATGGCCGGACGGTCCGGTAAAAGGCCAGCGGATCGCCGCCCACCGCCACATGACAGGGAAAGGTGAGGTTCGCCTGATAAATGTCGCCCGCCACGATGCGTTCCCGCACGGCGGCAAAGGCGCGTTCATAGGCGGCGCGGTCGATCAGCGGCGCGGCCTGCACGCCCCGCGCCTGCCCCTCGCCCAACAGGTCGGCCATCTGCGCGTCGGAAAGAGGCTCCGCCGTTTCGAACAGGCCGAACCAGAGCAAGGGCGGGTCGTCCTCGCGCAAGCGGGTATCGAGGCGCCCCAGCCGCTCTTCCAGCGCCAGCCCCGCCTCATAGGAGAGAAAGCCCGCCGCATGCAGCCCCCGTTGCTGCGCCTGCCGCACCCGGTCGAGCGCGGGCCGCACCTGCGCGATGGAGCGCGCCTCGATCCTCTCCGCCGGATCACGATAGAGCATGACCGGACGCCCCCCCCCATGCGGCTGCTCCCCCTGCGGACGGGCATAATGCGGACGGGCATCGTCTATCAGGACGAACGGAACGGAACCCAATGACCGAGTCATGGCCGCCCTATTGCAGCAAGCCGGGCCAAGAGCCACTTTTTTATTGCCCGGATCGACCCCGATCGGCCCTGATCCCCCCGATGCGGGGCGATGCGCGCCAAAGCCGATTGCGCCGGGCACCCGACCATCCTAAAGCGCTTGCCCATGACAGAAGAGAAGTTCTCGCCCAATCGCGACACAGCCCCCCGCCCGCTTCGCCCGGCCTTCCTGTCCGGTATGCGCAGCAAATGCCCGGCCTGCGACAAGGGGCCGCTGTTCGCGCGTTTCCTGAAACCGGCGGAAAGCTGCTCTGCCTGCGGAGAGGCGTTCGACGGGCATGAGGCCGATGATTTCCCGGCCTATATCGTCATCATGCTGGTCGGCCATATCGTCATCCCGGTGATGATGCAGGTCAATCACAGCTTCGACGTTCCCCTGCTGTGGCAGAGCATCCTCTGGCCGTCCCTGTCGCTGATCCTCGCGCTGGTGCTGATCCAGCCGACCAAGGGCGCGGTGATCGGCCTGCAATGGGCGAAACGCATGCATGGGTTTGCGAGGTAGCGCGAATCGGCGGTCGCCTGCCCGGCCATGGACCGATGATCGTGGATGAGCCGATGGTTGCGGGCGGTGCAATCAGGGGTGCGTGGGCGACCCCGGCGCGGCGCGGTTGCCCGCAAAGGAAACCTGCGCTTCCAGCGCGGCTGCGGCCATTTCCAACGCGTCGGCCACCGCCTCGTTGAAATCGGCATAGCTGCTGCGCCAGCCGCCGCCGCCATGTTCCCAGTTCAATGTCGCATGAAGGAACAGGCTCGCGCTCGCCGACAAACGCGCGGCAAAGAGTTCAGTGGAAATCCCCGGCAGGGAACGGCACAGCAATGTCGATACATAATTCGACATGGGGAAATGCTCGTTCATCTCTTCACGAATCTGCATATAGGGGTTGGCCCACATGATCCGCAGAAGAAAACGCGCATAACTCCTGTTCCCCTGACGATCGAGTTCCTCGATGACGGGAAGGAACATCACCTCCAGCAGATTGCGCGTATCGAGGGGCTTTCCGGCCTCGCTCAAAGCCGCCAGACGGGCAGATCGCTGCCCTTCGATCGAAACGGCCCGGCGCCGGAAGATCGCGCGGATCAGTTCGTCCTTGTTCTTGAAATAATGCTGGACCGCGAAATGGTTGGTCGTGCCTGCGGCCACGGCAATCTCGCGCATCGATACGGCTTCCACCGCACGCTCGCTGAACAAGCGTTCGGCAGCGTCGAGCAAGGCGCCTTCAATCGCCTCCCGTTTTCTTACACTCGGCTTTTGGACTTTGATGGATGTCATGTACCATGTTTCACTTGTTCAGCCGCCCAGGTCAAAGCCTTTCCTGCGCCCGCGCGTTCGCCGGGATCGAGACGCAGCCCTTTGCCCGAATTTATTGTCATCTGACAACATAATTTGACAATTATCAATTTTTAGATAGATTTCATGAATTGCCGCCTCGATCGCACCGCATTCTCAAAGGGCATTTTTCGATCGTCGGAGAACCGTTCGCGACTGGAAACCCGCAAGAGATGCAGGAGATATTGTGAGATTCCTTGTCTACGAACCAACCTGGCAAGCGCGAGAGGCCGAGTTCGCGAGACTGCCTGCCCATGATCTCATCCTCATGCAGCCGGATGGTGCATTGCGGGGGGCAGGCCTGTCTCCGATGGCCCGATCCATTGCGCTCGACGGCGCCTGGCTGGACAGCGGGGTCTGGCTATCCCCCGCAAGCGAACGATATGGAGACATATTGGTAAACGCGCATGGATTGCGCTGGGTGCAAAGCGCAGGGTCGGGTGTCGATACGCCTTTGCTCCGCCGGTTGGCGCAGGCGGGCGTCGCTATCAGCCGCACGGAGGTGCAGTCGAAAAGCATTGCCGAATTTGTGTTGGCCCGGGTTTTGGGGGTGTTCCAGCATGAGCAGGAGCGGCATCGGCTTCAAAGCCTGCGCACATGGCAAGCGCTCGATTTTCGCGAGATCCGGGGAAGCCGCTGGTTGATCGTGGGCTTCGGCGCCATCGGCCGGGATGTCGCGACCCTTGCGCGCAGCTTCGGGGCGGAAATAGTCGGCATGCGGCGCAACCGGTCGACGGATCCGCTTGCTCACCGAATGGCCCATCCCGACGCATTGCTCGACGAACTGGCGATCGCCGATGTGGTCATATTGTCCGTGCCGTTGACGCCGCCCACCGCATCGATGATGAACAAAGCCGCGTTCGACGCGATGCAGCCCGAATCCATACTCGTCAATGTCGGGCGAGGCGGGCTTGTCGACGAGAACGCGCTGATCGACGCGCTGGATTGCGGCAAGTTGAACCATGCCATACTCGACGTCGCCGCGCAGGAGCCTCTTCCCCGGGAAAGTCCGCTCTGGACGCATCCGCGCATTTCCATCACCGCCCATGCCTCAGCCTATGGCCATGGGCTGCGGGATCGGGCGGAATCTTTTGCCCTTGCCAATATCCTGCGTTTCATGACCGGCGAGGCCGTGCTCAATCTGGCCAGCCCGCCCCTGACCTGTTAAACGGCAACCGTCTCCGCCCGATCATCCGGCTGCTGTCCGTAAAAGAGACGTGTCACCAGCAGCAATGTGCCGGACAGAAGGAAACAGCATGCGCCCAGAATGCAGGCCGGCGCATAGCTTCCATATGCATCGAATATCATGGCGAACCACAAGCTGCCCAGCGCGAGAAACAAGGAGGCGACCATCGTCCAGACGCCGACGATCGCGCTGTAATTCGCCATGCCGAACAGCTTCAGCGCAAAATAGCCGATCATGTCGGCCTCGGCGCCCTGCCCCATGCCGACCAGCAGAACCGCGATGGCGATGGCCGCAACGGGCATCGCTGCGCCGACATGCATCAGCATGAGCGATCCGGCCGCAGAGAGCATCATCAACCCCATGCCAACGCCGCCATCCCATAAGCGATCCATCAGAAAGCCGCCACCCAGCCGCCCGAATATGATGGAAAGCGCATAGATCATTCCAAAAGCCATCGCCTCGCCTATGGGGATGCCGCCCGCCGCCAGCATGGGTTGCAGATTGGCCAGAAATCCACCAAGCGGAATCGACGCAGCGGCGATGGCCGCGCCGATGAGCCAGAGAGGCGGAAGCCGCAGGATATGGCGCATTATGGCCCCCATCGGCCGACGCGCCGCCGATCGATCCGTACGGCGCTCTTGCAGCATCGCGAATACGCAGGGCCAGCCGACAAACAGCATGATGGATCCCAGCGCGACATATCCTGCCCGCCAGCCATATTGCATGATCGTCCAGCCGATGATCGGCGTTGCGATGAAAGCCATCAGGGGAACGCCGTTCATCGCGAGGCCCAGCGCCAGACCTGTTCGATGCGGAAACCAGCTTGCGACGCAGCGCAGAAAGGGCGTGGTGCTGGACAGCGGCCCCACTATGCCGATCAACACGGCGGCGGCGTAGATCGTTCCGCGCTCCAGCGGGAGGGCGGACAGCAGGAACAGGGTCGCCGCCAGCAGCGGCAGACCGATCAGGCTGATTCTGCGGCTGCCATAGCGATCGACCATCACACCCGCGATGGGCGAACATAGGGCGACCATCAGGCTGATAATGGGAGAAATGGTGACGGCGCTGGTGGACCAGCCGGTTTCGATCTGCATCGGGCGAATGAACAGGCCGCTCAAATAAGTGACGAGCCCAAGGCCGCTGCCGAAACCGATCGTGCTGGCCAGCAACGGCCGCCAACCCATGCGCCATTCCTGATCGCGGTCGATATCGGACGGCAGATTCATGCCGAAGCCGGCGTCGATGACAGGGAGCGGCCCGGGCGGCTTCCCGTACGGACGAGACGCCCGGGATAGCAGCCCGTGAATATATCGTCGCGCAGGATGATCTGGCCATCTACCAGCGTATAGCGATACCCCCGGGCCGACTGGTCCAATCGGCGCCCGCCCGCGGGAAGATCGAAGGCGACGTGCGGCGCATATAAATGCAACCGGTCATAGTCGATGACGTTGATGTCCGCCTTTCTGCCCACGGCCAGCAGGCCGCGATCGTCGAGGCCGATCAATCTCGCCGGAATCTGGGTCAGCCCCCTTATTGCCTCTGTCAGGGCGATCCGGTCGCCGACGCGATCACGGGTCAGATGGGTCAGGACATAGGTGGGATAGCTGGAATCGCAGATCAGCCCATAATGCGCGCCGCCATCACCCAGCCCCAGAACCACATTGGGATCGCGCATCATTTCCAGCGCAGCATTCAGATTGCCATCGGCATAGTTGGCGGCGGCAATGAACAAAAGCCCCTGGCCATCGTCCTCCAGCATGAGATCATAGGCGACATCTTCGGGCAAACGGCCCTGTTGTTCCGCCAACGCCTGCACGCTGCCATGGATCGGCGGTTCATAATTGGGCGGATCGGATAGCGGGAACATATGGCTGTAATCGCGTGAAAGCTGGTGAATGGGCAAGGCGGGGGCATCGGGCAGTTCCGACAGCAGTTTCGCGCGAATGTCCGGTTCACGCAGCCGCGCCACGCGTTCGGCGAGCGAAAGATGTGAAAGCCCTTTATATGTCGGGCAATCGCTGAACGGATTGATGGACAGCGCATGCCCCATGATGATGCCCACCGGCCGGGGAAATATCTGCGCTCGCATTTGGGCGCCCTGCGCCACATGTTCGGCGACCCAGCGCAGGACGTCGCGCCAGCGCGTCGTATGACGATTGTCCTGAGCCAGAGTGAACGTCACCGGAATATCCGCCGATCGCGCAATGCGGGCCAGCATGTCGACCGCGGCCTTCGTGTCCCGGGGATCCGCCTGATCGAGGTGCAACACCATCTGGAACAAGCCCCCGCCCGCCTGCGTGACCGCCTCCGCGATCGCCAGCAATTCCTGTTCGCTGGCCTGAAAGGACGGGATCAGTTCCCCGTCGATCCGGCGATGGATATCGAAACTGGACGTGGCGAAACCCAGCGCGCCGTTGCGCACCGCCTCTGCCGCAAGGGCGGCCATCGCCTGACGGTCCTGTTCCGTTGCGGGTTCGCGGCGCGCGCCCCGTTCCCCCATCACATAAACGCGCAGCGCCGAATGGGGGATATAGGCGCACAGGTCGATATCATGAGGGCGGCGGTCTACTGCGTCGAGATATTGGGGAAATGTCGTCCATTCCCAGGTCAACCCTTCCGTCATGACGATTTCGGGAATATCCTCGACCCCCTCCATTGCCGCGACAAGCAAAGCGCGATCGTCCGGGCGGCAGGGCGCGAAACCGACGCCGCAATTCCCCATCACCGCCGTCGTCACGCCGTGATTCGACGAAGGCGTCATGCGCCGCGACCAGATCGCCTGTCCGTCATAATGGGTGTGCACGTCTATGAAGCCGGGGGTCACGATGCATCCTCCCGCATCCAGTTCTTCGCGGCCCCGGCCCTCAACGGTTCCGATCGCCGCGATCCGGCCGCCGTTTATGGCGACGTCCGACCGCTGCGCCGCGCCGCCCGATCCGTCGATCACCGACCCGTTGCGGATCACGATATCAAACTCGACCATGGCATTCTCCTGTAAATCTGTTTTTTTCAAGATGGGCCGGGAACGGAGCAGCGACCGGCATCCCCGCGCTTCCAGCCGATTTTATCGCCTTCATAACTCGCCGCGAGCGCTGCCCGGCTCCTTCCTGCCGCCTGCGCGAAGGCCCCTTCCCGAAGGATGTCGCGACACCTGCGGCGCTGGGCGATCCGACCGACAAATTCCGTTTTCCCGAATCAATAATTGACACTTGCCAAATTGTGTGCAATTTGTCACGTGACAATTGATAACATGGCCGCGCAGCCTCCGCAGGCATGCCCGGTGCTATATTCAGGAGACTTTCGATGGGTTATCCGATCATCTCGGCAGACTCTCACATCACCGAAACGACCGATACATACCGGACATATATCGATCCCAAATATCGGGACGACGCGCCCTTCGTCGTGGAAGAAAACGACAATGTCGCCTTTTCCATCAAGGGCATGGGCGCGATCTCCATCGGCGGAGCCGCCGCCGCCGGGATTCCTCCGGCAGACCGGAAGAAGGCGATGCGCCGCTATCTGGATTTGCACCGGGGCGGATGGGATTCATCGGCCCGCCTCGCCGATCAGGATCGCGACGGCGTATCCGCCGAAGTCATCTACCCCACCGTGGGCATGATCCTGTGCAATCATCCGGATTTCGATTATAAATCGGCCTGCTTCAAGGCCTATAACCGCTGGCTCACCGAATATTGCGACTTCGACCGCGATCGTCTGCTGGGCATGGGCCAGACGGCGATGAAGACGCCCGAAGAAGGCATTCGCGACATCGGCGAGATAAAGGCGCAAGGCCTGCGCGGCATCATGATGCCCGGCGTCCCCGGCGTCGAGGACTATGATTCGCCGATCTATGACGAATTCTGGGCGGCGGCGGTGGAAAGCGGATTGCCGATCGCTTTTCACATCATTGCGGCGGGCGGCTTCACTCCGCCGGTGCGCGGTTCGAAGATCAACACCTTCATGAACCATGTCCGGGGCGTTCAGGACATATTGGGAATGTTGATTTTCGGCGGCGTTTTCGAACGCCATCCCAAGCTGCGCGTCGTGTGCGTGGAAGGCGATGGCGGCTGGGTGGCGCATTATGCGCACAAAATAGACCGCGCCTATACCGAGCATCGCCATCATTTGCCGACCGGGGATCTCAATGCGATGCCGTCCCATTATCTGTTCGAGAATCTCTACTTCACTTTTCAGGACGATCCGCTGGCGTTCCAGAACGCCGATCTGGTCAACTGGCGCCGTCTGCTATGGGCCAATGACTTCCCCCATTCCGACTCGACCTGGCCGACCAGCCAGACATTGCTGGACCAGCATACGCGCTGCGTCACCGACGAACAGAAGCAGGCGATCCTGTCAGGCAACACGGCCGAACTTTACGGCATCGATCTTACCCTGCTGACGCCCAGGCTCGCGGCCTGAAGTCCGGCGGCGGAAAGGAACATATGATGCAGGCCGACATGCTCATTCATGGGGGTACGATCGTCGATGGCGGGGGCGGCAAGCCTTTCATCGCCGATCTGGCGATCATCGCGGACCGGATTGCCGCAGTGGGCGACCTGTCCGACTGGTCGGCCCGGGAGGTGATCGATGCCGCAGGGCTGCTGGTCACGCCCGGCTTCGTGGACATCCACACCCACTATGACGGGCAGGTCATATGGGAAGACCGGCTGACCCCGTCCTGCCACCATGGGGTCACGACCGTTTTGCTGGGGAATTGCGGCGTCGGCTTCGCGCCTTGCCGCGCCGGGGATCGCGATCGTCTCGTCCGATTGATGGAAGGAATCGAGGACATTCCCGAAATCGTCATGACGGAAGGGCTGACCTGGGCGTGGGAAAGCTATCCCGAATATCTCGACGCGGTGGAAAGCCGGCCCCATGACATGAACATCGCCAGCCTGCTGCCCCACTCCGCCCTGCGCGTCTATGTGATGGGCGAGCGCGCGGCGACGGCGGCGGCGACTGACGACGATTTGCGGCAAATGGCGGAACTGACGCGCGAAGCGATGGCGGTCGGCGCGCTGGGCTTCGGTTCCTCGCGCACCATTTTCCACAGAAGCAGCGACGGTGACAAGGCGCCGACCCTTGCCGCCGGCGAGCGCGAACTCAAGACCATCGCGCAGGCGATGCGGGAAGGCGGCGGCGGCATCATCGAAATCGCGACCGACTATGCCGAGGGCCGGGATATCGACGGCGAATTCGCGCTGCTCCGCCGCGTCGCGCAGGAAACCGGTCAAACGGTGATGGTGCCCACCGTCCAATTCCATTCCGCGCCGGAAGACTGGCGCCGCATTCTGGATCTGATGGATGACGCGAACGCCGCGGGCGCCAGCGTGAAGGGGCAGGTGACGCCACGCGGCGTCGGCATGCTCTTTGGCCTCGAACTGTCGATGCATCCCTTCGTGCTCTCGCCCAGCTATCAGGCGATCGCCGATCTTCCCTTGAAGCAACGGCTGCCGCTGATGCGCGATCCGATGGTGCGTCAACGGATTATCGAGGAAAAACCGCTCGAACCGCCGGTGCCGCTGCTCGAATGCGTGCGGCATTTCGACAAGATGTTCATTATCGGGGCCGCCCCGGACTATGAACCGCCAGCCGATGCATCGGTGGCGTCGACGGCGGCGCGGCAGGGCGTTTCTCCGGTTGAACTGGCCTATGACATCTTGACCGCCGATGACGGCACCAACACGCTCTATCTGCCCTCGTCCAATTATGCGCAGGGCGACCTCGACGCGGTGCTGGCGATGATGCGACATCCCCATACGGTCCTGGGCCTGGGCGATGCGGGCGCGCATTGCGGCGTCATCTGCGATGCCAGCTATCCGACTTTCATGCTGACCCACTGGACGCGTGACCGGCCGCGCGGCGAGAAACTCGCCCTGCCCCTGGTCATCAAGGCGCTCTCGCGCGATACGGCGGCAATGGTGGGCCTGCTCGATCGCGGCCTGATCGCGCCGGGTTACAAGGCCGACATCAATATCATCGATCATGACGCGATGACTCTTCATCCGCCCAAAATCAGCTTCGACCTGCCCGCAGGCGGCCGACGCCTGACGCAGGAAGCGGATGGCTATGTCGCCACCATCGTCAACGGACAGGTCGTATATCGCCATGGTCGGCATAGCGGGGCCTTGCCCGGCGAGCTGATCCGCGGCCGCCGCGCCGCGCCGGACATATCCCGCATGAAGGAGGCATCGACCGAATTGGCGCGCTGATCGCGCGTCCCACCAATCTGCGCGCCGAGATTCAAAAGAACAGGGCCGCAAACACGAAAGCATGATCGGCAATCGTGCCGGACAATGCGGAACAAGCCGTTCGCGGCACATGGGGAGGAACATATGAAAGCCGGTTTCCGGAATGAATTTCATGCGCGCGTCACGTTCACACGGCGCAGGCTGCGGCTGTTGGGAAGCATGTCGTTGCTGGCCGCGACGGCATCTTTTCCCGCCGTCGCCCAGACAGGGGAGTCGCCTGCGCCACAGGCCGCTCCGCAGGACCGCAGCGCCTCGTTTCAGGATATCATCGTGACGGCGACCAGACGCGACGAGCGGCTGAGCGATGTGCCGATCGCGGTTTCCGCCTTTTCACAAAGCCAGTTGACCAACGCGCGGGTTGAAAACACGATCGATCTGGCCAATGTGACGCCCGGTCTGGCCGTCGCCAAGCAAGCCGGCGGGCAGATCATCTTCCTGCGCGGCGTGGGTTCGGCCGACGGCACGGCCGGGCAGGAAGCCGCGGTCGCGACCTATATCGACGGCGTCTATATCTCGGCGGCGAAACTCGCCTTCACCGCACTCAACAATATCGACCATGTGGAAGTGCTCAAAGGGCCGCAAGGCACGCTGTTCGGGCGGAACGCCACGGGCGGCCTGATCCAGATCATCACGCGCACGCCCAGCCACGATCCGACGGTGGAAGCCAGCCTGTCCTATGGCAATTACGACACGGTGGTGGGCAAATTCTACGGCAGCAACGGCTTGTCCGACACCCTCGCCATCGACCTCGCCGTGTCGCTTCAGCGGCAGGGGGACGGATATGGAGTCAACACCACGTCCGGCCGCGATGTGGGGCTGGAAGAATATACCGTGCTGCGCAGCAAGCTCGTCTATGATCATGCGGGGACGAAAGTCACGCTGATCGGCGATTATTCGGAGAATATGAACCGCAGCGATGCGCGTGTCGCGCTGCCGGGCGTGGTCAATCTGGACGGCAACCTGCCTCCATCGGGCTTCTGGGACACCAATACAGGCGTCGACCCGCTCTATCGCTCGAAAAGCTGGGGCGTTTCCGGCCGGATCGATCAGGAACTCGGGAACCTGACGCTGGTCAGCATTTCGGCCTATCGCTACGGGCAGGCACGCCAGCGGTTCGACAACGACCTGTCGCGCGAATCGGCCACGGACGTGCAGACGAACGAATTGTTCAAGACCTACACGCAGGAAATCCAGTTGCAGTCGAACCCGGATGCGCCCTTCACCTGGATATTGGGCGGCTTCTACATGCATGATCGCAACGGCTTTCGCGATCCGGTCGGCCTCGGCCTTTTCGGCAGCGCCTTTGGCGGCGGCGTAGGCCTGAGCAACTATGTCCGGACCAACTCCTATTCGGTCTTTGGCGAGGGCACCTATGCCCTGACGGAACAACTGCGTATCCGCGCCGGCCTTCGTTATACGATCGACAAGCGGGAACTGCTCGGCACCACCTATGTCTTTCCCGCCAGCGCGTCGGATGTGGTGACGCAGAATCCTTTTGTGCCGCCTGCGCCCTCCGCCATCATTCCGGCGACGAAGCAACGCGCGACCTTCAAGGATCCCTCCTATCGGGTGGTGCTGGATTACAAGCCCGATCCCGACATGCTGATCTACGCATCATACAGCAGGGGCTTCAAGAGCGGCAGCTTCAACGCGACCAGCACCACTTCGCCTTCCTTCCAGCCGGAGCGCATCGACGCCGTGGAAATCGGCGCGAAAGGATCGTTCGCCCGCAGCTTCCGCTTTGGCATCGCCGGCTATTATTACTGGTATGCCGATTTGCAACTGCCCGTCGCGAACGGCACCACGATCATCACGTCGAACGCCGCTAAGTCGGAAATCTATGGTATCGACCTTGATGGGCAATGGACATTGACCGACAATTTTTCGCTGAGTTTCGGCGGCGCGTGGACGCATGCGCGCTATACATCCTATCCGGGCGCGCAATGCACGACCCGTCTGCCGACCGGGCGCGTCGATCGCGTCATCTGCGACGTATCGGGCAACATCATTGCACGCACGCCCAAATATACGTTCAATCTCAGCGGCAATTATATGGTGGAAACCCAGTCGGGCGATTTCAGCGCCAATGCCACCATCGCCTATAATGATGGCTTCAACTGGGATGCGGACAACCGGCTGAAGCAGGACAGCTATTGGCTGTTGAACGGTCAGATTGGCTGGAAGGCGCCGGGAAAGGGTTGGGGCCTCTCGATTTTCGGCCGCAATTTGCTTAATACCCGATACTCGGTCTATGAAAGCGCCGTGAATTTCGGCGATCAGCGTTCCGTCGCGCCGCCCCGCACCTACGGCGTGGAACTGAGCGTCAAATATTGAGGATAGGGCGGCTGGCGGCCGGATGGACCGCCGCCAGTCGCCTCCCACCCGGATTCCGCCAACCAAGCCGGTGCTCGTTTCAACCAAGGATTACCGCCTCATCATGAGCCAACCCCTTTCGTCCGACGCCCTCGACACGCTCTTCCGCAAGGCGCGCAGCTATAATGGCTATCTCGACAAACCGGTGAGCGAGGAACAGCTTCATCAGATATGGGATCTCATGAAGATGGGGCCGACATCGGCCAACATGCTGCCCGCCCGCATGATCTGGTGCACCAGCGATGAGGCGAAGGGCAAGCTGGCGGCGCTGTCGAGCGGGACCAATGCCGACAAGATCCGGTCGGCGCCAGTGACGGTCATCATCGGCATGGATATGGATTTCCACGATACGCTTCCTGAACTTTTTCCCCATGATCCGACCGCCCGCAACTGGTTCGCCGATCCCGCCGCGCGCGCGATAACGGCGCTGCGGAACAGTTCGCTTCAGGGCGCTTATTTCATCATGGCGGCGCGGGCGTTGGGGCTGGATACCGGCCCCATGTCAGGGTTCGACAATGCCGCGGTGGACGCATCATTCTTCGCCAGCACCCCCAATGTGCATTCGAACTTCATATCAACCCTGGGCTATGGCGACAGCGCCACCATTTTCGACCGCCTGCCAAGGCCTGATTTCGGACGGTTCAACCAGATCATCTGATGCCGTGAGCCAAGTGATGACGGGGCGCCTGCATAATCTTCCCTGCCGGGCGCCCGTCGCTGCCCTTTCCATTCAAGGAAATATGCAAGGATTTCGGGGATGACTGAGGTCTGCTTGTGCCGCCACAGGCAAGCACGGTTTCCGACTGCCGACCGACCCCCCGGGGCTGTTTCCCGTTCCCGCATCATGACGCGAGCGGGATACGAACCGACGCCGTTCGACCCGATCCTCTTCCACCTGCATGGAAGAAATTCGCCCGCGCCCCTTGTGTGGCAATAATGCCACATTACCTTGCTAGGTGAAAGGAACAGGGCAATCGCATGAACCTCGAAAAATTCACCGATCGCGCCAAAGGGTTTCTCCAGTCGGCGCAAACCGTCGCCATCCGCATGAACCATCAGCGGATCAGCCCCGAACATCTGTTGAAAGCGCTGCTGGAAGACAGGGAAGGCATGGCCTCCGGCCTTATCCGCGCGGCAGGGGGCGATCCGGCCGCCGCCACGCGGGACATCGATGCCGCGCTGGCGAAAATTCCCGCCGTTTCCGGCTCCGGCGCGCAGGCCTCGCCCGGTCTGGACAATGACGCGGTGCGCCTGCTCGATTCCGCCGAGCAGATCGCGCAGAAGGCAGGCGACAGCTTCGTCACCGTGGAACGGCTGCTGCTGGCCCTGACGCTCGCCTCCACCACGGCGGCGGGCAAGGCGCTGGCGGGCGCGGGCGTGCGGGCAGAGGCGCTCAATACCGCGATCAACGATCTGCGCGGCGGGCGCACCGCCGACACCGCGAGCGCGGAGGATCGCTATGACGCGCTCAAGAAATTCGCGCGCGACCTCACCGCCGATGCCCGCGAGGGCAAGCTCGATCCGGTCATCGGCCGGGACGAGGAAATCCGCCGCACCATCCAGATTCTCGCCCGCCGCACGAAGAACAATCCCGTACTGATCGGCGAGCCGGGCGTCGGCAAGACCGCGATCGCGGAAGGCCTCGCGCTGCGCATCGTCAATGGCGACGTGCCCGACACGCTGAAGGACCGCACGCTGATGGCGCTCGACATGGGCAGCCTGATCGCGGGCGCCAAATATCGCGGCGAATTTGAAGAGCGCCTCAAGGGCGTGCTCGACGAGGTGAAGGGCGCCGAAGGGCAGGTCATCCTGTTCATCGACGAGATGCACACGCTGATCGGCGCGGGCAAATCCGAAGGCGCGATGGACGCGGGCAACCTGCTGAAACCGGCCTTGGCGCGCGGGGAACTGCACTGCATCGGCGCGACCACCCTCGATGAATATCAGAAATATGTCGAGAAGGACGCGGCGCTGCAACGGCGTTTCCAGCCGGTATTCGTCGGCGAACCCACGGTCGAGGATACCATCTCGATCCTGCGCGGTATCAAGGAAAAGTACGAACTGCACCATGGCGTGCGCATCACCGACGGCGCGATCGTGTCGGCGGCGACGCTTTCCAACCGCTATATTTCCGACCGCTTCCTGCCCGACAAGGCCATCGACCTGATGGACGAAGCCGCCAGCCGCCTGCGCATGGAGGTGGAGAGCAAGCCGGAGGAGATCGAGACTCTCGACCGCCGCATCATCCAGCTCAAGATCGAGCGGGAGGCGCTGAAGAAGGAGGTCGATCAGGCGTCGAAGGACCGCCTTGCCGCGCTGGACGAGGATCTGGCGAACCTCGAACAGCAATCGGCGGAACTGACCGGGCGCTGGCAGGCCGACAAGGAAAAGATCGCGGGCGAGGCCAAGCTGAAAGAGGCGCTGGATCAGGCGCGCGCCGAACTGGATCAGGCGCAGCGCGCGGGCGATCTCGCCAAGGCGGGCGAGTTGGCCTATGGCCGGATCCCCGATCTGGAACGCCAGCTTACCGACGCGCAGGGCGCCTCGCACAGCGCGATGCTGCGCGAGGAAGTGACGAGCGAGGATATCGCCTCGGTCGTCTCGCGCTGGACCGGCATCCCCGTGGACCGGATGATGGAGGGCGAGCGCGAAAAGCTGCTCAACATGGAACAGGAGCTGGGCAAGCGCGTCATCGGGCAGGAACAGGCGGTGCGCGCCGTCTCCACCGCCGTGCGCCGCAGCCGGGCGGGATTGCAAGACCCGAACCGGCCGCTGGGTAGCTTCCTCTTCCTCGGCCCCACCGGCGTCGGCAAGACGGAACTGACCAAGTCGCTGGCCGAATTTCTATTCGACGACAGCAATGCGATGGTGCGCATCGACATGAGCGAGTTCATGGAAAAGCACAGCGTCGCCCGGCTGATCGGCGCGCCTCCCGGCTATGTCGGTTATGAGGAAGGCGGCGTGCTGACCGAGGCGGTGCGGCGGCGGCCCTATCAGGTCGTGCTGTTCGATGAGGTGGAGAAGGCGCATGGCGACGTGTTCAACGTGCTGTTGCAAGTGCTGGACGATGGCCGCCTGACCGACGGGCAGGGCCGCACGGTCGATTTTTCGAACACGATCATCGTGCTGACGTCGAACCTCGGCAGCCAGTATCTCGCCAATATGGCCGACGATCAACGGATCGAGGATGTCGAGCCGCAGGTGATGGATATTGTCCGGGCGCATTTCCGCCCCGAATTCCTGAACCGGCTGGACGAGATCATCCTGTTCCACCGCCTCGGCGTCGAACATATGGCGCCGATCGTCGATATTCAGGTCGGTCGCGTCGGCAAGCTGTTGAAGGATCGCAAGATCATGCTCGACATCAGCGACGGCGCGCGCAACTGGCTGGGGCGCGTCGGCTATGATCCCGTCTATGGCGCAAGGCCGCTGAAACGGGCGGTGCAGAAATATCTACAAGACCCGCTCGCCGAACTGATCCTGTCCGGGCAGGTGCCCGACGGATCGACGGTGAAGGTCGGCGAAGGCGACGGGCAATTGATGCTGAGCGTGGAATAAGCGCGTCTGTGCAGAAGGAAATAAAAGGGCCGGGGCGATGCTCCGGCCTTTTTTCATGAGGGAAGCGACAAAAAAGGGCGGCCCGACAGGACCGCCCTTCTTCATGAAGATCGCTGGCGATGCTTCAGGATCAGAACTTCGCGGTGATACCTGCATAGAAGGCGCGGCCGATCGGATCATAAGTATCCGCCGCCGTCTCGGTTCCGGTAATCTGCGAAGCAGCCAACTGCCCAAGCACAGGCGGCTTTTTGTTGAAGATATTATCCACGCCGAAGTAGAACTCATATTGCTTTTCTGGCCCGGCGGCGAACCGGATCTGCGCATCATTATAGATATAGGAACCGATGCTGTTCACATCCGCCGGAAGATTGGATGCCGACTGATCCTTCGTATCCTTGATCTTGCTGAGGTAATTCAACCGCCAGAAGAAGGTGAAATTATTGACATCATAGGTCAACGACACATTGCCGCGATGCTTGAACCCCGCGCCCAGACGGCCGTCGCCCGACAATTCGCCACGATTGTCGATAACCGGCGTTCCGGGGAACGGTTCCAGCGTCAGCTTGTCGAGATAGGTATAGTTGAGCGCTATACCCAGATTCCCCGACGCGCCCACGGAATCGAGCGAGGTGCGGTAGTTGACCGCGACATCGATGCCCCGCGTCTTGATGCTGCCCGCATTAACCGGGAATGTATTGATCTGGTAGATCGAGCCCGCCGTGTTCGGCCGTGGCGTGCCCAGCGGTTCACGCACCAGCAGGTCGCAAAGCGCGTCGGTTCCGTTGGATGCAGCGCATTGATCGATGATCGACTGACGCGGGAACTGGTTGATCGCCCCCTTCACGCGGATGTCGAAATAATCGACCGTGATGCTGAGGTTGCGGACGGCCTGCGGGGTCAGCACGACGCCGAAGGTGTAGGTCGTCGCCTTTTCTTCCTGCAGATCGGGGTTGCTGCGATCTTCCCCTTCATAATGCTGGATATCCGCAAGCGTGGACTGGAACACCCCATCGGGAGAACCTGCGATCGCTTCCAGAATGCCGGGAACCGAGCGGCAATAATTGTCGTAGGTGCCCGTGCTCGTGGCTGTCACGCCATCGCAAGGATCAACCAGCCCGCTCGGGTAAGTCTGATTCGCGCCCGAATAGAGTTCTGAGATATTGGGCGCCCGCACCGCTCTGGAATATACGCCGCGGAAACGGATATCGCTCGACGGAGCCCAATCAGCGCCCACCTTGTAGCTCCACAAGGTGCCGAGGGTGGAATAATCGGAATAGCGGGCGGCGCCTTCGATACCCAGATATTCGACGAACGGCTTGTCCGCGATCAACGGCACGACCGCCTCGCCATAGGCTTCGAACACCGTGTACCGGCCATAGGTATTCGACAGGGCGTTGCTGAGCGTATTGCCAAGCTGCGTTTCGCGATCATAGATCTCGCTGCTCTTTTCCATGCGCCGTTCGACGCCCGCGGCTATCTTCACGTCGCCGGCGGGCAGAGTGAAAGCCGTACCGTTGATATTGGCGCCGATCACCGACTGCTGGATCTTGGCCTGATAGGTGCTCATCTGGCCGCCATTGGTCACATAGTCATTTTGCGCGGCATCCGACGCGTTATAGCCGAAGAGGTTGAGCGGCACGCAGCCCGCCGCGCGGGCGGCGGCATCACGACACATCGCACCATCCGGCCCGGCCACGGCGTCCAGCGCATAATAGAGCCGGTCGCGCAGCGCCGTTTCGGACGAGGTATTTTCCTTGCTCTGGCTGTAGTTGAAATAAACATCCCAGTTCCAGTTGCCAGCCAACTGGCCACGCAAACCGCCGACAGCCCGATAGAAGGTGCGAGTGACGCGGTTGGAACGATCGAAGATGCCGTTCGAGCGTTTCAGGAACTGGATCGGCCCGCTGGCGACCCCCGCGATTTCACCGGGGACCAGCGGATTGCCGGGGTCAAGACCTTCCAGTATCGTGCCATCAGGCAGTTCCGCATCGGAGTTATCGAACGCATAGGGTTCGAGCGCCGAACGCGACTTCATTCTGGAATAGCTCAGTTCGTAGAAGGCCGTGATGCCTTCGGTGACATCATAATGTCCAAGACTGGTGACGAGCAGGCGCTTGAGCGGAACCGAGATATACCGGTCGGCATTCCGGTTATAGCCCTGCGTCGCCTGATCGTAGGTATCGATCAGGTTGTTGTTCAGATCATAGGTGAAAACGTCATCGTCATTGGGGTAGAAAACCCCCTGCGCGGCATAGGCGCTACGGATCGGGTTGTCATTGGCGGAGATTTTCCTTTTCCGCGAAAGCAGCCCCTTATCCTCGTCATATTGCACGTTTACCGCGATGTTACCGCGATTATCCGCGAAATTGGCGCCGAACGTGCCGGACAGAATATATTTGTTGTTATCGCCCTTGTCGGTGATGCCGTTCTGGGCGCGCAGGCGCAGCCCCTCGAAATTGTCCTTCAGAACGAAGTTGACGACACCCGCCACCGCTTCGGAACCGTAAACGGCCGACGCGCCACCGGTGATGATTTCCACCCGTTCCAGCAGATCGGTCGGGATATTGTTGATATCGACGATCGACGTGCCGCCCAGACCGCCGACGACACGGCGGCCGTTCATCAGGACCAGCGTGCGCTGATCGCCCAGATTGCGCAGGTTGACGGTCGAAATGCCGTTGCCCGATGTGGCGAAGTTGGAATTGGTGCGGCTGATGCCCGGCGTACCGACAGACGGCAATTCATTGAGAATGTCCGACACATTCTGCTGGCCCTGATTCAGCAGCGATTCGGAATTGAGAACCTGAATCGGCGTGCTGGATTCAAGTTCAGGCCGCGCAATGCGCGAACCGGTCACGACGATGATCTGTTCCGCGCCCACATCATCCGCGCCTTGCGGCTCGTCCTGCGCTATCGCGATGGAAGGAGAAAGCATTGCCGCCGCCAGAATGACAGGCGCGACTCCGCAACGCAGCCAGGCTGCTCTATCGATTTTTTTCACTTTCCAGTCCCTTGCTCTGGAAGGAGCAGGCCATGCCGCCCCCCTTTTTGTACCAGGATGAGGAAAGCCGTTTTTCTTTACCCCGCCATTGTTCGATGAAAGGGTAAAAGTGCCCGACAGCTTCGGCTTTCCGCACCACTGCCGTTCATTAGGCGTTCATATCCGGGGTCTGTAAAGCATGGTGAGACGGGCCGCTGTCATTTTGCCCCGCGCATGTGGCAGAAACGCAACAGAAAAAGTCAAAGCAGCAACAGAAATGCAAAATAAGGGCGTAAAAAGCCGTTATTTCATCGCCATATCCCCGGCGATTCCCCTCGGGTCGAGCCGCGCGCCGTTCCATGTCATGCCCCAGTGCATATGCGGCCCGCTCGCCCGGCCGGTCGCGCCGACCGCGCCCAACACCTGCCCCTGCCGCACCACGTCCCCTTCTTTCACGGCGAGGCTGGAACAATGGAGAAAGGCGCTGCCCAGACCCATGCCATGATCGACCAGCAGCAAATAGCCTTCCAGCGTGAAGGGCGTTTGCGCGGCGAGCACCACCACGCCATCGGCGGGCGCGACAAAGAGGGTGCCGGTCGGCGCGGCGACATCGACGCCGGTATGATAGCTCCCCGGCTGCCCGCGATAGACGCGCTGCGCCCCGAACAGGCCGGAAATGCGCCCCGTCACCGGCCAGCGGAAGGACTGGCGCCAGCCTTCGGACTGCGCGTTCTTCGCGCGCGCCGCCCTGATCCGCGCCAGTTCCGGCTTGCGCCGCTCCAGAAATTGCGCGCTCGGCACATTGCCGGTGGGGGAGGCGTTAACCTGCTCGATCCGCCAGTTCCCCGGCTGCACGGCCAGCCTGCGCTCGACCGGCGCGCCGCCCTCTATCTGCGCGCGCAGCAGGGCGGAGGACGCCGCATCCCGGTCAAAGGCAATCAGGAAGCCGCCATCCGCTGCCAGCGGCACCGCCGCGCCATCCAGCGTCAGCGACCGGGCGCAGCGCGGCGCGACGCCCCGCATCAGGCCGCCCTGCACCGCTTCCCCGTTGAGAACAAATGCGCTCGTCCGCCCCGGAACGGCGGCGCAGGCCGGAGCGGCCTGAACCACAGCGGGAGATGACGCAGGCGGCGGTGCGGCCACGGGAGGTTCCGCCTGCTCTTCCGGCGCGACGCAGCCCGTCAGCAGCATGATGGCGGAGATCAAGCCGCCCAACGCCCACCGCCCGAACGCCCCGCGCCCCGAACCCCGGCGCCCAGACCCTATTCGCCCGGACCCCATTCGCTACGCCCCTATCCTTGTCGTCACGATCAGGCCGGCAACCCCTGTTCCTTGCGCCAGCGCGTTTCGGCGGCGGTGGAGGCTTCGGCGTCCACATAGGGTTCCTGCCGCTCGATCGACCAGTAGCGCAAATCGTCGAGCGCGATCTTCTGGCCCGTCACCGCGCACAGGACATAGCCGCCGGGGCTGAGCACGCGAAAGCTGTAGGGCATATAGTGCAGCCGCGCAGGCTGGTCCTTGCCGGACATCAACATCATTCTTCTCTCTCTTTTCCAGCGGCGAACAAATCCTGCTGCGCCTGATCCCCCGTCACGGGCCGCGCCGCGCGCCGCGCCGGTTTACCGGGGGATGATAGCCCCTTTGTGGCCGCAGGCTCAACCCCATCGCCGGCGGAAACCGAGATCGCGCCATCCTGAAAGGTCAGCGTCATATGCCCCGCCGCCCCGGCAGCGGCGGCCGAGGTCAGCACCCGATCGCCCGCCGTCACCAGCGCAAAACCGCGAGAAAGCGGCCTGCGCGGGTCGAGCGAGAGCGCCAGCCGCCATGTCCCTTCCAGCTTTTCCCGCCGCTGGGACAGGCCCCGCGTCACGAGATCGGGGCGCAGGCGCACGCTTTCCAGCCGCAGCCGCTCACCCGCCACCCGTTGCCGCAACAGCGCCGGGCGCAGCGCGCCGCCCGCATCGGACAAAGTGCGCCATGCCATGGTGATGCGGTGGCGCAGGCCGCGCCCCAGGCGCTCGCCCAGATCGTCGGCGCGCTGGCGCTGGGCGCTCAGCAGGGTTTCCGGCGTCGGCAACAAGCGCGCCGTCATCGTCAGCCGCTCGCGCCGCACCTCGACCGCGCGGCGCGCGCATCGCCCGGCGCGCAGGCCCAGTTCCGACAGGCCCGCCATCAGGTCCGCCCGCACCGGCACCGCCATCTCGGCCGCCGCCGTGGGCGTGGGCGCGCGCCGGTCGGCGGCATAATCGCACAGCGTCGTATCCGTTTCATGCCCCACCGCCGAGATGATCGGGATGGTGCAGTCCGCCACGGCGCGCACGACGATTTCCTCGTTGAACGCCCACAGATCCTCGATCGACCCGCCGCCGCGCGCGACGATGACGAGATCGGGACGCGGCACCGCCCCGCCCTGTTCAGGCAAGGCGGAAAAGCCTCGCACCGCCGCGGCCACCTGCGCCGCCGCGCCCTCGCCCTGCACCAGCACCGGCCACAGCAGCACATGGGTCGGGCATCGATCGGCCAGCCGGTGCAATATGTCGCGAATCACCGCGCCCGTGGGCGACGTCACCACGCCGATGGTGCGCGGCAGGACCGGCAGCGGTTGCTTGCGCTCCCGGTCGAACAGCCCTTCGGCGGCCAGTTGCCGCTTGAGCCGTTCGAGCAACTGCATCAGCGCGCCTTCGCCCGCCAGTTCCATCCGCTCGACGACCATCTGATATTTGGACCGGCCGGGATAGGTGGTGATCTTGCCCGTGGCGATCACCTCCACGCCGTCCTGCGGCTGGAAAGCGAGGCGCTGCGCCGTGCCTTTCCACATCACCGCGTCCAGCACCGCATTCTCATCCTTCAGCGCCAGATAGACATGCCCCGACGCCGCGCGCTTATAGCCGGAAATCTCGCCGCGCAGGCGCACATGGCCGAAACGGTCCTCCACCGTGCGCTTCAACACCGCCGATAATTCGGAAACGGAAAGCGCCGGTGCGTTGTCCCCGCTGCGCTCTTCGGCTAACAGGCGGCCCGAAGCATCATAGGCGGCATCATCTTCCGGGGACATGAGAGAAATGAACATCCTGCTTTTGGGGTCTGGCGGACGCGAACATGCACTGGCTTGGAAGCTGGCGCAATCGCCTCGCGTCGATACACTCTATGCCGCACCGGGCAACCCCGGAATAGCGCGCAGCGCGCGGATCGTCACCCTCGATGCGACCGATCATGCGGCAGTGGCGGCTTTCTGCACGGAAAAAGACATTGATCTGGTCGTCATCGGCCCGGAGGCCCCGCTGGTCGATGGCCTTGGCGACAGCCTGCGCGCCCATGGCATCGCGGTGTTCGGGCCGGACAAGGCCCCCGCCCAACTGGAAGGCTCCAAGGGCTTCACCAAGGATCTGTGCGCCCGCGCCAATATCCCCACCGCCGGTTATGTGCGCACGACCTCGCTCGATCAGGCGCGGGCGGAGCTGCCGAAATTCGGCCTGCCGGTCGTCATCAAGGCCGATGGCCTCGCCGCGGGCAAGGGTGTCATCATCGCGACCACCGCGCAGGAGGCGGACGACGCGCTGGCCGATATGTTCGGCGGCGGCTTTGGCGCGGCGGGCGCCGAAGTGGTGCTGGAAGAATTCATGACCGGCGAGGAGGTGAGCTTCTTCGCCCTGACCGACGGCAACGCGATCCTGCCCTTCGGCAGCGCGCAGGATCACAAGCGGGTGGGCGATGGCGACACCGGCCCCAATACCGGCGGCATGGGCGCCTATTCCCCCGCCCGCGTCCTGACGCCCGACCTTGAAGCGCAGGTGATGGACCGCATCATCCGCCCGACCGTCGCCACGCTCGCCGCCGAGGGCATGCCCTATAGCGGCGTGCTGTTCGCGGGCCTGATGCTGACCGGCGATGGCCCGAAGCTGATCGAATATAATGCCCGCTTCGGCGACCCGGAATGTCAGGTGTTGATGACCCGGTTTCAGGGCGACCTTGCCACATTGCTGCTGGCGGTGGCGACCGGCACGCTGGGCAGCCATGGCCCGGTGACGCTGGCCGATGATTGCGCGCTGACCGTGGTGATGGCCGCCAAAGGCTATCCCGGCACGCCGGAAAAGGGCGGCGGCATCGAAGGAATCGACGCGGTTTCCGGCGATCATGTGCAGATTTTCCATGCAGGCACGGCGGAACGGGACGGCGCGCTCATCGCCAATGGCGGGCGCGTGCTGAACGTCACGGCGACCGGCCCCTCCATCGCGCAGGCGCAGGCCCGCGCCTATGCCGCCGTGGACGGCATCCGCTTTCCCACCGGATTTTGCCGCCGCGATATCGGCTGGCGCGAGGTGGAACGCGAAGGGCAGCCCTGAACCAGCGCCCCGGCAGAAGCGGGAAGAGCGCCACGGCATCCGGCCGAGGCGCTCTCTTTTTGCCGAGCCGCGCTTTTACTTACAGGGTGAGGAACGAAATCCTCTCAACCCCTGTGCTTGCGCAGCGGCACGACCAGCAGCTTGTCGATCTTGCGGCCATCCATATCGACGATCTCGAACAGCCATCCCTGATCCTCGAAACTTTCGCCCACTTCCGGCAGGTGCCGCAAATGCCAGAGCGCATGGCCCGCCACAGTCGCATAATCGCGTTCCTCATCCAGCGAGATGCCGATGCGGTCGGCAAGCTGATCCATCGCCATCTGCCCCGACACGATCAGGCTGCCGTCCTCCCGCTCCACCAGATCCGGCTCGTCATAGAGATCCGCGTCGGAGGCGAAATTCCCGGCGATGGCGGAAAGCAGATCGGACGGCGTGACGATGCCCTCGAAATGGCCATATTCGTCATGCACCATCACCATCGGCACATCGGACCGGCGCAGCACCTCCAGCGCGTCCATCGCATCGACCTGATCGGGCACCACCTCTACGGCGCGCATCAACGCGCGAATATCGATCTTCTGCCGCCGCAGCAGCGCGGACATGATGTCGCGCGCCTGCACCACGCCGATAATCTCTTCCACCGAGCCATGCCCCACCGGCAGGCGCGTATGCGGCGTTTCGAGCAGCCGGGCGCGCAGCGTGCGGGCGTCGGCGTCGGCGTCGATCCAGTCCACCTCGGTGCGCGGGGTCATCACCTCCCGCACGGGGCGGTCGGCCAGCCGCACCACGCCGGAGATGATCGCGCGCTCGCTTTCCTCGATCACGCCCGATTTGCTCGCTTCGGCGACGATCAGTTGCAGCTCTTCCGCCGTCACCTGCGATTCGGCCTCTCGGTTGAGGCCCAGCAGGCGGAACACCAGCGCCGACGACCCGTCGAGCAGCCACACCACCGGCGCCGTCGCGCGCGACAGCATCGCCATGGGCCGCGCGACGATCATCGCCACCGTTTCGGGGGATCGCAGCGCGATCTGCTTGGGCACCAGTTCCCCAATGATGAGCGAAGCATAGGTGGTCAGCCCGATCACCAGCGCATAGCCCAGACTGAGCGCGATTTCGCCGTCCAGCCCCAGCGCCTGAAGGCGTTGCGCGACCGGCGTGCCGAGACTCGCGCCCGAATAGGCGCCCGCGACGATGCCGATCAGGGTGATGCCGATCTGCACCGTTGACAAAAATTTACCGGGGTCTTCCGCGAGGCGCAGCGCGACCGCCGCGCCGCCCTTCCCGGCTTTCATCGCCGCCTGAAGCCGCGGCCGACGCGAGGAAACCAGCGCCAGTTCGGACATGGCGAACACGCCATTGAGGGCGACAAGGGCGAGGATGATGATGACATCCACCCACGGAAATGGCGACAGGACAGATAAATCGTTCATGATGATGCCGCCTTATTGCAAGGAAACTTGCGAATTCACAACAGACAGATCAGATGTTGTTCATGAACAGCATGAAAAAGCGGCTCGGCGGGTATTTGGGGGGCTTCTTCGGGAACCTTGCCGCCCGTCAAACGCTCATCTGTTCAGACCAACCGGGAAAGACATCGGAAAGGGTGCATTTATGACTATCATGACCGGAAAAATCGGTATCGGCCTTGCTCTTGCCGCTCTGGTGACGACCAGCGCCTGCGTGACCAACCCCGAAACCGGGCAACGCACGGTATCCAAGGCGGCGATCGGCGGCATCGGCGGCGCCCTTGGCGGCTATCTGCTCGGCGATGTCGTCGGCGGCAAGCATGACCGCACCGAAAAGATCGTGGGCGCAGGCATCGGCGCGCTGGCGGGCGCGGGCATCGGCGCCTATATGGATGCGCAGGAAAAGAAGCTGCGCGAACAGACCGCCGGCACCGGCGTCGATGTGATTCGCGATGGCGACGACCTGCTGCTGCGCATGCCGTCCGGCATCACCTTCGGCTTCGACAGCGCCGAGGTTCAGCCGCAGTTCCAGCCGACCCTGAACGAGGTGGCCTCCACCCTCGTCCAGTTCCCCAAAACCTATATCGACATTTACGGCCACACCGACAGCGACGGGGCGGACGCCTATAATCAAGGCCTGTCCGAACGCCGCGCCCAGTCGGTCGCCAATTATCTGGCGATTCGCGGGGTGCAATCCGCCCGCATGGCGACGCGCGGTTTCGGCGAAACCCAGCCGATCGCCAGCAACAGCACCGAAGAGGGCAAGGCCGCCAATCGCCGCGTCGAAATCAAGATCGTGCCGGTCAACGAATCCGACGTTTCGCCCGGCTGATCCACTCCCCCTTCAAAAAAGCAGAGACTTCACAAGCAGGGGCGGCCCGTGCCGCCCCTGTTTTTTATGCCCGGCCCGAAACGGATTGGCGGATCATCGGATCATCGGATCATCGGATCAAAAGCGCTCGCTGATCCCGTCGATCACGAACTGCACCGCCAGCGCGGCCAGCAGGACGCCCAGCAGGCGGGTGATCACCGCCTCTATCTTCTGCCCCAGCAACGCCATCAGCGGCCCGGCCGTCAACAGCGCGGCCAGCATCAGCGCCAGCACCGCGGCCATGGCGCCGAACACCACCAGCCGGTCCTCCACCCCTTCGGCCCGCGCCATCAGCAGCATGACGGTGGTGATGGACCCCGGCCCCGCGATCATCGGCATCGCCATCGGGAACACGGAGACATCCTCCACCTCCGGCGTCTCCAGGATTTTCTGCGCCCGGTCCTCCCGCCGCTGGGTGCGCTTTTCAAACACCATTTCCAGCGCGATCATGAACAGCATGATGCCGCCCGCGATGCGGAAACTGTACAGTTCCACCCCCAGCACGCCGAGCAACTGCTTGCCCCACAGGCCAAAGACCAGCAGGATCACGGTCGAAATCACCACAGCGCGGATCGCCATGGCACGGCGCTGCTGGACAGAGGCGGCGCTGGTCATGCTCGCATAAATGGGCGCGCAGCCGGGCGGATCGATCACCACGAACAGCGTGACAAAGGCGGAGATAAATAATTCCATCATCGCGGCGCCCTCACCCGGTCGTCGATCACATTGTCATAGGCCGTGCCGTTCCAGAGGGACACCCGGACCTCCCGGCTGCCGTCCGGGGCCACGTCATAGCTCCAGCGCAGGCTGTCATCGGGCGGCGGCGGGGCGTCCCGCTTGCCCCCGTCGGCGGGCGGGGCGTCCCGCTTCAACCCCCTGCAACTGGCAACGCGGCCTTCCAGCGCCTCGCCATAATCGCGCGGGGCGTCCAGCCGGTCCGCATGATCCAGCACCCATTGCCATTCCCCTTTGCGGGAACGCCGCCAGATGGTCGTGAAATAGCCCTGCTCATCCCCCGCTCCCTGCCAGGAGCCGGTCGCCGCCGCCAGCCGCCCGTCGCAGGAGACATAGGCCTTCCACGCGTCGCGCCGCACCGGGGGCGGGGCATCCTTGCGTCCCTTCAGCCAGAGCGGCGCCGCCACCTTTTCCGGCACGAACATCACCGCGTCCCCGGCCACCATTTCGCGCAGGGCGACCCATTGCCCCTTTTCCCGCGCCAGCCGGTTGAAGGCGATTTCCTTCGCCAATATCTCGCTGGGGTCGGGGAAGAAACGGGTTGGCCCCGGCTTGCGCGCCGCCGCCGCCGACAGGCTGCCATCCGCCAGGCACCCGCCCGCCAGCAGCACCCCGGTCAGCAGCAGGGCCAGCCCGCGCCTCACAACCCTTCGGGCGCCTCGATACCGGCGCGCTGGCACGCCGCCACCAGCGTATTGCGCAGCAGCACCGCGATCGTCATCGGCCCGACGCCGCCCGGCACGGGGGTGATCGCGCTCACATGGCTGATCGCCTCCGACGTGGCGACATCGCCGACGATCTTGCTCTTGCCTTCCTCATCGGTGGAAGGCACCCGGTTGATGCCCACGTCGATCACGATCGCGCCGGGCTTGATCCATTCGCCCTTCACCATTTCGGCGCGACCGACAGCCGCGACGACGATATCGGCCCGGTGAATGACCGACGCCAGATCCCTGGTCCGGCTATGCGCGATGGTGACGGTGCAATGTTCGGCGAGCAGCAATTGCGCCATCGGCTTGCCGACGATGTTGGACCGGCCGACAACCACCGCCTCCAGCCCCGACAGATCGCCCAGTTCATCCTTCAGCAGCATCAGGCAGCCCAGCGGCGTGCACGGCACCAGCGCGGGCATGCCGACCGCCAGACGGCCGCTGTTGACGACATGGAAACCGTCCACATCCTTTTCCGGGTTAATGGCGGCGATCACCGCCTGCTCATCCAGATGGGCGGGCAGCGGCAATTGCACGAGGATGCCGTCGACGCGCGGGTCGCCGTTCAGTTCCTCGATCAGTTCGAGCAGTTCTTCCTGGCTGATCGTCACGGGGCGCTTATATTCAAAGCTTTCCATGCCGACGGCGATCGTCATCTTGCCCTTGCTGCGGACATAGACGGAACTCGCGGGGTCTTCCCCCACCAGCACCACGGCAAGGCCCGGCCTGCGCCCCTGCGAGGCGGAAAAAGCCGCGACGCCTTCCGCCACCTGATCGCGCAATCCCGACGCGAACGCTTTCCCGTCAATCAATTTGCCGATGGTCATGTTTCGATCCAATCCTTTAGCATGGCCGCAGCGTCGTGCGCCCGTCCGATGAGCCGCAGCCGCTTTAACCGACTGCTGCCCCCCGAATCCACCACTATATCCTTTGCCGGGATGTGAAGCTGCTTCGCAAGCAGGCGGATCAGCGCGTCATTGGCCTTTCCCTTTTCCGGCACGGCGCGCACCTGCGCCTGAAGCCAGACCGCGCCGCCGCTATCGCGCCAGAGGCCGCCTGCCCCTTCCTTCGCGCTGCGGGGGGTCAGGCGGACGGCGATCAGCAGGTCATCCCCGTCGATGCGCCAGAAGTTCCCCGCTCCGAAGCTTTCCGCCCGACAGCCTTCCCCCATGCCCCATCACATCAGCGAGGAGAAAAGCGGGGGCAGGATCGCCTGTTGCAGGATGATGATGATGAGCAGCACGACCATCGGCGACAGGTCCAGCGCGCCCAGATCCGGCATCAGGCGGCGGATCGGGCGATAGAGCGGCTGGGTCAGCCGGTCGAGCGCGATCCAGATCGAGCGCACGACATCATTCTGGGTGTTGATGACGTTGAACGCGATCAGCCAGCTCATGATCGCCTGAACGATGATGATCCACCACAGCACGTTCAGCAATATGGAAAGTATCTGGTACAAAGCGAAAACCATGAATTCTCCGTGCGTCACTATGGGCAAGGTGGGGGCAAGGTGGCGGGGACAGGATGACGCCCCCTTGTGTTGCGGACCGCCTTAGCCCAGCCGGTCCGCTTCGCACAAGCCTGCCGCTTCGCCACGGCAGCGCGCGCGCCCTTCCCGCGGGGCAGGGCCGCCCCGTTTTCAGGGCGCGGCGCGCACCAGCGTGCCGGCGCCGCGCCGGGTGAAGATTTCCAGCAGCATCGCATGGGGCACCCGCCCGTCGAGGATGACGGCGGCGTCCACGCCATTTTCGACCGCGTGAATGCAGGTTTCCAGCTTCGGGATCATCCCGCCGGTAATGGTGCCGTCTTCCTGCAATTCCTTGATCTTTTCCGGGTCCAGATCGGTCAGCAATTGCTTTTCCTTGTCCAGCACGCCCGGCACGTCGGTCAGCAGGAAAAAGCGCGACGCCTTCACCTCGGCAGCGATCGCGCCCGCCATGGTGTCGGCGTTGATATTATAGGTGTGGCCGTCCGCGCCGATGCCCACCGGCGCGACGACCGGGATGATGCCGTCCTTCGACAGGCTGTCGAGGATGCTGCGATCGACCGACACCGGGTCGCCCACAAAGCCGAGATCGACATGACGCTCGATCCCCGAATTGGGGTCGGGCTGCCGCTTGCCGCCGACCTTTTCGCACAGCACCAAGCCGCCATCCTTGCCGGAAATGCCGACCGCGCGGCCCCCGGCGCCGGAAATCCAGCTGACGATTTCCTTGTTGATGGAACCGGCCAGCACCATTTCGGCGATCTGCGCGGTTTCCTTGTCGGTGACGCGCAGCCCGCCGACGAACCGCGATTCCACGCCCAGCCGCTTGAGCATCGCGCCGATCTGCGGTCCGCCGCCATGGACGACGATGACATTGATGCCCACCGCCTTCATCAGCACGACATCTTCGGCGAAATCGCGCGCGGCTTCCGGATCACCCATTGCATGACCGCCATATTTGACCACGAAGGTCTTGCCCGCATAACGCTGCATATAAGGCAGGGCCTCGGTCAGCGTTTCGGCTTTGGCGAGCAGGGCGGGATCGGGTGCGTAATTGTCGGTCATGGCATTGCCCTATGGGAAAATCTGCGCAAAAGGCAAGGGTGATGACGGAAGGACGCGGCGACGGAAAGGATCGGCCCCGTTCAGAAACTCGGCACCGGCTCCGGCCCCGAATAATCATAGAAGCCCTTGCCGGTCTTGCGCCCGTACCAGCCCGCCTCGACCAGCTTGGTCAGGATCGGCGCCGGGCGATATTTCGGATCGCCCGTGTCGGCGATCAGCACTTTCAAAATCTCCAGACAGGTATCGAGGCCGATCATGTCCGCCAGCGTCAGCGGCCCCATCGGATGCCCAAGGCCAAGCTGCACGCCCAGATCGATATCGGGAATGGAAGCGAGCCGTTCCCCCACCGCGAAGAAAGCCTCGTTCAGCAAGGGCAGCAGGATGCGGTTGACCGCAAAGCACGGGCTGTCGGCCACCATGATGACCTGCTTGCCGATCTTTTCGCCAAAGGCCCGCGCCTTGTCGGCGGTGGCGTCGCTGGTGGCGAAGCCGCGAATGATCTCCAGCAATTTCATCAACGGCACCGGGTTGAAGAAATGCATCCCGATGAAGCGCGCCGGATCGGGGGAAACCGTCGCCAGACGGGTGATGGAGATGGACGAGGTGTTGCTGGCCAGCACCGCATCCTTGCCCAGCACCTTGCCCGCCGCCTCGAAAATGCGCCGCTTGATATCCTCGCGTTCGGTCGCGGCCTCGATGATGAAGGCGGCGTCGGCCATCGGCGCATAATCGCCCGCCGGGGAAATACGGGCCAGCACCGCATCGGCGTCGCCCTGTTCCATCTTGCCCTTGGCCACCTGCCGGCCGAGGATCTTCGCGATGCCATCCTTGCCCGCCTGCGCCCGCGCCAGATCAACATCGGTCAGAAATACATTGATGCCCGCCTGCGCGGCCACCTGCGCGATGCCGATGCCCATCTGACCCGCGCCGATAATGCCTATTGCGTCCATACCAACTCCATTTTTCAAGACAGGGTTCCGGGCATCAGCACTAGGCATTCTCATGCGGATTGGCCAAGCTCTAATTGAATAGTTGCGTGAAATTCCTATGACAGACGACATGCGCGAGCGGTGCGGGACCGGATATCCCGGCGACGGTCGCGCCAGAATGGGGAAAGGTGGGGAAGATGGGGCTTTCACAAATCGGCAGGGTCGTGGCTCTGGCCATCGGCATGGTTTCGGCGCAGGCGGCACTGGCCGCGCCGACGCCCGGCCCGCTGGAAATCTATCGGGACTGGGCGATCGGCTGCGACAATATCGGCAGTTGCACGGCAACGTCCCTGCTCCCTGAAAAGGCGGATATCACGGACAAGACCATGGCTGTTCTGCTGAGCCGGGACGCTGGCCCCGCCGCCGCGCCGCACATAGCATTGCTGCTGCCCGGCGATCATCAAGGGCCGGTCGATCTGCTGGTCGATGGCGTCCGGTTCGCAGGCGCGCAGGCGCAGGGGGACCGGATCGAGATCGATGCGGCCCATGTCACCGATCTGGTGAAGGGCATGGTGCGCGGGCTGCGGCTCATCGCATCGGCGCAGGGCCGCCCGCTCGGCACCGCCTCCCTCGCCGGGGCGTCGGCGGCGCTGCGCTATATGGATGCGCGGCAGGGTCGGGCCGGAACGGTGACGGGGCTTGTCGCCACCGGCAAGCTGAGCGCGGGCGCGGTCAAGGCGGCGGCAAGGGCGCCGGTGATCTATCATCTGCCCGTGCCCAGGGGCGCGGCGCAGCCTTCCTCGCTCTGGCGGGAGGAACGCGGCAAGGCCATCGCGCTGAGCGGTTGCGCGGATGAGCAGCGCCCGACGCAGGAGGCGCGGATCACCCCCCTTTCGGACAAGGAGGAACTGGTGCTGATCCCCTGCGGCGCGGGCGCCTATAATTTCAGCAGCGTGCCGTTGATCGCGACCGGGCAGGCCGGGCGACGCCAGTTCGCGCTGGCGAAGTTCGACCTGAAACCGGGCTGGGGCGAAGCGGACGCGCCGCCCATGCTGGTCAATGCGAGTTGGGATGCGGCGAGCGCGACGCTGACCAGCCATGCCAAAGGGCGCGGGCTGGGCGATTGCGGCTCGTCCGAAAGCTATGTGTGGGACGGGTCGGTCTTTCGCCTGACAGAGATGCGGGCGATGAACCAGTGCCGCGGCGCGCGCGAATGGCTCCGGCTATGGCACGCCCAGTCCATGGTGATGCCGACGAAGAAACAGAAAAAGCAGAAATAGGCCGGGAAGGCGACGCCAGGAGATCGGGGCAGGGACAGAAGGATCGGCGGGAAGGCGGGCGGCCTGCCCCCGGCACGCCTCTTGCGCTTGTCACCCCTGACGCGACGCGCCCGGCACCCATTTGACATCCCCGGTGCCACCCAGCGCCGGATCGCTGTTGACGACGCGGGCCAGCACGAACAGCAGGTCCGACAAACGGTTGAGATAGGTGCGCGCATGGGTGTTGATCGTCCGCCCCTCCGCCGCCGCGACGATGCTCCGCTCCGCCCGGCGCGCAATGGCGCGGGCGAGGTGGACAGCGGCCGCCGCCGCCGATCCGCCGGGCAGGATGAAGCTGTTCAGCGGGGCAAGTCCCGCGTTCAGCGCGTCGATTTCCTGCTCCAGCCGCGTGACCTGTTCGGGCACGATGCGCAGCGCCCATTCGGGTTCCTCGTCCCCGATGGGGGTCGCGATATCCGCGCCCAGATCGAACAGGTCGTTCTGGATGCGGCGCAGCATTACCGGGATATCGCCTTCCCCCAGCGCGGCGATGGCGACGCCCAGCGCGCTATTGGTTTCATCGACATCGCCCACGGCCTGCATCACCGCATGATGCTTGGGCACCCGCGTCCCATCGACAAGGCCGGTCGTGCCGGCATCGCCAGTGCGCGTGTAAATCTTGTTCAGCTTCACCATGAAATGCGGGCGTCCTCAACCATTGCCCTTGGCCATCAGCAACAGCGCGATGATGATGATCGCCAAGCCCTGAAACAGGATACGGCCGAACATCGCCTTGTTCTGCTTCAGGCTGGACGCGCTCGGCCCGGTGCCGTCGGACCTCAGATCAGCCTCGGTCGTGCGCAGGAAGGTGACAATGCCCTTGATGAGCATGAACAGCGTCGCCCCCATGGCGAGAAACAGCAGGATCGTCAGAAAGATATTCATGCCGTCTTTCTAGGCCCTTCCGGCATGGATGCCAACCGGAAAGCGGCCTGCCCGCAAATCGGCCCGCAACCGGGCCGGGTCCATGCCCGCTTCCCGCAATTCGGCCAGCGACAGCCCCCGGCTGCGCTTGGCGAGGCGGCGGCCCTGCGCGTCAAGCAGCAACAGGTGGTGGCGATAGACCGGCGCGGGCAGGCCGAGCAACGCCTGCAACAGCCGGTGAATATCCGTCGCAGCGCGCAAATCCTCTCCGCGCAGAACATGGGTGACGCCCATCGCCGCATCATCGACCGTGGCGGCGAGATGATAGCTGGTCGGCGCATCCTTGCGCGCCAGCACCACATCGCCCGCCCGTTCGGGATGGGCCGCCACCGCGCCTGCATCCAAGTCCTGCCAGCAGAGCGGCCCGGCCCGTTCGCTGGCCTTCGCCATGTCGAGCCGCCAGCAATGCGCCTCCCCCCGCGCGATGCGCAGCGCGCCCGCTGCCGGGTCAAGCGTGCGGCAGGTGCCGGGATAGACCGGCCCGTCGCCGCCATGGGGGGCGGAGCCGCTGGCCGCGATCTCGGCGGCGATTTCGGCGCGGGTGCAGAAACAGGGATAGACCAGCCCCGCCGCCCGCAGCCGTGCCAGCGCCTCCTCATAAAGGGGCAGCCGCCGCGACTGGAAAACGACTTCCCCCTGCCATTCCAGCCCCAGCCAGCGCAAATCCTCCACGATGCCCTCGATATGCTCCGCCCTGCTGCGCGCGCCGTCGATATCCTCGATCCGCAGGCGCAGCTCGCCCCCTGCCGCGCGCGCCATGTCCATCGCCATCAGCGCGGACCAGCCATGGCCGATATGCAAACGCCCCGTCGGGCTGGGCGCGAAACGCGTCACCATATGCTGTGCCGGATGGATGCTCATCATACAGACTCTTGACGTAAAGGGGTTAATGATGGTGTCATGCCCTTGTCACGCATATCGGCGATAGGCGAGGCGCAACAAGGGGGAGAGAGACAGTTTATGTATCATCCCGATGTGATAAGACCGGATGGAATGCGCCATGTGGATAATTGCCCGGCGCTGGTGCTGAATGCTGACTATACACCGCTCAGTTATTACCCGCTGAGCCTCTGGCCGTGGCAAACCGCCATCAAGGCGGTTTTTTTGGATCGGGTGAACATCGTCTCCTCTTATGAGCGGGAGGTCCACTCCCCCAGTTTCGAGATGAAGATCCCGTCGGTCATCGCGCTCAAACAATATGTGCGGCCCAGCCAATATCCGGCCTTTACCCGGTTCAACCTGTTCCTGCGCGATAAATTTTCCTGCCAATATTGCGGCTCTCTGCATGACCTGACCTTCGATCATGTCGTGCCGCGCCGCGCGGGCGGGCGCACCACATGGGAAAATGTGGCCACCGCCTGTTCGCCCTGCAACCTCAAAAAAGGCGGCAGGAACCCGCGCGAGGCCGGGATGCGCCTGCATGTGGAACCGATCCGCCCGACGACATGGCAATTGCAGGAACATGGCCGCGCCTTCCCGCCTAACCATCTGCATGAAAGCTGGCATGACTGGCTCTATTGGGATGTGGAGTTGCTGGCGTAACGGCGGCGCTGCCGTGGCGTGACATGAAGCGGCGTCCCGGCGGAGGCGGCTTGCGGGCCTTGGGGCAGCGGGCAGAACGTCCCGATGACCGGGCACGCGAAAAGCCTCCCCTCGCTGACGGCGGCGGAAAGGATGGCCGGTGCGAGCCTCTGTGCCGCAAACGGTCCCTGCACTGGTTTCATGCAGGATCGAGCAGCACCGCAGCCCGCTAATGATATAGGAGCACCCGAAGCGCGCAAATCAGCCATGGGCGAATCATCAGGGCGAAGGGCGATCCGCCCTGACCTTCGCCGTCATTCCGGCTTGCCGACCCGGCGGTCCTCCGCGACCTTCAGCACGTCATAGGCCGCCTGTATCGCCTGAAAGCGCAGCGCGGCGTCCTTGTCATCGGGCTTTACATCCGGGTGATTTTCCTTGGCGAGGCGGCGCCAGTTCTTGCGCACCGCCTCGAAATCGGCGTCATAATCCAGTTCCAATATTTCCAGCGCCCGCATCTCGTCGCGTGAGCGGGTGCCGTCGCCGGGGCGGCCCCAGCCATAAAAGGCGCCGCCCGCAAAGCCGTTGGCGGTGGCGCGTTCTTCCTGTTCGCGGCGGGTGCGCTCTTCCTCGTCAAGGCCCTGAAAATAATCCCAGCCCTTATTATATTCGGCGGCATGGGCCTGACAGAAATACCAGCGTTCGCGGCTGTTGGGGGATTTGGGCGCGGGGCAATCGCCGGGCTGGTCGCAGCCGTGACGATCGCACATGCGCACCTGCTGCGCCGCGCGCTCGCTGCCATAGCCCCCCCATCGGGGAAAGCCCCAGTCATTTCTGCGTCCTGCTCTAGCCATTCCGCCAGTCTAATAAAACTCGCCGCCCATGAAAAGGCAGCGAAAGATTCTTTGCCGACAGGATTGTCTGTATTTGGTCCAGGTGGAGGCGAGGCGCGCGTTTCTCCGAGCATCGGAGCGCAGCGGGCTTATGGCCCGTGAGCACCGAAGCGCAGGAAAACGTGCGACGCAGCCCCGCATGGGCCGAATACAGACAATCCTGTGCCAGAGGGTCTGTAAGCCGGGTTCTGTCCACCCCCAGCCGTATCCCCGCAGGAGACGCGCCGGTGGATAGGCGACCATTCCTCTAGGGCCGGAATTGCTTCCGGCCTCAAGCAACCAACCCGGGCGATCGGGGCCGAAACCGCCCCAGCGCACCCTTGCGGATGCGCAACGCCGCCCCTATTCGGTCTTGCTCCCGGTGGGGTTTACCAAGCCGCCCGCCGTTGCCGGGGGCGCGGTGCGCTCTTACCGCACCCTTTCACTGTCGCCTCGCCGAAGCTTTAGGGCATGAAGCCTTTGGCGACCTGCTTTCTGTTGCACTGTCCCTGAACCATGGCCGCCCCAAAGGAGCAACCATCGCCCGCCGGACGTTATCCGGCACCGTTGTTTCGTGGAGCCCGGACTTTCCTCGCCCCGCAAAAATGCGGGCCGCGGCCGCCCGACCCTCTGGCAGGGCGGGCCATAGCCCATCGCGCATGCCTTGGAAAGCCTGCTGTCCCGCTCAATCGCCCTGCGGCTTGGGCAACAGCAACGCGAGCAGGATGGCGCGGCATTCGCCGTCGATGACGCCATCGATCATTTCCGGGCGAAAGCGCCGCTGAAAGGCGCGCACGGCGGCCTCCGGCTCCTTTATGTCATAGCCGAAGCGTTCGAGCGCCAGCAGGAAAGCGCCGTCGCTCCACAAGGGGTCCATCAGGAACTTGGTCGGGCGCGGCAGGGCCAGCCGCAGCCGCGCCAGCGTGGCCCATGGGAAAAACTCGCCGGGGTCTTGCTTGCGGTCGGGCGCGACATCGCTATGGCCGACGATATTCCCGCGCGTGATGCCGTGGCGGGTGACGATATCATGCACCAGTGGGATCAGCGCCTCGATCTGCGCCTGCGGGAAAGGGCGATAGCCCCATTCATGGCCGGGGTTGACGATTTCTATGCCGATGCTGGCGGAATTAATGTCGCTGATGCCGCGCCAATAGCTCTGCCCCGCATGCCAGGCGCGTTTTTCCTCCTGAACCATATGCACGACCTGCCCGTCCTCGGTCACGAGATAATGGGCGGACACTCTCGATTCAGGATTGGCCAGCCAGTCAATCGCGCTCTGCGCATCCGGCATTCCGGTATAATGCAGCACCAGCATCGTGATCGGCAGCTTGCGTTCGTCAAAATTGGGCGACAGCCTCTCTATCACCGGAATTCCCTGTATCTGTCTTCCCGTCGCTGAGAGCCGGGGCGTTTCCCGGCTTTCATCGACGCATGCAAAAAGCATGGCGAACAAAAGGGTCGCAATCAAGCGGGGAATATTCCGCATGGTCTTTGAGAAGATCGGCGGGCAGCCCGCGCGCCGCCTGCCCGGCGGTTCAGAGGATGGGGCCGGGCGGGGGCGGGCCGGCCCGTTCATAGGCTCCGCGAAACCGGTGGCTGGCAACAAATTCGCTCCGCTGGCCGATGACCGTTTCCCCCGCGCCCAACAGCAGATGACCACCGCCGACCAGATGGCGAGAGAGGATGTGCAGCAACCGGTCTTTCCGTTCGGTCGAGAAATAGAGCAGGACATTGCGGCAAAAAGCAATCCCGTAGGGACCGCGCGGGCTTATGTCGTCGAACAGGTTTTCGACGCGAAAGTCGATCATGTCGCGCAAGGTCTGATGAATCCGCCATTGCTCCCCATCCGGTTCGAACCAGCGCAGCAGATCGTTGATCGGCAGGCCGCGCTGCACCTCGCTTTGCAGGAACAGGCCCGATCGCGCCCGCCCGATCGCCTCGGTCGAGATATCGGTGGCCAAAATGCGCAGGCGCCAGCCGGGCCAGCGATCCTGATGGTTCTGGAACAGCATCGCGAGCGAATAGACCTCCTGCC
Source organism: Sphingobium sp. (assembly GCA_050252755.1). Lineage (GTDB taxonomy): Bacteria > Pseudomonadota > Alphaproteobacteria > Sphingomonadales > Sphingomonadaceae > Sphingobium. Next base: position 72,197 of record JBFWKI010000010.1, read on the forward strand.
CCGTGGAGCAGCCCGCGCACCAGAGATGCAGCGTCTTTGCCTCTTTTCCGCGCCGCTCCGCCGTCATCAGCGCGGGAAAAAGATCGTTCGCCACCATGCGGAACATATGCGCGTCGCGAAAGAAACAGGTTTCATTGTTGAGCAGCGCATCGACCGCCGCCTGCGCCAGCGGGCCATTCTGATCGGCCATGATCGCCGCCGCCAGCCCATCCAGATTTGCCAGCTTATGCGCCTTGAGGACGGGCCGCAGGGAGGTTTCCAGCCGCCAGCGCCGCCCTTCCGACAAGGTCTGTCCGGTGCGGCTTTCCAGCAATCCGGCCAAGGCGCGCATGCCGGGGCCAAGGGGGGATTCCATCATGTCTCTTCCCCTCCGGCCCGGTGGAAAAGATAGTCCATCATCGCCGCGGGCGGCAGGACCGCGCAGGAAAGCCCGGCGCGGGCGGCCGATCCGGGCATTCCCCATACGGTGCTGCTGGCGCGGTCCTGCGTGATGATGGCGCCACCGGCCGCGACGATCTGCTTCGCCCCGGCCGTGCCGTCGCGGCCGATGCCGGTCAGCACGACGCCGAACGCACCCGCCCCGAAACAGGCCGCCATCCCGGCGAACATCGCATTGACGGAAGGCCGGGTCCGGGTGGCCGGATCGCGCGCGGGGTTGAGGTCGATGCAGGCCCGGCCCGCCACCGGCCGACAGGTCAGGCTCCGGTCGCCGGGCGCGATATAGATATGGTCCGGCTCCAGCACCATGTCCTGCCGGGCGACGGTCACGGGCAAATCCGTCATGCCCGCCACCTGCCGCGCATAATAGGGGATGAACGCATCGGGCAAATGCTGGGTGACGAGCACCGGCACGCCCGGCCGCCGGCGCAGCCCCGCCAGCACCGTGCCAAGGCTATGAATGCCGCCGGTGGACGCGCCGATGCCGATGCAGCCGAGCCGGAAATCATCGGGGAAGGTCCGCAGGCCGCCCTGCTCCTCCGGGCCGGGGGACTGTTGGCGCGCCGCCGTCAGCCGGGTGAAGCGCTCTATCAGCGACACGGCGAAGGCGGGCGTCGCCTGATGCCGGGTCGGCTTGCGGATCACGTCGCTGGCGCCCAGCGACAGAGCCTTGACCGACAATTCGCTGCCCCGCTCGCCAAAGGAGGACAGCAACACCACATGCGCGCCGCGGGCGAGCGCCAGCATATGCGGCAGGGCCTCCACGCCCTTTTGCCCCGGCATTTCATGATCCAGCAGGATGATATCGACCGGATGCCCGGCCAGATAGTCAAAGGCCTGCGCGGCGGTCGCGACCTTGGCGGCGATCTCTATTCCCGGATAATCGCGGAATATGCCGTCGATCCACGCCCGCATGACGGCGGAATCATCGACGACGAGAATCCGCACCGGCGTCCTTGTGTCCGCGACAGCCCAGTCCTTGCCAAAATAATGTGCCGACATGCCGCGTCCTGAACCAAAAACCCGAAAACCCAACGATCAGAAACCCCGAAACACGGGGGAAACACAGGGTAAAGCCGCGTCAGAGAACCCCGACGATTTGCAGCTTGCTTTCCAATATGTCCCGATCGAACGGTTTCATCATATATTCGTCCGCCCCGGCCTCCAGCGCCGCCCGGATATGGCCCAGACCATTTTCTGTCGTGCAGAAGATGACCTTGGGCCGGACGCTGGTGACGGAGGGAAGCTGCTGAAGAAATTCCATCCCGCTCATCACCGGCATGTTCCAGTCGAGCAGAACCACATCATGATCGGCATTCTGGCACTGGTTCAGCGCGTCCCGGCCATCGCAGGCTTCGCTCACCCGGATATTCAGCGATTCCAGAATATGCCGGGCAACCTTCCTGATAACCTTCGAATCATCCACAACCAGACAGTTTTTCATAATGCGGTCCCCGGTCAGTCCTGTTTGGTCATGCCTTATGGAAACAAATCCTGACCGAAACGTAAACAGATGTTCAAGCGGCTTGCGGCAAAGTGCACTGATCCAGCAGACCGGCGATGGAAAGGACGAAGCGGGATTGCCCGTCCCGTTCTATCACGCCGCGCGCATGTGGCTCCCATGCCTTGTCGATCCGCCCGCACAGCGGCAGGGGCGGCGCGTCGACCGCGACGATGTCATCCACGCCATCGACCAATATGCCATAGCTGTGGCCGCCCACATTGCACACGACCGCATAATGCCCCGCATCGGAAAGCGGCGGGCGGGCCACGCTCTCCCCGGTGATGAGCGCGGCGGCGTCGATGACGGTCAGCACCCGGCTGCGCAGCGCGGAAAGCCCCGCGACGGGCGCAGGAACGCCCGGCACCGGCGCAATGTCCTTCAACCGGACGGCCGCCTCGATCTCGTCGGTCAGAATCGCGACCGCCGTTCCGGCGACCCGTGCGAGAAGATAGAGCGTGCTCATGCGCTTTGCCTTTCCCTTTCGCCTTCCAGCGAGGAAAGCGCCCCCAGCAACGCGGCGCGGTCATAGCGATAGATGCTGGTGTCATCCGGCCCGGTGGGCGCGGCGCTGGTCCTCAGGCGAAGGATGGCGGCGGCTGCATCGGCGGCGGCGGATCGTTCTTCCTCGCCCGCTTCGTTCCACTCTGCGCCGGTGAGCAACACTATGTCGCCCCGCGCATCGCCCTCGCCCGGCGCGCCCCACCGCACCTGATAGCCCGCCTGCCGGAGGAGGGGCGCCAGAATCTCGCGGTTCCAGATATCGTCGGGGTCAGCGATCACGCAGCTTACCGGCCGGGCTTCCGGCTCCAGCCCCGCCTCGCCGACGGCGGCCATCAGGGCAAAGCCGTCCACCACCTCGGTCGGTTTGCCGTCGATCAGCACAAGGCCCGCAACCACGCCATGACGGACGGACAGATCCATCTCCACCGGCACTTCATCGATATCGACGACCGCCCGGATCGGGTAACAGATTTCCCGCATGCCATCGCGGATGCGCAGGCAGGTCACGTCCTTCATCCCCGGCGCAAGCTGATCGGCGCGCACCCCATGGGGGCTGGGAAGCAAGGAATCGCCGATCCGCACGCGGAAGAAGCCCGCCCCTTCCATGCACTGATCGATCGGGACATCCTCCACCCGGTCGACCAGCGACAGGCGGATGACGCGCTCCTCGCCGGTCAGTTCGATGAACCGCAGCGCGGGATACCAGGCGTCCGGCCGTTCGGCGGCGGCTTCGTCCGGCGCAGCAGTCTCCACCGTTTCGGCCACCAGCGACAGGCGGGCGGCCTGCGCGATGCCCGCCGCATCGAGAAGGAGCATGGGCTGGCCACTGTCGGGCAGGGTCATGCCGCCATAAATGCCCGTCGCCATGATGATCGGCGCGGCGGGGCGGATGACCAGTTCCTCATGATTTTCCACCTGCGACACGGCCAGAATATAGGGAATGCCGGATGCCGAGCGCACCACCATCAGCGATCGCGGGCCGGATTGACCGTCGACCGGCACGCCGATCACGGATTCCAGATCGATCATCGAATAGCGCGCGTCGCGAATCCTCGCGGTCATCGCCCCGCCCAGCCGGGTGATCGAAACGGCGGGGTTGCTGTCATGCACTATCTCTATCACGGCGGACCGCGGGATGGCGAAATTCACGCCCCCCGCATTGAGGACCAGGCCGGGAATGATGGTGAGGGTCAGCGGCACGCGCATGGTGATGGAAAGCCCCTGCCCCGGCTCGCTCGCCAGCGCGATGACGCCGCCGATACGCTCTATATTGGCGCGGACGATATCCATGCCGACGCCGCGCCCCGATACCGCCGTCACCTCTCGCGCGGTGGAAATGCCGGGCGCGAAGATCAGGTCCAGCTTTTCCTGATGATCCAGCCGCAGGGCTTCCTGATCGGTAATCAGCCCGGCCTCTATCGCCTTGGCCGCCACCGCATCGACATCGATGCCACGCCCGTCGTCCACCACCTCTATCACGATCTGGCTACCCGACTGATAGGCCGACAGGCGCAGATGCCCCGCCTCCGGCTTGCCGGCGGCAAGGCGCTGTTCGGGCATCTCTATGCCATGGTCGATGCTGTTGCGCACGATATGGGTCAACGGGTCGATCACCAGTTCGACCATCTCGCGATCCATTTCGACGTCGCCGCCCTCTATGCTGAGGGTGATCGTCTTGCCCAGCCCCCGGCTGAGATCGCGCACCATGCGGGGAATGGCCATGAACAGCCGATCGACCCGCTGCATCCGCGTCTTGGAAATGGTGTCGCGCATCTCCGCGATGGAGGACGACAGGCGCTCGAACGCGGCGTCGGTTTCCGGCTGGACCCCTTCGGCCCGCAGCTTGCGCGCCAGTTCGTTGCGGGCCAGCACCATGTCCGACACGCCGTTCATCAACTGATCGATCAGTTGCAGCGGCAGGCGGACCGTCCGCGATACGGGCGGGGCGCGAAACGACCATTCCGTCCCGCCTTCCGGCCTGTTTTCCACCCCGCCTTCCGCCCCTTCTCCCGGCGCCGCCTCCTGATTGCCCACGCCACTGCTTTCGGCGGCCTGCGCCATCGCATGACAGCGCAGCAGAATCGCGATGAGTTGTTCATCCTGACGATCCGGCAGCGATTCGCCCGCGTCGAGCGCCACGCATAATTCCCCGATCCGGTCCATCACGGCCAGCACCGCGCTGATCGTGGCGACGTCGGGCGCCGTGCCGCCGGACCGGATATCGGCCAGCACATCTTCCGCCGCGTGGCTCAACCGCTCGAATCGCGGCAGGTCGAGAAAACCGCAACTGCCCTTCACCGTATGGAAAAAACGGAAAAGCTGGTCCAGCAGCGCCCGATCCGACGGGCCTTTTTCCAGCGCGACCACCACATGAGTCAGTGCTTCGAGCGACTCCTGCGTTTCCGCCACAAATTCCGATAAAAGCTCGTCCATTGATTCCGCCTGCGCACCCCGATTGCGCGGCATGATGGTGCGGGCTTGGTTAATTCCCGGTTAAAAGCGCCTGAAATTCGATATTTAACCGGGCAAAAACGCGCCGAACACCAGCGCCGGGTCGCCCGACGGCGACAGCATGATCTGCCCCCCCGCCCGCTCGGCAAGGCGGTGCGTCATCCATGCCGCCGCATTGCGGGAGGACAGCGCCTCTTCCCGCAGCCTGCCCGCGAGCGCGGCGCGCAGTTCCTCGTCCAGCACGATCTTCTGGCCCTGACCGCGCACGGCGATTTCCACGCCGCCGTCATGCACTTCCGCATCGATATCGAGCTGGCCGCCGCGCACCAGCGCGTCGCCCGCGATCAGCGCGAGGTTGAGCAGAATCTTCACCGCGCCCTTGGCCAGCATGCCCGGCCCGACCAGCCAGCCGATCTTCACCCGCCCCGACACCGCGAACATGCCTTCGATCGCCTGCCGCGCCTCGTCGGTCGGCACCATGTCGCCAAAGCCCCCCGCCGACCCGAAGGCAAGACGAAAGAATTTCAGCTTGTTGGCCGATGTGCGGGCGCTTTCCGCCAGCAGGTCGAGGCAGCGCTGGCGCATGTCCGGGTCGGTCTCGTCCGCCATCAGTTCAAGGCCGTTGTTGAACGCCCCCACCGGGCTGAGCAGATCATGGCACAGGCGCGAGCACAGCAGGGCCGCAAAATCCAGTGCCTGATCCTCATCCTTCGCCATGGCCTGACCGCTCATCCGTTCACCCTCGAGACATCCGCCCGGACTTGCGCCGCGCGGTTTCGCTCCTGTTAGACCCCATGGCCACAGGGATGCAAGCGCGCTATGGCGCTCCGCCCCATTCTCTCCGCCCGCCTCATTCCGGTTGCAGCGTCACGGGCAGGAATTGCCCGTGCAACCCTTCCCCCGCCGCGATCCACAGCGCCCGGTCCCCCTGCGGCGTGCAGATCAGCCACAGCGCGCCGTCGCCATGCGCCCTTTCCCCGTCGCAGGAGGAAGGCCGCGCCTCCCCGCCCGGATGCGAATGATAATGGCCGATGATCGCGCGCGCGCCGCCCGCGCCCTCGCGCCGGGCCTCGCGATGGGCGCGCAGCAGCACGGCGGGATCGATCTCGAACCGCCGCGCCGGGTCGTCCGCGACATTGGCGGCGGGCAGTATATCCATGATCTGCATCCCCTCGCCCAGCAACAGGCCGCATATCTCGCGGTTCGGGGAGGCGGCGGCCTCCTCCAGTATCCGTGCAAGAAGCGCCCTTGATATGCGTGCCATCATCCCCACATTCCTAGGCTATGGGGGACGAATTTTCCATCCTGACCGCCACGGTCGATGAAGGATATGCGGGCGCGCGTCTGGACAAGGCGCTGGCCGGGCTGATTCCCGCGCTCTCGCGGGAACGGCTGAAGGCGCTTATCCTCGAAGGGCAGGTGGCCGATGGCCGAGGCGCCAGTGTCCGCGACCCGTCCCGCAAGGTGGAATCGGGGCAAAGCTTCACCCTGCACGTGCCCGACGCCGTCCCCGCCGACGCGCGGCCGCAGGAAATCCCCCTCGCCATCATTTATGAGGACAGCCACCTGATCGTCATCGACAAGCCCGCGGGCATGGTCGTGCATCCGGCGGCGGGCAATCCCGACGGCACGCTGGTCAATGCCCTGCTCCATCATTGCAAGGGGCAGCTATCGGGCGTGGGCGGGGTCGCCCGGCCCGGCATCGTCCACCGCATCGACAAGGACACGTCCGGCCTGCTGGTCGTCGCCAAGAGCGACGCCGCGCATGAAGGGCTGGCGCGCCAGTTCCGGGATCACAGCATCACCCGCCGCTATCAGGCGATCGTCGCGGGCCACCCGCGCCCGCTGTCGGGCACGATCGACACATGGATCGGCCGTTCCACCCGCGACCGCAAGAAAATGGGCGTCCAGAACGAGGGACGCGGCAAACATGCCATCACCCATTATCGGACGCTGGAAACGCTGGGCAGCGCAGCGCTGGTCGAATGCCGTCTGGAAACCGGGCGCACCCATCAGGTTCGCGTCCATATGGCGCATATCGGCCATCCGCTGCTGGGCGATCCGGCCTATGGATCGCGCGGCAAGACATTCGGAACCATATTGAGCCGCCTCGCGTTCAGGCGGCAGGCATTGCATGCGGCTGCCCTCGGCTTTATTCACCCCGTTACGGGCGAACGCCATGATTTTGAGTCACCGCTACCGGCCGACATGCAGCAACTGTTAAGCCAGCTTCGCCTATAAGAGGGACGCTGAAGAAGCATAAGCCGTTGCCGGGACGGGACGGCTGGAAAGGGAACAGGTATTCGATATGGCCAGCAAGCAGACCACCAAGGCGATCGTGCCCGCATTGAACAGCGACGCGAGCCTCAATCGCTATCTGGCGGAAATCCGCAAATTCCCGATCCTCGCGCCGGAACAGGAATATATGCTCGCCAAGCGCTATCAGGAGCATCAGGATCCTGAAGCCGCGGCCCAGCTTGTCACCTCGCATCTGCGACTCGTGGCGAAGATCGCCATGGGCTATCGCGGCTATGGCCTGCCGGTCAGCGAACTGATCTCCGAGGGCAATATCGGCCTGATGCAGGGTGTGAAGAAATTCGAGCCGGATCGCGGCTTCCGCCTCGCCACCTATGCGATGTGGTGGATCAGGGCGAGCATTCAGGAATTCATCCTGCGCAGCTGGTCCCTCGTGAAAATGGGCACCACCGCCGCGCAGAAGAAACTGTTCTTCAACCTGCGCCGGATGAAGAACAATATCGAGGCGTTCGAGGATGGCGACCTGCGCCCGGAGGACGTGACCAAGATCGCGACCGATCTGGGCGTGTCGGAAGATGAGGTCATCAGCATGAACCGCCGCATGGCGATGGGCGGCGACACCTCCCTCAACGTGCCGATGCGCGAGGATGGCGACGGGCAGTGGCAGGACTGGCTGGCCGATGATGGCCCGTTGCAGGATGAGCGGGTGGCCGACACAGAGGAACGGAACCTGCGCCATGACCTGCTGATCGAGGCGATGGATTCGCTGAACGACCGCGAAAAGCACATATTGGCGGAGCGCCGTCTGGCCGAAGAGCCCAAGACGCTGGAAGAATTGAGCCAGGTCTATGGCGTATCGCGGGAGCGCGTGCGCCAGATCGAGGTGCGCGCCTTTGAAAAGCTGCAAAAGGCGATGATGCGGCTGGCGGGCGACCGCCGGTTGCTGCCCGCCTGACGGCTGGCCACCGGCAGAAGCCGGGCGCCGGACAGGATCAGGACGTCAGGCAGGATGAAGGAAAACGAAAGCGGGTAGGCCGCTCCGCCGGGCAAGGGCGGGGCGGCCTACCCGTCGCCGTCATGGGAAATATCCGTGGCAAAGACCCCATGGCACAGAGATTTTGCATAGCGCGCACAGAGGACTTATAGCGACGGCCATGGCCATATTCCCCCGCCCCGTTTCCCCCCGCAGCGCCGCTGGCGACCTGTGGACCTATCTGAGTGAAAAGCGCCCCCATAAATGGCCGTTGCTGGGCGTGTCGGCGGCGTTGACCGGCCTTATCATCTGGGCCTTTCTGGTCGATGCCAATACCAATACCCTGCCCAAGCAGAACAAGATCACCTATTTCAAAAGCTGGGATTCGACCCGCACCGACGCGCAGGTCATCCTTCAGCAGAAGATCGATCTGGCCGAACGCGAAATCGCGTTGCGCAAGAAGCAGAAGGAAATGCAAAAGCTGGCCGATGTCTTCGGCATCGAATGGCGAGAGGATGCCCAGCGCAACGACGCGCGGCGGCGCGAGGCGCTGAAATATCTCAACGCCGAACTGGACAAGAAGCTGGCGACGGCGAAGCAGGAAACGGGGGCGAAGCAGGAAACGGGCGAAACCCCCGCTCGCCCGGCCACCGAAAGCCCGGCGGCAAAGACGACAGAACCGGGGACGACAGAAACGGCGATGACAGAAACAGGGGCGGCAGAAACAGGGGCGGAGGCCTCCGCGCCCGCTGCCCCGCCTGCTTCCCGGCCCGCCGCGTCCCCCGCCCCCGATCCCAAAGCCCAGCCCGCCAAAGGTCAGGAATGAGCCGCGCCGATGACGAGCGCTTCATGCGCGTCGCCATCGCCCTTTCGTTGCGCGGGGCGGGCCGCACCACACCCAATCCCAATGTCGGCTGCCTGATCGTCCGCGATGGCCGCATCATCGGGCGCGGCTGGACCCAGCCGGGCGGCCGCCCCCATGCCGAAGCCCGCGCGCTGGCGCAGGCCGAGGGGTTGACCGCCGGGGCCACCGCCTATGTGACGCTCGAACCCTGTTTCCACCTGTCGCCGCGTGGCCCGCGCTGCGTCGAATTGCTGCACCGCGCAGAGATCGCCCGCGTCGTCATCGCCACGCCGGACCCCGACCCGCGCACGCAGGGGCAAAGCATCACATGGCTGCGCGATCGGGGCATCACCGTGGAAACCGGCCTGATGCAGGACGAAGCGCGGGTCGCCATGGCCCCCTTCTTCGCGCGCCAGACCCTCGGCCGCCCGATGGTCACGCTGAAACTGGGGCTGTCGCTGGACGGATGCATCGCGATGGCCGACGGCGAGAGCCAGTGGATCACCGGCGCGCCCGCCCGCGCCCATGCCCATGGCGAGCGCGCCCGTCATGACGCCATCCTCGTGGGGCGCGGCACATGGTGGGCGGACGCGCCCCGGCTCGACGTGCGCCTGCCCGGCCTTGAGGATCGCAGCCCGCGCCGCCTGCTGCTCGGCCATGGCGATGCGCCCGAAGGCTGGGACATCATCGACGACCCTGCCCGCATCGCCGATCTGGAGGATGTGGCCAGCCTGATGGTAGAGGGCGGAGCGATGGCGGCGGCGGCCTTTCTGTCCGCCGATCTCGTCGATCGGCTGCTGCTCTATCGCGCACCGATCCTCATCGGCGGCGGGCGCGGCGCGGTGGGCGATATCGGCCTTGCCGATCTGGCCGCCGCCCATGGCCGCTGGCGCCTTGCCGACCGGCGCCGACTGGGCGAAGACAGCATGGAGATTTACCTGCGGCGGCGGGACGGTTAGGAAAGCCCCTTCGCGTTTTCGTCCTCCATCCTCCAACAGCATCAGAAGGCCATATTCATGTTCACCGGGATCGTCAGCGACATCGGCACCATCGTCAGGGCGGAACAGCGCGGCGACCTGCGCCTCGTGATCGGGTGCGGCTATGATATGGATGATGTCGCGATCGGCGCGTCGATCGCCTGTTCCGGCGTGTGCCTGACGGTGGTGGACAAGGGGGTGGAAGCCAGCAGCGGGGGCTGGTTCGCGGTCGATGCCTCTGCCGAAACGATCCACCGCACCGCATCGGGCATGTGGGAGGAAGGGGCGCGCCTCAACCTGGAACGCGCCCTGAAACTGGGCGAGGAACTGGGCGGCCACATCGTCACCGGCCATGTGGACGGGATCGCCCGCGTCCTCAGCGTCACGCCGGAGGGCGAATCGCATCGCATCCTGCTGGCCGCCCCGGCGGAAATCGCGCCCTATATCGCCGCCAAGGGATCGGTGACGATCGACGGCGTATCGCTGACCGTCAACGACGTCCGCGACGAGGGCGAGGAAGCGCATTTCGCCATCAACATCATTCCGCATACTTGGGATGTCACCACGCTGAACCGCATGGCCCCCGATGTCGTGGTGAATGTGGAGATAGACGTGCTGGCGCGCTATCTTTCCCGTCTCAAGGAACGCCTGCCGCAAATTTGAGGGCGGCAATGTGATTCGGGTGATTGACAGTCACATTTCGATGTGATTTACCGCCTTCATGTCTACGCACCTCATTCAGCAGATCGAAGATCTGGTCCGCAGCGGCGCCATGTCGCGTTCCGGCCTTGCCCGCGCCGCCGGGTTGCACGCCAACAGCCTGCGCAAGCTGGGCGAAGGCGACTGGAACCCCACCGCCGATACCCTTGCCAAGCTGGAACATTATCTCGGCAAGCGCGAAAGCGGCACAGCGCTCGCCTCGCCGGAGGAAATCATCAACGAGGCGCGCAACGGGCGCATGTTCATCCTCGTCGATGACGAGGATCGGGAGAATGAGGGCGATCTGGTCATTCCCGCGCAGATGGCGACGCCCGACGCGATCAATTTCATGGCGACGCATGGCCGCGGGCTGATCTGCCTTGCGCTGACGCGGGAACGGGTCGAACAGCTCGGCCTCGACCTGATGAGCCGCAACAACGGCACCCGGCACGAAACCGCCTTCACCGTCTCCATCGAAGCGCGCGAGGGCGTCACCACCGGCATTTCCGCCGCCGATCGCGCCCGCACCGTCTCCGTCGCGATCGACGCCGCCAAGGGGCGCGAGGATATCGTGACGCCGGGCCATGTCTTTCCGCTGGTGGCGAAGGATGGCGGCGTGCTGATCCGCACCGGCCACACCGAAGCCGCCGTCGATGTGGCGCGCCTTGCGGGGCTGAACCCGTCCGGCGTCATCTGCGAGGTGATGAAGGATGACGGGACGATGGCCCGGCTGGACGACCTCATCCCCTTCGCGCAGAAACACCGGCTGAAGATCGGCACGATCCGCGACCTGATCGCCTATCGCCGCCGCCACGACCATCTGGTCGAACGCCGCGTCGAAACCCGCTTCCAGAGCCAGTGGGGCGGCGAATGGAAAGCCATCAGCTTCTACAACAAGGCCACCGACACGGAACAAATGGCCTTGCAGAAGGGGCATGTCGACCCCGATCACCCGACGCTGGTGCGCGTGCATCAGCTTTTCCCGCTGGATGATATCTATGGGCAGGCCGGGCCGCGCGCGAACCTGCTGTCCCGATCGATGGAAATCATCAGCGAGGAGGGCAATGGCATCATCCTCATCCTGACGAGCAGCCAGCGATCCGATTTCATATCCCGCATGCTGCGCCATCATGACGGGCAGGCCGTCGATGGCGGCATGGACGAATTGCGCAATTACGGCCTTGGCGCGCAGATCCTCTCGGAACTGGGGGTGCAGGACATGGTGCTGCTTTCCAACACGCATCACAGCCTGATCGCGCTGGACGGCTATGGCTTGTCCGTCGTCGGTCAACGCGATATCGATCTCTGATCTCTTTTCGGAAAGGTAACGCATGGCCAGATTCCTCATCGTCGAGGCCCGTTTTTACGACCATCTCAACGATCTGCTGATCGAGGGCGCGCGCGCCGCGCTGACGGCGGCGGGGCATGACCATGATGTGCTGACCGTGCCCGGCGCGCTGGAAATTCCGGGCGCCGTTTCCCTCGCGGTGGACAGCGGCCACTATGACGGCTTCATCGCCATCGGGGTCATCATCCGGGGCGAAACCTATCATTTCGAGGTCGTGTCGAACGAAAGCGCGCGCGGCCTGATGGCGCTGAGCCTCGACGGAGTTCCCGTCGGCAACGGCATATTGACGGTGGAGAACGAGGCGCAAGCCCTCACCCGCGCCCGCCCCGACGAAAAGGACAAGGGCGGCGAGGCAGCCAAGGCCGCCATGCGGATGCTGGAAATCCGGCAGCAATTCGGCGGCTGATAGCGACCTGATATCGCTTCTGGCGGGCCGCTCGGCTTTCACCGGCCTGCCGATTTCACGCAGACAAGCCCCCCCCGACGCGATGGAGCCGGCCCTGTGCCGCGCCGCGAATGCGCCGGACTTCGCCGCCGGGGGCTTCTCATGGTTCCATCTGGATTCAAAACATTCTAGACAAGGCGGCTGGAGAACCATGATGACCGATCTGCCCGCCGACCCCACCGTTGATGAAATCCGCGCCGCGCTGGCGCCGCTGGTGGCCAACAACGCGGCCTTTGACGGCTGGACGCCTGCCGCCGCAGAGGCCGCCGCCACGCAGGCAGGGGTCGCCCCCGCCGTCGCCCGCCTCGCCTTTGCAGGCGGCGCGATGGAGATGATCGACGCATGGTTCGCCCATGTCGATGCGCGCATGATGGCCGCCTGCCCGCCCGAAAGCCTCGCCCCCCTGTCGGTGCGCGGGCGCATTCAGACCTTGATGGAAGCGCGGCTGGCGGTGCTGAATCAGGATCGCGAGGCGCTGCGCCGGGCGCTTTCCATCCTCGCCATGCCGACGCATCTGGTCCGGTCGGGCAAGCTGGGCTGGCGCGCGGCGGACCTGATCTGGCGCGCCGCCGGGGATGAGGCGACCGACCTCAACCATTATACGAAGCGCGCTTCGCTGGCCGCCATTTATTCCTCGACCCTGTTCTTTTTCCTGAATGACGAGAGCGAGGATCATGCCGACACCCGCGCCTTTCTGGCCCGTCGGCTGGCCTCTGTCGTGCAACTGGAAAAGGCCAAGGCGCGCTGGCGCGCACGGTCGGAACATCGCCCCAGCCTCGCCCGGTTCGTCGGGCGTTTGCGCTATCACGCCCGCTGAACCGGGCATGATGCCCCGGTTCAGAACAGGTTCAATCGGCCGCCCTTATCAGGCCGGGGACGGACAAGGAGTATGAAGATGCAATTTCCCGGCCTCGGCAAAACCGGCCTGCTGCTCGGCCTGATCGCCCTGCCTCCGCTGGCTGCGGCCCTGCCGGTCGCCCCGGCGATCGCCCAGACGAACGATGCCGCAGACCTCGCCCGCGTCGCCAACTATATCAAGGATGTGAAGAGCCTCACCGCCGCCTTCTCCCAGACCGACCGCAATGGTCAGGTATTGACCGGCCAGCTTACGCTCAAACAGCCGGGCAAGATCCGCTTTCAATATCAAAAGGGCGTGCCGTTGCTGATCGTCGGGGACGGCAAGGCGCTGACCATGATCGATTATGAAGTCCGGCAGGTGCAGCGCTGGCCGATCGCCAGTTCCCCCTTGGGCGCGCTGATCGACCCTTCCCGCGATTTCACGAAGTTCAGCAAGGTGGTGCAGACCGGCGACCCCTATGTGCTGTCGATCGAGGCGCGCGACCCCAAGCGCCCGGAATTCGGCACCATAACGCTGATCTTCCGCCGCCAGCCCTCGGCCCCGGCGGGCCTCGACCTTTATGGCTGGGTCGCCCGCGACGCGCAGGGCAACCGCACCGCGATCAAGCTGTCGGACCATCATTACAACGCCCCGGTGGAGGATTCGGCCTTTCGCTGGACCGACCCCCGGATCAAGGCGCGGCCGGGCGGACGCTGACGCCCACCCCCAATAAGGCCGACCCGGATAAGGCTGGTCCGGAAAAAGCCGGCCCGGAAAAACAGGAAAACCGTTTCTGACATTTCCGTTCATGCTGGCGACAGACAGAATCGGGTAGAAGGGGTTTCAGCAGAGGACATTGCCGGGCTTCCCCCCTGTTACCTGGCAAACCCCCTCCTCTGCGGTTCGCGCCCCTGGCGCATTACGAGGCCCTCGCTCCATGCCCCCGGAGCGGGGGCCTTATCCTTTCCCGGCGCATATCGTTCCCGCCTTATCGCGCCCTGCCGCGCCACCACATGCTTGCGTCCCCGCGCCTTGCCGCCTAGGGAAAAGCCCATGTCTGAAAAACTGAAAATCGCCTCCTGGAACATCAACAGCGTCCGCGCGCGTCTCGATCTCGTCAGCCGTTTCCTGACGGAGGAAGCCCCCGACATATTATGCCTTCAGGAAACCAAGGTGGTCGACGGCACCTTCCCCGGCGGCATGTTCCGGCAGCTTGGCTATAATCATCAGGTGTTGCACGGCCAGCCGATGCACCATGGGGTCGCCATCGTCAGCAAGGTGCCGATCCGCGAGGACGATCGCCTCGACTGGCAGGCCAATGGAGAGGCGCGCCATGTCGGCGTGCGGCTGGACAATGGCGTGCGGCTGGAAAATGTCTATGTCCCGGCGGGCGGCGACATTCCCGACCGGCTGGCCAATCCCAAATTCGGGCAGAAACTCGATTTTCTGGAACGCATGATCGAGTGGGCCGGGGCGCTCGACAAGCCCACCATCCTGACCGGCGATTTCAACATCGCGCCGCTGGAATGCGACGTGTGGAGCCACAAGCAACTGATCGACGTGGTGAGCCACACGGCGATCGAATGCGAGGTGCTGGCCCGCCTTCAGGCCGCGCATGGCTGGGTCGATCTGGGCCGCCATTTCTATCCCGCGCCCGAACGCCTCTATACCTGGTGGAGCTATCGCGCGCGCGACTGGCAGGCGTCCGACCGGGGGCGGCGGCTCGATCATATGTGGGTCAGCCCGGACTTGCTGGACAAGGCGCAGAGCCACAAGGTGCTCGAATCCTGCCGTAGCTGGATGCGCCCGTCGGATCACGCGCCGCTGGTCACGGAATTCGAGTTCTGATGCCCACCGCACCCGCCACCGACCGTTCCGTCGCCCGCGCCATCGACGCGCTGCGGCGCGGCTGGGCGGTGGAGGTCGTCGCGGGGGAAGAGCGCCTGCGGGTGCTCGCCGTCGAAAGCGCCGATGCGCAAAGCCTGCCCGCCTTCGACCCGGATTCGACCGCCGACCTGCTGATTTCCGCCGCGCGGGCGCAAACGCTGCACCTCGCCAATCAGCGCGAGGCCGCCGAGCCGGAAGCGCCGGTGCTGGTGCAGCGCGAACGCTGGATCGACGCGGCGGGCGCGATGGCGCTGGCCGACCCGGTGCAGGATCTCGCGACCCCGCTCAAGGGGCCGTATCGCGCCCTGCCCCTGCGCGCGCCCAACGCCGCCCGCGCCGCCCTGCGGCTGGCGCGGCAGGCGGGTATCCTTCCGGCCTATTTTCTGGCGCAGGGCGAAGCGGAATGCGAAACCAGCGTCACCGTCGAAGCCATCGACCTCTATGATGGCGGGACGCATCTGCGCATCGCCACCCGTGCGCGCCTGCCGGTATCGGCGGCGGAAAATGCAGAGATCGTCGCCTTCCGCACGCCCGGCGACCCGCGTGAGCATATCGCGCTCATCATCGGCCGCCGCGACGGCAGCGTGCCGGTGGTGCGCCTGCACAGCGAATGCCTGACCGGCGATGTGCTGGGATCGCTGAAATGCGATTGCGGCCCGCAACTCCATGGCGCGATGCACCGCATCGCCGAGGGAAGCTGGGGGGTGCTGCTCTATCTGCGGCAGGAAGGGCGCGGCATCGGCCTTATCAACAAGCTGCGCGCCTATGCGTTGCAGGATCAGGGCTTCGACACGGTGGACGCCAATGTGCGGCTGGGCTTTTCCATCGACGCCCGCGATTTTTCGGTGGCGGCGCAAATGCTGAAGCTGCTTTCCATTCCGCAGGTGCGGCTGCTGACCAACAATCCCGCCAAGGTCGCAGGGCTGGAGGCCGAAGGCATCGGCGTCGCCGAACGCCTGCCGCTCGCCATTGCGGCCAACCCGCATAATGCGCGCTATCTCGACACCAAGCGCGATCGCACCGGCCATCGATTATGAGCCGGTCATGAGCGCGGTGCGCGTCGATACCGCCGCCCGGACGCTGGAATTTGAAGGATGCCTCATCCCCTGCTCCATCGGCAAGGGCGGCGCCTGCGCGGCCTCGGCCAAGCGCGAGGGCGATGGCTGCACGCCGCTGGGCGTCTGGCCGATCCGGGCGGTTCTGCTGCGTCCCGGCCGGGTCGAACCGGCGGCGATGCCGCGCCTGCCATGGCGCTGGACCCGCAGCGATGACGGCTGGTCGGACGATGTGGGCGATCCGGCCTATAACCGGCCCGTCCACCTGCCCCACGCCTTTTCCCATGAGCGGCTGCAACGGGACGATGCCGCCTATGACATCGTCATCGTCCTCGGCCATAATGACGCGCCGCCGGTTCCGGGCGCGGGCAGCGCGATATTCTGGCATCTTCAGACAAGGGCAGAGGATGGCGCGCCCAAGCCGACCGAAGGCTGCATCGCCATTGCGCGGCAGGACATGGAACGGATTCTGCCGCGCCTGCGCCCCGGCATGACCATGCGCATCGACTGATCCGGCTTCGACATTGCGGCAGGCATGGCCCGGCCCGTTATTCCGGCCCCTATTCCGCCATCGCCAGTTCTTCGAGCACCCGCGCTTCGGTGGCCGACAACAGGCGCTTTTCCAGCGTTTGAAGGCGCGGTTTGCTCTCTATCTTTCCGCCCAGCAGATCGGTGATGTAGAAGGTATCGACCGCCCGCTCGCCATAGGTGGTGATATGGGCGCTGTGCACCGTCACCTTCGACTGGAACAGCGCATAGGCGAGGTTGAACAGCAGCGCGGGCTTGTCGCGGGCGTGGATTTCGATGACCGTGAAACGGTTCGACGCCAGATTGTCGATCAGCACATTGGGCACGATCTCGAACGCCTCCGCCCGCGTGCGCGCCAGCGGCCTCGCCTCCAGCTTGGGCTGCAACTTCTGCTTGTTGGCGAGCGCATCCTCTATCGCCTTGCGGATGCGTTCCAACTGGCCGGGATTGTCGAACGGCCGCCCCAGCGGATCCTGCACCAGAAAATTATCGATCGCCCGCCCATCGCGCAGCGTATGAATGCGCGCATCGATGATGCTGCCCCCCGCCAAATGGATCGCGCCCGCGATGCGATAGAACAGGCCCGGATGGTCGGAGGCGAACACCGTCACCAGCGTCGCGCCGCGTTCGGGGTAGACCTCCGCCAGAATCGACAGCGCCTCCTTTGACGCAGCCAATATCTGCCGGCCATTCTGCGCCAATATATCGACCGATTCGGCGATCAGATAGCTGTCGGGCAGGCGCTTCACATAGTGATCGAAATCGGCGTCGGGCAGGCCGAGCGCGTCCTGCAACGCCTGTTTCTTCGCCGCGATCCGTTCCTTGCGCCCGCTGGATTTATGGCCGAGCCGCAGCACTTCCTCCGCCGCGATATAGAGATCGGCCAGCAATTGCCGCTTCCAGCTGTTCCAGACGCCGGGGCCAACCGCGCGGATATCCACCACCGTCAGCACCAGCAGCAGGCGCAGCCGCTCCGCGCTCTGCACCACTTCGGCGAAATCCATGATCGTCTTGTAATCGGACAGGTCGCGCTTGAACGCGGTCGCGCTCATCAGCAAATGATAACGCACCAGCCATGCGACCGTTTCCGTTTCCGCCGCCGTCAGGCCGAGGCGCGGGCAGAGTTTTTCCGCGACCTCGGCGCCCAAAATGCTGTGGTCGCCGCCCCGCCCCTTGGCGATATCGTGCATCAGCACCGCCACATAGAGCGCGCGGCGGGACAGCAGCCGGTTCATCAGTTCGCTGGCGATCGCATGGTCTTCGGCCAGTTCCCCCCGCTCGATGCGGGACAGCAGGCCGATGGCGCGAATGGTATGCTCGTCCACCGTATAATGATGATACATGTCGAACTGCATCTGCGCGACGACACGCCCGAAATCGGGAATGAACCGGCCGAACACGCCCGCTTCGTTCATCCAGCGCAGCACCCGTTCCGGGTCGCGGGGGGATGTCAGCACATCCATGAAAAACGCGTTGGCGCGCGGGTCGCGGCGCACGCCATTGTCGATCAGTTGCCCGTCGCGGCTGGCGGCGATCATCGCGCTGGGGTGGATTTCCAGACCATGCCGGTCGGCCACGGAAAAGATTTCCAGCAGGCGCACCGGATCCTGATGAAAGAAATCATCATGGGGCAGGGCCAGCCGCCCGCGATCGAGCACATAGCCATCCAGCTTGCGCGGGCGGCGGAAGATGCCGGGCACGAAACGGCGCCCTTTTGTCGCCGATTGATCGTCGAGATGGGCGAGGAACACGGCGGTCAGATCGCCCACTTTCTTCGCAGTGAGGAAGTAATAATGCATGAACCGCTCAACCGCCGAACGGCCCGACCGCGCGGTGAAGTTCATATGCTGCGCGACCTCCAGTTGCAGGTCGAAGGTCAGCCGGTCCTCGGCGCGGCCCGTCAGATAATGAAGATGGCACCGCACCGCCCAAAGGAAATTTTCCGCCTTCTGGAACTGCCGCAATTCCTGCGGCGTCAGCAGCCCCGCCTCCACCAGCCCGGAAACCGATCGCACCCGGTTCACATATTTGCCGATCCAGAACAGCGTGTGCAGATCGCGCAGGCCGCCCTTGCCTTCCTTCACATTGGGTTCGACGACATAGCGGCTGTCGCCCATCCGCTTGTGCCGCTCATCCCGTTCCACCAGCTTTTCCGCGACAAAGGCGCGCGCGCTGTCGCGCACCACCTCGGCGTCGAACCGGGCCAGCGCCTCGTCATAGACGGCGCGGTCGCCCCAGACATAGCGCGCCTCCAGCATCGCGGTGCGGATGGTGAGATCGGCCTTCGACATGCGGATCATCTCGTCGATGGAGCGGCTGCTATGGCCGACCTTCAGCCCCAGATCCCAGAGCGAATAGAGCATGGATTCAATGACCTGCTCGGTCCAGCTCGTCGGTTTATAGGGCGTGACAAAGGCGATATCGACGTCGCTGTGCGGCGCCATCTCCCCCCGGCCATATCCCCCGACGGCCAGCATCGCCAGTTGCTCGCCCGCGGTGCGGTTGCCCGGCATGTAGAGATAGCGGGTGGTCGCATCATACAGGATGCGCACGATCTGGTCGGTCAGGAACGCCAGCGCCTGCACCGCCTCGCGCCCGTTGGTGGGGCGATATTCCAGCCGCCGCTTGGCTTCGGCCCGCCCTTCCTTCAACGCCTCTATCAGCAGGGCGACGATCTTTTGCCGCAGCAGGCCGGTATCGCCGGTGCCATGTTCCTCCACCAGCGCCTCGATACGGTCGGCGATGATCCGGCGGTTGATGATGGAACGCCGGTTGGGCAGGCTGGCGAAAAGGTCGATCATATCCCTAATCTAGTCCCCCGCCCCGTCATTCGCCAGCGCTTTAAGGCGGTAAAGGCATTCCAGCGCCTCTCGCGGGGAAAGGGCATCGGCGTCGATCGCGTCCAGCGCATCGCGCAGCGGATCGGCGGTGGCGGCGGCCTCTTCCTGCGCGGCGGCGCTGGCGGCGAACAGCGGCAGGTCGTCCAGCCCCGCCGCGATGCCGCCGGTCTTGGCCCGCCCCGCCTCCAGCCGCGCCAGCACATCCTTTGCGCGGGCGAGCACGGCGGGCGGCAACCCCGCCAGCCGCGCCACCGCGATGCCATAGCTGCGGTCCGCCGGCCCTGCGGCGACCTCATGCAGCAACACCAGATCGCCCTTCCATTCGCGCGCGCGGACATTGTGCAGCGACAGCGCCTTCAGGCTTTCGGCAAGGCGAGTAAGTTCATGATAATGGGTCGCGAACAGGCAACGGCACCGGTTCACCTCATGCACCGCCTCCACCACTGCCCAGGCCAGCGCAAGGCCATCATAGGTCGATGTGCCGCGCCCGACCTCATCCAAGATGACGAAGCTGCGGTCGGTCGCCTGAGAAAGGATCGCGGCCGTCTCGACCATCTCCACCATGAAGGTGGAGCGCCCCCGCGCCAGATTGTCCGAAGCGCCGACCCGGCTGAACAGGCGATCGACCAAACTGATCGTCGCGCCCTGCGCGGGCACGAAAGCGCCCGCCTGCGCCAGCAGCACGATCAGCGCGTTCTGCCGCAGGAAGGTCGATTTACCGCCCATGTTCGGGCCGGTGACGAGCCACAGCCGGTCCGCGCCGGACAGCACGCAATCATTGGCGACGAAGGGTTGCCCGTCGCGCCGCAGCGCGTCCTCCACCACCGGATGCCGCCCGCCGATAATCTCCAACCGCTGATCGGCCACGAAATGCGGGCGCGCCCAGCCTCCCTCGGCGGCGCGTTCGGCTAGGGCGGCGGCGACGTCCAGCCGGGCGAGCGCCTGCGCGGCGCGGGTGATCGCCTCCTTGCGGGTAAGCGCCTGTTCGATCAGCGTTTCGAGATGCGCGGCCTCGGCGGCGAGGGCGTGGGCGCCCGCCTGCATCACCCGGCTCGCCTGTTCATGCAGATCGACCGAGTTGAACCGCACCACCCCGGCAAGCGTCTGGCGATGGGTGAAGCCCGACCCTTCCTTCATCAGCGTGTCGCCATGGCGCGCAGGCACCTCGACATGATAGCCCAGCACCGCATTATGCCGGATCTTGAGCGCGGCTATCCCCGTTTCATCGCGATAGCGCGCCTCCAACAGCGCGATGGCGCGGCGTCCGTCGCTGCCCAGACGGCGCAGATCGTCGAGCGAAGCGTCATAGCCTTCCGCGATATAGCCGCCATTGGCGGTTTCGGTGGGCGGCGTCGCGACAAGGGCGCGGGTGAGTTCCTCCACCAGTTCGCCATGCCCGTCGAGCGCGGGCAGCAGGCGGTCGAGCAGCGGGGGCCGTTCCTCCGCGCGCGCCAGCCTTTCTCGCAGCATCCGCGCCTCGCCAAGGCCATCGCGGATCTGGCCGAGATCGCGCGGGGAACCGCGCCCCATCGCCAGGCGGCCCAGCGCCCGCCCCACATCCGGCAGCGCCCGCAGCACCGCGCGCAACGCATCGCGCTGGCCGCCATGATCGTGCAGCCATTGCACCAGATCGAGCCGGGCCTCGATCTCCGCCCGGTCGAGCAGCGGCGCGGCGAGATCGGCGGCGAGCATCCGCGCGCCCGCGCCGGTCACGGTCCGATCGACCGCATGCAGCAGGCTGCCCTGCCGCGCGCCTGCCATGGTTGCGACGATTTCGAGGCTCTCCCGCGTCGCCGCGTCAATCGCCATATGGCTGCCGGGCGCGATATGCACCGGCGGGGCGAGATGGGGCAGCGTCCCCTGCCCGGCATGATCGAGATAGGACAGCAGGCCGCCAATGGCCGATAATTCCGCCCGGCCGAAGCTGCCGAACCCGTCCAGCGTCGCCACGCCGAACAGCGCCTTGAGCCGCGCCTCCGCCCGCGTGGAGGAAAAAGCGCTTTTGTCGAAACCATGCGCGCCCGCGATATCGAGCGCCGATCCCTCGCCCGTCACGATCTCGCTGGCGCCCAGCCGCGCGATTTCGGCGGAGAGGGAAGCGGCATCCACCGTCATCGTTTCGAACCGCCCGGTCGAAATATCCGCCGCCGCGATGCCGATCTCGCCGCCCGCCTCACCGACCGCGACAAGCATATTGTCGGCGCGGGAATCGAGCAGCGTATCCTCGGTCAGCGTGCCGGGCGTCACATAGCGGATGATGCCCCGCGCCACGAGCGCCTTCGATCCGCCCCGCGCCTTTGCCTCGGCGGGGGTTTCGGTCTGCTCGGCGATGGCGACGCGATGGCCCGCGCGGATGAGGCGGGCAAGATAGGCCTCTGCGCTGTGCGCGGGCACGCCGCACATCGGGATGGGTGCGCCGCCATGATCCCCGCGAGAGGTCAGCGCGATATCCAGCGTGGCCGCCGCCACCTTCGCATCGTCGAAGAACAGCTCGAAAAAATCGCCCATGCGATAGAAGAGCAGGCAGTCGGCCGCCTGCGCCTTCAACTTCAGATATTGCACCATCATCGGCGTCGGCGCCGACGGTGCGGCGGAGGAAGCGGGAGCGGTTTTTTTCTTGCGGGAAGGATCAGCCATCACCGCGCAGCGATAGCCGCTGACGCGGGCGAACGAAAGCCCCGCGCCGGGCAGAAAACAATTTAGCTGAACAGTCTTGTGGCCGTAACGTAAATGGGTCTAGGGCCATCTGGCAGGCGACGCCACCATGGTTCAGGCCCCGTGCGATTGAGGGAGATACAATGACAGAGAAAGCGAGTATCGAATTTTCCGAGCGCGAGGCCTTGCTCTTCCACTCACAGGGCCGCCCCGGCAAGATCGAGATCATTGCCTCCAAGCCGATGGCAACCCAGCGCGACCTTTCTCTGGCCTATTCCCCCGGCGTCGCCATCCCGGTAAATGCCATCGCCGAAGACCCCGCCACCGCCTATGATTACACCGCCAAGGGCAATCTGGTCGCCGTCATTTCCAACGGCACGGCCATATTGGGCCTCGGCAATCTGGGCGCGCTCGCGTCCAAGCCGGTGATGGAAGGCAAGGCGGTGCTGTTCAAGCGCTTCGCCGATGTGGACGCGATCGATCTGGAAATCGCGACCGAAGACCCGCAGGCCATCATCGACGCGGTCGCCCTGCTGGAACCCAGCTTCGGCGGCATCAACCTTGAAGATATCAAGGCGCCCGAATGTTTCATCATCGAACAGGCGCTCAAGGAACGCATGAACATTCCGGTCATGCATGACGATCAGCACGGCACGGCGATCATCTGCGCCGCGGGCCTCATCAACGCGCTGCACATCACCGGCCGCGACATCAAGGATATCAGCGTCGTCGTCAACGGCGCGGGCGCGGCGGCGATCGCCTGCACCGAACTCATCAAGGCGATGGGCGCGCCCGCCGATCGTGTCACCATGTGCGACCGTCAAGGCGTCATCTATCAGGGCCGCGCCGAGGGCATGGATCAGTGGAAATCCGCCCATGCCGCCAAGACCGACGCCCGCACGCTGGAAGAGGCGCTGAAGGGCGCGGACGTGTTCCTCGGCCTCTCCGCCGCCGATGCGCTGAAACCGCATATGGTGCGCGACATGGCCGCTCAGCCGATCATCTTCGCCATGGCCAACCCGGACCCGGAAATCTCTCCGCCCGCCGCCAAGGCCGCGCGCCCGGATGCGATCATCGCGACGGGCCGGTCGGACTATCCCAATCAGGTCAACAACGTCCTCGGCTTCCCGTTCATCTTCCGGGGCGCGCTCGATGTGCGGGCGACCGCCATCAACGAGGCGATGAAGATCGCCGCCGCCAATGCGATCGCCGAACTCGCCCGGCAACAGGTGCCGGAAGAAGTCGCGGCGGCCTATGGGCAGGCGCATCAATTCGGCCCGGATTACATCATCCCCGCGCCGTTCGACCCGCGCCTGATGGAAGTCGTGCCGGTCGCCGTGGCGAAGGCCGCGATGGACAGCGGCGTCGCGCAAAAGCCGATCGAGGATCTGGACGCCTATGCCCGCTCGCTGAAAGCGCGCCTCAACCCCACCACCTCGGTCCTCACCCTCGCCTATGAAAATGCGAAGGCCAGCCCGAAGCGCGTCGTCTTTGCCGAGGGCGAGGAAGAAGTCGTGCTGCGCGCGGCCATCCAGTTCCGCGACGGCGGCTATGGCATTCCGGTGCTGGTCGGGCGGCAGGACGTCTATGACCGGCTGCGCGATCTGGGCGTGAGCGATCCTCACAGCTTCGAAGTGCACAACAGCGTCAATTCGCCGCTGGTCCCCCGGATGGTGGAAATGCTCTACACCCGGCTGCAACGCCGGGGCTATCTGCTGCGCGACTGCCAGCGCATGGTCAACCGGGATCGCAACATCTTCGCCTCGCTGCTCGTCAAAATGGGCGAGGCCGATGCGATGATCACCGGCACCACGCGCACCTTTCCCGAAACCATGCGGCAGGTCCGCCGCGTGATCGACCCGATCCCCCACCAGACCAGCTTCGCGGTCCATGTCCTTGTCGGGCAGAGCCATACCGTGTTCATGTCCGACACCATGATCAACGAGCGGCCCAGCGCCGAAGAACTGGCCAACATCGCGGAAGGCACCGCCAAGGTCGCCCGCCGCATGGGCCATCAACCGCGCGTCGCCTTCCTGTCCTATTCGACCTTCGGCAACCCTGCGGGCAACTGGCTGGAAAATCTGCGCGCGGCGGTCGCCATCCTCGACCAGCGCGGCGTCGATTTCGAATATGAAGGCGAAATGGCGCCGGACGTCGCGCTCAATCCGGCGGTGATGAAGAAATATCCGTTCAGCCGCCTGTCCGGCCCGGCGAACTGCCTTGTCATGCCCGGCATGCAATCGGCCAACCTGTCGGCCAAGCTGCTGCGCGAACTGGGCGGCGATTCGGTCATCGGCCCGATCCTTGTCGGCATGGAAAAGCCGATTCAGGTCGCGCCCATGGCCAGCACGGCCAGCGACCTGATGACATTGGCCGTGCTCGCGGCAAGCGGCATTTCGGACTGACGCCGCCGCAAGCCGGCAACAGCGGCGATAAAAGATCGGGGGAAGGTGCGGCATATCCGCGCCTTCCCCTTTTTCATGCGCGGATCGCGAAGCGACACCGGCGAGGTCAGGCGGCATCGCTGTCGCTATTGCGAACTATTCCTATATACAGTAAAGCAACGCGCGGTTCGGGGGAAATCGAGCAATTTTATTATGTCCTGCCTTTCACCGGACGATCTCCGGTTGCCCCTGTTTCGCTGATGCCTTGCTGGTGTCTTGCTGGCCCGGCCTCGGCAGCCACCTGCGGAACCGAACCCGTCACCACCCAAAAACAGAGGGAATATTGCAATGAAAACGCCCGGACCCACTTTTTATCTGGCCCTCGCCTTGGGGATTTCACTTGCCGGTTGCGCCCCGCAGGCGGTTTCATCCGCGCCCGATTCGGCATCCGCCACCCCGGCCGATCAAGCTGCCCCGGCCAATCAGACCGCGCAGGTTGAGCGCAAGGTGCTGGTGCAGGGCCTCTACGAACTGGCTTACAGCCCGCGCCAGAACGCCGTTTTCGTGGCCTCATCGGGCGGCTGGGGCGACGACGCCAAGGCGAAGATCCTGCGCCTGAACCCGCAAACGCTCGCCGTGGAAGGCGAAATTGCGCTGGACCGCAAGGCGTTCGGCGTATCGCTCGATGATGCTGGCGGCCGTCTCTATGTCGGCAATACCGTCGATCTCTCGGTCACGGTCGTGGATATCGTGAACAACCGCGTGGTGGGCGTGGTGCAGCTTGAAGAAAAGACGAAGGGCGACGACGGCAAGGAACGCTATCCCCGCGACCTGCGCGAACTGGTCGTCGATCCGGCGAACAACCGCCTGTTCCTTCAGGGCCATGGCGCGGAAAGCGTGCTCTATGTGGTCAATACAAAAACGCTCACGGTCGAAAAGATCATACCGGGCCTGGGCGGCCCCAAGGCGCCGGGGCTGGCCTTCGACCCGGCAGGGCAACGCCTGTTCATCACCAATCTGAAGGGCGAGCTGCTCACCGTCAGCACCCGCACGCTGGAGATCACGCAGCGCGTCCAGACGGAGACGGAACAACCCCTGAACATCGCATTCGACCCCGCGTCCCGGCGCCTGTTCGTCACCGATCAGGGCCTGGCGTCGATCCGCGAGTTCCAGACCAAGGCCATTCCCGGCTTCCAGTCGAAACAGCCCGGCAACCGCGTCGCCGTGCTGGATGCCGACAGCGGCCAGCAGGTGCACAGCATCCCCACCGATGCAGGCCCGATGGGCATCCTGCTCGACGCGCAGCGCCAGCGCCTTTATGTGACCAACCGCGCGGCGGGCAATGTCGCGGTCTATGACAGCCGCACCTATGCCCTGTTGCAGACCATCGCGCTGCCGACGCACCCCAACAGCCTTGCGCTCAACGCGCAGGCCAATGCGGTCTATGTGTCGATCAAAAATGGCGAAACCGACGCCAAGGACGCGCCGGAAAGCGTTGCGCGCCTCCAGTTCTGATGAAGATCGTCCGGGCGCATCGCAAAGAATGCGCCCGGACATCCAGAACCAATCGATAGGGGCCTATGGCCGTCTGCGGCTCCTGCCCTGACGGCCTGCACAGGGCGAATTTCCGCGCTTCCGGCGTTCGCAGAGCATAAGTTCGCTGTGCTTCGGGTCACGGAAAATCACCCTATTGGTCCATGTCGATCGCTCCTGACCGCAGCGGGATCGGCCATGACGGCCTGCAAGGGGGAATAAAGTGGGCGACACACACCCGACCAGCATCCCTCCGCGCATCCCCTGCTCACGCACTGTCACCGCGCGGCCAGCAGAGGACGCCCCGGTTCATCGGACTCCGTCATTTTCCCCGCGCCGGTCCCCGGCCCGTCCTGCCTGTCCTATCCCGGCCCGCCGCCATCCGAACCCGAAGATCACGCCACAGGACACGCGGCAGCGCGCCTCTCAGTCAGATTCGTCCGCCGGTTGCGCGCGGCCCTTGAACCCCTGCGCGATCACATACCATTCGCTGCTACCCTTGCGGCTCGCCGGGGGCTTGGCATGTTTGACCGTCGCGAAATTGCGCTTGAGCACCGTCAGCAAATCCTGATCCGTGCCGCCGGCAAAGACCTTGGCGACAAATGCGCCGCCCGGTTGCAGATGCTCTATCGCGAACCACGCCGCCGCCTCGACCAGCCCCATGGTGCGCAGATGGTCCGTCTGCGCATGGCCGACCGTATTGGCCGCCATGTCCGACAACACCAGATCGGGCGCATCGCCCAGCGCATCGGCCAGCAGCGCATCGGCCTTTTCATCCATGAAATCCATCTGGAAGATGGTGACGCCCTCGATCGGATCGACCGGCAACAGGTCGATGCCCACCACCTTCGCCTGCGGCGAGAGCTTGCGCACCACCTGCGCCCAGCCCCCCGGCGCAATGCCCAGATCCACCACATGCCGCGCCCGGCGCAGCAGCGTGAATTTCTCATCCAGTTCGATCAGCTTGAACGCGGCGCGGCTGCGCCAGCCCTCGGCCTTCGCCTTCTTCACATAGGGGTCGTTCAATTGCCGCTGCAACCAGCGCGTCGATTGCGCGCTGCGGTTTTTCGCGGTCTTGACCCGCACCTTGCCGCCGCCTGTCCCGCGCGTCACAGTCTTTGTTCCATCAAGCAGCGCAATATGCCCTCACGAATGCCACGATCCGCGATGCCCAGCCGCTCCGCTGGCCAGATATCGAGTATCCCTTCCAATATCGCGCAACCGGCGACGACCAGATCGGCGCGCTCGGCCCCGATGCTGGGCAAGGCGCGGCGCTGCTCCCGCGTCATGCCGGACAGGCGTTTCGCGATGCCGCGCATCGATTCGGCGGGCACGATCAGCCCGTCGATCATCTGCCGGTTATAGCGCGGCAGGTCGAGATGGATGCTCGCCAGCGTCGTCACCGTGCCCGACGTGCCGAGCAGGCGGATACCGCCCCGCCCCGTCGACAGCCGCGCCGCAAAGGGGGCGAAACTTTCCGCGATACGGGCGCGCATATTGGCATAGGCACGGGCGCGGGCCTGCGCCGTCTCCGGCTCGATCGGTTCGCTTTCGGTGAGCGACACCACGCCCCACGGCGCGCTGAGCCAATCGATGATGCGCGGATGCTCTCCGCTGCTGTCCACCAGCACCAGTTCCGTCGATCCGCCGCCAATGTCGAAGATCAGCGCGGGGCCGTCGCCCGGTTCCAGCAAGGCGTGACAGCCCAGCACCGCCAGCCGCGCCTCCTCCTGCGCAGAGATAATATCGAGCGCGATGCCGGTTTCGCGATAGACCCGCTCTATAAAGGCCTGCCCGTTGGAGGCGCTGCGGCACGCCTCGGTCGCGACCGACCGGGCGAGGGCGACATGGCGGCGGCGCAGCTTGTCGGCGCAGACGGAGAGCGCGCTGATCGCCCGGTCGATCGCCGCATCGCTGATGGCTCCCGTGGCGGACAGCCCCTCCCCCAGCCGGACGATCCGCGAAAAGGCGTCGATCACCACAAAGCCGTCAGCGGACGGCTTGGCGATCAGCAACCGGCAGTTATTGGTTCCCAGATCAATCGCGGCATAGCTTCCGCGGCTCGGCCAGCGCGCGGCGCGCAGCGGGGGGACCGTGCCGCCTGTCGATCCCGCTTGATTCCGCCGCAGCAATGGGCTGCGGTCGCCATGCGGCGATGGGCGGCCATGATGCGCCATAACATGTCACTCACTTATGCTCTCCAGTCCCTTACGGGCCGGTACTTGGGAACCAAGCTATGATGTGTTGCCCGATTGCGCAAGGGCGCGATCGGCAGGGAGACCAGAAGCAAGCCAAAAGCGCCGCGGGCGGGCAGGAGGGCAGCGCGGATTCCCGAAGATCGCGAGGATAGGGAGAGAAGCGCGGGCGCGGGCGCGCAGCGGTCGATTCGGGGGAAAAGTAGGTCAGACAGAGTATTGGACACTCTGTCTTATCATCACAAAACCCCCTTGACTGGCGGAAACCCAAGGCTTAGAGGCGGCGGCAGTTGCCCGATCGTCTAAAGGTAAGACTACGGACTCTGACTCCGTCAATTGAGGTTCGAATCCTCATCGGGCATCCAGAAATTCGGTATTAGGTAGCAAACGCACCAAAAGGAATCTGGTCCGCTAAGCACCTCTTCCGCTATCTTTGCTGGATGGGTGTCACCAATTTCCGCCATTCTCTTGAGAAGCGCTACTCGGCTCTGACCGGACAGCTTTGCGAGGTTCACGCTAACATAGCTCGCATCAAACGCGAGGTTGAAACGCTGGCAGAGCTTGAAGCAAAGATACCGAAACTGGAAGCGCTGATCGAGAGCGCCGCCATGCTGCTCGAAGATGCTGATCCGACATGGCGGCGTGACCATACACCGGCAATCAAACCCTTCACTCACTATTTGCCCGTGCCCTTTGGCTCATGTGGCCGTCGCGGCATGGAGGTACTGCGGCAAGCCAATGCGCCGATGACAACGCGCCAGATTGCGCTGGAGGTTCTACGCCAATGCGGCGGCGAAGATTCTGATCCAAAAATAATTCAACGCACCGTCAATGCCATCGAAGCATCGCTGCGAAAACATCGCGGCCGGACTGTGGAATCGTCTGGAAAATATCCTGCTCAATGGAAAAGCATCATCAAGGCCGACATATCGTTCGATCCCTGACACCAGTGTCGAGTCGAACTGTCGCTCATGGCAGTGATGGATAGTCAGAATGCCATATTGGCGTATAATAATGCAGCCAAAGAAACAATATTGATCGTTATTGTATATCTACGCACGACATTTGACTTTCTGCATATTTTTAATGTAAAAATTGGAATCCACCCACACAAAATGGGTGGACCGTCGATTGCCTATAACTCGATCGACAGCCCTATTCAACGTCCTTCAACCAAGAAGGGAGGTGAATCGTGCAGATTAACTGCGCGTTATTACGTTATACCTGACTCCTGATTTGGAGTCCATCCTTCCTCAATCAACGTCGAGATGGAGGTTGGCGACCTTCATCACTGCCAAGCATTGCAGGAGGAACGCGGCGGTGAAGGAGCCTCGGCTGACCTTGTTTCGCAGGTTTGCCTCGGTCTCCTTCACCCCATCGTGGGCGAGTAACGCCCTCAAATCCGCATAGCTAATTTGGCGCTTCGTCATCTCGGCTCGCAGTATGCCCTTCGCATAGGCGTTCCAATCTTTCACGGGTTGTCACTCCTTATGATGCCAACATCATCACATTTGATGCGAATCTGTTTGCCATTCTTGGAATTAATCATCATATTCGATGCGAAAGTATCGCATTGGAGGATGATTCGCAGCATTTTCTTCTCTCGACAAGGGCACGGACGCTTAGCATCAAGCGCGTCGTCCGCATGTCCGAAGAGGAAGCCTATTCTGCATTCCGGGCGATCCGCTTTGCAGAGAATGAAGGTCAGCCCTTTTGTGTCTGGTGCAAATGTGCTGCCGTTTATGAGATCACGACCCGTCGAAAGTTCAAGTGCAAGGCTTGCCACAGGCAGTTTTCTGTCACATCTCAAACTATTTTCGCCAGCCGAAAACTGGAATATCGCGACATTCTCTATGGCATCGCTATCTTCACAAATGGCGCGAAAGGTATCAGCGCGCTCCAACTAAGCCGCGACATGGATGTCCAATACAAGACGGCATTCGTACTGGCCCACAAGATCAGGGAAGCCCTTACCACACTACAGGCGACACAGTCGCTGTCTGGCTCTGTTGAGATCGATGGTGCCTATTTCGGCGGCTATGTGAAGCCCTCCACAAGGACCAAGAACCGCCGCGACCGGCGCAAGCTGATAAACCAGACGGGGAAGCGTCAATGTGTCGTCATCATGCGTCAACGAGGCGGAAAGAGCATCCCGTTCGTCATGTCCGAGATGGAAGGCGCACTGCACGCTCCGAAGGTCATCGAACCCGGTAGCATCTTGTACGCGGACGAGGCGAAGCATTATGACAACCTCCATGCCGTTTTCGAGATGAAGCGGATCGATCATAGCAAGAGCTATGCCGAGGGGGAGGTGTCCACTAATCAGGCGGAATCCTTCTTTTCGCGTCTGCGACGTGCCGAGATCGGCACCCATCACCAATAGCGGGGCGCTATCTCGGTGCTTATGCAGGCGAATATTCTTGGCGTGAAGACAACCGCCGCCTTTCAAATGGCGAACAGTTCCTGACGATCGCGGCGGCTGGGCTACACCACCCCATATCCCGTACGTGGAAGGGATATTGGCAGCGCAGGAAGGCGGCATAATACCTATGGCACTATTCAAATTCTTCTTAATAGGATCGTCAGAAACGCCGCTGCTGGATGTGCCATTCGAACATCTTAGCGATCTTCATCACGCAATGGAATGCAGTCGTTTCGTCGAAGGGCATATGGTTGCAGTGAATGGGGAGCCTGTCTCCCTTAATGTACTGATCCCCATGTCGCGTATCCAGATGATAGCCGAAGACTCCGCCTCATAAGTGTTGGGCCAATCGCTTGGCCAGCCTCTCTGGACTGACCTGTTTGAAATTGCATGTCTTCGCCTCCACCTCGATACCTGCCACCTCCACGTTCATACCGCCAAAGCCATTTTCGGCGCGATAGGTCATAATGAGTCCAAATTTGCCCTGTTTATCGACGGGCGATCTGACGGTATCGATGTGCTCGAAAGAGCGCGGATTTCTCAATGACCGTTTCACCGCTTCTTTCAAACGGGGGAATGAACCATCCCAGCCGCTTAGACAATGTTCGCCGCTTGCGATTTCTTCGCTCTTTTTTCGTTCTCGTTCCTGTTGTTCCGCCAATGCTGCTTTTGCCTCTGCCTCAGCTTTCATCTCCACTGCTGCTCGCCGTTTCGCCTCGGCCGCTTTGCCTTCTGGTGATTCAGAGTAAGCCGCTCCTGCAATCGCCATTGCCACAAAGCCCAAAATCATCGTGCCGGACCAACGCATTCCGGGGTAAGTGGGTTTCCCCTCCGCTTTGAGACGTTTCCAAAGCGGTGGTAAGATCAGCACCATGGCAATCAAAAAGAGAATGGTGCCGACGATCAATCCCTCGATGATCGCTGCCAAAGTAAACGGAAAAAGAAACAACAACGCGAGCCAGCCCATTTCGATTCCTCCTGCTGCATCCGAAGCATCCTAAATAGCGAAGAGTTAAGAATGGGTATGATCGTCCGTGGACTGATGGTCATCATTTCCGCGATCTGTCGGCGTGGCGGACGATCTTCATCTTCAAGAACTTGGAAAGCGCATTCGGGTGCGCCGCAAGGCGATGGGATGGTCTCAAGAAGAGTTGGCGCTGGTCGCAGATATCGACCGATCATATGTCGGTGGCGTGGAGCGCGGCCAGCGGAATTTGACGTTTACGGTATTATGTCGGCTATGCGAGGCATTGAAGTGTGATGTGGCGGCGCTAACAGCGGGATTGCCGCCATCTTGACAATAAGCGCAAAAATTATTAAACTTCGCGTCGCGCTTGTTGTTCGCGAAGTTAGGCGTGCGGATACACCCCTTCTTATTTCCCCACGGAATTAATATGCTCATGAAAATTGACGCGGAAATCACGTCAACGAATGATGTCACGTGTCTCGTTGAGCGCGTCGCGAAGAAACGTTATACACCCTTGCGGGAAGATGCTGATCTCTCCGTTGAGTTTGTCAAAGGCGTCGCGAATCTGGTGATCGATTTCCGGATCAAGAATGAAAGCGATCTGATCCGGGTATGGGTTGTCCTGCGCCCTGAAACCTCCTCGATTGTGCCGCAGATGAAGATGCCGGTCCATGTCTTTGGTGAGGAAGGTAAGACCGGCGATTGTTCGATTTTCCTCGCGAACGTAGGGATCGAGAATAGCGACGGCATTCAAAAGGGTTGGAAGGGTCGGGGCGTGTTCCAGTCCCTTTATTCCCAGAACTTTCTTGAAATCTCCCCACCATTCTGGTGGCTTACCGGCTATCCTCCCGTGGACGCTTCGACGAAACGCAGACAATGCGCCAAGGAGGGCTTCAACAGCTTCGCTGGTGGAGCCAACGGCCTCTACCAATATCAGGCTAGGGCTGCTTTTCTGGGAACGATCGGGTTTGTTAGATTGAATGTTTTCCCTTGGGGATTCATAGCCGAGCCGCTGGATGATCGACTGGAGGTTGTTGATGCTTTTACTGGCCCGTTCTAACTGCTCAGATGCTTGCATTGGCGTCCCCTGAGATTCCTCAGGAGCGTTTAATGATCCAAGCGTTACCGTTCGGTAAAAGGGCAGTCAAACCTTGGTGCGTTTGCTACCTAATACCGCATATTCCAGACATTCCCCAATCCCATTCACTCAAAGGATCACCCCGCCAGCGCGAGGGTCCGCTGCGCCATGATGAGATGGGGGCGATCGACCATCTTGCCGCCCACCTTCAGCGCCCCGACGCCGGGATTTTGCGCGAAGGCATCGACGATCGCCTGCGCGGCGGCGCGTTCCTGCGCGCTGGGCGTGAACCCGGCGTTGATCGCCGCGACCTGCGCGGGGTGGATCGCCATCATGCCGGTAAAGCCGTCCCGCCGCGCCCGTGCGACATAGGTGGCCAGGGCGTCGGGCGCGTCGATGCGGGGAAATACCGTTTCGATCGCCGCGACACCCGCCGCATGGGCGCCGAACAGGGTCAGGCCACGCACCATCTCATAGGGGGGCGTATAGCGGCCATCCGCCTCGCGAGAGGTGGTCGCGCCGATCGCGGCGGGCAGATCCTCCGCGCCCCATGTCAGGCCCGCCAGATGCCCGCCCACCCGCGCATAGCTGCCCAGATGGAAGATCGCCGCCGGGGTTTCCGTCGCGATCGGGAGGATGGGGAGCGACGCGTCCCCCATCATCGCCAGCAGCGCCTCGACGCTGGCCGCGCCTTCCGCCTTGGGCAGGACCAGACCGTCCGGCTGGCCCGGCAATATCGCCGCCAGATCGGCTTGCGTCAGGCCGCCATCGAGCGGATTGACCCGGACGAAAGTCGTGACCGGGCGCTTTTCCGCCAGCCATTGCGCGATCGCGGCCCGGCCCGCCTCTTTCTTTTCGGCAGCGACGGAATCTTCCAGATCGAGGATCAGGGCGTCCGCGCCGCTCGCCGCCGCCTTGGTGAAACGCTCCGGCCGGTCCGCGGGGACGAAGAGCAGGGAACGCAGCTTCACGCCGCGCTGCCCTGAAGGAGCGCCATGCGCAGGCATTGGCACACCACCTCATCGCGCTGGTTGCGCAGCCTATGGGTGAAGGTCACGATACCGGCGCCGGGGCGTGATGCGCTGGGCCGCATGTCCGTCACCTCGGTTTCGGCGCGGAGCGTGTCACCGATGAACACGGGCTTGGGCATGACCAGCTTGTCATAGCCCAGATTGGCGATCAGCGTGCCCAGCGTGGTATCCCCCACGGAAAGCCCGATCATCAGCGAAAAGGTGAAGGTGCCATTGACCAGAATCTGCCCGAATTCGCTCGCCCTCGCGGCCTCGGCATCGATGTGCAAGGGCTGCGGATTATGCGTCATGGTCGAAAAGAGGAGATTATCCGTCTCCGTGACCGTGCGGCGGATGTCGTGGGTCAGCGTCTCTCCGACCGTCCACTGATCGAAATATTTCCCCGCCATCAGGCCGCCTCCCCCTTTTCTATCTTCACCAGCAGCGCGCCTTCGCTCACCTGCGCGCCCTCGCTGGCGTTCAGGTCCGTCACGGTGCCGTCGAAGGGCGCGAGCAGGCTATGCTCCATCTTCATCGCCTCCAGCGTCAGCAATTTCTGCCCCTTGGTCACGGCCTCTCCGACGGCGACGGACACGGCGATGATGCGGCCCGGCATGGGTGAGAGGATCGCGCCATCGGACGCATCGCCCCCACCGGCTCCGCCTGCGCGAAAGGGCGCGAGCCGCCAGACCTGCCCGCTTTCGGCGACCAGCGCATCCTCCTGCGGCGTCCCGGCGCCAGCCTCGGCACCACAGTGCGGATCATAGGCGATCGTCACCGTCTCCCCATCCAGAAGGAAGAGCCCATCGGCTTTCATCGGCCCATTGAGGCGGAATCCGGCCAGCCCGCCGCCCCTGCCCAATGTCGCGGCAGCCTCCGCCAGCGCCGCATCGCTCGGCCGGGTCGGCGGCAACAGCGCATCCCCTTCACGCCCGATCAGGCCGGTATCGAGCCGGGCGGCGACGAAATCCGGGTGGGTGAGCGCCTTCACCAGAAAACCGGCATTGGTCCTGAGCGGCCACACCGCGCTGTCGTTCAGCGCGGCGGCCAGCTTTTCGCGCGCGGCGTCGCGGGTCGGCCCATGGGCGATGACCTTGGCGATCATCGGATCGTAGAAAGGCGAGATTTCCGCCCCCTGCTCCACGCCCGTATCGATGCGGACACCCGGCCCCTCGCCCAGTTCGAAGCGGTCGAGCGTGCCGATGGACGGCAGAAACCCCTTGGCCGGGTCTTCGGCATAGAGCCGCGCTTCCATTGCCCAACCGTTGATCGACAGCTCTTCCTGCCGCTTGGGCAGCGGTTCGCCCGACGCGACACGCAACTGCCATTCGACCAGATCGACGCCGGTGATTTCCTCCGTCACCGGATGCTCGACCTGAAGCCGCGTGTTCATCTCCATGAACCAGATGCGATCGGCGCGCAGCCCTTCCGAGCCATCGGCGATGAACTCGATCGTGCCCGCGCCGACATAATCGACCGCCTTGGCCGCATTGACCGCCGCCCGGCACACCGCCGCGCGCGTCTCCGCATCCATGCCGGGCGCGGGCGCTTCCTCGATCACCTTCTGATGACGGCGCTGGAGCGAGCAATCCCGCTCGAACAGGTGGACGACATGGCCATGGCTGTCACCGAACACCTGCACCTCGATATGGCGCGGGTTGGTGATCCATTTTTCCAGAAGCACCTGATCATTGCCGAAGGAAGAGGCCGCCTCGCGCTGGCACGACAGCAGCGCGTCGGCAAAATCCGCCGCCGCGTCCACCTTGCGCATCCCCTTGCCGCCGCCGCCCGCGACCGCCTTGATAAGGACCGGATAGCCGATGGCGTCGGCCTCGGCCTTCAGGCGCTCCGGGCTTTGGTCCTCGCCCAGATAGCCCGGTGTGGTGGGCACGCCAGCATCCTGCATCAGCGTCTTGGCCGCGTCCTTGAGGCCCATGGCGGTGATGGATGCGGGATCGGGGCCGACCCAGATCAGCCCGGCATCCTGCACCGCCTGCGCGAACTGCGCATTTTCGCTGAGGAAGCCATAGCCCGGATGGATCGCCTGCGCGCCCATGGCCTGCGCCGCCGCGATGATCCTTTCCCCGACGAGATAGGAATCCCGCGCCGGGGACGGGCCGATATGCACCGCTTCGTCCGCCAGACGGACATGCAGCGCATCGGCATCGGCATCGGAATAGATAGCGACGGTACGGATGCCGAGCCTGCGCGCGGTGCGGATGATGCGGCAGGCGATCTCGCCGCGATTGGCGATAAGCAAAGACTGGATCACGGGCATCACATCCTGAAAATGCCGAACTGCGCCCGGTCGGGAACCGGCGCGTTCAGCGTTGCGGCAAAGGCGAGGCCCAGCACGTCGCGGGTCTGGGCCGGGTCGATCACCCCGTCATCCCACAACCGGGCCGTGGCATAATAGGGGTTGCCCTCATCCTCATATTTCTGGCGTATCGGGGCCTTGAAGGCCTCGGCTTCTTCCGGCGTCCATTTCGCCGCGTCGCGATGGACCGTCGCCAGCACGGATGCGGCCTGTTCCCCGCCCATCACGCTGATCCGCGCATTGGGCCAAGTGAAGAGGAAGCGCGGCTGATAGGCCCGCCCGCACATGCCGTAATTGCCCGCGCCGAAGCTGCCGCCGATCAGCACCGTGATCTTGGGCACCTGCGCGGTCGCCACCGCCGTCACCAGCTTCGCGCCATGCTTGGCGATCCCTTCCGCCTCATATTTGCCGCCGACCATGAAGCCGGAGATATTTTGCAGGAACAGCAGCGGAATCCCGCGCTGGCAGGCCAGTTCGATGAAATGCGCGCCCTTGACCGCGCTTTCGCTGAAAAGAACGCCATTATTCGCCAATATGGCGACCGGCATACCCCATATATGCGCGAAACCGCACACCAGCGTGGTGCCGTACAGCGCCTTGAATTCATGAAATTCGCTGCCATCGACAAGCCGCGCAATCACCTCGCGCACATCATAGGGCGCGCGCACGTCCTTCGGGATGATGCCGTACAGGTCGTCCGCCGCATATTTGGGCGGGCGGGGATCGCGCCGGTTGAGGTCAGGCTCCCGGTCAGGCTGAAGCGTCGAGACGATATCGCGCACGATGGAAAGCGCATGGTCGTCATTGTCCGCGACATGATCGACCACGCCGGATTTACGGCCATGCAGGTCGCCCCCGCCCAGATCCTCGGCGGAGATCACCTCGCCCGTCGCCGCTTGCACCAGCGGCGGCCCGGCGAGGAAGATCGTGCCCTGATTGCGCACGATCACGGTTTCGTCCGACATGGCCGGCACATAGGCGCCGCCCGCCGTGCAACTGCCCATGACGCAGGCGATCTGGGGGATGCCCCGCGCCGACATCTGCGCTTGATTGTAGAAGATGCGGCCAAAATGATCGCGATCGGGGAAAACCTCTGCCTGATTGGGCAGGTTCGCGCCGCCGCTATCGACCAGGTAGAGGCAGGGAAGCCGGTTTTCGAGCGCGATTTCCTGCGCGCGCAGATGCTTCTTCACGGATAGCGGATAATAGGTGCCGCCCTTCACCGTCGCGTCATTGCAGCCGATCATCACCTGCCGCCCCGACACCCGGCCGACCCCCGCGATAATGCCCGCGCCGGGCACCTCATCGCCATAAAGGCCGCCCGCCGCAAGCTGCCCGATCTCCAGAAAGGGCGATCCCGGATCGAGCAGCCGCTCGACGCGCTCGCGCGGCAGCAGCTTGCCGCGCGCGCTGTGCTTGTCGCGCGCGGCCTGCGACCCGCCTGTCGCCGCCGCCGCGACCCTTGCGCGCAATTCTTCGGCCAGCGCCCGGTTGTGCGCGGCATTGGCGCGGAACGTCTCGCTGTCGGGGGAGAGTTTGCTGTCGAGGATCGGCGCGCTCATGCCCCGATCACCTCCCGGCCGATCAGCATGCGACGGATTTCATTGGTCCCCGCGCCGATATCCAGCAGCTTGGCGTCGCGCATATAGCGTTCGACCGGCCAATCCTTCGTATAGCCCGCGCCGCCCAGCGCCTGCACCGCCTCCAGCGCGACCTTCATCGCATTTTCGCTCGCCAGCAGGATCGCGCCCGCAGCGTCGAACCGCGTGGTCCGGCCCGCGTCGCAGGCCCGCGCCACGGCATAGACATAGGCACGCGCGGAATTGAGCGCGACATACATGTCGGCGATCTTCGCCTGCATCAACTGGAACGCGCCGATCGGCTTGCCGAACTGCTGCCTTTCCCGGACATAGGGCAGCACCGTGTCGAGACAGGCCTGCATGATGCCGAGCTGGATGCCCGCCAGCACCGTGCGTTCATAATCGAGGCCCGACATCAGCACCCCCACGCCGCCGTTGAGCGGCCCCATGATATTATCCTCCGGCACCTCGCAATCCTCGAACACCAGTTCGGCGGTGGGGCTGCCGCGCATGCCCAGCTTGTCGATTTTCTGGCCGATCGAAAAGCCCTTCATGTCCTTTTCGATCAGGAAGGTGGTGATGCCCTTGGCCCCTTCCCCCGTCTTGGCATAGACGACCAGCGTATCGGCATAGGCCGCGTTGGTGATCCAGAATTTCGTGCCGTTGAGGATATAGCGATCACCCTTCTTCTCGGCCTTCAGCTTCATCGACACGACGTCGGAGCCTGCGCCCGCTTCCGACATCGCAAGGCTGCCGACATGTTCGCCCGATATCAGCCTGGGCAGATATTTCGCCTTCTGCTCCGCATTGGCCCAGCGGCGGATCTGGTTGACGCACAGGTTCGAATGGGCGCCATAGGAAAGGCCGATGGAGGCCGACGCCCGCGCCACTTCCTCCTGCGCGACGACATGCTCCAGATAGCCAAGGCCCAGCCCGCCATCCTCTTCCGGCACGGTGACGCCATGCAGGCCAAGTTCCCCCATGGCGGGCCACAGTTCCGCGCGCGGGAACCAGTCCTCCGCATCGATCCGCGCGGCGAGCGGCGCAATCCTGTCCATGGCAAAGCGCGCGGTGGTCTCACGGATCATATCGGCATGATCGCCCAGCGCGAAATCGAAATCGGTCATCCAGCCTCTCCTTGATGCGGGCAACCTATCCCATTCTCCCCACCGATAAAAATTGAAAGATTCGCAACCATATCATAGACAATATCTATGATGGACCGATATCAGCTTCGTTATTTTCTGGCCGTGGTCGATCAGGGAAATTTCTCCCGCGCCGCGCAGCAATGCAATGTCTCCCAGCCCACCCTTTCCGTCGGCATCGCCAAGCTGGAACGGGATCTGGGCGCATCGCTGTTCCTGCGGAGCAGCCAGCGGGTCCAGTTGACGCAGGCCGGGTCGCATTTCCTGACCCATGCCCGCCGTATCGAAAGCGAATTCAATCTCGCCGCGCAGGCCGTGACCGGGGCCACCCAGCCCAGCGTGTTCCGTCTGGGGCTGTTGCGCAGCATCCCCGGCGCGCTGATGGGCGACACCATGAAGGCGATGCGGGCCATCGACCCCGACGCTCTTGTCGAACTGGTCGAAGGCACGGAGCGCGAACTGCTCGCGCATGTCGCCAGGGGGCGGGTGGATTGCGCGCTGACCGTGGTGGGCCGTGGCGGCGATCGCTTTCTGGAGGAAAGGCTTTACGAGGAGGGATATTCCCTCGCCCTGCCCGCCCATCACCCGGCCGCGGCGGCCACGACCCTGAGCGCCGAATCGCTGAGCGAGGAGGTGATGATCGTCCGCCGCCATTGCGAAGCCCTGTCCGAAACCAGCCGCCATTTCACGGAACGCGGCGTCCGCCCGCATTTCGCCCTGCGATCCACCAATGACGAGCGCGTCCTGCACATGGTCGCCGCCGGCCTCGGCATCACCGTCATGCCCGACAGCTATGCCCATCCGGGGGTCGCGCTTGTGCCCATGGCGGGATTTGCCGTCACCAGAAAAATCGGCCTGATCTATGGTGTCGGCGCGGAAACATTCAGCGCAAGTCCCCCGCCCGCCATTCAGGCCATCCGCGCCATTTTTCGCCCTCGGCCGAAAGGCGGAACGGAACGGGCCGCATCTGACTGACGGCACCGGGCCGCATGCCCTCGCTCCCTATGATCCGGCAAGATCAATATAGTTTGAATTGCAAATCAAATTATATTGATCTATCATGGCTGCATGACAAAGGACATGGCGCTGCGCTCCCGCTTCGGGATTCGGTTTTCCCTGCTGGCCCGTCGCTGGCGGCTGGTGCTCGACGCGCATCTCGCCACCGCCGGTTTATCGGATGCGACATGGATCCCCCTCATCCATCTCCACGAAACCGGCGGCGGGATCACGCAAAAGGAACTGGCCGCGCTGGTCGGCATTGACGGTTCCAGCCTCGTGCGGCTGCTCGATATATTGTGTCGGCAAGGGCTGGTCGAGCGGCGCGCCGACGAAACCGACGGGCGGGCGCGGCTGGTCCACCTCACCCCCGCCGGGATGCAGCGCGTCGCCGGGATTCGCCGGGAACTGACCAGAGGCGAGGAAGATATGCTGGCGACCCTTTCCGACGCGGATATCGCCACCCTGCTACACCATTTCGAGCAGATCGAGCAGCGCCTTTTCTTCCTGCAGGACAAGCGCGCCAGGGAGCGGACGCCATGACCGCGCCGCCGCCGCATCCCGAACCCGTCCCCCCATCCGCACCCACGCGCGCACCGACACGCGGCCCGGACCTTCCTGCCTGCCGCGTCGATGCCGCGCGCCATTTGCTGAACCCTTCGCAGCTTCGCGAAAGCCTGACGCTGGCGCCGCAGCCATGGGTCCGCATCGCGCTGCTCGCCGGTGTTCAGGCCGCGCTGACCGGCCTGATCGCGCTGCCGCTCATCCATATTTCGCCATGGTCGCACCTCATCGGCTTTGCCTCGCTGGGCATGCTGGTCGCGCTGTTCGGGCGGTTCGCGCCAGAGGCGCGCCGCAGCGGGATCGTGCAGCGCTGCGCCTTCTGGCAGGTCTTTGCCGTCTTTGCCATGTCAACCGCCGTCTGGCTGGGCGCGCCGCCGATCCTCCAGATATTGCTGCTGGCGCTGGGCTGCGGCCTGTTCTTCTTCGTCAGCACCGCTGGCGGGTTCGGGCCTCCCGGCGCGCTGATCTTCGTTTTCGCCGCCAGCGCCTCCATGGGAACGGCGATTTCCTTTCATCAGGTGATGGAGCGCACCGCCGCCACGGCCATCGTCGCGGCGTTGGCCTGGGCCGTCTGCATGGCGACCGAAAGCTATCGCCGGAATCCCGGCTCCGCCTCCCCGCTGCCGTCCGAGCCTGACCGCCCGATCAGCCACCGCCTGATCGCCACTGCGCGGATCATGGTCGGCTCGGCGCTCTCTGCGGTTGCGGCTCATGCCCTCGGCGTTGCGCATCCCGGCTGGGCCGCCATGGGCGCGGTCGCGGTGATGCAGGGCGCCCATCTGCACATCACCATGAACCGGGCGTTGCAGCGGATGGCCGGGACCATTTTGGGCGCCCTTCTGGTCGGGCTGGTCCTGCTTCAATCGCCCTCGCCATGGTCCGTCATCCTGATCCTCACCATCTTGACGATCGCGACGGAAGTCATCATCGGCATCAACTATGGGCTGGCGCAAATTCTGGTGACGCCGATGGCGCTGCTGATGACCTACCTCGCCTCACCGCGCACGGCGGGCATCGCCATGGTGCCGGAACGCATATTGGACACGCTGATCGGCGCGGGCATCGGGGTGATCCTCGCCATCCTGTTTTCGACGATGGATGACAGGATGCACCTCGCCCACCACCACGCCAACCGGGTGCGGCAACAGGCACGGCGCTGAGGACGATCGGGAAGCACAGCGGGAAGGAAAGCGGGCCTTTTCCGGCCTAGCGCGATGGCTCCCCATAGCGGCGATCCAACTTCTCAAGCTGGCTGAGGAAACCTTCCTTCTGCATCGCGGTGGTGGCGGCATCGTGCATCTGGCTCAGCGTCACGACCATGCGCACCCGGCCATCGGCAAGCGGAAGGAAATCCACGGTCGTCACGCTGTCATAAGGCGCCACGCCGGGCAGGAAATCGATGATCTGGGTCAGGACCAGCCGTTTATTCGGCTGAAACTCGCTGAACGAGCCACGGCACGGCTGGGATGTGGGCGCGCCCATGTCCTCCATCGCCTTGATGGATTCGGGGGTGGCGGCAATCATGTCATAGTGCAGCGCGCCGCCGGCGCGCGCCTCCATCCGGTGAACCTCGGCCCGGAACTGATCCGGCCCCCACCAGGATTCAAAGCCCTCCTTCGTCGTCCAAAGTTCCCACAATTCCTCGGCATCCGCCTTATAGGTTCGTTCGATGGCGAGGCTCGATTCGATCCGGTCAGTCATTATCGGGACTCCTTTCAGTAGGTTTGCGATGCTGCTGGCGCGCTTCCAGCGCGGCGCCGAACCGGTCGAGCCGTGCTTCCCACAACCCGCGATAGGCGGCGAGCCATTCGTCCAGTTCGCGGAAACGGTCCGGTTTCAGGGAATAGAGCCGCCGCTGCCCATCGGGCTGCATCGTGACGAATCCCGCTTCGTGCAGGATGCGCAGATGGCGGGAGACGCCGGATTGGTGGATACCCACTTCGGCAACCAGATCATTGACCTGCCGCTCCCCCTGACGCAGCGCGTCGATCACGCGGCGGCGGGTCGGATCTGCCAGAGTCTGGAAGGCATCGATATTCATAAATATGCATATGCATGATTACGCATATATAATCAAGGGTGGAAAAGCGGGAACCGGTTTCCGCGACAAGAGACGCACCTCCGCCCGCGCTGTCAGGCCATAGGCGACCCGGTGCAAACCGCTTGAACGATTCGCTGTCGAGGCGTATAACTGTCGTTAGCAACCGAATGATTGAGTCGTTCATCAAATGGCCGACACAATAATCGGATGTAGCAACGCCGCCGCTCAATTTCAGGACGCGCTTTCACAGCAAAATCCTGTTTAACTGAGCGGCGACGCCATTTTATGGCCATCGCGTTTTTACCGCTGCGTTGGGATGGTCGCCGTACCCGCCAGCGCTTTTCAATTCCTGCATCGCAATGACCCAGCCGATCGAAGGCCGTGCGGGATTCAGGCCTTTCTGACACCGTTCATGCCGGTCCGGACATCCCGGACCGAGTTCCACCGGCGGGCACGGTCCGCCATGATCCGGCCCCCTCTCCGCCCCAACAGCCGCGCCTCACTATCCGGGCGGATTTCTTGCGAAAACGACGCCGGGACAGGTTGCGGGCCGAGATAACCGGGCCTCGCCTCCGCAAGGGCGCCCGCCGCATGGCGTTGCCCGCAAGGGCATGGCCGCCCCGGCGTCATCGATGCTTGGGAAGCCGAGGGGCTATATGGAGTTGCCCCGCAAGGGCATGGCTACCCCGGCTGGCCGATGATATTCGATCGTCAACCAAGCCGGGGACAGCCCTTACCCCACAAGCAGCATCGGCTTTTCCACCAGTTCACGGAAGGCCGCCATGAACTGCGCCGCCACGGCCCCGTCAATGGCGCGATGGTCGAAGCTGGCGGTGGCCGCCATGATCGTCGCCAGCGCGATCCCGCCATCCACTTTCCACGGCTGCTCCACCCCTGCGCCGATCCCCAATATCAGGGCTTGGGGCGGGTTGATGACCGGGAACATCTCGTCAATGCCGAACATGCCCAGATTGGAAAGGGAGGCCGTGCCGCCCTGATAGTCCTCCGGCATCAGCTTTCCATCCCGCGCCTTGGCCGCCAGCGCCTTGCTGGCTTGCGAGATGGCGGAAAGGGACAAGGCCCCCGCATCGCGAATGACCGGCGTGACAAGGCCCCCGTCGATCGCCACCGCCATGGCGATATCCACACGCCCGAACCGGTGCAGTTGGTCGCCGCCAAATTGCACATTGGCATCGGGAACCTGCTCCAGCGCCAGCGCCATTGCCTTCACCAACATGTCATTGACACTAAGCTTCACGCCGCGCGCGGCAAGGCTGGCGTTCAATTCCCCGCGCAGCTTCAGCAACGCATCGAGAGTGCAGCGCGCCGTCAGGTAGAAATGCGGGACCGTCTGCTTGCTCTCCGTCAGGCGGCGCGCAATGGTGCGGCGCATGGTGGAAA
Source organism: Sphingobium sp. (assembly GCA_050252755.1). Taxonomy (GTDB): domain Bacteria; phylum Pseudomonadota; class Alphaproteobacteria; order Sphingomonadales; family Sphingomonadaceae; genus Sphingobium. The sequence continues at coordinate 116,069 of JBFWKI010000010.1, forward strand.
GCGCCACGCTGTCCACCGGCACACCCGCCGGGGGTGGCGCGATCGCGACTGTCGGCGCGGGGGTGGGAGCGGCAAGCCCTGCGAGCGCAGGGCGTGCCGGGGCGATCAGCGGCGCAAGGCCCAGATCGGCCTTCACCACCTTGCCGCCCGGACCGCTGCCCTTGATGGTGTCGAGCGCCAGCCCCTCGGCCGCCGCGATCCGCCGGGCGAGCGGCGTCGCCGCGCCGTCCTTCCTGAATAATATGGCAGTATCGGCGGGCGCGCCGGCAGGGCGGGCGGATTCCACCTGCGCCACGGCGGCGGCAGGAGCCGCTTCCGCCACGATATCGGCGGCGGGGATAGCCGCCGCCGCGATCACCGGTTCGGCAGCGCTCTCGTTCTGCCCATCTTCCCGCACGTCACCAGCGTCCTCGCCTTCCCCGGCCAGCACGGCGATGACCGTCCCGACCGCGACGTCATCCGTGCCTTCCGGGATGAGAAGCTGCGCGATGCGCCCTTCCTCGGCAACCTCGAATTCCATCGTCGCCTTGTCGGTCTCGATCTCCGCGATCATGTCGCCCGACTTGACGCTGTCGCCCACGCCGACCAGCCATTTCGCCAATGTGCCCTTTTCCATCGTCGGGGAAAGAGCAGGCATTTTCAATTCTATCGGCATGTCAGTTCCTCAGGAAAAGTTCGGCGGCGGCATCGACGATGGCGTCGGCATCCAGCCGGTAGGTGCGATAGAGATCGGACAGGTTGCCGGTCTGGCCGAAGCTGTCCGTGCCCAGCGGGCTGACCCGCATGCCGCGAACGCCGCCCAGCCATGACAGCGCGCCCGGCGATCCATCCAGCACCGTCACCAGCCCCGCCCCCGGCGCCAGCGCGGAGAGCAGCGTTTCGGCATGACACGGCTCTGGCGCGCTTCCGGTCCAGCGCGCAGCCCGGCTGGCCGACCAGCCACGATGCAGCAGATCGGGAGAGGTGATGTTGAGCAGGCCGAGGCCCGGCATATCCTCGGCCAGTTGTTCCCACGCCTCCAGCGCTTCGGGCGCGACCACGCCGGTAAAGACGATCGCCGCCTCCGCGTCGGGCGCCGGGCGACGCAGCCAGTAACCGCCGTTGAGGGCGTCCCCTTCCCAGCCATCATCGCCGTCCCGCGAAATTTGCGGGATGGATCGGGTGGAAAGGCGCAGATAGACCGAATTGCCGTCGGGCTGCTGCATATAATCGAACGCCCAGCGCATGATGAGCGCCAGTTCATCGGCATAGGCAGGCTCGAAATAGGTGAGATTGGGCTGCCCCATGCCGATCAGCGGGGTGTTGATCGACTGGTGCGCGCCGCCCTCCGCCGCCAGCGTGAGGCCCGCGGGCGTGCCCACCAGCAGGAAGCGGGAATCCTGATAGCAGCCATAGTTCAGCGCATCGAGGCCGCGGGCGATGAACGGGTCATAGACCGTGCCCACGGGCAGCAGGCGCGTGCCGAAATGCGGGGCGGCCAGCCCCAGCGACGCCAGCATGATGAAGAAATTATTCTCCGCAATGCCCAGTTCGATATGCTGGCCCGCCGCATGCTGCGTCCATTTCTGGGCCGAGGGGATGCGCGCCTTGTGGAACACGTCCGCCAATTCCTGCCGCCGGAACAGGCCGCGCTGATTGACGAAAGCGCCCAGGTTCGTCGTCTGCGTCACGTCGGGCGCGGTGGTGACGATCCGGTCCGCCAGCATCTCGCCGGATTTGGCGATGTCCAGCATGATGCGCCCGAAGGCCGCCTGCGTCGATTGCTCCGCGCCATCGGGCGTCGGCAACCGGGCGGGAACGGGGACGGCGGGGGCCTGCGGCTCAGGGCTTTTGCGGGCCAGCGGACTGGCATCGACAAAGGCCTGCAACTGCGCCGCCGCATTGTCGCCCAGACCGCCCCAGCGTTCCCACTCCTGCCCTTCGGATATCCCCAGGCTACGGCGATACCCCTCCATCTGGGCGGGGTTCATCATGCCGGAATGATTATCCTTGTGCCCGGCCAGCGGCAAGCCGAAGCCCTTCACCGTATAGGCGATGAACAGGGTCGGCTTGTCGTCATTGGCGGCGTCGAACGCCTCCATCAACGTTTCCATGCAATGACCGCCCAAATTGGTCATCAGGGCCGACAGCGCATCATCGTCAAACCGGTCGAGCAGCTTTTTCACATGCGGTTTCTTGCCGATATCGGCCAGCAGGCGCGCGCGCCATGCTTCGCCGCCCTGATAGGTGAGCGCGGCGAATTCGGCATTGGGGCAATTGTCGATCCACTCTTCCAGCGTCTTGCCGCCGGGCAGGGCAAAGGCCTCGCGCTGGCGCTTGCCATATTTGAGGGTGATGACCCGCCAGCCGCATGTCTCGAAAATATCGTCGAACCGGCGGAACATCCGGTCCGCCGTCGTGCTGTCGAGCGACTGCCGGTTATAATCGACGATCCACCAGCAATTGCGCAGATCATGCTTATAGCCTTCGATCAGGCATTCGTAGATATTGCCCTCATCCAGTTCCGCGTCACCCATCAGGGCGATCATGCGACCGGCCTCTCCCTCCTTCACCTGTCCATGGGCGATCAGATAATCCTGCACGAGGCTGGAAAAGGCCGTGACCGCCACGCCCAGACCGACCGACCCGGTCGAGAAATCGACCGGAATCGCATCCTTGGTGCGGGAGGGGTAGCTTTGCACGCCGTCCAGCCCGCGAAAGCGCTGCATGCGGTCGAGCGATTGATTGCCCAGCAGATAATGAATGGCGTGCAGCACCGGCCCGGCATGGGGCTTCACCGCCACCTTGTCCTGCGGGCGCAGCGCGTGGAAATAGAGCGCGGCCATGATCGCCGTCATCGACGCGCAACTGGCCTGATGCCCGCCGACCTTCAGCCCGTCCGTCTTGGGGCGGATATGGTTGGCGTTGTGGACCATCCATGAGGAAAGCCAGCGCAGCCGGGTATCGAGCAATTCGAGGGAACTGACCAATCCCCCCTGACTATCGGAAAGTGAAATATTCATGTCGCGATCCCGTTGCGGAAAGATGGCGGCAAAAATATCGCACGGGGCCTGACATGTCCTTGCGAAAACATGCGCATAAGGGATATGGATTGGCATAAATACCAATTTTTCCGGAAAATAAGGGCAGATACTTCCAATGACGGACATAGACGATCTGGACCGCAAGATTCTCGTCCAGCTTCAGGACAATGGACGGATGACCAATCAGGAATTGTCGGAGCATGTGGGCCTTTCCCCCAGCCCGTGCCTGCGGCGGTTGAAGCAGTTGGAGGCCAGCCGGATCATCACCCGCTATGTCGCCCTGATCGATCCCGGCCGGGTCGGCCTGGGCGTCACCGCCTTTGTGCGGGTCCGGCTCGATCAGCAGGATGATCGCCACCTCGTCATCTTCGAAGAGGCCGTCTCCGCCCTTCCCGAGGTGATGGAATGCTATCTGATGACCGGCGATGCCGATTATCAGCTTCGCGTGCTGGTGAAGGATCTCCAGACCTTTGAGGATTTTCTGCGCCACAAGCTGACCCGCATCGCCGGCGTCGCTCAATTGACCACCAGCTTCGCGCTGCGCCCTGTCGTCTACAAGACCGCCCTGCCCCTCACCGGCCCGCAGGAAGGCCCCTGAGGGCCGCCCTGAGGCGTTCCTGTCCCCGGTTGATCGCCGGGGCCTGCATTGACTCCTCAGTCGGCATTGACGAGGCGAACGGCGGCCTCCCGCAATGTGCCGGGATGGAACGGCTTGTTGAGTATCTCGATATCCGGGAAGCCGCTGGGCAGATGTTCGCGGCCATAGTGTTGATTGCCGCTGAGAAGTGACCCGGGATTTCCACTGAGAAGTGACCCGCCTTTAGGTTATGTTTCGGATGTCACTGTTGGGTCAAGATGGTTTCTCTCCTTCGTGTGGCGGACCTTCAGGGC
>JBFWKI010000011.1:0-89448 GCA_050252755.1 Sphingobium sp.
TGAACATGACCAGCAGCAGCGTCGCGAGCGGCAATATCGCCCCCTTCGCCGTGTGCATCCAGACTTTGCCGTTCACTTGGGTACGGGTCATGGGTGGTCTTACCTTCCGAAGGTAGCAAGCATGAGATAGGCGAGGCGAGCCGTCGCCGGTTGCGGCCGCAGCAGTTCATCGGCGGTCAGATTTTGCGAGGATTGCTGGAGCCGCTCGGTTTCCACGCGGACATAATCCGCCGGTTGCACGCTGCGCCCCGGCGTCGCGCCATCGCTGGCGGCGCTCCAGCGCGAACCATCGCCGGTTCCTCCGGCCATGGCGCTGGCGACGCCGCTTTCCAGCTTGGCGGCAAATTTCTGCCGGATATCGGCAAAGCTGCGGGCCGCGCCGGACTTGTCATAGAAGATGGAGCGATTGGCCGCCGCCGCTGACGGAAACATCGCGGCGGCGCGGCCATTGGGGTTGGACGCATGGGCGGAAAGGAACTTGCTCGCCCCGCCGACACCCAGAAAATGCGCGAGATAAAGGTCCACCGGTTCCGCCTCGCGGCCCAGGCGCCCTTCCAGATAGGTCTTGTTGTCGGATGCATGTTCCGCCGCCATGACCGATGCCGTTTCAGGATGATTGCGCAGGTCGAGTATCTGCTGGCGCACCTGCGGGTCGGACACATAATAACGTCCGTTGGACCCGCGCTGGATGGCGTCGGCCGCCCAGCCCAACCCATGTTGCGCGCCATGCTGGTCGATCACGGCAAGCCAGCTCTGATCGATGAACTGATAGAGGCCCTTGGCCGAGGAAGTCGCGGCCTTGGCGGTCGGGTTGAGGCTGCTTTCGATTTTCGCCTGCCCCAGCAGATAGGCGAAATCCATCCCCGTGCGCTGGCTCGCCATCGCGATCGCGTTGGTGACGCGGGTGCGGCTGCTGCTGCCTATGGAAAGATCGGAAAAAGCGGACATTCCTCAACCCTGAAAAACTGCATCAGTTATAAAGCAATAACCATGCCAGTTTTCAGCGATCACGCGGGCAATAAAAAAGCGCGGGAAAACCGCGCTTCATCGCCCTTTTCGGGCGGAAAGGAAAATGCCGCTCAGCGCATATAGGTGGCGGCGGCGCCTTCAATCCCCTGCTGGGCCAACAGGGCGATACGCTGCCGGACATCATCGGCTTCGACATTGATGCGGCGGCGCGCTTCATCGATGAAGGGCAGCAGATTTTCCAGCGCGACGCGGGTTTCCGCCCCGACTTCGCCCTGCGCGGCCTGACGCATCGCGTCGCAGGCAAGGCGCACCGCCTCCCCCGCCGCGAGCATCTGCGCCGCATCCCTGCTGTCGAGCGCCTGTCCCAGATCGGCAAAGGCGGCATGCAAGGCCTGCATTTTTTTGCCGGTCACGCCTATTGTTCCAGATCGAGCGCGATCATGCGCTCTGCGATCGCTTCGGCATTGACGGGATAATTGCCCGACGCAATGGCTTCCTTGATCGCGGCGACCCGGTCCATATCCACCGGCGCGCCCTGCGCGGCCATCCGGGCCGACGGCGTGGAAGCGCCGTTCACGGAACCGCCAGCCCCGGTCAGGCTGTCGGCCACCGTCGATGCGGGCCGCGCCTTGCCGCCTTCGCGCAGCTTGGCGAGATCGGCAGGCGATGCGATCGACTGGGTGATTGATTTGATCATTCTGACAAATCCTTTTCGACTATCGAACCTGATAACGGCCGCATTTAATAATCCTTAAATCCCGGCACGCGAACAATACCGTTTTCCATGATCTGCGCCAGAACCGGATCGGATTTCATGTCGTTACGCACCCGGATCAGGTCGCCCGCCGCGCCGTCTTCATCGGCGATCATCTGCCGCGAAACGGTGAAGGCCGCCCCACCGGCGATCAGTTGCACCGGGTCGCCCCGCTTGATGATGGTTTCCTTCCGCGCCGGTGCGGCGGGACGGCCATAAGCGGTGGTCCGCCCTGCCAGCGCGCCCGAACCCGAAGCCTGATCCGCCCGCAGGGGCACGCGGATGCGCCAGCCGATCGCCGGGCATTGCACGATGGCCGCGCCAGAGGCCGGGCCGGTCACTTCCGGCATGGTCGGGCAAGCCGCCAGCCGCAGGCGGCGATCGACCGGCGCGGTCGCCCCGCCCGGTTCCCCGATGGTCGCGCCGATCGTCATCGCGACGAGGCTGTCGATCCGGTCCAGATTCTCGAACCGCTGCTGGGCGAGCGCGGGACCACCCGTCAACAGAGCGAGAAAAGCCAGCATTTTCGCGGCAAAGCGTGCCATGATAATCTCCTGTCAAGGTCGACTGACGAACCTTTCGGGGATATCAAAGCAGGAATCATGCCATTTTAAGAAATTCGGGCGCAGCGGCGAATATTATTCCCCAGCACCCGCCGGACGCAGGGTGAGGACCAATGTCTGGCCGGAGAGGTTGCCGCCCTGCTCCTGATCCAGCCCGCGAATGACGATGCGATGCCGCGCAACGCCCTCTTCCACCAGCTTGCGAGCCACCGCGCCGACCCGCGCCGCCGCCAGATCCCAATTGTCGAAGCGGTTGGTCGCCGGATCGAGGCCGATGGAACGAAGCTCCACCTTCTCCCCGCCCGCCTGATGCCGCCGCGCAATGTCGCGCAGCTTCAGGGCGCCTGCGGGGGTGAGAATGGCTTCACCGGGCTGGAACAGGCGCGCGGCCACCAGCCGGTCGCTCTGCACCATGGGCGCGCCGAATTGCCGCGAGACGCCCTCGACAACCTCCTGCCGATGGCTCGCACTGGCCTGAAGCAGCACGAAAAAACCAAGCAGCAACAGGCACATATCCGCAAAGCTGATGATCCAGCGCCCGCGGCGCGCAAGCGCCGGAGCGGCTCCCGTCACGCGACTTCCCTTATGGAGGCGCGGCGGACGGGTGCCGTCTCGCGCCGGGCCACGCGCAGCATGCGGTCGCACAATTCCTCCTGCCAGAATAATTCCCGCTCCGACAGGTCGGCAAGCCGGGCCGCGATCGGCGCCGCGACCAGATTGGCGATCACGACGCCATAGAAAGTGGTGAGCAGCGCCAGCGCCATCGCCGGGCCGATCTTCGCCGGGTCGCTCATCGAACCGAACATGCCGATCAGGCCGATGATCGTCCCCGCCATGCCGAGCGCGGGCGCGGTATCGGCAATGGAAAGCCAGAATTTATGCACTTTTTCGTGCCGCGCGCGGCGATCCGCCATCGCCTGCTGCGCCCATATCTCGAAACGATCGACGCTCGCCGTATCGGCCAGCTTGCGGATGGCCGTCGCCAGGAAGGGATTGGCGGCGCGCACCCGGTCGGTGCAGGAAAGGCCGCGCAGATTGGCGATATGATCCACCTTCGTCATGGTCGCCCGCGCCAGCAGCATGTCGCCATCCGGGTCGGACCGCCACAGCATCGGCAGGGCGCCCATCCCCCTGTGCAAGGCCGCCGGACCATTTTGGGCGGTGGCCAGCACCACGCATCCGGCGATCATCCCCAGCAATGTGATGGGGTCGAAGAGGTTGAAGAGAATCTGCATGGTTTCACCCTTTTGCCCGACACATCTTACCAAATCACCAAGACGGCAAATCTTTGCCGCCCCCCGGCAAATGCCTGCCGTGCGCCTCCTCGCGCGCCCTCAACCGGGCAGCGCGGCGATAAAAAATGCCGGAATTGCGCCAATAATCGAAATTGGCACGCCCTTTGCTTTAATCACCATGGAAGGGAGCCACCCCATGTCCATACCGGAAATACGGCACGGCTTCCGACAAGTTTAGGCAGATGAAGGTGAAATCGGAAAATGGGTCTCGGCAATGATCTGTTCGGTGTGCATGGAAAGGCGCTGGAGCTTCGCTCCCAGCGGCTGAACCTGCTCGCGTCCAACATCGCCAATGCGTCCACGCCCGGCTATAAGGCGCGCGACATAGATTTCGAGGCCGCGCTGGCTCAGGCGACGCAGAACGACGCCAGCGTCGATCAGGCCATCGACAAGTCGATGGGCTATCGCGTGCCCATTCAGCCCAGCCTCGACGGCAATACGGTGGAACTGTCCACCGAACAGACGCTGTTTTCCGAAAATGCCGTCAAATACCGCACCACCCTGTCCTTTCTGGAAGGGCGGATCAACACCATCACCCGCGCGCTGAAGGGAGAATGAGCATGGCAGGCAGCACCCCCATGAACGTCTTCGATATCGCCGGACGCGCCATGTCGGCCCAGCTTGTGCGGCTGAACACGACGGCGTCCAACATGGCCAATGCCGGCAACGTCACCGGGTCCGCCGCAGAGGCCTATCGGGCGATCAAGCCGGTTTTCCGGTCCGTCACCGAAAGCCCCGGCGTATCGACGGTGAAGGTGGAAAATATCGTCACCACCAATGCCGACCCGATCAAGCGCCACGAACCGAACCACCCGCTGGCGGACGCCAATGGCGATGTGTGGGAATCGGCGGTCGATAGCAGCGCGGAACTGGTCGACATGGTGGAAACCGCCCGCATGTACGAAAATAATGTGCAGGTCCTCCAGACCGCAAAATCTCTCCTGCTCGAAACCGTAAGGATGGGCAAATGACCACCGTTACATCCAACACCACCAACGGCGTTACCTCCTATAGCGCCAGCGCCAGCAGCCTGACGGACACGTCCACCAGCCGGCTGACGCAAAAATCGCTGGATCAGACCGACTTCCTCACCCTGCTGACCGCCCAGTTGCAGGCGCAAGACCCGCTCAACCCCACCAGCAATGCCGATCTGGTCGCGCAGATGGCGACGATCACCAACACCAGCGGCATTTCCGAAATGAACGCCAATCTGGCGGGCATCGCCACGTCCATCGGTTCGCTGCAAAGCGACCTCGCCTCATCCTCGCGCCTGAGCGCCGCGGCGAACTGGATCGGCCATGCGATGCTGGTCAGCAGCGACAAGGCCGCGCCCAACACCGCGGGCGATTATAGCGGCCAGTTCACGATCAAGTCGGCGTCGGACGATGTGAAGGTCAACCTGCTCGACAGCAGCGGCGCCATCGTCCGCACGATCGATATGGGCGCGCAACCCGCCGGAGAAGCCAGCTTCTACTGGAACGGCATGGACGACGACGGAAACTATGTCGGCGGCGAAACCTATACGGTTCAGGTCGAGGGCGCGGAGGCATCCGACATGGCGACATGGACCAGCATCGCCGCCGTGCAATCGCCCGCCGACGCCAGCAAGGCCAAGCTCATCACCACGCTCGGTTCGTTCGATCCGGGCGACGCCATCAAACTGCTTTGAACACCACGCCACCGCCACAGACTTACAACGAGGAGCCACACTCATGTCCTTCTACATCTCGCTTTCCGGCCTGAAGGCCGCCCAGGCCGATCTTTCGACGATTTCCAATAACGTCGCGAACGTCAATTCGACCGCGTTCAAGAAGAGCATCGCCAATTTCGGTGATATCTTCGCCTCCGCGCCGATGCAGACGACCAGCCAGGTCGCCGGGCAGGGCACGCGCATCGCGGGCATCAACCAGCAGTTCACGCAGGGCACGGTCGAAACCACCGACAAGACGCTCGATCTGGCGATCACCGGCGAATCCTTCTTCACCGTAAGGACCGCGCCGCCGACCTCGCAGACCAGCTACACCCGTAACGGCGCCTTCGCGCTGGATGAAAACCGCTATGTGGTGGACACCACCGGCGCGCGCCTTCAGATTCTGCCGGTCGATGCCAGTGGCGTCCCGACCAGCACCGCCGCCGGGGCGCTGACCGATCTCCAGATCCCGCAGACCTATACCGATGGCACCGGCAATATCGTCCAGCTTTCCAGCATCGAGATCAATGAGGAAGGCCTCGTCACCGCGACCTTTGCCGACGATCACACGATGATGCTGGGCAATGTCGCGCTGGCCGCCTTCCCGTCGGCCGAGGGCCTGCGTCAGGAAGGCGACGCCCACTGGCAATCGACCCTTTCGTCCGGCTCCCCCACCTATGGCGCGGGCAATGCGGGCCTGTTCGGCACCATTCGCTCGGGCGCGCTGGAACGCTCCAACGTCGACCTGACCGAGGAACTGGTGTCGCTGATCGCCGCGCAGCAGAATTTCCAGGCCAACGCCAAGGCCATCGAGACGCAGAACACCGTCGCGAGCGCGATCATCAACATGCGCGGATAACCGCGCGGGCTATCAACATGCGCGGATAACCGCGCACGGCAGGTAGGAAAAGGAAGGTCTGAACCATGGATCGGCTGGTCAACACGGCACTTACGGCGATGCGCGGCGCGATGTCGCGGCAGGCGACGATTGCCAATAATCTCGCCAATGCCAACACCACGGGGTTCCGCGCGGAAATCGCCAATGCCTCGACCATGTGGATCAATGGCCAGACCTACAACAGCCGGGCGCAAAGCACCGAGCAGGTGCTGGGCGCCGACATGAAACAGGGGTCGGTGACGCAGACCGGCAACCCGCTGGATATCGCCATTAATGATGGGGCGATGCTGGCGGTGCAGGCCGATGACGGCAGCGAGGCCTATACGCGCCGGGGCGATCTGAAGGTCAGCGACAGCGGCCTTCTGACCACCGGCGACGGCCTGCCCGTCATCGGTGAAGGCGGCCCGATCACCCTGCCCACCTATGACAGCATCTCCATCGCCAAGGACGGCAGCATCAGCATCGTCCCTGTCGGCGGCGATCCCAATCTGCCGCAGCAGGTGGATCGGCTGAAACTCGCCAATCCGGCGGGATCGCAGATCGCCAAGGGCACGGACGGCCTCTTTCGGGAGGTGAATGGCGGGGTGCTGCCCGATGATCCGCTGGCCAGCATCACCCCGGAATCGCTGGAAGGATCGAACGTCAACGCCACGCAGGCGCTGGTCCAGATGATCGAGGCGAGCCGGGCGTGGGAAACGCAGATCAAGCTGATCGATACCGCCAAGAAGATCGACGACAGCGGCGCAAGCCTGATGCAACTGCCCTCCTGAACCGGGCCGGAATGACAGGGAACTGAAATCATGACCAACGCAGCTCTACACGTCGCCCGCACGGGTCTGGATGCCCAGAACACCAAGATGCAGGTGATCGCGAACAACCTCGCCAACGTCAACACCACCGGTTTCAAGAAGGACCGCGCGGATTTCCAGACGCTGGCCTATCAGCAACTGGTGGCCGCAGGCGCGGCGTCGGATACGGAGAACAAGTTCGCCACCGGCCTGTCGCTGGGCACCGGCGTTTCGCTGGCAGGGACCAGCAAGATCATGACGCAGGGCACGCTGACGCAGACCGGCAATGCGCTGGACCTCGCCATTCAGGGCAACGGCTTTTTCCAGCTTCAGCGCCCGGACGGCACCATCGCCTATACCCGCGACGGCACCTTCACCCAGACGGCGGAAGGTAATATCGTCAGCGCCGACGGCCTGCCGCTGATCCCGCAGATTCAGGTGCCGGAGGGCACCACCGGCCTCACCATCGGCATTGACGGCATGGTGTCGGCGATCGTTTCGGGCCAGACCGAACCGACCGAACTGGGCCAGATCGAAATCGCCAGCTTCGCCAATTCCGCCGGGCTTCAGTCCATCGGCGACAATCTGATGCTGGAAACGGCGGCCAGCGGCGCGCCGCAGGTCGGCGTGGCCGGCCTGGAAGGGCGCGGCAACATCACCCAGGGCAGCCTGGAAGGGTCGAACATCAACATCGTCGAGGAACTGGTCGACATGATCGAGACCCAGCGCGGCTATGAGGTCAACAGCAAGATGATAAAGGCCACCGACGAAATGCTGCAATATGTGAATCAGCAAATCTCATGAGGACCGGCACGATGAAAAGCCTTCCTATCCTGCTGCTGGCGACAGCCGCGCTTGGCACAGCCTCCCCGGCGCTGGCGAAAAAGAAAAAGGCCGACCCGGAAGCCTATGCGCCGACCTATTCCCTGCCGCTGGAGCAAGCGCCCCCGGCCAATGGGTCGATCTTTCAGGCGGCCTATGGCTATGCCCCGCTGACCAGCGGCGCGCGGGCGGCGATGGTCGGCGACATCATCACGATCCAGCTTGTCGAAAGCACGCAGGCATCGAAAAGCAACGGCGCCAATACCAGCCGCAACGGCGATATCGGCCTCAGCCCGCCCACGACCGGCCTGTTTTCCAAGCTGTTTTCCGCCAGCGACGTGGGCGCAGGCGGTTCCAACAGCTTCAAGGGGACGGGCGCGGCCAGCCAGTCGAACCGGCTGTCGGGCGAAATCACCGTCACCGTCGCCCGCCTGTTCCCCAACGGCACCATGCTGGTGAAGGGCGAAAAGGCGCTGACCCTCAACCGCGGCGACGAATTCATCCAGATTTCGGGCCTCGTGCGGCAAGCCGACATCACCCCGGACAACCGGGTGCTCTCCACCCGCGTGGCCGACGCGAAGATCACCTATACCGGCAAGGGCGAAATCGCTCGCGCCAGCCAGCAAGGCTGGCTGCAACGCTTCTTCAGCATGATCAGCCCCTTCTGACAGGATATCGGACAAGCACCATGACCCGCATTCGCTTTGCCTCCCTGCCCATGATCGCCGCCGCGCTGATGCTGCTGCTGACCGGGCTTGTCACTGCCCCGGCCGCGCAGGCGGAACGGATCAAGGATCTCGGCACGTTTCAGGGCGTGCGTCCCAACCAGTTGACGGGCTATGGCATCGTCGTGGGGCTGGCCGGGACGGGCGACGACAGCCTCGATTATTCGACGCAGGGCATGAAGGGCATGGTGTCGCGCTTTGGCCTGACGCTGCCCGCAGGGGTCAACCCGGCGCTGAAGAACAGCGCGGCGGTGATGGTGACGGCGGAACTGCCCGCCTTTTCCAAGCCCGGCCAGCGGCTCGACGTCACGGTATCGGCGATCGGCAAGGCGAAGTCGCTGCGGGGCGGCACGCTGGTCCTGATGCCGCTGCGCGGTGCCGACGGCCAGATCTACGCGATGGCGCAGGGCAGCCTCGCGGTCGGCGGGCTGGGCGTATCGGGCGCGGACGGCAGCCATTTGTCGGTCAACGTCCCCTCGGCCGGGCGCATTCCCGGCGGGGCGACCGTGGAACGCGCCGTCGCCACCGGTTTCGACACCGCGCCCCAGCTTGATTTCAATCTGGCAGAGGCGGACCTGACGACCGCGCTGCGGGTTGCCGATGCGATCAACCTTGCCTTTGGCGACCGGCGCGCGCGCGCCGTGGACGCCGTTACCGTTTCCATCAGCGCCGACCCGGGCGCCGAACAGCGCATCCTGATGATGGGCCTTATCGAGAATATCGAGGTGAAACCGGCTCAGGCGCCCGCGAAGGTCATCGTCAACGCGCGGTCCGGCACGGTCGTCATCAATGGCGCGGTGCAGATCGCCCCTGCCGCCATTTCCCACGGAAAACTGACGGTATCGGTGCAGGAAAGCCCCCGCGTGGTGCAGCCCGCCCCCTTCTCCAACGGGGAAACCGCCCTGGAACAATCCAGCGCGATTTCCGTGACCGAGGAAAAGAAACCGATGCTCAACTTTAAAGGTGGGGCCTCGCTTGCCGATATAGTGAAGGCGGTGAACGCGATCGGCGCGACGCCGTCGGACATGGTCGAAATCCTTCAGGCCCTGAAACAGGCCGGGGCAATGAAGGCGGAGCTGGTAATATTGTGACGCAGATCCCCGGAACCACGACAACGACGCCACTGGCGCTGTCCGGCGCTGGCGCGACCAAGAGCACGGGCGCGGTCGATCCCGAAAAGCTGAAGGTCGCGCAGCAGTTCGAGGCGATCTTCCTGCGCCAGATGATCGGCTCCATGCGCTCTTCCACGCTGGCCGAAGGCATGTTCGATACCAGCGCGTCGGATCAGTTTCGCGACATGGCCGACGCCAGAACCGCCGACGCCATGTCCCAGACAGGCGGGCTGGGCATTGCCGACATGCTGATGAAGCAATTCGGCTGGGACAAGCCGTCCGCGCCCACGGCTTCCCCCGCCACGGCCCTGCGCAGCATCGCCGCCGTGCAGGCGGGCAGCGCCGCCACCAGCGCCGCCGCGCTACAGCAAGGTGAAACGCCATGAGCGCCTCGGATATCTTTCTGGTCGGCTCTTCGGGCCTGCGCGCCTATCAGACGCAGCTTGCCACCATTTCGCAGAATATCGCCAATGTCGGTTCGGCCAATTACACCCGCCGCACCACGACCATCAGCGAATCCGTCGTGTCGGGTTCCAGCAATATTCTCTACAAGCAATATGCCAATTTCGGCGGGGCCAACGCGACCGGCGTTTCGCGCGCCAGCGATGAATATCTCGAAGCGCGGGTGCGCACCACGGGCGCGGACCTGTCTTACGCCAAATCCTATCTCAACTGGGTCACTAATATCGAAAGCGCGCTGAACGACGATGAAACCGGCGTCGGCACCATGCTGACCCAGTTTTACAGTTCGGTCGATCAGCTTGCGGCCAATCCGGCGGATTCCTCTTTGCGGATGAGCATGCTCTACCGGCTGGAACAGGTGGTGTCCTCGTTCCGCACCAGTTCCACCGATCTGGAAAGCGCGCTGGATGAAACCTATGGCAGCGCCGAAAGCGATCTGGGCCTGCTGAACAATGCGCTCAGTTCCTTGCAGGATATCAACAAATCGCTGAGCCTCGCGGCGAACAACAGTGCCAACAAGGCGCAATTGCTGGATAACCGGGACGCCCTGCTCAAGGATATTTCCTCAAAGCTGAACGTGTCGATCAGCTTTTCCAACAGCGGCGCGGCGACCGTCACCTATGATAGCCAGACCATCGCGAGTTCCACCACATCGGCCACCTTCTCCGTCACGCAGAACGCCGACAAGACGATGACGCTGATGCTGGACGGATCGGCGGTGGCCACCCCCACCAACGGGACGCTGGGCGGCGATTTCGCAGGCTCCGCCACGGCGCGGGAAAGGCTCGATGCGCTCGATGCGCTGGCGGTCCAGCTTGCCACGGACCTCAACGGCTGGCACCAGCAGGGCTATACGGACGGCGGGACGACCAATATCGATCTGCTGTCGGTCGGCACCACCGCCGCCAGCCTTTCCGTCTCGATCACCTCCATCAGCGATATCGCGGTGGCGTCCGGCGATGGCACGATCAACGGCAATCTCGTCAATATCGGCAATGTGCGCGAGGCGAGCGACATCGAATCCCGGTGGACGCAACTCATCACCACGCAGGGCAATCTCGTTTCGACCATCAACGATAAAATGACGCTGGCGGAAAATCGCGATGAAATCGCCCGCAACGCCCGTGAGGAAGTGAGCGGCGTCAATCTGGATGTGGAGGCCGCCGACCTGTTGCGCGTGCAACAGGCCTATCAGGCCTGCGCCCGCGTCGTGCAGGCCGCCAAGGACATCATCGATTCCATCCTCAACCTGAACTGATAGCCAGAAGGAAATGCAATCATGGTTGCGATAACCGCGCAGACGATGGCCGATGAAATCCGGCGTCAGCAGAAATTGGCTACCAGCATCACCGATTTGCAGGCCGCCATTTCCAGCGGCAAGCAACTGACCAAATCCTCCCAGGATCCGCAGGCATGGGTGCAGATTTCCGAAATCGGCCGCGCGCAGGCGCAGCAATCGGCATGGGCGACCAATATCGCCTATGCCCAGTCCCGCGCCCAGAAGGCGGAAACCAACCTCAATGATATCAGCTCCCTGTTAACCCGCGCGCAGGAATTGATGGTGACGGCCAAGACCGGCACGCTGGATGACACCAACCGCGCCGCCATCGCCACGGAACTGGAAGGCATCCGCGTCAGCATCGCGGACCTGCTCACCGAGAAGGATTATATGGGCGTCTCGATCTTCGACGAGGCCGCGCCGACTATGATCCCGGTCGGCAAGAATTATTCGGTCGATGCGGTGCCCACGCGCCAGTCCCTTTCGCAGGATATCGACGTGGACGGCACGCCGATGTCGATCGACGCGATCCTGCAACAGGCGGCCAGCGCCGTTTCCACCGGCGATGCGAACGGTCTGGCCAATTCCATGACCGCGATGGATGCGGCGGGCGATCACATCACGCTTTCGCTCACCATGCAGGGCGTGCGGTCCGATCGTCTGGAAAAGGCGACGACCCGGATCGACAACGTGTCGATGAACCTGGCCGATCGCCGGTCGACGCTGGAGGAAACCGATCTTTCCACCGCGATCATGACCATTCAGGCCAAGATGCTGTCCTTGCAGGCCGCGCAGATCACCTATGCGCAGATTAACCAGCAAACGCTGTTCGATCTGATCCGGTAAACGCGGCTTGTTTGCAGGAATAAAACGCAAACCGGCAAATATTAACCATCGCGCTAAACCATATCTGAAACCCGCCGTTCTACAAGAATAAGACCATGCGAAAAGGGAAAGGCGCCCACGCCCGCCCCTATCGCCAGAATCAGTTTATACGGGGATTTCCATGTTCGCCATTATCGGCCTTGTCGTCCTGCTCGTCATGGTGTTCGGCGGTTTCATCTTTACCGGCGGCGATATCGGCCCCGTGCTGCATGCCCTTCCCCATGAAATGCTCATCATCGGCGGCGCGGCGGTCGGCGCTCTCATCATCGGCAACAGCGGCGCGGACCTGAAGGCGCTGGGCGCCGGTCTGGGCAAGGTCTTCAAGGGACCGGCCTATAAGAAGAAAGATTATCTCGACTGCATCTTTCTGGTGTCGCGCCTGATGAAGAGCCTGCGCGTGGAAGGCCCGGTCGCGCTGGAACCCCATATCGAAGACCCGAAAAGCTCCGCCATCTTCGCGGAATATCCGGTGCTGATGAAGGATCATGCGCTGATCTCGCTGATCTGCGACACGCTGCGCCTCGTCGTCGTGTCGTCCGGCACGCTCGACCCCCATGCGGTCGAGGAAGTGATGGATAACGCGCTCAAGACCCATCATCACGAAGCCATCCGCCCGGCGGACAATCTTCAAGGGCTGGCCGACGCCCTGCCCGCGCTGGGCATCGTCGCGGCGGTTCTGGGCGTGGTCAAGACCATGGGCGCGATCGACCAGCCTCCCGCCATATTGGGCGCGATGATCGGTTCGGCGCTGGTCGGCACCTTCCTCGGCGTGCTGCTCGCTTATGGCATGGTCGGTCCGTTCGCCAATCGCTGCCGTCAGGTGATCGAATCGGACGGCGCCATCTATCATGTGGTGAAGCAGATCATCGTCGCCTCGCTGCACGGCCACCCGCAACCGCTGGTGATCGAGGCCGCGCGGTCCAGCCTGACCCATGCGAACCAGCCCGCCTTTGCCGAAGTCTTTGACGGCATGCGGGGCAAATAAGCCATGGCGGGCGGCAGGAAAGCGGCGAACGAGCCTGAACCAAGGCCGATCATCGTCAAGAAAATCATCGTCGAGGGCCATGGCGGCCATCATGGCGGCGCCTGGAAAGTCGCCTATGCCGATTTCGTGACGGCGATGATGGCGTTCTTCCTGCTGATGTGGCTGCTGGGCGCGACCACCGAAAAACAGCGCAAGGGCATCGCCGATTATTTCACCCCCACGCTGGTGCAGATGAAGCAGGGCAGCGCGGGCGCCAACGGCATGTTCGGCGGCGACAGCTTCACCGCCAAGGATAATTATCCCACATCGGGCGGTCAGGGCACCTTGTCGATAACCATTCCCCGCGACGTCACCGGCGTCAAGGATCGCGGCGGCAGGAACCACAAGGATCGCGTCGCGGAGGACCGCGCCAAGTTCGGGCAGGTCAAGGAACAGTTGGAACGCAAGCTGGCCAGCAGCGTGGCGCTGCGCAAGCTGGCCCGCAATGTGCGCTTCACCGAAACGCGCGAAGGGCTGCGCATCGACCTGATCGACGAAGCGGATTTCGCGATGTTCGGCATGGGGACGGACCGGCTGATCCCGCAGGCGCGGACGCTGGTGGGCGAAGTGGCGAAGGTCATTTCGGGCGTGCCCAATGACGTGATCGTGCGTGGCCATACCGATGGCCTGCCCTATGCGGCGGGGCAGACGATGAACAACTGGCTGCTGTCCTCATCCCGCGCAGAGGCGACCCGCAAGGCGCTGGCCGATCAGGGCATCGGCAACAGCCGTTTCGCGAAAATAGAGGGCGTGGCCGATCGCGATCCCTTCATCGCCAGCAATATTTATGACCCGCGCAACCGGCGCATGTCGATCATCCTCGGCTGGTCCAGGGGCGCGGGCGAAAGCGCAGGCGCCGGAACGGGAGATGACGCAGGTGATGGCGCCGATGGCGCAGGCAAGGCCACCCGCGCGCCCTCCCCCTCTC
The DNA here is from genome assembly GCA_050252755.1 of Sphingobium sp. Classification (GTDB taxonomy): domain Bacteria; phylum Pseudomonadota; class Alphaproteobacteria; order Sphingomonadales; family Sphingomonadaceae; genus Sphingobium. Next base: position 14,195 of record JBFWKI010000011.1, read on the forward strand.
CGCAAACACGGGCGCAGGCCAACCGGCGGATGCTCGACATGGGGGGAACCGGCCTGCCCGACGGCGTGGTGCCCATCAACGCGCTTCCTTCGGGTGTCGCATCCGGCAAAGTCGGGGACACGGTACGCAAGGCCGCCCACTGACGGCACGGGTTTTCCCCCGGACGCCCCTTGATTGCCTGCTGCCCGCATGACGCCGGGGCCGGATCAGTCCATGAAGATCAGCGCGGGATGCTCCAGCATGCGCTTGATCTGCTGAATGAACAGGGCCGCGTCATGGCCATCTATGATGCGATGATCGAAGGATGAGGAAAGGTTCATCATCCTGCGCCGGGACAGGAAAGCCCCATCCGCGACCGGCCGCTCGACGATCCTGTTGGGGCAGAGGATGGCGACTTCCGGCGGGTTGAGGATCGGGGTCGCGGCGATGCCGCCCAGCGCACCGAGGCTGGTCAGGGTGATGGTCGATCCGCTCAGTTCCTCCCGCCGCGCCTTGCCATCCCGCGCCGACGCCGCGAGGCGCGCCACCTCCTGCCCCAGCGCCCGGACGGATCGCGTCTCGGCATGGCGCAACACCGGCACCATCAGGCCGCCGGGCGTCTGGGTGGCGATGCCGACATGAACCGCCTGATGGGCGCGAAGCACCCCCGCCTCATCATCATAATGCGCGTTCATCCGGGGGAAATCGGGCAGCACCCGCACCAGCGCGCGCAGGAAGAAGGGCAGCAGCGTCAGCCGGGGCTGATCCGCCCCGCGATCCGCATTCAGCGCATGGCGCAACGCCTCCAGCTCCGTGACATCGACTTCCTCGACATAGGAGATATGCGGAATGTGCCGCCACGCCTGTTCCATTCTTTCCGCGATGCGGCGGCGCAGGCCGGTGACGGGAATATCCTCCACGCCCTCACGCCTGCGATAGGCCGCATCGATCGAACCGGACGCCCCTTCCCCCGCCTCGGCAAGATAGCGATCCAGATCGTCGCGCAGAATGCGCCCGCCCGACCCGCTGCCATGGACCTGTTCCAGCGGCACCCCCAGTTCCAGCGCCCGGCGGCGCGTGGAAGGCGAAGCGAGCGGCGGATAAACGGGCGGCGATGTGGCATCCCGACCCTTGCCTTGCTGCTCGCGCGGCCCTTCCCGGCGCGCCGGTTCCAGTGCCGCCGCAGGTGTCGGCGCATCCGGCCCCGAAGCATCACCTTGCGCGGGCGGTGGCGCGGCGGGCGCGGCATCCTTGATATCCGGTGCCTCATCCCGCGCCGCTTCCTCGCCCTCGCCCGCCCCCGCGCCCTCATCCTCCCCGCCTTCGGTCTCCAGTTCGACCAGCACGGAACCGACCGGCATCATCACCCCAGCCTCGCCATGAAGGGCCGCCACCACGCCATCGACCGGAGAGGTCATTTCCACCGTCGCCTTGTCCGTCATCACGTCGACAAGGCTCTGATCCTCCGCCACCCGATCGCCCCGCTGCACATGCCATGTGACGATCTCCGCCTCGGCAACGCCCTCGCCTATGTCCGGCAGACGGAAGAGGTAGCGGCCCATCAGTCGTTCTCCATCACCCTGAGCAGCGCCTTGGCGACGCGGGCCGGGCCGGGGAAATAATCCCACTCAAAGGCATGGGGATAGGGCATGTCGAAACCGCATACCCGCTCGATCGGGCTTTTGAGCGACCAGAAGCAGCGTTCCTGCACCAGCGCCGACAATTCCCCGCCAAAGCCGCCGAAGCGCGTGGCCTCATGCAGGATCACGCAGCGCCCGGTTTTCTGCACCGAGCGGGTGATCGTGTCGATATCCAGCGGCACGATGGAGCGCAGGTCGATGATCTCCCCGTCCACGCCGCTATCCTCGATACCGGCCTTGGCGACATGCACCATCGTCCCATAGGCCAGCAGGGTGACGTCCGCGCCTTCCCGCACGACAGCGGCCTTGCCCAGCGGCACGGTATAATGGCCCTCCGGCACCTCGGCCTCCGGCAATCCGGCCCATGTCCTGAGCGCCTGATCGTGGCGGCCGTCGAACGGCCCGTTATACAGGCGCTTGGGTTCGAGGAAGATGACCGGGTCGTCATCCTCGATCGCGGCGATCAACAGCCCCTTGGCGTCATAGGGGGTGGAAGGGATGATGGTTTTCAGCCCGGAAACATGGGCGAAAATCGCTTCGGGGCTTTGGCTGTGGGTCTGCCCGCCATAAATTCCGCCGCCATAGGGGGAACGGACCGTTATCGGCGCCCAGAACTCCCCCGCCGATCGATAGCGCAGGCGCGAAGCCTCGCTGACGATCTGGTCGAAAGCGGGCAATATATAATCGGCGAACTGAATTTCAGGGATCGGGCGCAGGCCATAGGCCCCCATGCCGATCGCCGTCGCGATAATCCCTCCCTCGCTGATCGGCGCATCGAAGCAACGGCGCAGGCCGTGCTTTTCCTGCAACCCGTCCGTAACCCTGAAGACGCCGCCGAAATAGCCGACATCCTCCCCGAAGATCACGGTCTTGGGGTCATCGGTCAGCTTGACGTCAAGGGCGGAATTGAGCGCCTGAATCATGTTCATGGCGGGCATGGCGTCAGGAATCCAGCTCGCGGCGCTGCTCGACCAGCCGCCAGTCGGGATCGCGGAACACCCCTTCGAACATATCGTCGAGCGGAGGCTTGGATTGGCCGAAAGTGCCCACCTTCTCGGCCGCCCGCTGCGCCGTCTTCAGGGCGTCGGCCAGTTCCGCCTCCATCTGCGCATGGCGCTCCACCGACCATTCGCCCAGCGCGACGAGATGATCGCGCAGCCGCTCGACCGGGTCGCCCAGCGGCCAGTGCGCGCCCTCATCCACCGGGCGATAGCGGGTCGGGTCGTCGCTGGTCGAATGCCCGGCCACCCGATAGCTGAGAAATTCGATCAGCGTCGGGCCGAGATTGGCCCGCGCCCGCGCCGCCGCCCATTGTGTCGCAGCCCAGATGGCGAGGAAATCATTGCCATCCACCCGCAAGCCGGGGATGCCATAGGCCAGCGCCTTGGCCGCGAAGGTCGTCCGCTCCGCCCCGGCCATGCCGGAAAAGGTCGATATCGCCCATTGATTGTTGGTGATTGCCAGAATGACCGGCGCGCGATAGACCGACGCGAAGGTCAGCCCTTCGTGAAAGGCGCCTTCCGCCGTCGATCCTTCCCCGATGCAGCCCAGCGCGATCTCTCGCGCGCCGCTATAGGCGGACGCCATCGCCCAGCCGACCGCATGGCCGAACCGCGTCCCCAGATTGCCCGACAGCGAATAAAATCCATAGTCGCGCGCCGAATAGAGAACGGGAAGCTGCCGTCCGCGCAGCGGGTCTTTTGCGTTGGAATAAATCTGGTTGATCATGGTTTCGAGCGGATATCCCCGCGCATGCAGCCAGCCCTGCACCCGATAGGTCGGGAAGCACATGTCGGTCGGTTCCAGCGCCATGGCCAGCGCCACGCCGATGGCTTCCTCCCCGGTGGACTTCATGAAAAAGCTGGTCTTGCCCTGCCGATGGGCGCGGAACAGCCGATCCTCGAACAGCCGCGTCTCCACCATGAAGCGCAAGCCCTGCCGTAGCACGTCGGCATCGAGATGCGGGTTCCACGGGCTGTCCTCCACCCCCTGCACGCGGATCAGACCATAGGGCAATTCGCGCAAATCGGTTTCCGGGGCATCCCAATCCGGCCTGCGCGCGGCCGCGCCGATATCGAACGAGACATGATCGAAATTCGCCGCCTGCCCCGGACGGGCCGGTGGCTGAGGAATATAGAGATTTAAAGGCGCCGGTTTCATGGCTCTTCTCTCCCGACGTCCACCTATCGCAAATCCACGCGGCAAATTCCATGGCGAAGTTGGGATGTGGTTTCGGGCGCGCCATTCACCTGCCGCAACGGGGCGAGCCTGACCCATCACGGACAGGGAAAGCGCGGCTGATGTTCAATCCGGGGAAATGGAGGTAGCCGGAACCACAAACCATCCGTTTAAGCAAGGATAACCGCCAATATTACCATTTAGGATTTCCAAAATACCCCCAATGATACCCTGTATTTCGCTGGATGCTGGCGAACAACGCGGGACGATCCATGGCCGCGCGGGCCTACGATAGCGCTCCACCTGCCCCTTGCCGAATGCCTTGCGACTCCGCTTGGCGAGGGTGCGGATAACACTCTCAAGAAGTGGCGGAAAACCGCCATGCATCCGTGCGTGGGGGGGGGTGTATCTGAATTGTTGGCTCGATGCGTAGCATCGCAGCCCTGCACGCTGCCTCCCGGTAAGCCGCACTGAAGCGGTATGGATCGATGGAGCCATACCTACAGTCATTGTCCTGTGTGCAATACCGCAAGATACAGCTGGAGACCAAGCCTCTCACGCTCTATCGTTCTTTGCTCTCGGGCTGACGGACCGCACGTCCGGCGAGTACCTTACCAGCCTTGTCGAGCACCACTACGCAGCTAATTCGGGCAGTCATCACCGTTAGCGTGGCATCGAAGTCGTTCGGCTTATCGAACGTAGGTGAGCGGTGAAGTTCCTGTCCCGTCAGCAGCCATGGCGCGCGGGGTTCGATGAGAACGGCCGCGCGGAGTGTCCGTTTTTGAACCTTTGCGAATGTTGGCGTCATCGGCACTTCGAGTGCTTCGTATTGCTGTTGCCACCCGTCGCCTTTGGAAGGTGGATCGAACAGCGTTTCTTGCCAACCACCCGCGCGATCAAAGATAGCTTTGGTAACTTTGCGGAACTTGGTCACCCGGGTGGTGGCGCCTAAGGCATTTTGCGCTGCATAACCGCCTATCGGTATCTCGGACCGGGCAGCAATCACATCAATATTGAATATTCCTGCGCCGATCTTATCCCCTATGAATCCATTCGATACAGCCCGGCCGTAATCTGGTGCAAGCGGACCACGTAGCGCAGATGCAGGTATCGAAAGCACTTGGCGATCTGCATCGTAGCGAGTGTTGCTCAACAGTATCGGCACCGATACGAGATAGTTGGGCTTGAGCGTCGTTGCTGCTGATCGCTGTCGCGCGTGGAAGTTGGCGCTCGTCTCATATTCGCCTTTCGGCCGCGCCAAAGATGCAAGTGCGGACGCGACTGTGTCAAACGAAAGTGGAGTGGCGTTGGCACCAGCCACAGGGCAGGTCAACGGCTCAGTTGATGGCGTTTGTGCTGAGACGCCAGAGGCCAGTGCAAAGACAAGTGGCACAGAAAACAGATAGGCGCGCCACGCTGCATCAACCCTCGTTAGTCGCATTACCCCTAACCCCTTCCTTTCCTGACCCTCGCATTCCACCTGCTCTTGTTATAGGTAAACAGAAAGCAAGGAGGTATCAATGCCGACATTAGACGAATTCAGAGCCGAGCTTGTCGCTCAAATTCGACGAGCGGAGAAGGCTGGAGCGCCACATGTCGAGATAAATTCTGGCGAACTTCACCGGAAGGTCGGCGGCTATCCCGGCCCTGATCATCGGATGCCCATGTGCTGCGATGCCATGTACGAGCACCAGCGGATTGGGGATGAGATTATCTCGCAGCCGCCGAAGCGCAAAGGCGCTTCGTTGACCATTCGCTACAAACTGCCGAGGTAGAAAAATCTGAACGCCTAATTCCTTTGTGCCACTGATTTGGGCCATCAAACTTAGGGGGCTTGTCGACTCCGTCTATAGATCGAGCAGGTGACGCATGACCCCAATGCAACATCGACGGCATCCAAGTATCATTTCACAGGCCAGACCAAGGATCTAACGCCGACCATCCACGTCGCCAAGCAGCGAGAAGTTCGGATGGCTTCACGATCGGGGAATGGTGCAATATCCGCGCCCTTCCGTAGCTGGTCCAGATAGTCGCTCCACCATTGCGCCATTTCCACGCGCTCCAGTGCGCACATTGATGGCAGGCCCCGCACACCTTATCACTGTTGCCATAAGCAAGCGCTCGCTCGATGGCGTCGGTATGCCATTTGCCGCTTTCGTTTAGCAAGGTAGACGCCATCGCCCGAAAGCCGTGCGCTGTCATTTCGTCGCGGGCACGGCCTGATCATAGAATGTCGCGAGTTTTAGGGATGCCCAGCCGGTGGCGAACGCTCTGGGACAGGAAAATGGAGCGGGTAGCGGGAATCGAACCCGCATAACTAGCTTGGAAGGCTAGGGCTTTACCACTAAGCTATACCCGCTTGTGGAGCAGGGCTTTGCCATGGCCGGCGGGCGTTCGTCAACGGCAAAAGTCCGCTGGCGGGACATTTGCGGGACATTTATGGGCAGGGTCGCCCGCGCCATCATTCCGTCGATTTCCGCGCAGTTCCCCCCTTACGCTGCGCACCCCCTTGCCCTATTGTCGCGCCATGTCCGCGTCCGTCATCCAGCAGTTCGATATCTTCGCGCAGCTCATCGCATCGGGAAATATCTCCGTATCCGCCCGCGCGCTGAAACTTCCGGCCGCCAGCGTGGTCGATGCGATGGATCGGCTGGAGGAACAACTGGGGTGCCGCCTGTTCCTGATGGAAGGCAGCGCCGTCACGCTGACCGACACCGGGCGGAAACTCGTCAGGGCTATGGGCGAATTGTCGCTGGAAGCGCAGGAAAAATGGATCAACAGCCTGCTCGATACGGACATGGCGGAACAGGCCGAAGAAGAGATGCCGGACGAGGAGGAAATGGCCTCGAACGCCGCCATCCCCCCGGATTCCGCCATCGATGAGGGCGACGCGCCACCTCCTTCCCCTTCCGTTCGGGAAACGGATGCCGCACAGGCGGAAGAAGACGAAACACCCCTGCCCCCCTCCCCGATCGCCACGCCTGCGCCCATACCCACAGCCGCGCCGTCCGATCGCCCGGAGCCGGTGCGCCATATCATGCTCGCGTCCCATCCCGCCATTTTCAGCCATTTTCAGGAGGCCCTCCTCGCCTTTGAGGAAGCCAGCCCGGATATCGGGATCAGCCTGCGGCTCGACAGCATGGATGCCGGCACGGTCAAGGATCTGTTCGCCCGGAACCTCGCTGACATCGCCTATTTCTATGCGCTGGAAGAACCGGCGGGCCTCGCCAGCCGCTATGCGTGGAGCGAGCGCATATCGCTGTTCGTCGCCAAGGGGCATCCGCTGGCCAAGCGGGATTCGACGCTGGCGGAAGATCTGGTGCGGGTGCCTTATGTGGCGCTGGCCCCCCATAATATGGCGCGCATCCTCGCCGAAGAGGCGCTGGCCCGCGACGGCCTGAAAACCGGGCCTGCCCTGTTGGAAACCGACAATCTCTATGAGATCATGAAACAGGTCCAGAGCCAGCCCTGCTATTTCGCCGCGTTCGGATCGATGGCGCGGGATTTCGGCAAGATGCCCGGCATCGCCCGCCTCGCCTATGCGCAAGGCCTCCCGCAGGTGCAGGTGCGGCAAGCCGTGCGCCCTGAATTGCAGGATGACCCGGCCCTGCTGGCCCTTTCGGAATTTCTCTTCCGGTAAAACCGCCCTGTTTGCGCCGGTCATTGCCGCCGGATGCCCCGATTGCATTTTTTGCATTTGATACGTTGTATCATTACGTTTAAGCGACAGCCAAACAGATAAGGATCGCCTTTCATGCCTGTTCGCTTCCGTCCCTGCCTGCCCCTGCTTTTCCTTTATGCCAGCACCGCCCTCACCCCCTCGTTCGCGCAGATCACGCCCCCGGAGAGCACGCAGGATCATCACCCCCATATTCCCGACCAGATCGTCGTCACCGCGCTTGTCTCGCGCACGCAAAATGACGTGCTGGCGGGCATCTCGGTGATATCGGGGGAAAAGCTGGAACGCGACCTGCGCGGCACGATCGGGGAAACGCTGGCGCGTCAACCGGGCGTTTCCTCCACATCCTTCGGCCCCAATGCCTCCCGCCCCATCCTGCGCGGCCTTCAGGGCGAGCGCGTGCGGGTGCTGACCGACGGCATCGGCAGCTTCGATGTGTCGAACACCTCGGTCGATCATGCGGTGGCGATCAACCCCCTCACCGCCGAACGGATCGAGGTGCTGCGCGGCCCGGCGGCGTTGCTCTATGGTTCCAGCGCGATCGGCGGCGTTATCAATGTCATCGATTCCCGCATCCCCCATCATGTCCCCGATGAGCCGCTGCACATGGATGGCCTTGCGACCTATGGCACGGCGGCCAATGAACGCACCGTCTCCGCCCGGGCCGAAGCGCCGATCGGCGGCGGCTTCGTCGCCCATGTCGATGGCAGCTGGTCGAAGAGCTACGACCTGCGCACCGGCGGCCATATCCTCACCCCCGCCCTGCGCCGGGAGGCGGCGGCGAGCGGCGAGCCGGATATCGCCGCGCTGGCCGGGTTGAAGGGCGATCTGCCCAACAGCGCGGCGGAAAGCTGGGAAATCGCGGGCGCGCTCGCCTATGTCGGGGATGGCGGGGATATCGGCTTTTCCGTCAACCATCTCGACAATCTTTATGGCGTGCCGGTCCGCTATGCGCTGGAACCGGGGGAAGAGGCCGAGCAGGTCCGCCTCCACATGAAGCAGACCCGCGCCGACCTGCGCGCGGAAATCCACCCCGATGGCGCCTTTGTCGATCGCATCCGCTTCCGCGCGGGGTTTGCCGATTATCAGCATGAGGAAATAGAGGAATCGGGCGAAGTCGGCACCACCTTCTACAATAAGGGGGTGGAGGCCCGCGCCGAACTGGTTCAGGCCAAGCGCGGCGGCTGGGACGGCGTGATCGGCACGCAATTTCTTGCCCGCGATTTCCATGTCATCGGCGAGGAGAAATTCCTGCCCGCCACCAGCACGGCGCAATGGGGGGTGTTCACCCTGCAAGCGCTCGATCTGGGCGCGATCCGGCTGGAGGCGGGCGGGCGCTATGAACATAGCCGGGCGAGCGCCGACGCCGATGAGGATCTGGGCTTTGACCGCGCGGTGGTGCGCAGCTTCGACGCCTTTTCCTTTTCCGCCGGGGCCAGCTATGCGCTGACGCCCGGCTGGCGGCTTGGCGTCAATGTGGCGCGCAGCGAGCGCGCGCCCTCCGCCGAGGAATTGTTCGCCCGTGGTCCCCATGCCGGGACGCAGGCTTATGAACTGGGCGATCCCGATTTCGGCAAGGAACGCAATTGGGGCGTCGAGGCCAGCCTGCGCGGACAGGACAAGGATTACACCCTGTCGCTGGGCGCCTTCTACAACTGGTTCAGCGGCTATATCTATAATGCGCCGGTGCCGGATGCGGCCTGCCTTGCGGCCAGCGGGGAAAGCGAACTGGAATTTCCCTGCTATCAATATGCGCAGGCCGACGCCCGCACCTATGGGTTCGAGGCGCAGGCCAGCGCGACCGTCGCCCGTTGGGGCGACAACCGCCTGACGATCGACGGATCGGCCGATTATGTGCGGGCGCGGATCGTGGGCGAAGGCCCCGCGCCGTTCATTCCACCGCTGCGCCTTCAGGGCGGGGCGGAGGTCGCCAACAGCCGTTGGACGGGCCGGGCCGAGATAGAGCATGGCTTTGCCCAGAACCGGGTGACGGAACTGGAAACCCGCACGCCCGACTATACGCTGGTCAACGCATCGCTCAGCTTTCGGCCGTTCGAGAGCCGGGATACCAGCCTGACCCTGTCGGCGAACAATATCTTCGACACGGTCGCGCGCCGCGCCGCCAGCGTGATGAAGGATTATGCACCGCTGGCCGGGCGGGATATCCGCGTGACCCTGCGCGTAGGCATCTAAGCCGGATCGCAGGCCGCGCCACAAGGCCGACATCCTTCCCGATAGGGGGTGTCGGCCTCAGGCGGATCAGATCAATGGGCCGCCCATTGCTTTTCTCTCGCGGAACCTTTTGGCGCTCATGCGCGCTTCCTTCTCAAGGAGATTGCCCCCATGGCCACCCAGCCCGAAATCCCGCCGCCCGATAGAATAGAACCCCAGTCGCCGCCCGAAACGCCGCCTGTCTCTCCCCCGGAGGAAACCCCTTATCGGGAACCGCCGGAAATCACCCCGGAATCGCCCGATGTGGACGAGCCGGGGCGCGGGCCGGATGAAGTGCCGCCCCCGCCCGACGAGTGATGCGGGGGAAGTGAGCGCCCCGCAATTCCCCATATCGTTCAGGGCGTCAGCACCATATCCTCGGCCTCCGGCAGCATATCGGGATAGTCCAGCGTATAGTGCAGGCCCCGGCTTTCCTTGCGCTTCAGGGCGGAACGGATGATGAGCCGCGCCACGTCCACCAGATTGCGCAATTCGATAAGATCCGGCGTCACGCGGAAATTGCCGTAATATTCGTCCACTTCGCTCGCCAGCAGGTCGATGCGGTGCTGGGCGCGTTCCAGCCGCTTCGTGGTGCGGACGATGCCGACATAATCCCACATGAACCGGCGGATTTCCTTCCAGTTATGCTGGACGATCACCTCTTCGTCGCTGTCGGTCACGCGGCTTTCATCCCATGCGCGGATCGCGGGCGGCACCGGCAATTCTTCCCAATGCTCGCCGATATGCCGCGCCGCCGCCGCACCGAACACCAGGCATTCGAGCAGGCTGTTCGACGCCAGCCGATTGGCGCCATGCAGGCCGCTTTCCGTCACCTCGCCCGCCGCATACAGACCCGGCAGGTCGGTGCGCCCGTCCAGATCGATGATGACCCCGCCGCAGGTATAATGCTGCGCCGGGACGATCGGGATCGGCTCCTGCGTGATGTCGATATCAAGGTCGAGCAACCGCGCATAAATGGTAGGAAAATGCTCCTTCACGAACGAGGGCGGCTTGTGGCTGATATCGAGATGGACATAATCGAGGCCGAGCCGCTTGATCTCATGATCGATGGCGCGGGCGACGATATCGCGGGGCGCAAGTTCCCCCCGTTCGTCGAACGCATCCATGAAACGCTGGCCGCCGCCCGGCACGCCCGGCGGCAGTTTCAGCAAGCCGCCCTCGCCGCGCACCGCCTCGGTAATCAGGAAATTCTTGATCTCCAGATTATAGAGGCAGGTCGGGTGGAACTGGTTCATCTCCATATTGGAAACGCGGCAGCCCGCGCGCCACGCCATGGCGATGCCGTCCCCGGTCGCCCCGCGCGGCGCGGTGGAGAAAAGATAGGCGCGCCCCGCCCCGCCCGTCGCCAATATGGTCGCGCGGCCGATGCAGGCATCGACATGGCGGGTCTGCCGGTTGAACGCATAGACGCCCCACACATGCCCGTCGCCCGAATAGCGCTCCGCATGGCGGCCGGTGATGAGGTCCACGGCGACCATGTCGGGCAGCAGGGTGATGTTGGGATTGGCCTGCGCCGCCGCGACCAGCGCCTTCTGCACGGCCGCGCCGGTCGCATCATCGACATGGACGATCCGGCGATGGCTGTGCCCGCCTTCCCGCGTTAGGTGCCAGCGTTCGCCAAATTCCTCGCCGCCGTTGAAGGGCACGCCCAGCCGCGCCAGTTCCTCGATCGCCGCCGGGGCGCTCGACACGACGAATTCGACCGTCGCGCGGTCGTTGAGGCCCGCGCCCGCGACCATCGTGTCCTCGACATGCTGCTCGAAACTGTCGCCCGCATCCAGCACCGCCGCGATTCCGCCCTGCGCCCATGCGGTCGATCCGCCATCCAGCGCGCCCTTGGCGATGACCAGCACCTTCTTGTCCTGCGCCAGATGGATCGCCGCGCTCAGCCCGGCAGCGCCCGAACCGATGATGATGACGTCATATTCCTTGATGGGCATGAATCTGCGCCCTCTCCTGTCTGCGCGCACGGATGCGCGATTAGTTCGCCGGCGCCGCCGTCAGGTTGAGGAACACATCCTCCAGATCCGGTTCGCGCGTGGCCACGTCGATGATGTGGAACCCCATGGCATTGACGGCCGAGAGCACTTCGCCCGCATTGGTCCGGTTCTTGTGATAGCTGATCGCCAACATCTGGTCCCCGACCCGCTCCACCCGGTCGAAACAGGGGTGCTGGGGCAGATCGTCGATCACCTCGTCAATCGGGCGGTCGACCGTCACGCGCACGATCTTTTCCTGCGCCATGTCGACCAGTTCCCGCGTGGGCTTGTTCGCGATCAGGCGTCCATGGTTGATGATGGCGATGCGGTCGCACAGTTCCTCCGCCTCTTCGAGATAATGCGTGGTGAGCACGATCGTCACGCCCTGTTCGTTAAGGCCGCGGACATAATCCCATAATTGCTGCCGCAGCAGGATATCCACCCCGGCGGTCGGCTCATCCAGCACGAGGATCGGCGGCGAATGCACCATCGCCTTGGCGACCATCAGCCGCCTTTTCATGCCGCCCGACAGGGTGCGGGCATAGGCGTTCGCCTTGTCCTCCAGATGCACGGCGCGCAGCAATTCCATCGTCCGCCGCTGCGCCTTGGGCACGCCATAATAGCCCGCCTGAATTTCCAGCGTTTCGAACGGTGTGAAGAAGGGATCGAACAGGATTTCCTGATTGACGATGCCGATGCTGTTCTTCGCGTTGCGCGGGTTCACATCCGTATCGAAGCCCCAGATGCGCGCGCTGCCCGCCGTCTTGGTGACAAGCCCGGCAAGCATATTGATCATGGTCGATTTGCCCGCGCCATTGGGGCCGAGCAGCCCGAAAATCTGCCCGCGCGGAATGGCAAGGCTCACATTGTCGAGCGCGAGCTTGCCGCCCTCATAAACCTTGGTCAGCCCTTCTATCCCGATGGCGGCTTCTGTCATGCGATCGTCAATCATCGCAGGGTTCATAGCGCCTAAAAAATGGCGCGCAAAGGAAGAAGCGGAATGATTTCACCCGATCTGCGATATTGCCCAGCCCGATCGACGATGATAAAGGCGCTGGCCATGATCCAGCCGCCTGAAACCATCCGCACCAGCAAAGCCCGCGTTTCCTGTGACGGTTCGGGGGATATCCCCGCCGCGCTCGGCCATCCGCGCGTCTTTCTGGAAATCGACGAGAAGGGCTATGTCGATTGCGGCTATTGCGACCGCCGCTTCGTGCTGATCGGCGGCCCGGCCGATATCGCCCCCGGCCAGAACGGCGCGATCGAAGGCGGCGCCACGGCCTGAGCGCCCGCCCGGCTCGCTTTCGGTCCCGATCGTCCGCCTGAAAAAGGCGGCGGCAAAAGGGAAAGGCCACGGCAAAAGGGGTGGCGTGGCGGGCGGAAGCCACTATATCGGAGGGCATGACCGATCCGCTTTCCGCTTCCGCCTTTACCGACGCCCGTGGCCTGCTCTATCGCGACGGACAGCTTGACCCGGATGGCGCCCGCCGCCTGACCGCCGCTGCGCTGGCCCAGTGCGATGACGGCGAATTATTCCTGCAATATCGCGCGACGGAAAGTTTCGGCTTTGACGATGGCCGCCTGAAAACCGCCGATTATTCGACCGACCGGGGCTTCGGCCTGCGCGGCGTGTCGGGCGAGACGACCGGCTTTGCCCATGCCAATGACATCAGCCAGGCGGCCATCGCCCGCGCCGCGCAGACGCTCGCCCTGCTCGATCCGGCGGCCCAGCCCCCCGCGCCGCCGCCGCTCCATACCAATCGCCATCTTTATACCGACGCCAATCCGCTGGAACTGGTGCCTTTCGCGGAGAAGGTCAATCTGTGCGCGACCATCGACGCCGCCGCCCGCGCCCGCGATCCGCGTGTCGCGCAGGTTTCCGTCGGGCTGTCGGGTAGCTGGTCGGTCGTGGAGATCGTGCGCGCCGATGGCTTCATCGCCACCGATATCCGCCCGCTGGTGCGCCTCAACGTCTCCGTCATCCTTGAAGAAAATGGCCGGAGGGAGACGGGCAGCTTCGGCCTTGGCGGGCGCTATCTCTATGATGGCGTGATGGAAGAGGCGGTGTGGAACCGCGCCATTGACGAGGCGCTGGCGCAGGCCCGCGTCAACCTGCGCTCAGTCGCCGCGCCCGCGGGCGAGATGACCGTGCTGCTCGGCCCCGGCTGGCCCGGCGTATTGCTGCATGAAGCGGTCGGCCATGGGCTGGAGGGTGATTTCAACCGCAAGGGCACCTCCGCCTTTTCCGGCCGCATCGGCCAGCAGGTCGCGGCCAAAGGCGTCACGGTGGTCGATGACGGCGCCATTCATCAACGCCGGGGCTCGCTCTCCATCGACGATGAAGGCACGCCGACGCAGGAAAATATCCTGATCGAGGACGGCATATTGCGGTCCTATATGCAGGATCGCCTCAACGCCCGGCTGATGGGCGTCGCGCCCACCGGCAATGGCCGCCGCGAAAGCTATGCCCATGCGCCGATGCCGCGCATGACCAACACCTTCATGCGCGGCGGGGATGACGACCCGGCAGAGCTTCTCTCCCGCGTGAAGGACGGCATTTTCGCCAAAAGCTTCGGCGGCGGGCAGGTCGATATCGTCTCCGGCAAGTTCGTCTTTTCCTGCACCGAGGCCTATCGGGTGAAGGACGGGAAGATCGGCGACCCGATCAAGGGCGCGACGCTGATCGGGGACGGCCCGGCCGCGATGGGCAAGATCATCGGCATCGGCAACGACATGGCGCTCGATGAAGGCGTCGGCATGTGCGGCAAGGGCGGGCAGAGCGTGCCCGCAGGCGTGGGCCAGCCGACGCTGCTGATCGACGGCCTGACCATCGGCGGCACGGCGGCGGCATAAGGCCGGACTGGCAAAAACGGGCTGGCAAAAAGGGGCAGCGGTTGACCATGGCACAGCATTTCGATGTCATCATCATGGGCGGCGGTCTGGTCGGGCTGACGCTCGGCATCGGCCTTTCTCGCCATGGCATTGCCTGCGCGGTGATCGACCCCGCCGACCCGCACGCCACCCTCGCCCCGCAATTTGACGGGCGCGTATCGGCCATAGCAAGCGCAAGCTGGAAGCTGTTTCAGGCGATCGGCATCGGCGAACGGCTGGAGGGCAAGGGCTGCCCGATCGACCGCATATGGGTGTCGGACGGCCTGCAACCGGGCGCGCTCGATTTCGCCCCGCCAGAGGAAGCGGGCGGGCCGATGGGCATCATGTTCGAGAATCGCGAAACCCGCATCGCCCTGCGCGACACCGCTCTGGCCGCCGAGCATCTGACGATCTTCCAGCCGGACAAGGCCGCCTCTATCGAACGCACGCTGGACGGCGTGACGGTGACGCTGGAAAGCGGCACGCAATTGCGCGGATCACTGCTGGTCGGGGCCGAGGGCCGCGCCAGCCCGACCCGCGCGGCGGCGGGCATCACGGTCGCCCAGTGGAAATACAGCCAGGTCGCGATGGTCAGCGCGATCACCCATGAGGTGCCGCACGCCAATACGGCATATGAGATTTTCTATCCCGGCGGCCCCTTCGCCCTGCTGCCGATGCAGCCGGGCAACCGCAGCGCCATCGTCTGGACGGTGCCGCAGGAGCAGGCGGCGGGCCTCCTCGCGCTGGGCGAGCGCGGCTGGGCGCATGAAGCGCAAAAGCGGATCGGCGGGTTTCTGGGGGAAATTGAGGTCGCGGCGGCGCGGTCGTCCTTCCCGCTCGGCTATCATCGCGCGGCGCGGATCACCGATACGCGGCTGGCGCTGGTGGGCGACGCCGCCCATGCCATCCACCCGATCGCCGGGCAGGGCGTCAATCTGGGCTTTCGCGATGTCGCGGCGCTGATCGAGGTGATCGTCGATGGCATGAGGCTGGGGCTGGAACCGGGCGATGCGCAGTTGCTCACCCGCTATCAGCGCTGGCGCAGTCTGGATACGCTGTCCGTCACCGTCGCCATGGATGGCCTTGTCCGCCTGTTCGACATACCGGGCAAGGCGGCTTCTGCCGCGCGGCGTCTGGGCCTTGCGGCGGTTCAGAAAATGGGGCCGCTCAAGGGGCGTTTCATGGCCGAGGCGCGCGGGGAATCCGGCGCCCTGCCGCGCCTGCTGACCGGCGAACTGGTCTGACATCAGCGCCCGTCGCATATAGCGCGGCACGGCAAAGCCGGGAGCGGACGCCCGGCGGAAACGGCGGTGGATTGCATCTCCTGTTCCTCCGCCCTATTCTGGCCGGATGACCGGCCGCTTTGCTTTGCCTCCGTTTTGGCTTCCTTCCTTCCTTTCCGACCGGATAATCCTCCTTGGCGTGGCCGCCGCCAGCCTGTTCCTTACCGCCCCCGCCCATGCCGACGATATGGCGGATATTGCCTTGCCGGACATCGCCTTGCCGGACATGGACGGGTTTTCCCTACCCCCTGCTGTCGTGTCCCCTGCTGTCGCGAACGAAAATAGGCGAGGGGAATTCCACGGCCTGAACGAAGGCGCATCCTTCCATGCACCCGCCGCGACGGAACCGCCCTGCATGACGGCAAACTGCGCCGGTCCCGCACCCTTCGCTCCCGCCTTCGCTCCGCTGCCGTCCCTCCCCGATTTTGCCCATGGCCCCGGACTTCCGCCCGGAGCCGCCGGTCCACCGGATGACCGCCCCTTGCCGGACACCCCCTCCCCCGGCGCGCGCCTCTCCTTCGGCAAGCAGGTGAGCGCGGTGAAATGGGAAATGGCGGGCGTTCTTGCCTATTACACCGCCATCAACGGTTCGAAATTATTCGAAGACCCGCAATGGCCGCATTTTCACAAGGAAGGCTGGTTCGGAAAATCCACCAATAATCTGGGGGTGGACAAGCTTGCGCACAGTTACAGCACCTATATCGTGTCCGAACTGCTCTATGCCCGGCTGAAGCGCAAGACCGGCGACGCCCCCGGCATCGCCTTCACCGCCGCCGCGCTCGCCTCCGCCACCATGCTCTACACCGAAATCTGGGACAGCATCGAACCGACCTCCGGATGGTCGTGGGAGGATGTGACGTTCAACACCCTTGGCGCGGGCTTTTCGGTTCTGCGCAATTCGGTGCCCGGGCTGGATGAAAAGCTGGATTTCCGCCTGATGATCGTCCCCCATTCCGGCATTATTTCGACGGAGGGCAAACGCCATTTCGAGCAGCAGCGCTATTTTTTCGCGCTGAAACTCTCCGGTTTCGAGGGGATCAACAGGGGGCCATTGCGGTTTCTGGAACTTCATGCCGGCTATTATGCAAAGGATTTCGAGGCCCGCGACCGGAAGGCGGGCATTGAACCGAAACGGCGGCTGTTTGTCGGGGTCGGCATCAACCTGCGCGAACTTTTCTTCAAGAACAGCCGCAGCCGCGTCGGCCGGGCGGCGGGCGAAGTGCTCGATTATGTGCAGCCGCCCTACACCGCCGTCCATCACCACATCACCAATTAGGGGCGATCCGGCCGCACAGGGTCGGCCAGTCCCCGCCCTCTTGACCCGTCCCCGCCCTCTTGAAAAGGGCCGCGCCCCACATACATCCTCTTTGTCCGGTCCCGATGGGGACGGGCAAGCAAAGGCCGGGCGCCATAATGGGTCCGGCATCGGTTCAATTCGCTCAACATGAGGATTTGATAAATGCGTGGTTTTGATCTTACCCCCTATCGCCGTTCCACCGTCGGCTTCGATCGCCTGTTCGACCTGATCGAAAATAACGCCCGGCTGGCGCAGAGCGACAATTATCCCCCCTTCAATATCGAGCGTCTGTCGGAGGATCGCTATCGCGTGACGCTGGCCGTCGCCGGTTTTCGCGATGATGAACTCGATATCACCGCCCAGCAAAATCTGTTGCAGGTGACGGGCCGCAAGGCGGAAATCACCAATGACGAACGCGCGAAGTTCGTCCATGTCGGGATCGCCAACCGCAATTTCGAACGCCGGTTCGAGCTGGCCGATTTCGTCCGGGTGGACAGCGCCGATCTTGCCGATGGCCTTCTGATCATCGAACTTGTCCGCGAAATTCCCGAAGCGATGAAGCCCAAGAAGATCGCCATCAATGGCGGGAAGCTGGTTGAAATCAACGACAAGCAGGACCGCAGCGCCGCCTGAGCGGACGCTTTTATATCCCAAGCCAAGCCCCTGTCCCGGAAGGATGATCCCCAAAATGCCCTCACGGGACATGGTAAGGCCTGTAAGTGCTTGGAAAAAGGCGCTGAATGAGGCGCGGCCTAAAACTCGGCGCTTAGACGCAATGCGAGAAGCGCCAAATATAAGACGGGGGTGCGACCCATTGCTGGATCGCCCCCCGTTCTCCTCTCCTACCCCATGACCTGCCGAACCTTTTCCGCGCCATCCTGCCAGACAAGAGGGATGCGCGACGGTTCTGTTCAGGCGCCTCCGGGAAAAAGGGGCAGACCCATCTTCACCGGACGCAAATCAGCAGATCATGGACGGAAGGGAGAATCGCACATCGGCATATGGCCCGGCGCACTAGGCGCGAAACCGTGGATCAAGTTCCACGAAAGGCCATAAACCACTGCACATGCTGCACCATGCCGCAGATCTGAAAAACTGGCTGGACGGAGTATAGCGGTTTTTGCCTGCATGGGCAATCGCATTCATCCATCATTCATCGCGCCGATCGAGCGCAGACCCCGCATCACCATCAACCGCCCATCCGATCCGGGTCGTCCAATCCGGGCAGCCGGTCCTTATGCCTGAGCGATATATCCAAAGGATGCGATATCCGGCGCGGCCTTCTCAGGCATCCGCCCTGCGATTTCCGCGCCGTTTCTCAGACGAGCCTGCTCTGCCGCACCGCCGCCTCGATAAAGCTGGCGAATAGCGGATGGGGATCGAACGGCTTGGATTTCAGTTCGGGATGGAACTGCACGCCGATGAACCACGGGTGATCGGGCCGCTCGACAATTTCCGGCAGGCGGCCATCGGGCGACAGGCCGGAGAAGATCAGCCCGCCCTTTTCCAGCGAATCGCGATAGCCGATATTCACTTCGTAACGATGCCGATGGCGCTCGCTGATATCCTGCTCGCCATAGATGCCGGCCACCACGCTGCCCGTCGCCAGCTTCGCGGGATAGGCGCCCAGACGCATGGTGCCGCCCAGATCGCCATCGGCCTGACGCTGCTGCATCCCTTCCTTGCCCATCCATTCGGTGATGAGGCCGACGACCGGCTCGCTCGTTTCACCAAATTCGGTGGTGGAGGCCTTGGCGATGCCTGCCGTGTGCCGCGCCGCCTCGATACAGGCCATCTGCATGCCGAGGCAAATGCCGAAAAACGGAATATTGCGTTCCCGCGCGAAACGCACGGCGGCAATCTTGCCCTCGCTGCCGCGAATCCCGAAGCCGCCCGGCACCAATATGCCGTCCATCGCCTCCAATTGGGCGGCGACGTCCTGATCGTCCTGTTCGAACAATTCCGCGTCGATCCATTTCACATGGACCTTCACCCGGTTCGACAGGCCGCCATGGACCAGCGCTTCATGCAGCGACTTATAGGCATCAGGCAGGCCGACATATTTGCCGACCACGCCGATCGTTACCTCCCCTTCCGGGTTGACGGTGCGATCCATGATATCGACCCAGCGTTCCAGCGTGGGCGGCGGGGCATCGGTAATGCCGAACGCATGCAGCACCTCGCTGTCCAGCCCTTCGGCATGATATTGCTGCGGCACCGCATAAATGGTGGGCGCGTCGAGCGCGGGGATCACCGCTTCGGGCCGGACATTGCAGAACAGCGCGATCTTCGCCCGTTCGCTTTCGGGCAAACGCTGTTCGCAACGGCAAAGCAGGATATCGGGCTGGATGCCGAGCGAGGTCAGTTCCCGGACGCTGTGCTGCGTCGGCTTGGTCTTCAACTCGCCCGCCGCCGCGATATAGGGCACCAGCGTCACATGAACGAAGATCGACTGGCCGCGCCCCAGATCATTATGAAGCTGGCGGATCGCCTCCATGAACGGCAGGCCTTCGATATCCCCGACCGTGCCGCCGATTTCGCACAGCACGAAATCCAGACCCTCGGTATCGGCCTTGGCGAACGCCTTGATCTCATCGGTGACGTGCGGGATGACCTGCACC
Organism: Sphingobium sp.; assembly: GCA_050252755.1. Taxonomy (GTDB): domain Bacteria; phylum Pseudomonadota; class Alphaproteobacteria; order Sphingomonadales; family Sphingomonadaceae; genus Sphingobium. Next base: position 33,954 of record JBFWKI010000011.1, read on the forward strand.
GTCGCGCCCAGATAATCGCCGCGTCGTTCCTTGGTGATGATCGTCTGGTAGATCCGCCCCTGCGTCACATTGTCCGACTGATGGGCCGAAACGCCGGTGAAGCGCTCATAATGGCCAAGGTCGAGGTCCGTTTCCGCCCCGTCGTCGGTCACATACACCTCGCCATGCTGATAAGGCGACATGGTGCCGGGATCGACGTTCAGATAGGGATCGAACTTGCGAATGCGAACACGATACCCCCGCGATTGCAGCAGAGCCGCAAGGCTCGCGGCCATAAGGCCTTTTCCAAGCGAGGAGACCACGCCGCCGGTGATGAAAATATACCGCGCCATGGGAGTGGAGGCTTACCCTTATTTCATGAGGAAGGGCAAGCGCGCGTTGCCGCGCACCTGCAAAAAAGTGAAAAAACCGGCAGGCCTTATTGGGCGAGCGGCACCGCGCCATTGGATGCCGCGCCCCGATCGGCGTCGCCGACCGTCTGCGCCGCGCCCGCCAGCGGATCATCCGAAACCGGCCCGGTCGTTTCCGCATCGGAATTGGGGGCCTGCGTAGAGGATGTCGGGGCCTGCTTCACCAGCGATGTGTCGATATCGGTCGGGGCATGCTTCACCGAGGCGACCACCGCCAGCGTGATGCTCAGCCCCACGAACAGGACGGCCAATATAGTGGTGGAGCGGGTGAGGAAATCCGCCGCGCCGCGTGCGGACATGAACCCCGACGGGCTGCCGCCGACACCCAGCCCACCCCCTTCGGACCGCTGCATCAGAATGACGGTGACAAGGCAGGCGGCAATGATCGCCTGCACGACAAGAAGAAAGGTGAACATGGTTATGCTGTCCGCAAACTCGAAAAATATCGTTAGCAAGGCCCTTAGCCGGGAAGACCGCCCTGTACAACCATGGGCTCAACCATGGGTGCGGAATTTCGGACGACCCCTTCCGGCAGCCATGGGAAAAGGGCCATTGGGCGGGTCATTGCGCCGCGCTTTCCGCCGGGTCGGCAAGGGCCGAAGCGACGCGCATAGCTGACCGGCGCGCCCTTCGCCTTTTCCCCTGCCCGTCGCCGCCTCACGCCGCCGCGGCGATGATCGGAACGAAACTTTCCGCCTTCAGGCTCGCCCCGCCGACAAGGCCGCCATCGACATCGGCCAGAGCGAAGATATCCGCCGCATTGCCCGCATTGACCGAGCCGCCATAGAGCACCCGCATGGCCCCCGCCGCCTCCGCGCCGACAGCCTTGGCCAGCGCCGCGCGAATCGCGCCGTGCATTTCCGCGATCTGTTCCATGGTCGGGATGCGCCCGGTGCCGATCGCCCAGATCGGTTCATAGGCGATGGCGAGCCAGTCCGCCGCCGCGCCTTCCGGCAGAGATTGCGCCAGTTGATCCAGCACGAATTCCAGCGCCTTGCCGCTGTCGCGCACGTCCAGACTTTCACCGAGACAGAGAATCACCTTCAGCCCTTCGGCCCTGGCCGCCGCCGCCTTGGCCGCGACCTGCGCGCTGCTTTCATGCTGGTCGGTGCGTCGCTCGCTATGGCCGACGATCACCCAGCTCGCGCCCGCTTCCTTCACCATGTCCGCCGAAAGGCAACCGGTATGCGCGCCATTGCGCGCTTCATGGCAATCCTGCGCGCCGATGAAGGCTGCGCCGGACTGACCGGCGGCGCGCTCTATCAGGGTTGCGGGGACGCACAGCCCCACCTCCACCGCCGGATGCTCGCCCGCCGCGCGGCCGATGGCCTCCACTTCCGTCAACTGCGCCCGCAGCCCGTTCATCTTCCAGTTGCCCACGACAAGTTTGCGGCGGCCCATATCCCTGCTCCCTGCATCAAAAGGTCGATCCGATGGAGGGGGGCGATAACGACCCTGCTCCCAAAGTCCAGTCCCCGCTTGAAGGGAAAGCCGACACCCCCTAAAGCGGCACTTATCTCCAGCCGCCCTCCGGGATGTTCAGGACAGCTCAATGATCAGTATCTTTCGCCGCTTAATCGGGTCCAAATTGGGGGCCGCCATCGGCATCGCCTTTCTGGCGCTGGTCGCCTTCGCCTTTGCCGCCAGCGATATCACCGCCAACGGCACTTTCGACTCGCTGACCGGAATCGGGGGCGGTTCCTCGACGAAGATCGGCAGCGAGAAACTGGGTGATTCGGAAGTGCAGGCCCGTGTGCAGCGCATCTTCGAGCAGCAGCGCCGCGAAAATCCGGGCATGCAGATCGCGCAATTTCTGGAACTGGGGGCCGTCCCGCAAATTTATGACCAGCTGGTCGCCGGCGTGGCGCTGAAGGAATTCGCGCACCGACAGGGCATTTATGTATCCAAGCGCATGGTGGACGCGCAGATCGCGTCGATCCCCGCCTTTCACGACGCCACCGGCAAATTCAGCCAAGCGCTGTTCCGCCAGATGTTGTCGAGCCAGCAGTTGAGCGAAAAGGAATTGCGCACCGATATCGAGCAGCAGTTGACCGGCCGCCTGCTCGTCGCCCCCGCCGGACAGGGCACGCGCCTGACGGACAGCCTCGTCCTGCCCTATGCCTCCTTGCTGCTAGAAGCGCGCGAAGGGCGGATCGCCGCCATTCCCGCCGCCGCTTTCCCCCGCGCCGACCAGCCGACCGACGCGCAACTCGCCGATTTCTACAAGAAGAACGCGGATCGCTATACCGTGCCCGAACAGCGCCGCCTGCGCTATGCGGTGGTCGATGCAGAGCGCTTTACCGCCGCCGCCGCGCCGACCGACAGCGAGATTTCCAAATATTACGCCGCCAACAACGCGAAATATGGCGCGCGCGAAACCCGCACCGTCGAACAGTTGATCCTGCCGAGCGAAAGCGTCGCCAAGGCTGCCGCCGCGTCGGGATCGCTGGCCGCCGCCGCGAAGAAGGACGGGCTGTCCGTTTCCACCCTCTCCCGCGTCACGCGGGCCGATCTGGCCAAGCAGGCGTCCGAGGACGCCGCCAAGGCTGCCTTTAGCGCGCAGCAGGGCCAGATCGTCGGGCCGGTGAAGGTATCGCTGGGCTGGGCGGCGTTTCAGGTTTCGGACATTCAGAAGATCGCCGAACAACCGCTGGAATCGGTGAAGGCGGAGATCGTCACCGCGCTCAAGGCCGACAAGGGCCGGGCGCTGCTGAGCGATTTCACCTCCAAGATAGAGGATGAGATCGCCAATGGCGCGACCTTCGACGAAGCGGTCAAGGATAATGGGCTGAAGGTCGAAACCACCCCGCTGCTGCTCGCCACCGGGCAGAGCGTGGAAAAGGCCGACTATACGGTTCCCGACGATGTGAAGCCCTTGCTCAAGCCCGCCTTCGACATGGATGCGGACGACGACGCCCAGTTCGCGCCGATCACCCAGCAACAGCGTTATGCGCTGGTCGATGTGACCGACATCGTCGCCGCCGCGCCGCCGCCGCTGGAAAAGGTGAAGAGCGTGATCGTCCAGCAATATCTGCTGCATCAGGGCGCGGAGAAGGCCAAGGCGCTGGCCGACAAGCTGAAAGGCGCGATCGATAAGGGCACATCCTTTGACAAGGCGCTGGCCGGGGCCGGCATCACCCTGCCCCCGGCGCAGAAGGTCGCGGGCCGCCGCGCCGATCTGCTGCGCGGCGATTCGCGCCCGCCCGCTGAAATCTCCATCCTGTTCGCCATGGCCAGCGGCACGACGAAGATTTTGCCCATCCCCAATGATCAGGGCTATTTCCTCGTGATGCTCGACAAGATCGAACAGGGCGACGCCGCCAAGGTGCCCGGCCTCGTCGATCAGGTGCGCGGCGACCTGACCAATGTTGTCGCCAATGAATATGGCGACCAGTTCGAACGCGCCGTCGAGCGCTCGCTCGGTGTCAAATATAACGCCTCGACCGTGGCGCGGGTCAGTCAGGAACTACGTCGCGTGAATGGCGCGGCGGCCCAGTAAACCGCCATGAGCAAGGCCAGAGGATCGAACCCGGCGACCATCCGCGTATCGCTGGAAGCGGGGCGCTCCGCCCTGTTGTGGCGCAAGCAGATCGCCGACACCGAAACCCCGATTTCGGCGGCGCTCAAGCTGATGGAGCCGGAACGCGGCGACTTTCTGCTCGAATCGGTGGAGGGCGGATCGGTGCGCGGGCGGTTCAGCCTGCTCGGCATCGCGCCCGATCTGGTGTTTCGGGCCGATGGCGACAAAGCGCAGATCAACCGGCATTGGCAGACCGACCGCGACGCCTTTGCCGACGCGCCGGATGATACGTTGACCGCGCTACGGGCGCTGGTGGAAGAGTGCAAGGCCGATACCGATCCGGCCCTGCCCCCCGCCCTTGCCTGCCTCGTCGGCCATTTCGGTTATGAAACGATCGGGCTGGTGGAAAAACTCCCCCGCCCCGCGCCCAATCCGATCGGCATGCCCGACATGCTGTTCGTCCGCCCGACGGTGATCCTGATCTTCGACCGGCTGGAGGACGCGCTCTATCTCGTCGCCCCGCTATGGCAGGAAAAATGCGCGAATATCGACGCGGCGATGGCGCAGGCGCAAGATCGGCTCGATGCCGCAGCGGCCCGGCTTGCGGGCGCGCTGCCGCCACGCCCCACCCTCGACGCCGGGGACGATATCCGCTTCACGCCCGTGCTCCAGCCCGACCGCTATGCCGGGATGGTGAACCGGGCGAAGGACTATATCTTCGCGGGCGATATTTTTCAGGTGGTGCTGGCGCAGCGCTTCACCGCCCCCTTTCCGCTGCCGCCGCTGGCGCTTTATCGCGCGTTGCGGCGGATCAACCCGTCGCCCTTTCTCTATTGCCTCGACATGCCGGGCTTTTCGCTCATCGGGTCCAGCCCGGAAATCCTCGTGCGCGTGCGCGACGGCGAGGTGACGATCCGCCCGATCGCGGGCACCCGGCCGCGCGGCAAGACCTCCGCCGAGGATATAGTGAACCGCGATTCGCTGCTCGCCGACCCCAAGGAGCGGGCAGAGCATCTGATGCTGCTGGATCTGGGCCGCAATGATGTGGGCCGGGTGGCGAGCGCCGGGACCGTTACCGTCACCGACAGCTACACGATCGAATATTACAGCCATGTGATGCACATCGTCTCCAATGTCGTGGGCGCCCTCGATGAGAAGAAGGACGCGCTCGACGCGCTGTTCGCGGGCTTTCCGGCGGGCACGGTTTCCGGCGCGCCCAAGGTCCGCGCCTGCGAGATCATCGCGGAGCTGGAACCGGAAACGCGGGGCGCCTATGCGGGCGGGGTCGGCTATTTCTCGCCCGATGGCAATATGGACAGTTGCATCGTCCTGCGCACCGCCGTCCTCAAGGATGGCGTGATGCATGCGCAGGCGGGCGCAGGCATCGTCGCGGATAGCGACCCGGCCTATGAACAGCGCGAATGCGAGGCGAAATCCGGCGCGCTGATGGCCGCCGCCAAGGAAGCTGTGGAACTCGCGCGCGAAGGGCGCTACGGGCAATAGCCATGATCCTCGTCATCGACAATTATGACAGCTTCACCTGGAACCTGGTCCATTATCTGATGGAACTGGGCGCGCAGGTGGACGTCGTGCGCAATGATGCGCTTTCCGCCGCGCAGGCGATCGGCACGGGCGCGCAGGCCTTCCTGCTCTCGCCCGGCCCCTGCACCCCCAATGAGGCGGGCATCAGCCTCGATCTGGTCGGCGCCTGCGCCGATGCGGGCAAGCCGCTGCTGGGCGTGTGCCTCGGCCACCAGTCGATCGGGCAATATTTCGGCGGCAAGGTGGTGCGCGGCGGCCTGATGCACGGCAAGACCTCGCCGGTCAGCCATGACGGCACCGGGCTGTTTGCGGGCCTGCCCTCCCCCTTCATCGCGACGCGCTATCATTCGCTGATCGTCGAGGATAGTCCCGATTGCCTGATCGTCAACGCCACCAGCGATGACGGCTCGGTGATGGGCTTCCGGCACAAGGATCTGCCGATCCATAGCGTGCAGTTTCACCCCGAAAGCATCGCGACCGAACATGGCCATGCGATGCTCGCCAATTTCATGACGCTGGCGGGCCTCACCCCCAAAGCCATCGCCCCGAAGATTTCCGCATGACCCTGCTGCCCGATCCCCAGACCCCGCTGACCGAAGCGGAGGCGGCGGCTGCCTTTGCCGCGATCCTCGATGGCGGGCCGTCGGACGAGGAAATCGGCGCGTTCCTGACGCATCTGAGCGAACGCGGCGAAACCGCGACCGAAATCGCCGCCGCCGCCGCCGCCATGCGTGAACGCATGATCCGGATCACCGCCCCGGACGGCGCGATCGACGTATGCGGCACCGGGGGCGATGGTCTCCATACGCTCAATGTTTCCACCGCCGTCGCCATCGTCGTCGCGGCCTGCGGCGTGCCGGTCGCCAAGCATGGCAACCGCGCCGCCTCCTCCAGGGCGGGGGGCGCGGATACGCTGGAGGCGCTGGGCGTCCGGCTCGATATCGCGCCGCAAGAGGCGCAGCGGCAACTCGCCGATCTGGGCATCTGCTTCCTCTTCGCGCAGCGCCATCACCCCGCGCTCGGCCGTCTGGCCCCCATTCGCAAGGCGATCGGCCGGCGCACCATCTTCAACCTCACCGGCCCGCTCGCCAATCCGGCGCGGGTCAACCGGCAGATCGTCGGCATTGCCCGCCCCGATTATGTGACCATCTGCGCGGAAGCGATGCAAAAGCTGGGGATGACCCATGCGATGCTCGTCGCGGGTGAGGATAATATGGATGAACTCTCCCTCAGCACGCCCAATCGCGTGGCGGAACTGAAGGACGGCGCGATCCGCACCTACCCCATGGACGCGGCCGATATCGGCCTGCCCCGCTACCCCCATGAAGCGATCAAGGGCGGGGACGCGGCCTATAATGCCGAGGCGCTGCGCCGCCTGATGCTGGGCGAGCACGGCGCCTATCGCGACGCGGTGCTGTTCAACGCGGCGGGCGCGCTGATCGTCGCGGGCCATGCCTCCGGCTGGACGGAAGCAGTGGAGGAAGCCGCCGAAGCCATCGACAAGGGGCTGGCCAACGCCCTGCTGCAATGCTGGATTGCGTGGACATGACCAAGACCAACAAGCTGATCGAAATCTGCGACACCAAATATGGCGAAGTCGCCGCCCGCAAGGCAAGCATCGGCATCGCCACCCTTCAGGAACGCGCCGCCGCGCAGACGCCGCCGCGCGGGTTTCGCCGCGCGCTCGACAAGGCGGCGCAAACCGGCTTCGGCCTGATCGCGGAAGTGAAGAAAGCAAGCCCTTCCAAGGGATTGATAAGAGAGGATTTCGATCCGGCCGCCCATGCCGCCGCCTATCAGGCCGGGGGCGCGGCCTGCCTTTCGGTGCTGACCGACGCCCCCTATTTTCAGGGGCATGAGGATTATCTGATCGCCGCGCGCGCCGCCTGCCAATTGCCGGTGATCCGCAAGGATTTCATGGTCGATCCCTGGCAGGTGCTAGAGGCCCGCTCGATCGGCGCCGACGCGATCCTCATCATCGTCGCCGCGCTGGAGGACGGGCAGATGCAGGAAATCGAGCAGACCGCGCTCGACCTCGGCATGGACGTGCTGATCGAGGTGCATGACGAGGCGGAGATGGAGCGCGCGGGCCGCCTCAAATCCCGCCTGATCGGCGTCAACAACCGTGACCTGCGCGACTTCACCGTCGATTTCGCCCGGACTTACGACCTGATCGGCCATGCGCCGGAGGGCTGCACTTTCGTCGCGGAAAGCGGCCTCTCTTCGCATCAGGACTTGAGCGCGATGGCGGAACATGGCGTGCGCTGCTTCCTTGTCGGTGAAGCGCTGATGCGCCATGCCGATGTCGAGGCGGCCACGCGCAGGCTGCTGACCGGGGCGTAAGAACGACCATGCCCCGCCTCACCCACATCAATGAGACAGGCGCGGCCCATATGGTCGATGTGTCGGGCAAGGCGGACACCGTGCGGCAGGCCGTCGCGACCGGGCGAATCGACATGAACGCGCAGGCCGTCCGCGCCCTTGCGGAAGGCAGCGCCCAGAAGGGCGACGTTCTGGCCGTCGCCCGTATTGCCGGGATCATGGCGGCGAAGAAAACGGCCGACCTGATTCCGCTCTGTCATCCCTTGCCTATCAACAAGATAAGCATCGATCTTGCGATGGACCCTCAGGGCGTCATCGCCACCGCGACAGTACGCACACAGGGCAAGACCGGCGTTGAGATGGAAGCGATGACGGCTGTATCGGTCGCGCTTCTTACCCTGTATGATATGGCAAAATCGCTCGATAAGGGCATGATAATTCGTGATATTCGCCTGCTTGAAAAGACCGGTGGAAAATCCGGCGACTGGCGCGCAGACTGACCGGAAGGCCTGATCCGGAGGCCTGAATCGAAAGATATGGTATGAGCCTTCTTCCCGTCACAGAGGCGCAGGCCCGGCTGTTCGCCATGGCGCCCGCCCTCCCCGTAGAAACCGTGCCGCTGGCGGATGCAGCCGGCCGCTGGACGGCTCGGGAGGAACAGGCGCTACGCAGCCAGCCCTCGCTCGATCTTTCCGCGATGGATGGCTATGCGATCCGCCATGCCGACCTGCCCGGCCCATGGACCGTCATCGGGGAAAGCGCGGCGGGCACGGGATATGCGGGCGCGCTCTCCCCCGGCGAAGCGGTGCGCATCTATACCGGCGCGCCCATGCCGCAGGGCGCCGATTGCGTCCTCCTTCAGGAAGACGGGACGCGGGTGGGCGACCACCTGTCGCTGTCAGGCGATGGGCCGGGAAAGCCCGGCAAGCATGTTCGCAAGGCCGGATCGGATTTTACGCGGGGGCAAATCATCCTGCCCGCCGGAACGCGCCTCACGCCGCGCCATGTGGCGCTGGCCGCGCTGGCCGGGCATGGCGCCTTGCCGCTGCCGCGTCGTCCGCGCATCGCCCTTCTCTCCACCGGATCGGAACTGGTCGCGCCCGGCGCGCCGCTCTCTGCGGGGCAGCTTCCCGCCTCCAATGCGGTGATGCTGCGCGCTATGCTCTCCGCCCTGCCCTGCGAGGCTGTGGATCACGGCATCATCGCCGATGATCTGGCCCTGCTGACCAACCGCCTGCGCCATCCGGGCGAGGCCGATATCATCGTTTCGACAGGCGGCGCTTCGGTCGGCGATCATGATCTGGTGAAACCGGCGCTGGAGGCGGCGGGCGGTTCCATCGATTTCTGGAAAATCCGCATGCGCCCCGGCAAGCCGCTGATCTGCGGCAGGCTGGGCGAAGCGCTGTTTCTGGGCTTGCCGGGCAATCCGGTATCGGCCTTCGTCACCGCGCACCTCTTCCTGCTGCCGCTGGTGCGCCACATGGCCGGCAGCCCCGCCCCGCTGCCGCCCCGGCAGGACGCGCTGCTGGCAACGGACATGCCCGCGACCGGCGAACGGGACGATTATATCCGCGCGGCGTGGGATGAGGACGGCCGCATCCGCCCGCTTTCCCAGCAGGACAGCGCCGCGACATGGGGGCTGTCGCAGGCCGACGCGCTGATCCTCCGGCCCGCCCGCAGCGCGCCTGCCACCTGCGGCGAGGCCGTGAGCCTGCTGCCGCTTTGAAGGAAGCAGGCCCTTCGGCTTGACTTGTTCCAAAACGTTTCCTATACGTTCTTCATTCGTTCCCAAGACGAGGCGAGACGGGCGATGCTGACGGCTAAACAACAGGAACTGCTCCTTTTCATTCAGCGCAGGCTGGAGGAAGGCGGCGTTTCCCCCTCCTTTGACGAGATGAAGGATGCGCTGGATCTGAAATCCAAATCCGGCATCCATCGGCTTATCAGCGCGCTGGAAGAACGCGGCTTCATCCGCCGCCTGCCCAACCGCGCGCGGGCGTTGGAAATCGTCAGGATGCCCGATGGCATTGCGAAAGCGCCTGCCGCCGCCGCGCCGCTGCGCCCTCCCCTCGCCGCTGCGCCGCGGGAAATGCCGATCGCCGCCAATGACGTGATCGAGATTCCCCTGCACGGCCGAATCGCGGCGGGTGTGCCGATCGAGGCGATGGAGGGGCAGACCATGCTCTCCGTTCCCGCCGCCCTGCTGGGGTCGGGCGATCATTATGCGCTGGAGGTTTCGGGGGATTCGATGGTCGATGCGGGCATATTGGACGGCGATTATGCGCTGATCCAGCGCACCGATGAGGCCCGCGAGGGCCAGATCGTCGTCGCCTTGATCGACGAGGCGGAAGCCACGCTCAAATATTTCCGCCGCGACGGCGGGCGCGTCCGGCTCGACCCAGCCAATGCCGCCTATGAACCGCAAATATATGATTCCCGGCAGGTACGGATTCAGGGCAAGCTCGCCGGATTGCTGCGCCGCTATAATTGACGATCCGGGATCGATCGGTCTGACCGGCATGGGGGTTTTCCGCGCGACCCGGCGCACGGTGGACTTATGGCCCGCAAGTGCTGGAAGCGCGGAAATCCAGCATTTTCAGGGCTGTCAGGGTTGAAGGTCGATTAGTCTTGACCCCGATGGCCTCCCGCCTCCTAACCCGATGGCAGGACACCCTGCCCGGCTGACCTGCCGCCGCGCTAGTGCCTGCCACATCAGCGGCGATAGATACGGCACCGGATCGCCTGCGATGTCAAAACCCATGGCGGTTTGCGAACGATCCCCGCCCGGCATGCGCCACCTTGCCCGGCCCGCCGATCCCTCTATCTACCCGTCTGCCCGCCTATCTGTCTGCCCGTCTGCCCGCCTGCCCGTCTCCCTCTTTCCCCTCACACCCTGCGTCCTTATTTTCGCGGGGTACAAAGGTGAAAGCATCATCAGGACGGGCCGAGCATCCCCGCACCCTGCACCGATATTTGAGGGTCCAAAGCCCATCAGGACGAAGGCGCCACGCCCTGCGCGCTCACCCCGTCCCGGGCGGGAGCCGGGGCGGCAGCGACCCATGGATGCCTGTCCCCCGGCTGACGGACTGCGCGCCATTTCCCTTGCTTCAGATACACCGCCACCCCGCCGGTTTCACGCAAATGCGCCCGGTCCAGCTTCAACCAGCGCGGCGCGCAGGCCGCAGGCAGGCGGCGCTCGCTCACCACGATATCGGCTTGTGCGCAAGCCTCGATCAGCGCGCGCCATGGCACCGTCATCCGGCTATGGGTCGCCAATATCGTCCAGTCCCGCTTTCCCGCAGAGACTTTGGCAACGCAAAGATCCCGGCTGCACCGCGCCTGCCGCGTATCGCCCAGCGCGACCATGGCCGCGCCGACATCGCCGCCCATCCCATCGCCGGCCGCCGAACCGAGCATCCCGCGCACATAATCGCCCGCGCCGCCCCGCAGCAGGGCCATCCGCCCATCGGCCTGCCTGATCGCCAGATGCCGTCCATCGCCCGTCACCAGCAGGTCCGGCGCGGGCGTCGCCAACATCGCGGCCGCCCCGCCCAGCACGGCGATCAGGCCCGCCCACGCCACTCTTCCACGCCAGATGAGTAGCCACAGGCCGCCCAGCATGATGACCGCAAAGGGCGTGCCCGACGCCACCGGCATGGCCCATGTCGCCAGCGGATGGGCCGACACGCCATGCGCGACCAGCAGCAGCAGCGACAGCGCCTTGCCCGTGATCCACCAGAAAGGCGCGCCCAGCCCGACGCTGTCGAGCAACAGGGCCAGCGCCTCGGCGGGCATGATGACGAAGGTCGTCAGCGGAATCGCCACCAGATTGGCGAGCGCGCCCAATATCCCGGCCTGATGAAAATGGTGCAGCGCAATGGGCGTCAACGCGCATTCGACGGCAAGGCCGGTCAGGAACAGGGCCAGCACCGTCCGCCCCGCCTTCATCGCCCAATGTTCGTCCCGCGCCGATGTCAGGCGGCGGAACCATTTCGCTTCGGCCAGCGCGATCAGCACGGCAACCGCGCCGAAGCTCATCTGGAAACTCGGCCCGGTGAGCGCTTCGGGCCAGAAGATCAGGACGATCAGCGCGCCCGCCGCCACCAGCCGCAGGCTGATCGGCTCCCTGCCCAGCGCCAGACCGCCCAATATCAGCAGCGCCGCGATGCACGACCGGACGGTCGGCACCTCCGCCCCGGTCAACAGCGTATAGGAGATGCCGGCCACCGCACCGCCTCCGGCCGCGATCAGCATGAGCGGCGCGCCCAGCGCCAGCCGGGGGCTGAGCGCCAGCACCCGGTAGATCAGCATCACCACCGCGCCGATCAGCGCGGACACGTGCAGGCCGCTGATCGACAGCAGATGCGCAAGGCCGCTGCGCCGCATCGCATCGGCATCCGCCTCGCTGATCGCGCCCCGGTCGCCGGATGCCAGCGTGGCGGCGATCGCCCCTTCCCCACCATCCAGCCGGGAGCGGACATGCGCGGAAAGCCGCAGGCGGAGCGCTTCGCCATGCGCCGGGGCGGGATGGACGACCGCTATCGGCGCCAGCGCCCGCCCGGTGGCGCCAATCCCCATGAAATAGGCGCGCTCGGCAAAATCATAGGCGCCCGGCACGGCGGGCGGCGCGGGCGGCATCAGGCGGCTTCGGAACGAGAGGACAGCACCCCGGCCCATCGCCTTGTCCCAGTCGGCGTCAAGGATATTGACGCGAATCCGGTGCGGCAGGCCAAGCGCTGCATCGGGCGCGATGGTGACGCGCGTGCGGCGCAGGGCCGGTTGCGGCTCCACCGTGACGACCTTGCCCTGCACCTGCATGAAAACGGGGCGGGCGATCGGCCTTTCCCCGACCGTCAGCGCCTTGCCCCAGACCAGCACGCAGCCCCCGGCGGCCAGCAATGCGCCCGTCATCAGCACCAGCCGGACGCGCCCACCCGCTGGCAGGCCGAGGGACGCAAGGGCAAGCATGGCGCACATCGCCACCCATGCCGCCCACTGCGCCGGGCCGGGCAACGCGAACCATGCGACGATCCCCACGCCCAGCGCGACCGGCACCCACAGCGCCAGCCGCTCCCGCTCCCCCTCCAGCCAGTTTTCCAGCCGGTGCAGAGCAGATGCAAGGGGCGTTCCGCTGTGCGGCGCAACATACATTTGTGATAGAGGAAAAGCCATGCTAGGGGGCGTGCGGCAACACCATGATGCGGTTCGCCCTGTTGCGAGCCGATAAAAAACAATCGGAGATTTTCTGGGTGAACGCAACCGGTGAAAAAAGGGCAGTCGTAACCCGCTTTGCCCCCTCGCCCACCGGATTTTTGCATATTGGCGGCGCGCGCACCGCGCTGTTCAACTGGCTGTTCGCCCGGCATCATGGCGGCCGCTACCTGCTGCGAATCGAGGATACGGACCGGGCGCGATCGACTCAGCCCGCCATCGAGGCGATTCTGGATGGGCTGGACTGGCTCGGCCTGATGAGCGAGGAAGAGCCGGTCTATCAGTTCGCGCGCGCCCAGCGCCATGCGGAGGTCGCCCATCAGTTGCTCGCCGGTGGCCATGCCTATAAATGTTTCGCCACGCCCGAAGAGCTTGCCGAACTGCGCGAGGCGCAGCGCGCGGCGCGCCAGCCCATGCGCTATGATGGCCGCTGGCGGAACCGCGATGCGGCGGAGGCCCCGGCGGGCGCGCCCTATGTGATTCGGCTGAAATCCCCGCAGGAAGGCGAAACGGCGATAGAGGATGCGGTGCAGGGCCGCGTCGTCGTTCAGAATGCCGAACTGGATGACATGATCCTGCTGCGGTCCGACGGCACGCCGACCTATATGCTCGCCGTGGTGGTGGACGACAACGACATGGGCGTGACCCATGTGATCCGCGGCGACGACCATCTCAACAACGCCTTTCGCCAACTCGGCATTTATCGCGCCATGGGCTGGGAAGAGCCGGTTTACGCCCATATCCCGCTGATCCATGGGGCCGATGGCGCGAAGCTGTCGAAGCGTCATGGCGCGCTGGGCGTCGATGCCTATCGCGATGAGATGGGGATGCTGCCCGAAGCGATTTTCAACTATCTCCTCCGGCTGGGCTGGGGGCATGGCGATGAGGAAATCATCGGCCGGGATCGCGCGATCGAGCTGTTCGATCTGGCGGGCGTCGGCCGTTCCCCCGCCCGTTTCGACATCAAGAAGCTGGAAAATCTCAACGGCCTCTATATTCGCGAGGCAGCAGACGCCCGCCTGGCCGATCTGGTCGCGCCGCGCGTCGCCAAGATTATCGGGCGCGATCTGTCCGATGATGACAAGGCGCAACTGCTTCAGGCGATGGCCGCGCTGAAACCCCGCGCCAAAACGCTCGACGAAATCGCCGATGGCGCGCTGTTCCTCTTCGCCCAGCGCCCCCTGACGCCGGATGAAAAGGCGACCGCCCTGCTGGACGACGCGGGCAAAGCGGTGGTAGCATCCTGCGCGCAGGCGCTGGTCGGCGTCGAACACTGGACGCCCGAAGCGATTGAACATCCCATTCGCGCGGTGGCGGAGGAAGCCGGTCTGGGGCTGGGAAAAGTCGCGCAACCTTTGCGTGCCGCCCTGACCGGCCGCACCACGTCGCCCGGAATATTCGACGTTCTCTTCCTTCTGGGCCGCGAAGAGACATTGGCGAGGTTATCGGACGCCGCCTGACCAACCGGGCGGCATCCACGGAAAAACATAGGGAGAAAAATATGGCAGACGGTTCGGCCAAACTCGATATCGGTGGCACCAGCCACGACTATGCGGTCAAGGACGGTTCTGTCGGGCCTCAGGTCATCGACATCCGCAAATTATATGCCGACACGGGCATGTTCACCTATGATCCCGGCTTTACATCGACGGCCAGTTGCGAATCCGGCCTGACCTATATCGATGGAGACGAAGGCGTTCTGCTCCATCGCGGTTATCCGATCGACCAGCTGGCCGAACAGTCCAGCTTCATGGAAGTGGCCTATCTGCTGCTGCGTGGCGAACTGCCCGGCAAGGATGAACTGTCCCAGTTCGACAGCACGATCACCCGCCACACCATGGTGAACGAGCAACTGACGTCCTTTTACAAGGGCTTCCGTCGCGATGCGCACCCGATGGCGATCATGTGCGGCGTCGTCGGCGCGCTGTCGGCCTTTTATCATGATTCGACCGACATCACCGACCCCCTCCAGCGGCAGATCGCCAGCCACCGCCTGATCGCCAAGATGCCGACCATCGCGGCGATGGCCTATAAATATTCGGTGGGTCAGCCCTTCGTCTATCCGCGCAACGATCTGTCCTACACCGGCAATTTCCTCAACATGACCTTCTCTGTCCCGGCAGAGGAATATGTCGTCGATCCGGTGATCGAGGATGCGATGGACAAGATTTTCATCCTCCATGCCGATCATGAACAGAATGCGTCGACCTCGACCGTCCGCCTCGCCGGGTCGTCGGGCGCCAATCCGTTCGCCTGCATCGCGGCGGGCATCGCCTGTCTGTGGGGTCCGGCCCATGGCGGCGCGAACGAAGCCGCGCTCAACATGCTGCGCGAAATCGGTTCGGTGGATCGCATCCCCGAATATATCGCCCGCGCCAAGAACAAGGATGATCCGTTCCGCCTGATGGGCTTTGGCCACCGCGTCTACAAAAATTACGACCCGCGCGCCAAGGTGATGCAGAAAACCGCAAATGAGGTGCTCGCCAAGCTGGGCGTGACCGACCCGGTTTTCGATGTCGCCCGTGAACTGGAGCAGATCGCCCTCAACGATCCTTATTTCGTCGAGAAGAAGCTGTATCCGAACGTCGATTTCTATTCCGGCATCATCCTGTCGGCCATCGGCTTCCCGACCGAAATGTTCACCGTGCTGTTCGCCCTTGCCCGCACCGTCGGCTGGGTGGCGCAGTGGAACGAAATGATCTCGGACCCCGCGCAGAAGATCGGCCGCCCGCGTCAGCTTTACACCGGCCCGACGCAGCGCGATTATGTGCCCGTGGAAAAGCGCTGAACTTCCTTCTTCGGAAACAAAGCGGAAATGAACAGGGAAAAGGCGGGCCATCGGGTCCGCCTTTTTTCTGTCCGAAGCGGATTTTTCATGCCCGAATCCGTCGGCAGAGAGGTGACAGGCCCCCTTCATCCGGTTAAAGCGCGCCCCATGCATGACGATCCGCTGAAATCGCCGCTCCGGCCCCTTCCGTTCCTCATCTTCAGTTCGCGCTGGCTTCAGTTGCCGCTCTATCTCGGCCTGATCGTGGCCCAGTGCGTCTATGTGTTCCTGTTCCTGAAGGAATTATGGCACCTCACCCTGCACGCCTTCGATTTCACCGAGCAGCAGATCATGCTGATGGTGCTGGGCCTGATCGACGTGGTGATGATCTCCAACCTGCTGATCATGGTGATCGTGGGGGGATATGAAACCTTCGTGTCGCGGCTCGGCCTGGAGGGGCATCGCGATCAGCCCGAATGGCTCAGCCATGTCAATGCGGGCATATTGAAGGTCAAGCTGGCGATGGCGATCATCGGCATATCCTCGATCCACCTGCTGCGCACCTTTATCGAGGCGAGCGCGCTCGGCACCGCCAATGCCCGCGTCACGGAACAGGGGGTGATGTGGCAGGCGATCATTCACGGCCTTTTCATCGTCTCGGCCATCGGCATCGCCCATGTGGACCGGATGACCCAGAACAAGCATTGAACCGGAGCCGGAACCGGATCGGGACGAGCAAACGGGCAGATAGGCGGGAATCTCCTCCCCCGATCAGACGCTTTCGGTCATTTCCACGGGCAGCCGCAGCATGAACCGCGCGCCCTGACCCGGCGCGGCGCTCTCGATGGTGATATCGCCCTTCATCGCGCGGGCCAGCCTGCGGGAGATATACAGCCCCAGCCCGCTGCCCGCGACATCGCTGCGCCCCAGCCGTTCGAACTTGTCGAACACCCGCTCCCGGTCCTCCTCCGCAATGCCGCGCCCCTGATCGACGACGGTGAGGACCGCCCATTCCCCCGCTTGCCCGGCCTCGATCCTAACTTCGGATTCTTCGGGTGAATAGCGGATGGCGTTGGTGAGCAGGTTGACGATGATCTGCAAGGCGCGGCGAAATTCGCCGATGGCGGGCGCCTTTGCCTGCGCGGCGGGCATCTCGACCCGGATATGCCGGTCCGCCGCCTTCATGCCGAGCAGCCCCGCCGCCCGGCGCGCCAGATCGGCAAGGTCGATATCCTCGCTCGCCACCTGAAAACCGGGCCGGTCGATCGCCTGCAAATCGGCCAGATCGTCCACCAACTCCATCAGATGCCGCCCCGCATCGGCGATATCGGCGGCATAGGCGGTATAGTCCGTGCGCAGCGGCCCTTCCACCTGCCCCCTGATGGTTTCGGCATTGGCGATGATCCGCCCCAAGGGCTGACGCAACGCCAGATCGAGCCGCCGCCCGAAATCCGGCAGGATCATCTCCCCCTCTTCCGCAGGCGCGTCCCGCCGATCGCCGCCCGCCGGTGACGGCGCGGCCGCCTTCCCTTCCTGACAGAAGCTTATCTTGCCGCGATAGCCCAGAAAGGCGCCGTCCACATCGAACAACGGATGCCCGGACAGCCGCACCTTGCGGTCCTCGCCCGCCAGTTGCACCGTTATCCCGAAAAAGGCGCGGCGCGCGGCGATCTCCCCCGCGAGCCGTCCCGGCCCGTCCCCCTCGCCGGAAAAGGCCTGAAAAAACTCATCGCCCGGCGCGGCGATTTCCGCTTCGGAACCAAGATACAGATAGCGCATCTGGCCATCGGTGCGCCATTCGACGCCATCGGGCGCGAGTGAAATCTGTGCCGCCCGCTGCGCCGCGGTCGCGTCGCCATCGGCATGAGGCGATTCCTGCCATTCGGAAAATTCCAGATCGACCCCGTCCCCGACCGGCTTGGCCCGGACCCAGAGGCGGATGTCATAATCCTGCCCGCCGATCAGCAGCGGCCGCGCGATCAATATGCCCAACCGCCGCGCCAGCCGGGCCACTGCGGCAATCTGCGGGATCGCGATGCGCCCGCCCGCTTCTCCGCCCGCCGCCGCCTGAAGACGCAGGATCAGGTCATCGGCGGCCCGAATCCGATCGCACCCGTCAAGCCGCGCCGTCACCACCGAAAGGGTGTCCGCCCCGGCGCTCATGATCCGGGCGGCCCGTTGCGCAGCGCCGACAGCTTATCCCGGAAACAGGCGGAAATCCCCAGCGCAGCCGTGGCAAGCGCGGCATCGTCGGGCGACATGCGCTCATATCCATCGGCATATTCGACCAGCACCGTATCCTCTACTCCGCGAGAGACGCTTCTTCGCCCTAGCATGAGGCGGACCGCAACTTCACGCGGGAAATCGGCCCGGCGGCATAATTGGAACAGCAGATATTCCGGCCCCTCGACCACCCGCCCGACCAGATGCGCATGATCGATCCCCGTCCGGTCCGCCATCACAGCCAGCTGCACCAGCACATGCCGGTTCCGCGCCAGCCAGAGCAGATGCGCGTCCTCCATGCCGATGCCCCGCATGCGATGCGCCAGCAGTAGCGCCTGCGCGAAGGGCGCGGTCTGTTCGTCATGGCGCGCCAGCACCGCCCGCCCGGCCCGATCGCCCAGTTGCAACGCCTGCGCGACCGGTATCGCACCGGCCAGCACCAACGCATCAACGATCAGCGCGACGATGACCCAGAGCAGTTCTTCCATGTCCTCGGCCGGAAGGTCGGCCTGCATCGGGCATTCATCCGGCTGGCCATCGGCCCAGCCCTCCCGCGCTTTTGCGAGCGCCGCCAGCCCCGCCGCGACTCCGGCGGGGAATAATGTTTCGGCATCCTTTCCGTCACCGGCCCGGTGATCGGCGGCCATGCCTGCCTGCTCATCCTGCTCCATCAGGCTGATCGCCGCGCGATCCCGGAAATGCCGGATGAGCCGCTCCCCCATCAGGGAAGGCCGCTGCCCAAGCGCATTCCACGCGACGGGGCCGGGCAAGACGTCGATCATCGCCGCGTCGGCGGGGGCGAATCGACGCAGTTCGGCGCGGACGAGCGGCTCTATGGCGTTGACGCAGCCGCCGATATGGCGGCGCATCCGGGCGATCAGCGCATCGCTCCACCGCGCATCGGTCCCGTCGAAACAGCGCTCCATCACCAGGGAAAGGCCGCGCGCGCGCTGCCGCCCCGCGCCCAGCAGCGCAGGGGACGGCGGCCAGCGCTCCCCATCGGGACGCCCGCGCGGATAAGGCGAAAATTCGCTCATGTCCGCCACGCTAATCGGTCAGGGTAAATTATCGCTAAACCTGAAAAATTTTACAGGGGCGAACCTTTTACCGGCTTTTACCGGCTCGGTTCCGTCCGACCCCCGACCAGAATCAATGCCGCCAGCGACGCGATCGCCAGCACCGCACCAAGGGCGAACGCGGCGGGCAACAGGCCGCAGAGCATCCCGGCGAGCAGCAGCAGCACCGCGCTTCCCGGCGTCATATAGGCCCAGGGCGGCAGGATCGGCCGCTCTCGCCGGTACAGCACGACCACCGCAATGGCCGACAGCAGCGCAAGGTGCAGCCCGTCGGCGGGCATGCCCGCCTGCATCCCGATCCACGCCACACCGGCCAGCACCAGCATATCGGGCGCCAGCCGGACAAGGCCGCCATGGCCGGTCATGCGGCCCATCGCCGCAATCTGGTCGGCGACCAGATTCGTCGTCAGCGCGAGCAGGAACAAAAGCAGCGCCAGCATCTTCCATCCCGGCGCCAGCAGCGCGAGGCCCAGCAGCGCCACGCCCCCTGCCCCCAGCACCAAATGGCGCGGCGGAATCTGAAGGCGCAGCAGACGCGGCGCCACCAGCTTCGCCAGCGGCCCCAGCACATAACGCTCCGCCCCGGCGGCCTCTCCATCGGCATTGACCGGAGCGATCAGCGCCTTTGCCACCAGGTCGGCGGCTTCCTGCCGCTCCACCAGCGCAACCCGGCCCTCAGCAATATCCGCCTGCGACACGAGGATACGGCGCGGCCCGGCCTGCACGGCGGCCCTCAGCAAGGTCAGCACCAGATCCCAGTCGCCGATCAGGTCGAGCGTGTCGAACACGGTTTCGGGCGACAGGCGCGCCACCCCGGCCCAGCGGTGCAGGGTATCCACCCGTTCCAGATGGCTCGTCGCGCCGCTATCTTCAGCGACGAGCAGCGCATTGCCCTCCGCCGCGCCAAGCTGGCGGATATAGGCCTGATCCACCACCATGCCGTCCGCGAACAGCAATATATCGCTGTTGCGGGGAAGCTGCCGGACCAGCGCGGGCATATCGCGGATCAGGTGCACCTGAATGCCGTCCGCGATCAGCCGATCGACCAGCCGCGACAATTGCGGCGTCACGGCCTCCACCATGATGAACAATTCGCGCGCGCCCGCGCCCGTCGCCTGCCGTGCCTGATATTCTATCAATGTCTGCGCGGCGAAGATGATTTGCCCGCGCAGCAGGTCGGGTCGATCGGAAGAAGGAGCGGTCGCACAGAGAATCGCTGCCAGAGGCATGAAGGAACCTGTCTTGTTGGAACGGGGGCCTTTCTTCGCAACATGACGCGCGATATGCAAGACGCCCGCTCATCCCTGCCGGTGCAGGATGAAGAAAAACCCGGCTGGATCGGCCTTCCGTCAGGCCCCGGCGATCATCGCCAGCGCCGCCCGCAGCCGCCCGACCGCCTGCGCGTCGCCGGGCGTGGCGCTTTCCACCTCCTCGGCCAGCGCGATCATCGACACCAGGCCAAAACTGCCGCTCAGCCCCTTGAGCCGCCAGAGCGCCTGCCGCCAGCCGGCTTCATCCTGCGCCCGCTCCGCCAGCGCGATTTGACGATCGGCGCTTTCCAGAAAGGCCCGGCGCAGATCATTCTTCAACGCCGGATCATCGCCCGCCACCGCGCTCAACGCCGCATCAAGATTGCCGGATTCATAAGCCATGTCACCATCATAGCGGCTGGAAGGTTAAGGGGATATTGCAAAATCGCATTTGCGGATTTCGAAAAACTGCTACACAACGGGTCATGAAAAGGGAAAAAAACGTGGTCAGTCTGAAACGCGAGGAAGAAATGGCCCAGCGTAACCTTAGGGATGACCATGAACTGTTGCTCGATACAGAGGCAGGGGCTTCGTTGATGGAGGACGCGCCCGGCGCGCTCGCCTTTTCGGAAATGGACGCCTCCTTCCCTCCCCCGCCGCAACCGATGCTGAAATTCGGCAAATTCGCCCTCGCCGCCGGGGCGCTGGGCTGGACCGGCTTCGCCCTCTGGCTGTTTGCCCGGCGCGGGTTCCAGCTTCCGGCGGTCGAGCAGATTCCCTATGCCGTCACGCTGGTTTCCATCCCGCTCATCCTCTTTGCGGTCCTCTATCAACTGCTGTTGCGCAGCAGCATGGGCGAGGCGGATCGCTTCACGCAGATCACCTCTCATCTGCGGCGCGAAAGCGAGGCGCTCGACATGCGCCTTGCGATCGTCAATCAACAACTGGCCACCGCGCGCGAAACCATGCAGGAACAGGCGACCGCGCTGGAACACTATGGCGCGTCGGCCAGCCTGAACCTCGAAACGGCGGCCAAGACCCTGACCCAGCATGCCCATACCTCGGCGAAACAGGCGGAGATGGTGGAGCGCGCGGGCCTTTCCCTTGCCCAGCAATTCGGCCATCTGGTCGATGCCATGCCCATGATCGAGGAACGGGCGGATCGCGTGGCGGCCTCGCTCAATGACGGCAGCGACGCCCTTGGCGACAAGGTGGACCGGCTGGAAGCGCGGCTCGATTCGCTGACCCGGCTGCTGGAGGACACCCGTTCCCGCACGCTGAACGCGACGCAGAGCCTCGTCGCCCAGTTGATGCAGATACAGGATGCCTCCCGCTCGGCCAGCGACGAGGTGAACGGCATGGCCGAACTGAGCGCCAGCCGCATCGGCACGGCGGTGGAGCAGGCGCGCATCGCACTCGACCGGACCGGCGCCACATTGGACACGCAAATGGCGGATCTCAGCCATCTGGTCGAACGCTCCCGCGCCTCGCTGGATGAGGTCGGCGGGCAGGCCGTGGGCGTTTACGGCCATAATATCGACCATATCGAAGGCCGCCTGCGCCATCTGGCGCAAATGGTCGATACGCAGAATGATCTGCTGGCGGGCATCGGCGAGGAACTGACCGGGCGCATCGACCGGGTCAGCGACCGTTTCCGCCTGTTCGAGGCCGAAGGCGTCTCCGGCGCGGAGCGCCTCGCCACCACGTTCGATCAACTGGCGCAACGCACGGCCCAGTTGGACGACGCGCTGCAATCGGGCAACCGCACGGCGGAAAACATGATCGCCCGGTCCGAATCGCTGCTGCTGGCGCTGGACGCCAGCGTGCGGGAACTGGATGAAGGCCATCCGGCGGCCCTCGCCCGTCTCGATGATCGCATCGATCAGAGCCGCCGCCTGCTGGTCGCCGTCACGCCCGAAATCGAGCGGCTGGAAACCATCGCCGCCGCCATATTGGGGCAGACGAGGGAGGCCGAGGAATTGCTCGGCGGTCAGGGGCAGAAACTCGCCGCATGGCTGGAAAGTGGCGAGCGGGCGCTCGTCTCCAATCAGGAACAGGTCGCGGCGTTGCGCGGGGCGATAGAGGCGGCGGACGGCGATGCCCGGCGGCTGTCGGACAGTGCCGGCCCGCAACTCGTGGCGACCCTGTTGCGCATCAAGGAAGCCGCCGAACATGCGGGCGACCGGGCGCGGCACGCCCTGTCCCGCGCCATTGCCGAATCGACCGAGGAACTGGGCGAGGCCAGCGAACAGGCGCTTTCGCAGCGTCTAGGCGAGCAGTTTCAGGCGCGGATGGAGGAAATCAGTTCGGTGGCGGATCGCGCCGTTCAGGCCGCCCATGTCGCGTCCGATCGCCTGATGCGGCAATTGCTCACCATTGCCGACACCACCGCCAGCATCGAACAGCGCATTGCGGAGGCCGACGATGCCGCCGAAAAGCGGGATCGCGACAATTTCTCCAATCGTTCCGCCATCCTCATCGAATCGCTGAACAGCCTTTCCATCGATGTGACGAAATTGCTGTCGCAGGAGGTCAGCGATTCAAGCTGGTCCGCCTATCTGAAGGGTGATCGCGGGGTATTCACGCGGCGGGCGGTATCCTTGCTCAACAATGGCGAGGCGCGCTCGATCGGCCAGCTTTACGACGATGACAGCCTCTTCCGCGACAATGTGAATCGCTATATTCACGATTTCGAAGCGATGTTGCGCAATGTGCTGACAGCGCGCGATGGCAGTTCGCTGGGGGTCACGCTGCTGTCGTCGGATATCGGCAAACTCTACGTCGCGCTGGCGCAGGCGATCGACCGCCTCGGCAGTTAGAGCCTTTCCCAGAGCGCGCTGCGGTTATCGGGTATCGCATCGTTCTTCGCGATAACCCGGTTCCCGCTTTTTCGCGCGATGCTCTCATCAGATGGAAACGCAGCCCAGCGCAGCCAATCCTCTGATGACTCGGAAAACGCGCCAAAACAAAAGGTAAAGACGGATCGGCGCACGGCCTGCGCCGTCTTTGGTTTCAGGCCTGAGCGCCTGCAATCTCCGGCCCGTCTGCCTGCACAACGGCCCGCCTGCCGCTAGCCACGCGCCTCATATCCCATCCGCGCCGATGATATCAGCCCGCTTTTCGGGCCGCTATGTTCCGGGTCATGGAAAGCCATTATTTCCGTTCAGCGCCCCTCATCCGACGCCGAAAGCACCGCAAGCCCATGGCTATCCGCCTCGGTGTGGATCGACACAAATCGAATGACATATTCGTTGAGCAGGTTCATTCGACACTCTGCCCGGAACGCGGTCTGGCAGTCCTGCCTCCGCAGGATTACCCTACCCCATAAGCGCCGCTATCCACATCTGTGGCCGTCCAAAGCCGGTCAAGAGCGCGCATCAAACCGGGAAACCCTCGGCTTCCCGCTGGAACCCCGCGTCACCCGGCCTTGTGGGAGGCCACGATATTGATGTCGTCTGCGGTTATCCAGCCCTGCACATAATTGGCGTAGAACAGGCCGCACAGCACCAGGGACAGGATCGTCGCCCGCAGGATGAGCCGCCCCGGCCGGAAATTGACCGGCGCGCTGGTGGCCTGTCCGGGCACCAGCGCCTCCCCCGTCTCATCGGGCGTCCTGATCCCGATGGGCAGCATCAGAAAGGCGCTCACCACCCAGAACAGCCCGTAAATGGCGATGATGGATGTCAGTTGCATGCTCTCTCTTTCGGCCTTTCGGGGATCAGATGTCAATCATCAGAACATCGACCACCGGCTTTTTGCCGGTCCAGCGCGTCGCGGTGCGGCGGACCGCCAGCCGGACCCGTTCCCGCAGGGCTTCCACATCGCCCTTGCCGGTGGCGATCGCCTGAGCCGCCTCTTCCCGCGCTTCGTTCAGGAAGGCCTCGCGGTCTTCCTCCAGCGGCACGCCCTGAAGGCGCAGCGTCGGCTGGCCCGCCAGACGCCCCGCCCGATCGCGGGCCACCGCCACGCTGATCTGGCCATGAAGCCCCAGCTTGCGCCGCTCGTTGATCGTCGCGCCATCGGCGGGCAGGATCACGTCGCCGTCCAGCACCAGCCGCCCGGTCTGTTCATGCCCGATGATTTCGGGCGCGCCCGGCGCGAGCCGCACCACATCGCCATTTTTCTGGACGATGGCCCGGCCGATGCCATGGGCGATCCCCAGCCGCGCCTGCTCCGCCATATGGCGCAATTCGCCATGGACGGGCAGCAGGATATCCGGCCTGATCCAGTCATACATCGCCTGAAGTTCCGGCCGGCCGGGATGGCCCGACACATGCACATGCGCCTGCCGGTCCGTCACCATCCGCACGCCCTTGGCCGCAAAGGCGTTCTGGACGCGGCCGATGGCGATTTCATTGCCGGGGATCTCCTTGGACGAAAAAACGACCAGATCGCCCTCGTCCAGCTTGATCGGATGCGTGCCGCTGGCGATGCGCGCCAGCGCCGCGCGCCCCTCGCCCTGTCCGCCCGTGGCGACGATCAACACCTCATGGCGGGGCAGGTCCATGGCCGTGTCCCAGTCGATCATCGGCGGCAGATCCTTGAGATAACCGTTGGTGCGCGCCACCGTCACCATCCGGTCCAGCGACCGCCCGGCAAAGCATAATTGCCGCCCGGTGGCGGACGCCACATCGCCCAGCGTCTTGATCCGCGCCACATTAGACGCGAAGGTGGTGACGACCACCCGTCCCTTGGCGCCCTTCACCGCCTCCAGCAGGCCATCGCGCACATCGCCTTCCGATCCGCTGGCCTTCGCGTTGAAGACATTGGTGCTGTCGCATACCAGCGCCAGCACGCCCTCATCCCCGATCGCCCGCAAGTCCGCCTCGCTGGCGGGCTGGCCGATCTGCGGGGCGTCATCCAGCTTCCAGTCGCCGGTATGGAAAATGCGGCCGAACGGCGTTTCGATCAGCAACGCATTCCCCTCGGCAATCGAATGGGCGAGCGGCACATAGCGGAAACCGAACTCACCCAGGCTGAACTCCCCCTCATTCGGGATCACGTTGAGCCGGACCTGATTGAGCAGCCCCTCCTCCTCCAGCTTCCCCGCGATCAGCCCTGCGGTGAACGGCGTGGCGTAAAGAGGCACGCCCAGATCGGCGGCGAGATAGGGCACCGCGCCGATATGATCCTCATGCCCGTGGGTCAGCACGATGCCGAGCAAGTCCTCGCGCCGTTCCTCAATGAAGGACAGGTCCGGCAGCACCAGTTCGATGCCCGGATATTGGGGGTCGGCAAAGGTCACGCCCAGATCGACCATGACCCATTTGCCGCGACAGCCATAAAGATTCACGTTCATGCCGATCTCTCCCGACCCACCAAGGGCCAGGAAGAGAAGCTCATCACCTGCTGTCATCAGTTCTGCAAACTCCGTGCATAAATCATCGCCAGCCCCTCGATCGTGAGGTCCGGCGCAATCCGGTCGAAAAGGTCCGTATGCTGGTCGAACAGCACCGCAAGGCCGCCGGTGGCGATGATGCGGACCGGGCGGCCGATCTGCACGCGCAGTTTTTGCACCAGCCCCTCCATCATCGCGACATAGCCCCAGAATACGCCGATATGCATCTGCTCCTCGGTCGTCCGCCCGATGACCGAGCGGCTTTCCGGCGCCTCTATCGCGATCCGGGGCAGTTTCGCCGCCGCCGATACCAACGCGTCGAGCGACAGATTGATCCCCGGCGTGATGATGCCTCCCTTATAGGCCCCGGTATAATCCACAACATCGAAAGTGGTGGCCGTGCCGAAATCCACGACCAGCAGATCCTCCTGCGCCATCGCATGGGCCGCGATGGCGTTGACCACGCGGTCCGCACCCACAGATTGCGGTTCCACCACATCCAGTTCGATGCCCCACGCCGCCTTGCCTTCCCCGGCGATCAGCGCGTCCACCTTGAAATATTTGGACGCCAGCACTTTGAGATTATGCAGCGCGCGCGGCACCACCGTGGCGATGATGACCGCATCGACATCGGCCATGCCATAGCCTTCGAGCATCAACAACTGGTGCAGCCAGACCGCATATTCATCCGCCGTCCGCCGCGCATCGGTGGCGATGCGCCAGCGCGTCAGGATCGTCGCGGGACCGCCCGCGGGATCGGGCTTCACCAGGGCGAAAACGATATTGGTATTCCCGGCGTCGATGGCCAGAAGCATGGTCCCTCTCCCTGAAGCGCCTTATATCAGAAACACATCGCCGGCGTGAATGACATGGCGGCCGCCATCGGCCAGCCGCATTATCAGCGCGCCATCCCGATCCAGCGCGTCGAACCGCCCTTCGATCCGTTGTCCGTCGGGCAGTAGCGCGGCCAGCGGCGTGCCGGCGGCATGGGCGCGATCCTGCCAGCTTCGTGCCACCGGCTCCACGCCGAAGGTCCGCCATTGCCGCACGCCGTCATCCCAATGGCGCGCGATTCCATCCAGCAGCGTGGCGGCATTGCAGTTTACGGCGCCCAGTTCATGCAGGCTCGTCGCCTGCCGATCGGCCAGCGGCGGGGCATGGGCCACATTCACGCCAATGCCGATGATGATGGCGTCCCCCGCCCGTTCCAGCAAAATCCCGCTCAGCTTGGCGGAACCGGCCATGATGTCGTTGGGCCATTTGATGGTGATGGCCTGCGCGCCGACATAATCGCCCAGCGCCCGGTGCACGGCGACCGCCGCGACCAGCGCGAGGGTCGGCGGCGGCGGATCGGTCGGCAGCAGGCGGATCAGCGTCGAAGCGTAGAGATTGCCCTCGCCGCCTTCCCAGTCGCGGCCCATGCGCCCGCGCCCCGCCATCTGGCGCCCCGCACGGAGCCATTGCCCCTCCGGCGCGCCGTCCAGCGCCAGCGCCTTCATATCCGCATTGGTCGATCCCGTCTCGGCAACGAAGCGCATCATGGCCGCCGAACCGGTGGAATCGGGCAGCGGCCCCACGCGCGGGTCAGAGCAGCGCCGCAGCGGCAGCGGCACTCACCTTGTCGAGGAAGGGGTTGAGCAGATAGCCCAGCACGATCACCGCAGCCGCCACGGCCATCACCGCATTTTCGAAATAGCTGCCCGACCGCGCATAGACCGGCGCCGGTTCGTCGAAATAGATCGTCTTGATGATCTTCAGATAATAGAAGGCCCCGATCACCGAACCGACGATGCCCACGGCGGCAAGGCCGGAAAGCCCCGCGCCCACCGCCGCATCGAATACAAGGAATTTCGCCCAGAAACCGAAGAGCGGCGGAATGCCCGCAAGGCTGAACATGAAGATGGCGAACGCCGCCGCCAGCCCCTTGCGGCTGTGCGAAAGCCCGGCAAGGCTAGCGATATCCTCGACCGGATTGCCATCGGCATCGCGCATCTGGAGGATGCAGTAGAAGCTGCCCATCGTCATCACGACATAGATGGTGAGATAGCTCAGCACCGCGGCCACGCCTTCGGGCGTGCCGGCGGCAAGGCCCACCAGCGCAAAGCCGACATTGTTGATCGACGAATAGGCCATCAGGCGCTTGATGTTCTTCTGGCCGATGGCCGCCACCGCCCCGAAGAAGATGGAGGCCAGAGCGAGGAAGATGATGATCTGCTGCCACGCATCAAAGGCGGTGCCCATCGCCTCCACGGTGACGCGGATAATCAGCGCGACCGCTGCGACCTTGGGCGCGGTGGCGAAGAAAGCCGTCACCGGCGTCGGCGCGCCTTCATACACATCGGGCGTCCACATATGGAACGGAACGGCGCTGATCTTGAACGCCAGACCGGTCAGCACGAACACCAGACCGAAGAGTTCACCATTCGAGAGGCCATCCCCCATCGCGCTGGCGATGCCCGCATAGCTGGTCGATCCGGTAAAGCCGTAGAGCAGCGACACGCCATAAAGCAGGATGCCGCTCGCCAGCGACCCCAGCACGAAATATTTGAGGCCTGCTTCGGCCGAGCGTTCATTCTGGCGCATGAAGCTGGCCAGCACATAGGATGCAAGGCTGTTGAGTTCGAGGCCGACATAGAGGGTCAGCATGTCGCTGGCCGACACCATCAGGCCCATGCCCACGGAGGCCAGGAGGATCAGCACCGGATATTCGGCGCGGATCGCCCGGCCCGTCGCGAAGAAACGCGGCGCGATCAGGATGGACAGCGCGCCCGTCGCGTAGATCAATATCTTCGAGAAGGAGGAAAAGGCGTCGGCGCGATAGAGGCCGTCAAAGGCGCTGCCGCCATTTCCGGCAATGCCGCACAGCGTGAGGCTGGCCGAAAACAGGGCGGCCACCGACAGCCAGCCGATCAGCCGCGCGGCGCCATCGCCAGCGAAGGCGGCAACCAGCAACAGGATCAGGCCCGCACCGGTCAGCACCAGTTCCGGCGCCGTCATCAACAGGGAAGCCATGTCCAACATCAGTGCGCCTCCCCGGCGTGTTCGCTTGTTGCAGATGATAGGGGCGCGGCGGGTTCATGGTCGGCCGCCGCGCCATGATGGCCGCCATGGCCGGACGGCGCGACCGGCTTGCCCGCGGTCAGATGCGCGTCGCCCGGATTTTTGACAGGCTCCATGCGGGCGACCACGGCGCGGATATCCGCGCGCATCGGCGCAAGGAAGCTTTCGGGATAGACGCCCATCCAGAGCACGACCGCCGCCAGCGAACCGAGCATGGCGATCTCGCGGCCGTTCAGATCGGGCATGGCGCGAACATCGTCCTTGGTCAGGTCGCCATAACAGATGCGCCGATAAAGATAGAGCATATAGGCCGCGCCCAATATGATGCCGGTGGTGGACACCAGCGCCACCCAGCTCGACGCCTGATAAACGCCCATCAGCGCCAGAAACTCCCCGACGAAGTTCGACGTGCCGGGCAGGCCGACCGACGCCATGGTGAACAGCAGGAACAGCAGCGCATATCTGGGCATGTTGATCGACAGGCCGCCATACCGGTCGATCTCGCGTGTGTGCAGGCGATCATAGATCACGCCGACGCACAGGAACAGCGCGCCCGCGACAAGGCCATGGCCCAGCATCACCATCATCGCACCTTCAAGGCCCGCCTGATTGAACGCGAACAGGCCGACCGTCACGATCGCCATGTGGGCGACCGAGGAATAGGCGATCAGCTTCTTCATGTCGCTCTGCACCAGCGCGACAAGGCTGGTATAGACCACCGCGACCATCGACAAGCCATAGACCAGCCACGCCAGTTGCGCGGAGGCATCCGGGAACATCGGCAGCGAGAAGCGGATGAAGCCATAGCCGCCCATTTTCAGCAGCACGCCCGCCAGAATGACCGACCCCGCCGTCGGCGCCTGAACATGCGCGTCGGGCAGCCATGTGTGGACCGGCCACATCGGCATCTTCACCGCAAAACTCGCGAAGAAGGCCAGCCACAGCCAGATCTGCACCTGAGGATCGAAATCATAGGTCATCAGCGTCGGGATGTCGGTGGTGCCCGCCTCGCGCGCCATCCACAGCATCGCGATCAGCATCAGCACAGAGCCAAGCAGCGTGTAGAGGAAGAATTTATAGCTGGCGTAAATCCGGTTCACGCCGCCCCATATGCCGATGATGAGATACATCGGGATGAGGCCTGCCTCAAAGAAGATATAGAACAGGAACAAATCCTGCGCGGCGAACACGCCGATCATCAGGGTTTCCATCAGCAGGAAGGCGGCGACATATTCGCTCACCCGCTTCTGCACCGAATCCCATCCGGCAAGAATGCAGATCGGCATCAGGAACACGGTCAGCACGATCAGCATCAGCGCGATGCCGTCTATGCCCATCGCCCAGGCGAAGCGCCCGAAGATCGGGGCATATTCGGTGAACTGCCACTGGGCCGCGCTCGCCGCCTGATCGAAATTGAGCCACAGCACGATGCCGAGCGCGAAATCGACCAGCGTGATCGCCAATGCGATCATCCGCGCGGTGGAAGCGCTGCTGTACAGGCACGCCAGCGCCCCTGCCAGCGGCAGCGCCATCATCAGCGAAAGAATGGGAAAGCCGAGCTGATTCATTATCGTGTGATCGCCCATGTTATCGCCGCGGCGAGGCCGAGCAGCATCACCAGCGCGTAAGTGTAGACATAACCTGACTGAAGCTTGCGGGTCACGCGCCCGCCCGCCACGACCAGAGCGGCCATGCCGTTCGGGCCGAAGCGGTCGATCGTGGCCTCGTCACCCGCCTTCCAGAAGAAGCGGCCGATGGCGAAGGCGGGCCTGACGAAGATCAGGTTGTACAGTTCGTCGAAATACCATTTGTTGAGCAAGAACTGATACAACACATGGAACTGCGCGGTGAACTTCGCCGGCCAATCGGTGTGCCGGATATAGGCCAGCCATGCGATGAGGAGGCCAGCGGCCATCACCGCGAAGGGCGACCATTTGACCCACAGCGGCACTTCATGGCTCGCATGCATCAGATGGTCGTTGAAGAACAAGGTGCTGGCCTGCCAGAAATGCGCGCCGCCTTCGGCATCGATGAAGAAGTGATGGAAGGCAAAGCCCGCAAACACCGCGCCGACGCTCAGAACGACCAGCGGCAGCAGCATCACCCACGGGCTTTCATGCGGATGATAGCCCGCCGTGCCGGTGACAGGCCCGTGATGACCCTGTGCGTGATGGGCCTGACCGTCATGGGCGTGTTCGTCATGCGTATGATTATCGTGACCATGATCCTCATGCCCATGCGCGTCGTGCACCGCATGCTGGATATGCTCGGACCCGGCCCAGCGTGCCTCGCCATAGAAGGTGAGGAATATGAGCCGCCAGCTGTAAAAGCTCGTCAGCAGCGCCGCGAACACACCCATGAGGAAAGCGAACTGGCCCGGTCCACCCGCGGCAAAAGCCGATTCAAGGACCGAATCCTTCGAGAAGAAGCCCGCGAAACCGATCGGCGTGCCGGGAATGCCCACGCCGGTAATCGCCAGCGTACCGGCCATCATCGCCCAGAAGGTGATCGGGATATGCTTCCGCAGCGCGCCATAATAGCGCATGTCCTGCTCATGGTGCATGGCATGAATGACGGAGCCTGCGCCAAGGAACAGCAGCGCCTTGAAAAAGGCGTGCGTGAACAGGTGGAACATCGCCGCGCCATAGGCGCCGACGCCCGCCGCGAAGAACATATAACCAAGCTGCGAACAGGTCGAATAGGCGATGACCTTCTTGATGTCCTGCTGGGTCGTGCCGACGGTGGCGGCGAAGAAACAGGTCGCCGCGCCGACATAGGTGACGACATGCAGCGCCGTCTCGCTCACCTCGAACATGGGCGACAGACGGCAGACCATGAACACGCCCGCCGTCACCATCGTCGCCGCGTGGATCAGCGCCGACACCGGGGTCGGGCCTTCCATCGCGTCCGGCAACCATGTGTGGAGGCCAAGCTGCGCCGATTTGCCCATCGCGCCGACGAACAGCAGCAGGCAGATGACCGTCATCGTCTCGAACCGGAAGCCCAGGAAACCGATCGTCGAACCGGCCATGGAGGGGGCCGCCGCAAGAATTTCGGGGATGGAGATCGTATCGAACACCAGATAGGTCGCGAAAATGCCCATCATGAAGCCAAGGTCGCCGACGCGGTTGACGACGAACGCCTTGATCGCGGCGGCATTGGCGCTGGGCTTGCGGAACCAGAAACCGATCAGCAGATAGGAGGCAAGGCCCACCCCTTCCCAACCGAAGAACATCTGCAACAGATTGTTCGCGGTCACGAGCATCAGCATCGCGAAGGTGAACAGCGAGAGATAGGCGAAGAAGCGCGGCTGATCCGGGTCTTCGTCCATATAGCCCCAGCTATAGAGATGGACGAGCGCCGAAACGCTGGTGACGACGACCAGCATCACGGCGGTCAGCGCATCCACGCGCAATTCCCACATCGCGTTGAAGCTGTCGGACTGGAGCCATGTCAGCACCGGAACGACGCCTTCCGCATGGCTGCCCGTCAGGAAGCCGATGAAGATCGGCCAGCTGAGCGCGCAGGAGACGAACAACGCGCCGGTGGTGATGATCTTGGCCGGCCCATTGCCCAGCGCCCTGTTGCCCAGCCCGGCGACGATCGCGGCCAGCAGCGGCAGGAAAACGATAATCTGGATCATGCCTGCGCTCAGCCCTTCATCTGGTTGGCGTCATCGACGGCGATGGTGCCGCGCGAACGGAAATAGATAACGAGGATCGCCAGACCGATCGCGGCTTCGCCCGCCGCCACGGTCAGCACGAACATGCTGAACACCTGCCCGACCAGATCGCCCAGAAACGCGCTGAACGCCACCAGATTGAGGTTCACGCTGAGGAGGATCAGTTCGATCGACATCAGGATGACGATGATGTTCTTGCGGTTGATGAAGATGCCGAGCACGCCCATCACGAAGAGGATGGTGCTGACCACCAGATAATGTTGCAGGCCGATCACAGCTCTACCCCCTTGCCCACGGGCTGGGCGACATTGACGATGGCGTCCTGCGGACGGCGGCGGTTCTGGCGGTCGATATTCTGCCCGCGCACCCCGCTGCGCGCCCGGTGGGTCAGCACGATGGCGCCGACCATCGCGACCAGCAGCACCAGACCGGCGGCTTCGAACAGGAAGATGTAGCGCGTATAGAGCAGCGCGCCGATCGCCTGCACATTGGGCATGTCGGTCGGCGCCGGGGCCGCGCGCTGGGCCAGTTCTACAGGACCGGCCTGCCATATCCCGACACCCAGCAATATCTCTGCGGCCAGCACGATCGCGACCAATATGCCAAATGGCAGATAGCTGACGAAACCAGCGCGCAATTCGGCATAATCGATGTTGAGCATCATCACGACGAACAGGAACAGCACCGCGACCGCGCCGACATAGACGATGACGAGCAGCATCGCGATGAACTCGGCGCCGACAAGGATCATCAGACCGGCCGCATTGAAAAAGGCGAGGATCAGCCACAGCACGCTATGCACCGGGTTGCGCGCGAAAATCGTCAGCGCGCCCGACGCGATCATGATGCAGGCGAAAAGATAAAAGGCGAAGATATGGGTCACTGGATGTTCATCCCCTCTTGCGCGCCGCCTTAACGGTAGGGCGCATCGGCGGCAAGATTAGCCGCGATCGCCCTCTCCCATTTGTCGCCATTTTCAAGGAGCTTGGCCTTGTCATAGATCAGCTCCTCGCGGGTTTCGGTGGCAAATTCGAAATTCGGCCCTTCGACCACCGCGTCCACCGGGCAGGCTTCCTGGCAGAAGCCGCAATAAATGCACTTGGTCATGTCGATGTCATAGCGCGTGGTGCGGCGGCTGCCGTCCTCACGCGGCTGGGCCTCGATCGTGATGGCCTGCGCCGGGCAGATCGCCTCGCACAGTTTGCACGCGATGCAGCGTTCCTCGCCATTAGGATAGCGGCGCAGCGCATGCTCCCCCCGGAACCGCGGCGAAATCGGGTTCTTTTCATGAGGATAGTTGATCGTCGCCTTGGGCTTGAAAAAATATTTCAGCGTCAGGGCATGCGCCTTCACAAACTCCCAGAGGGTGAAGGACTTGATATAATGGGCGATCATGCAGCGCCTCCATAGCGCGTCAGCATCAGGAAGCCGGAAACAAGGAACACGAAGAAGAGCGAGACGGGCAGGAATATCTTCCAGCCCAGCCGCATCAACTGGTCATAACGATACCGCGGAACCGTGGCCTTCACCCAGCTAAAGACGAAGAAGAAGAAGAAGATCTTGGCGAACAGCCAGATGATGCCCGGCACATAATAGAGCGGCGCCCAGTCGAACGGCGGCAGATATCCGCCCCAGAACAGGATGGCGTTGAGCGCGCACATCAACAGGACGTTGGCATATTCGCCCAGCCAGAACAGCGCGAAGGCCATGGACGAATATTCAGTCTGATAGCCCGCGACCAGTTCCGATTCCGCCTCGGTCAGGTCGAACGGCGCGCGCGCGGTTTCCGCCAGCGCGGAGATCAGGAAGACAACCGCCATCGGGAACAGCAGCGGATTGAAGCCATTGCCGTTGAGGAAGCCATAATAGCCCTTCTGGCTTTCCACGATGATGCCGAGGTTGAAGCTGCCCGCCCACAACACGACGCTGACCAGCGTAAAGCCGATCGAGACTTCGTAGGAAATCATCTGCGCACTGGCGCGCATCGCGGAAAAGAACGGATATTTGGAATTGGACGCCCAACCCGCCAGCACCACGCCATAGACGCCCAGCGAACTGATCGCGAGAATATAGAGCAGGCCGACATTGATATCGGCCAGCACGACGCCCGGCTGGAACGGCAGCACCGCCCAGGACAGCAGCGCCACCGTGAAGGTGATGATCGGCGCCAGCAGGAACAGGCCCTTATTGGCGGCGGCCGGAATGATGGTTTCCTGAAGAAAGACCTTCGCGCCGTCGGCGAAGCTCTGCAACAGGCCGAACGGCCCGACCACATTGGGGCCGCGGCGCAGCGCCATCGCCGCCCAGATCTTGCGATCGGCATAGATGATCATCGCCACGGCGAGCATCAGCGGCAGCGCGATCAGCAATATGCCGATGATGGTGGAGAGCAGCCATGCGCCTTCGAACGGAAGGCCGAGAGACTGGAAGAAAGCGGTCATTCCGCGGCCTCCGCAAACGCTTCACCATGCAGCAGTTCGGCCGAGCAGCGCTGCATCGTCGGGCTGGCGCGGCAAATGCTGTTGGTGAGGTAGAAATCCTTGATCGGATAGGAAAATTCGCCCGCAGCGCCGGTCGGCAGGCTCGGCGGCGCCCAGTCATAGGCGAGCAGCCCTTCCTGCCCCAGCGCCGGAACGGCGGCGGCCATCTGCTCGCGAAGCTGGGCGAAGCTGTCGAACGGCAGCGTCTTGCCGAGCAGCTGAGAAAGCGCGCGGAAGATCGACCAGTCCTCACGGGCGTCGCCCGGCGCGAAC
Organism: Sphingobium sp.; assembly: GCA_050252755.1. Taxonomy (GTDB): domain Bacteria; phylum Pseudomonadota; class Alphaproteobacteria; order Sphingomonadales; family Sphingomonadaceae; genus Sphingobium. Next base: position 69,108 of record JBFWKI010000011.1, read on the forward strand.
ACGGCCTTTTCGCTCCGCTGCACGCGCCCTTCGAGGTTCACATAGGTTCCCGGCTTCTCGGCATAGCTTGCGCCGGGCAGGATGACATCGGCCGCATGCGCGCCCTTGTCGCCATGATGGCCGACATAGACCTTGAAGCTACCTTCGAACGCCGCGTAATCGACCTCGTCCGCACCCAGCGAAAACAACAGCTTGGGCGCCGATGCTGCCACCGCCCCAATGCCGCCATCGGTCGCGAAGCCGAGCATCAGCCCGCCCATGCGCGCGGCGGCGAAGTGCAGCACATTATAACCGTTCCACCCATCCTTGATGAGGCCCAGCGTCTCCACCAGCGCCAGCGTGTCGCCATGCGCGCCATCCTTGGCGAGCACGCCGCCGCCGACGATCATCAGCGGGCGGACCGCGCCGCCGAACGCCTCGACCACCGCTTGCGGCAGGCTGGCTAGCAGGCCCGCATCATTGCCGAGCCACTCTGCCTTGTAGGTAAGGTCGGTTTCGGGGCCGATGGCGAAAACCTTCGCACCCTTCTTGATCGCCTTGCGGATGCGCGTGTTGATGAGCGGCGCTTCCCACCGCAGGTTGGTGCCGACCAGCAGGATCACATCGGCGGTTTCCACGCCCGCGATCGTGCTGTTGAAATTCACCGCGGCAAGGTTCGACACATCATAGGAAAGGCCGGTCTGCCGCCCTTCCAGCATCGAACCGCCCAGCCCGCGCACCAGTTCGCGCGCGGCATAGAGGGTTTCGCAATCGAGCATGTCGCCCGCGACCGCCGCCACCGAGCCGCCCGCCTGCTGCGCGGCTTCGGCCACCACGGCGAAGGCCTGATCCCAGCTTACCGGAACCAGCTTGCCATCCTTGCGGACATAAGGCTTGTCGAGCCGCTTGCGCACCAGCGCATCGACATGGTGCCGGGTCTTGTCCGACGCCCATTCCTCGTTCACGTCATCATTGACGCGGGGAAGCGCGCGCAAAACCTGACGGCCACGGCTGTCGAGCCGGATATTCGTGCCCAGCGCATCCATCACGTCGATGGCGAAGGTCTTTTTCAATTCCCACGGCCGCGCCTCGAACGCATAGGGGCGGGAGGTCAGCGCGCCCACCGGGCAGAGATCGACCACATTGCCGGAAAGCTCGCTTTTCGCGGCATGTTCCAGATAGGTGGTGATCTGCATATTCTCGCCGCGATAAATGGCGCCGATTTCCGGCACGCCCGCGACTTCCTCGGCAAAGCGCACGCAGCGGGTGCACTGGATGCAGCGGGTCATCACCGTCTTGACGACCGGCCCCATATATTTCTCGGTGACGGCGCGCTTGTTCTCGTCAAAGCGGCTCTTGCCCCGGCCATAGGCGATCGACTGGTCCTGAAGATCGCATTCCCCGCCCTGATCGCAAATCGGGCAATCGAGCGGATGGTTGATGAGAAGAAATTCCATCACGCCTTCGCGCGCCTTCTTCACCATTTCGCTGTCGGTGCGGATTTCCTGCCCGTCGGCAGCGGGCAGCGCGCAGCTTGCCTGCGGCTTGGGCGGTCCGGGCTTCACCTCGACCAGACACATGCGGCAATTGCCCGCGATGGACAGACGCTCATGATAGCAGAAGCGCGGAATCTCCTTGCCCGCCAGCTCGCACGCCTGAAGAACGGTCGCGCCCGCCGGGACTTCGATTTCTACGCCGTCAACTTTGACTGTAGGCATATTATTCCGCCGCCTCCATGATCGGTGCGCCGCCCTTGTTTTCGTCGATCCGCCGTTCGATTTCCGGGCGGAAATGGCGGATCAAGCCCTGAATCGGCCATGCCGCCGCGTCGCCCAGCGCGCAGATGGTGTGGCCTTCGACCTGCTTGGTCACTTGGAAGAGCATGTCGATCTCTTCCTTTTCGGCCTGGCCGGTGCGCAGCCGCTCCATCACGCGCCACATCCAACCGGTGCCTTCCCGGCACGGCGTGCACTGGCCGCAGCTTTCATGCTTGTAGAAATAGCTGATCCGGCTGATCGCGCGGACGATGTCGGTGGATTTGTCCATCACGATGACCGCCGCCGTGCCGAGGCCGGACCCCAGTTCCCGCAGGCCGTCATAATCCATCGGCGCGTCCATGATCTGCTCGGCCGGGACCAGCGGCACCGAAGAGCCGCCCGGAATGACCGCGAGTAGATTGTCCCACCCGCCGCGAATGCCGCCGCAATGGCGGTCGATCAGTTCGCGGAAGGAAATGCCCATGCATTCCTCGACCACGGCGGGCTTGTTCACATGGCCGCTGATCTGGAACAGCTTGGTGCCCTTGTTATTATCCCGCCCCATGCTGGAAAACCACGACGCGCCGCGCCGCAGGATGGTCGGCGCGACCGCGATGGATTCCACATTGTTCACGGTCGTCGGGCAGCCATAAAGGCCCGCACCCGCCGGGAAAGGCGGCTTCAGGCGTGGCTGGCCCTTCTTGCCCTCGATGCTTTCGATCTGCGCGGTTTCCTCGCCGCAGATATAGGCCCCCGCCCCGCGATGGACGAACACGTCGAAATCATAGCCCGAACCGCAGGCGTTCTTGCCGATGAAGCCCTTGGCATAGGCCTGCTCGACAGCGGCGAAGAGCACCTTCGCCTCATAGATGAACTCGCCGCGAATATAGATATAGGCGGCCCGCGCGCGCATCGCGAACCCCGCGACCAGCGCGCCTTCGATCAGCTTGTGCGGATCATGGCGGATGATCTCGCGGTCCTTGCACGAACCCGGCTCTGATTCATCGGCGTTGATGACGAGGAAGCTGGGGCGGCCATCCTTGCTTTCCTTGGGCATGAAGCTCCACTTCATGCCGGTCGGGAAGCCCGCGCCGCCACGGCCGCGCAGGCCCGACGCCTTCATCTCGTCGATGATCGCGTCCTGCCCTTTTTCCAGCAGCGCCTTGGTATTGTCCCAGTCGCCGCGCTTCATCGCGGCCTCTATGCCCCAATCCTGAAAGCCGTAGAGATTGGTGAAAATGCGGTCCTTATCGTCAAGCGGCCCGACGAACGGAGCCGGCGCGGGTGCCTCGCTCATGCCCATTGCCCCCTGTAATCATGATTGTCGCTGACCATTTCCTTAAGGGTCGTCGGCCCGCCTTCGGGGCAACTGGTCTGCCGCTCGATCTGCGGACCGATCTTCGGCTGCTTGCCCGACGCCAGATCGTCAAGGATCGCGGTCATGCTGTCATAGGTCAGGTCTTCGAAATTATCGTCGTTGATCTGCACCATCGGCGCATTGGTGCAGGCGCCAAGGCACTCCACCTCGGTCAGCGTGAAAAGGCCGTCGGGGGTCGTGTGCCCCTTGATCAGCCCCTTGTTCCGGCAGGCGGCCAGCACATCGTCCGACCCGCGCAGCATGCAGGGCGTCGTGCCGCACACCTGCACATGATAGCGGCCCACCGGCGCCAGATTATACATGGTGTAGAAGGTCGCGACCTCGTAAGCGCGCATATAGGGCATGTCGAGTTGCGCGGCGACATATTCGATCACCGGCACCGGCAGCCAGCCCTGCGTCTGCGTTTGCTCGCCGACCTGCCGCTGGGCGAGATCGAGCAGCGGCATCACCGCCGACTGCTGCCGCCCTTCGGGATAGCGCGCGATGACCGCCTTCGCCTGCTCTGCATTGTCCGCCGTCCAGGCGAAACTGCTCCAGCGGGCGCGGACTTCGGCTTCATCGGGGATTTGGGGTGCGTCAGCCATCAGCGAATGAACTCCACGCGAGAAACCTTCTCGCCCTCGAAACTGTAGACGGCGAGGACGTCGAAGCCCGGCGTCACCTCCGTATCGCCCGCCTTCACGCCGCGCGTCACCCGCTCATGCAGCACGACATAATCGGCAAAGCTGGTGCTTCCGACGATCTCCACCCGGTTTTCCGGGAAATCGGCGAACATCGCCTTGAGGCCGGAGCGTACGCCTTCCTTGCCGTCGCGCAGCACCGCGCCGCGATAGCCGGCCTCGCAGGCGTCGTCGGTCATATAGGTCACATAGCTGTCGGCGTCCTGCGCATTATAGGCGGCGATCATCGCCTGCGCCGTCGCCAGCCGGTCGGAAAAAGCCGCTTCGCTCACCGGTCGCACTCCCCGAACACGATATCCATCGAACCCAGAACAGCGGTGACGTCCGGCAGCATGTGACCCTTCATCATAAAATCCATGGCTTGCAGATGCGAAAAGGCGGTCGGGCGGATCTTGCAGCGATAGGGCTTGTTGCCGCCGTCGCTGACCAGATAGACGCCGAACTCCCCCTTGGGGCTTTCGGTGGCGACATAGACTTCGCCCGCCGGGACGTGGAAGCCTTCGGTATAAAGCTTGAAATGGTGGATCAGCGCTTCCATGCTGCTCTTCATCTCGCCGCGCAGGGGCGGCACCACCTTGCGGTCGAGCGAAGCGATCGGCCCGTCGGGCATCTGCTGAAGGCACTGCTTCATGATGCGGGCGGACTGGCGGACCTCTTCGACGCGGACCATGAAACGATCGTAGCAGTCATAATTGGTGCCGACCGGAACGTCGAATTCCATCCGGTCATAGACATCATAGGGCTGCGACTTGCGGATATCCCACGGGATGCCCGAACCGCGGATCATCGGCCCGGAAAAGCCCCAGCGCAGCGCGTCTTCCTTGGACACCACGCCGATATCGACGTTGCGCTGCTTGAAAATGCGGTTGTCGATGACCAGGCTCATCGCGTCCTCAAACAGGCGCGGCAGGCGCGTGTCGAGCCATTCGGCGATATCCGTCAGCAGCTTGAGCGGCACATCCTGATGGACGCCGCCGGGGCGGAACCATGCGCTGTGCATGCGGGCGCCCGAAGCGCGTTCGAAAAAGTTGAGGCAATCCTCGCGGATCTCGAACAGCCACAGGTTCGGCGTCATCGCGCCCACGTCCATCACATGCGAACCGAGGTTCAGCATATGATTGCTGATGCGGGTCAGTTCCGCGAAGAACACGCGCAGATATTGGGCGCGCAGCGGCACTTCGAGGCCCAGCAGCTTCTCGATCGCCAGCACATAGCTATGCTCCATGCCCAGCGGCGAGCAATAATCGAGCCGGTCGAAATAGGGCAACGCCTGCAAATAGGTCTTGTGCTCGATCAGCTTTTCGGTGCCGCGATGCAGCAGGCCGACATGCGGATCGCACCGTTCCACCACCTCGCCGTCCATTTCCATGACGAGGCGCAGCACGCCATGCGCGGCGGGATGCTGGGGGCCGAAGTTGATGGTATAATTCTCGATACCGTCGATATCGGAACCCGCGCCGTTCCCAACCGTGATCGTGCGCCTGCCAGCGTCAGCGCCCTGCCCTGCCTGTTCGTCGAGTGTTTCGGCGTTCATGCCTTGTCCCCCGCCTTGGGCTGCTCCGGAGCCTTTTCGTCGCCGGGCAGCACATATTGCGCGCCTTCCCACGGGCTCATGAAGTCGAAATTGCGGAAATCCTGCGCCAGTTTCACCGGCTCATAAACGACGCGCTTGGCCTCTTCGGAATAGCGCATCTCGACATAGCCGGTCAGCGGGAAGTCCTTGCGCTGCGGATAGCCCGAAAAGCCATAGTCGGTCAGGATGCGGCGCAGATCGGAATTGCCGGAGAAGATCACGCCGTACATGTCGAACACTTCGCGTTCCAGCCAGCCCGCGACCGGCCAGATCGACGTGACGGACGGCACCGGCGAAGCCTCATCCGCGCTGACCTTCACCCGCAGGCGATGATTGCGCGTGACCGACAGCAGGTGATAGACCACCTCGAACCGCTCGGCGCGATCGAGATAATCGACCCCTGCGATTTCCATCAGTTGTTGATAAGCCGCCTCGTCGTGCAGCTTGGCCATCACCCGCCCGACCGAATCGCGCGCGATGATGAGGGTCATCTCGTCATGGGCCTCGACCAGATCGATGAGGTCGCCGCCGACCAGCCCGCGCAGTTCGTCCGCAAGGCCTTCGGGCGCGATGACATGAGGCGCATTATGTCCCATAGTGCCTTCCCTTACCGCTCGACCGTGCCGATGCGGCGGATCTTCCGCTGCAACTGCATCACGCCATAGAGCAGAGCCTCGGCTGTCGGCGGGCAGCCCGGCACATAGATATCCACCGGCACCACGCGATCGCAGCCGCGCACCACGCTGTAGCTATAGTGATAATAGCCGCCGCCATTGGCGCAGCTGCCCATCGAGATGACATATTTCGGCTCGCTCATCTGGTCGTAGACCTTGCGCAGGGCCGGGGCCATCTTGTTGCAGAGCGTGCCCGCGACGATCATCACGTCGCTCTGGCGCGGGGATGCGCGCGGGGCGGCGCCGAAACGCTCCATGTCATAGCGGGGCATGTTCACATGGATCATCTCGACCGCGCAGCAGGCAAGGCCGAAGGTCATCCACCAGAGCGAGCCGGTGCGCGCCCACTGGAACAGCTCCTCCGTCGAGGTGACAAGGAAGCCCTTGTTGCCCACCTCGTCGGACAGGGATTTGAAAAAGTCGGGGTCGGGCTGCGTTCCGGGCGCGGGCACCCGGCCGGTCGCGGGCCGCTTTAGCTCTACTCCCAATCGAGTGCTCCCTTCTTCCACGCATAGACAAGGCCGAAGACAAGTTCGGCGATAAAGATCATCATGGTCGCCCAGCCGGTCCAGCCGATCTGTTCGAGGCTGACGGCCCAGGGAAACAGGAACGCAGCCTCCAGATCGAAGATGATGAAGAGAATCGCGACCAGATAGAAGCGCACGTCGAACTGGTTGCGCGGATCCTCGAAGGCCGGGAAGCCGCATTCATATTCGCTCAGCTTTTCCGGGTCCGGCTGATGCGTCCCGGTCAGGCGGCCGACCAGCATCGGCAGGAACACGAAGGCGCTGGACAAAAGCAACGCGATAGCCAGAAATATGAGGATCGGCAGATATTGGGCGAGGTCGACCAAGTTCATCCCCTGCGACACAAGTTTCGTTGGTTACGGGGGCGCTTTAGGCCCGGTGCACATGCGAAGCAAGGGGGTGGACCTATGAGAATGACTCGCAATTTGTGCGCGGCGCCATGGCGAACCGGCCGGCCTTTCAGCCGATCAGGCGTATCCCGGAAAAAAGCAGCATCGCCGCCAGCGCCACGCGCAAACAGGCGGGGTTGACCATGGCGGTAAGGCGCGATCCCAGAATGATGCCCGGAATCGAGCCTAGCAGCAGCGCGCCCAACAGCCCGAAATCGACATTGCCCATCCAGAAATGGCCAAGGCCCGCCAGCAGGGTAAGCGGCACGGCATGGACGATATCGGTGCCGACCACCCTGCCCGGCGTCATGCGCAACGGATAGAGCATCACCAGCATCGTCGCGCCCAGCGCGCCCGCCCCCACGGAGGTCATCGTCACGATCACGCCGAGAATCGCCCCCGCCAGCATCGTCATGCCGGGCAGGATTCGGCGCAACAGCGCGATATGCCGCCCCTCCAGCGCGCGCGCCACGGCCCCGATCTTCCTTTGCATCAGCGTGACGAAGGCGGTGACGACCAATATCCCGCCGAGCAGTTGCACCACCAGCCCGCTCCTGACCTCATGGATATCGGTTACGGACAGATACCAGAGGGTGAGCAGAGCCGCCGGCAGGCTTCCCATCGCCAGCCGCCGGACGACCTGCCAGTCGGCATGCCCCTGACTATGGTGGACCGCGCCGCCGACCAGCTTGGTGATGCCCGCGAACCACAGGTCGGTCCCCACAGCGGTCGCAGGCGCCACGCCGAGCAGCAAAATCATGATGGGCGCCATCAGCGCCCCTCCCCCCACACCGGTAAGGCCGACCATCAAGCCGACCAGAAACCCCGACAAGGGGTGCAGAAAATCCATCAGGCCCCCATCTCCGCGACCAGATCGAGCACGAGGCGGGCCTGTTCCTTTCTGCAAATCAGCAGATCGGGCAGGTAGGTATCCCGCTGGTTATAGACGAGCGGTGATCCGTCGATGCGGCTGGCATGGAGGCCATGGGCGAGGGCGACGGCGGCGGGGGCCATGCTGTCCCATTCATATTGGCCGCCGGAATGGAGGTAGATGTCGGCCTGCCCCAATATGATGGCCATGGCCTTGGCCCCGGCCGACCCCATGGGCACCAGCTGGGCGTTCAGCCTTTCGGCCACCGCGACCGCCTCGGCGGCGGGGCGGGTGCGGCTGACCACCATGCGCAGCGTGGCGGGCGCAGGGGGAACCGCGCGCGGCTGGTCGGAGCGCAGCACCACGCCGCCATCCAGCCCCGGCCCATCCCCCATTCCCGGCAACGCCACCGCGCCGATGGCGGGAGCGCCATCGATCGCCAGCCCGACATGCACCGCCCAGTCGGACCGCGCCTCGCCATATTCGCGGGTGCCATCGACCGGATCGACGATCCACACGCGGCCCTGTTCCAGCCGCGCGGGATTGTCCTTCTCCTCCTCGGAGAGCAGGCCGTCATCGGGCCGCTGTTCGCGCAGCGCATGGCACAGGAATTGGTTGGCCGTCTGGTCCCCCGCCTTGCCCAGCGCCTTGGGAGAGAACAGCCCGCTGGCGCGCACCTCCAGCAGGATGCGCCCCGCGGTTGCGGCCAGATGCGCGGCAAGTTCCGCGTCGGTCATGCTCATGGGATCAGCCTTGCAATAATGGCGTCGGCGGCGTCCTCCGCGCTCATCGCCGTGGTGTCGATACGGATTTCCGCATCTTCCGGCGCCTCATAGGGGCTGTCGATGCCGGTGAAGTTCTTGAGCTCCCCCGACCGCGCCTTCTTGTAAAGGCCCTTGACGTCGCGCGCCTCGGCATCGGCCAGCGGCGTGTCGATGAAGATCTCGACAAACTCGCCCGGCTGCATCATCTGCCGCACCATGTCGCGTTCCGACCGGAAGGGAGAGATGAACGCGGTGATGACGATCAGCCCCGCATCGGTCATCAGCTTCGCCACCTCGCCCACGCGGCGGATATTCTCCACCCGGTCGGCATCGGTGAAGCCCAGGTCCTTGTTGAGGCCATGGCGCACATTATCGCCATCGAGCAGGAAGGTGTGGCGGTTCATCCGCGCCAGCTTCTTTTCCACCAGATTGGCGATGGTCGACTTGCCCGCTCCCGACAGCCCGGTGAACCACAGCACGCAGGGCTGCTGGTTCTTGATGCCGGCATGGAATTCGCGGGTGACGTCCGTCGCCTGCCAGTGGACATTCTGCGCCCGCCGCAGCGAGAAATGCAGCATCCCCGCGGCCACCGTGGCGTTGGTGATCTTGTCGATCAGGATGAAGCCGCCCAGCGCCCGGTTCTGTTCATAAGGCTCGAACACGATCGGCCGGTCGGTCGAGAGATTGGCCACGCCGATGGCGTTGAGGTCCAGCGTCTTTGCCGCCAGATGCTCCATCGTGTTGACGTTCACCTGATATTTGGGCGCCTGGACATTGGCCGACACGGTCTGCGTGCCCAGCTTCAGCCAATAGGAACGGCCCGGCAGCATCTCTTCATCGGCCATCCACACGATCGTCGCCTCGAACTGGTCGGCGGCCTGCGGGGGATTGTCCGCCGCCGCGATCACGTCGCCGCGCGAGCAGTCGATCTCATCGGCAAGGCACAGCGTCACCGACTGGCCCGCCACCGCCTCGTCCAGATCGCCCTCCAGCGTGACGATGCGCGCGACGGTCGAGGCCTTGCCCGATGGCAGCACGCGAATGGCGTCGCCCGGCTTCACCGCCCCGCCAGCGATCAGCCCCGAAAAGCCCCGGAAGTCGAGATTGGGCCGGTTGACCCACTGCACCGGCATGCGCAACGGCTGGCCCCGGTCGGCGGTCTGGTCGACCTCCACCGTCTCCAGATGCTCCATCAGCGCAGGCCCCTTATACCAGGGGGTGTTCTCCGACAGGGCGGTGATATTGTCGCCCCGGAAGCCCGATATCGGCATCGGCACGAAATGCTCGATGCCGATGCTGCCGGCGAAATCGCGATATTCACCCACGATCGTGTCGAATATGTCCTGGCTATAGTCGACCAGATCCATCTTGTTGACGGCCAGCACGATGTTGCGGATGCCGATCAGGTGGCACAAATAGCTGTGCCGCCGGGTCTGCGTCAAAATGCCCTTGCGCGCATCGACGAGGATCACCGCCAGATCGGCGGTCGACGCGCCCGTCACCATGTTGCGGGTATATTGTTCATGCCCCGGCGTGTCGGCGACGATGAACTTGCGCTTTTCTGTGGTGAAGAAGCGATAGGCGACATCGATGGTGATGCCCTGTTCGCGCTCGGCGGCGAGGCCGTCGACCAGCAGCGCGAAATCGATCTCCTGCCCCTGCGTGCCGACGCGCTTGCTGTCGGCCTCCAGCGCGGCGAGCTGATCCTCGAAGATCATCTTGCTGTCATAGAGCAACCGCCCGATCAGCGTCGATTTGCCATCGTCCACCGACCCGCAGGTGATGAAGCGCAGCATCGTCTTGTGCTGGTGCACGTCGAGATAGCGGTCGATATCCTCGGCGATGAGGGCATCGGTCTTGTAAATGGGGTCTGCAACGGTGTCGGTCATGTCATCTGTCCCGTCATGCCAGCGCGCGGCGGCATCTCGTTGATCTGGGGGAAGGCTGTGCGATAGGGGAAGCGTTCGCCCGGCTCAGAAATAGCCTTCCTGCTTCTTCTTCTCCATGCCCGCGCCGCCCGCATCCTTGTCGATCGCGCGGCCCTGCCGTTCCGATGTGGTGGTGAGCAGCGTTTCCTGGATAATCTCCGGCAAGGTCGAGGCGGTGCTTTCGACCGCGCCGGTCAGCGGATAGCAGCCCAGCGTGCGGAACCGGATCGAGCGCATCACCGGCTCCTCGCCCGGCTTGAGCGGAAAGCGATCGTCATCGACCATCAGCAGCATGCCGTCGCGCTCCACCGTCGGGCGCTGCGCCGCGAAATAGAGCGGCACGATCGGCACGTCGTTGAGGTGGATATATTGCCAGATGTCGAGTTCGGTCCAGTTGCTGATCGGAAAGATGCGGATGCTCTCGCCCTTGTTCTTCTTCGCATTGTAGAGGTTCCACAACTCCGGCCGCTGGTTCTTCGGATCCCAGCCATGGCTGGCGGTGCGGAAGGAGAAGATGCGCTCCTTCGCCCGGCTCTTCTCCTCATCGCGCCGCGCGCCGCCGAAGGCCGCGTCGAAGCCGTAAAGGTCCAGCGCCTGCTTCAGCCCCTCGGTTTTCCACATGTCGGTATGCAGAGCGCCATGATCGAACGGGTTGATCCCCCGTTCCTGCGCCTCCGGGTTGTGATAGACCAGCAGGTCCATGCCGCTTTCCCGCGCCATCCGGTCGCGCAGGTCGTACATCGCCCGGAACTTCCACGTCGTGTCGACATGCAGCAGCGGAAAAGGCGGCGGCGAGGGATAAAATGCCTTGCGCGCCAGATGCAGCATCACCGCCGAATCCTTCCCCACGCTGTACAGCATCACAGGCTTCTCAGCCTCCGACGCTACCTCCCGCATTATGTGGATGCTCTCCGCCTCAAGACGCTCAAGGTGGGTCAGGGTCATTTTATCTGTCACTGTCAGGGCTAACCTGTTGTTCTGGTTTTTGAGTGGGGCAATCCTTCCTACAGGGGGCGAGTCGAACGCAAGAAACTATTTCCAGCCCATGGGCCAGAAAAATTTTCCCGCACTGCCGAATCACTTTACCCTGCTCGCAAAGATTGATATTGCGATTGATTATCATAGCCGTTAGTATCTGCGGTTAGAGAGGATCAAGAGCAGATGTTGGTTTGCGTTTGCAATGGGATACGGGAAAAAGATTTTCGGGCTGCGGTTCGCGAAGGCGCTCCGACGCCCTGTTCGGCCTATGCACGCTTCGGCCACAAGCCCAAATGTGGTCAATGCGTCTCTTTCGCAAAAACAATCATCGCTGACGAACGGGTAGCGACCTGTTAAAACCACTATTGAGAAATATTATCACAATAGTGTTGAGAATTACTATAAATCATTATCCTGCTTAACTTTCTCTGTTTTGCGGGCTATACTTGCGCCTTGAATTCACATTCGGAGCCGCAAGACATGAAGGGCGACCCAAAGGTCATCGAGTTTTTGAACGAGGCACTCAAGAATGAGCTGACCGCGATCAATCAATATTTCCTCCATTATCGCATGCTCGAACATTGGGGCGTGCAGAAACTCGCCAAGTTCGAATATGGCGAATCCATCGACGAGATGAAGCATGCCGACAAACTGGCGCAGCGCATCCTGTTTCTGGATGGCATCCCCAATTTCCAGTTGCTCGGCCGCCTGAAGATCGGCGAGACCGTCGAGGAAATCCTGAAGGCCGATCTCGAACTGGAAATGGAGGCCCTTCCGGTGCTGCGCGAAGGCATTGCCTATTGCGAGAGCATCCGGGATTTCGTGACCCGCGACCTCTTCAACGACATCCTTAGCAGCGAGGAAGACCATGTCGACATGATCGAAACCCAGTTCGAACTGATCGATCGCATCGGCATCCAGAATTATATCCAGCTCAATTCCGAATCGGCGCAGGAAGAGGGCTGACCCTCTCCTCCGGCCGGGCGCGCCCATTCTTCCCATTTGCTCCCACGCTGGACGGCGGGAAAGGGAAGGCTCCAAGCCCGCCACCATCCGGTAAACAGCGGAAATGCCTCCCACTCCTGACCGGAGTCGGGAGGTTTTCTTTTTCCTGCCCCCTGCTGATCGGGTCGCGGCAGCCCCGGAACACCTACGGGCACCCTCGCCCCTGACACATGCTCCATCGGCCGCAATTTCGAACGCGGCGAGCCTGCCGCGTTTCCATCGCCTCATCGGCATCAAAGCGGTTGGAGCAGACCCGTTCCAAGGCGGCGCGGGAAGAAGTCGACGACACCACCTATGGGCAGCGGGCGAGGATTGCACGCTGGCCGATTGCGCGGCGGCCCCTTCCCTCTTCTACACCGATTGGGTTCACCCGATCAGCGACGCCTTCCCGCAGGTAAGGGCCTATCGCTCCTGCCTGTTGCAACGCCCATCCTTCGCGCGCGCGGTCGAGGAAGCGCGCCCTTACCGGAAGCATTTCCCGCTCGGCGCGCCCGATCGCGACTGGGATCGATCGACATTGGCCTTCCCCACCAACCGGAGGAAGGAAGGGATCAGCGCAGCGCGCCGCCGATCAGCTTGTGCAGCTTGGAATGGATGCCGTCATTGGCCGCGATGATCTCGCGCCGTTCGATGGCCTGATCGCCGCCCCGGAAATCGGTGACGAAGCCGCCCGCCTCGCGCACCAGCAAAATGCCCGCCGCGACATCCCATGGCTGCAACCCGCTTTCCCAAAAGCCGTCATAGCGCCCGGACGCCACATGGGCGAGATCCAGCGAGGCCGCGCCAAAGCGGCGCAGGCCCGCCACGCTGGGCGCCACCGCGCCGAAAATGCGGGTCCATTGCGCCAGGTCGCCATGGCCCAGAAACGGGATGCCGGTCGCGATCAGCGTATCGGCAAGGTCACGCCGCGCCGATACGCGCAAGCGCTGGTCATGCCGCCACGCCCCGCGGGCGCGCTCCGCCCAATAGCTTTCGTCGGTGATCGGCTGATAGACGAGACCCGTCGATATTTCGCGCCGGCCATTGGGCATCGGTTCCTCGACCGCGATGGAAATGGCGAAATGCGGGATGCCGTGGAGGAAATTGGTCGTGCCGTCGAGCGGATCGATGATCCAGCGCGGCTTGCTCGGGTCGCCGGGGATTTCGCCGCCTTCCTCGAGCAGGAAGCCCCAGTCGGGCCGCGCCTTCTTCAATTCATCGAACAATGTCCGTTCCGCCTGCTGGTCAGCCTTGGACACGAAGTCCGCAGGCCCCTTGCGGCTGACCTGAAGATGCTGGACCTCGCCGAAGTCGCGGCGCAGCTTTGCGCCCGCCTTGCGCGCGGCGCGTTCCATGACGGTAAGAAGGCCGGAATGGGAAACCATCATATCACTCCTGCGCGCTGCTGATGGCCCGGCGCGCCTTAACCAAAAGAAAAACCGGCCCCCTCCTGCGCCGGAACGGATGACATGCCTGCCATCCACCCCGCCCCGGCGAGAGGGCCGGACCTTATAGCGCGGAAAATCAGTCCGCGCGCTTCACATATTCGCGCTCATACACATCGACGATGATGCGCGTGCCGGTGACGATATGGGGCGGCACCATGACGCGCACGCCATTGTCGAGAATCGCGGGCTTATAGCTGGCGGACGCGGTCTGCCCCTTCACCACCGCGTCGGCCTCGACCACGGTGGCCTCGACCGTTTCGGGCAATTGCACGGAAATCGGCCGCTCTTCATACATTTCCAGCATGACCATCATGCCATCCTGAAGAAAGGCCGTCGCGTCGCCGACAAGGTCGGCAGGCAGGTTGATCTGGTCATAGGTTTCGGTGTCCATGAACACCAGCATGTCGCCTTCGGGGTAGAGATACTGGAAATCCTTGGTATCGAGCCGGATGCGCTCCACCGTTTCGGCGGACCGGAAACGGACGTTGTTCTTGCGTCCGTCGATCAGGTTTTTCAGCTCCACCTGCATATAGGCGCCGCCCTTGCCGGGCTGGGTGTGCTGGATTTTCACGGCGCGCCAGAGGCCGCCATCATATTCGATATTATTGCCGGGACGGATTTCGACGCCGCTGATCTTCGCCATAGCGCTGTTCTGCCTGTATATGAATTTCAAGGAGCTGGTGGCGCCCTTTAGCCGTCCTCGCCCGCCGGGGCAAGGGGGCCGCGCAGGGCGTCACTCGCCGCGAATGTCGCTCAGCCTGCGTTCCCAGCCCAGCGCATCGGTGACGATCCGATCGAGATCGGCATGCTGCGGCTGCCACGGAAAGGCTTTCATGATCGCGCCATTGTCGGAAATCAGCGCGGGCGGATCACCGGCGCGGCGTCCTTCCAGCCGCCGCTCGATCGTCCGGTTGGTCACGCGATCGACCGCATCGAGCACTTCCAGCACGGAAAAACCCCGGCCATAACCGCAATTGAGCATATAATTGCGCTCCGGCTCGGCCATCAACGCCTCCAGCGCGAGCACATGCGCCGCCGCCAGATCGCTGACATGGATATAATCGCGCACGCCGGTGCCGTCGGGCGTATCGAAATCCGTGCCGAACACCGCGACATGGCTGCGCTTGCCCAGCGCCGCTTCCACCGCGACCTTGATGAGATGCGTCGCCCCCGCGGTGGACTGGCCGCTGCGCCCCTGCGGATCGGCCCCCGCGACGTTGAAATAGCGCAGCGCGCAGAAATTCATCGGATGAGCCTGCGAAACATCCTTCAGCATGATCTCGGTCATCAGCTTGGACATGCCATAGGGGTTGATCGGCCGCTGCGGGCAATCCTCCCGCACCGGGCTGGTTTCCGGGATACCATAGGTCGCCGCCGTCGAGGAAAAGATGAAATGCGGCACGCCGCACCGCACCGCGCTCTCGATAAGGCTGCGGGTCTTGGCGCTGTTGTTGTGGTAATATTTCAGGGGATTCTCGACCGATTCCGGGACGACGACGGAACCTGCGAAATGCATGATCGCCTTGATATCATGCTGCCGCAATGTCTGCTCGACCAGAGGTTGATCCTCTATATCCCCTTCGACGAAGGGCACATCATCGGGCACCGCGAACCGGAAACCTGTCACCAGATTGTCGATCACCACGACCGGCCAGCCTGCGTCCCGCAACGCCAACACCGCATGACTGCCGATATAGCCGCCGCCCCCTGTCACCAATACCGCAGGCCTTGTCGTCATCGCATAATATCCCAACAGAATGTGCAAATGCAGCAATACCGGCATGCGCGGTGTTTGCAATGCTTTCAACTATGGCTATCAAAGCATTCGACCATGACTATCGAAACGCGGCGGGATAGACAGCGGCGCGATGCGCAATTGCGCCTTGAAGGGGGAATTTCGAGACCGATGCCACATTATAGTCGCCATCCTCTCCGGATTCTTTTGCTGGGCGCCTCCTGCCTGTTCTTGCCGACCGCTCCGGTTTCGGCGGAAACGCTTCAGCAGGCGCTCGCCCGCGCCTATGGAAACAACCCGACCCTCACCGCCGCGCGCGCAGGATTGCGCGCCGTCGATGAGGATGTGCCGCTCGCCAAGGCGGACGGGCGCCCCAATGCGGGGATCACCGGTTCCTATACCGAGGAACTGCACCGCCCGTTCCCGGAATCCACGCCGCGCCGCAACGCTGCCGGGCAGGTTTCGCTGTCCGTCCCCATTTATCAGGGCGGCGTCGTGCGCAACCGCATCAGATCGGCGGTGGAAAATGTGAAGGCGGGGCAACAAGATCTGCGCGCCACCGAAGCCTCCGTCTTTTCCGCCGTGGTCGCCGCCTATATGGACGTGATCAGCGACACGTCGGTCGTGTCCTACAACCGGCAGAATGTCGCCTCGCTGGAGGCGAATTTTCAGGCCAGCCGCGATCGGTTCGAGGTCGGGGACGTCACCCGCACCGACGTGGCCCAGTCCGAATCGCGGCTGGCGCTGGCCCGCGCCAGCCTGCAAGCGGCAGAAGCGCAACTGATCAACTCGAAAGAAAATTACATCGCCCTCGTCGGGGCGGAGCCGGACAATCTGGAACCGCCCCCGCCCCTGCCGGGCCTGCCGGCATCGGCGGAAAGCGCCGTCACCGTCGCCCTGCGCGACAATCCCGATTTATTGGCGGCGCAGCATAACCGGGCGGCCGCGCATCATAATGTCAACGCCGCGAAGGGACTGGTCAGCCCCCGTCTTTCCGCCGTCGCGAGCGGAAGTTATACCGATTATCTGGGGTCGCAAGATGATGGCGGCATGTATGCCGGGACGCAGCTTGCCCCCAACAGTTCGGTCAAGGCGGCCTCCGCCGGTGTGCAACTGACCATCCCGATCTATCAGGGCGGCCAGCCCGGCGCCCAGACCCGGCAGAACATCGCCCGCGAATCGCAGGCGATCGAATATCAGGTGGAGATAGAACGCAACGTCATCGCCCAGACCCGCTCCGCCTATGCGAGCTGGCAGGCTTCGATGCATGCGATCGAATCGAACCGGCTCGCCGTGTCCGCCGGTGAATTGTCGCTGGAAGGCGTGCGCGCTGAAAACGGCGTCGGCACCCGCACCATCCTCGACATATTGGATTCGCAGCGCGACCTGCTCAACGCGCAGGTGCAATATGTGACGGCGCAGCGCAACGCCTATGTGGCGGGCTTTTCGCTGCTCGCGGCGATGGGGCATGCGCAGGCGGCGGATCTCAACCTCAATACCGGCGGCCCGCTTTACGATCCGGCCGCGCATTATGACAGGGTAAAGGGCAAATTGTTCGACTTCGATTTCGGCACGGCGGCGGTGCAGCAGGCCTCCGGCACGGCGGATACAGCCATCCAGTCGGCGAATGACGAAACGTCTCCCCCTGCGACCGGGCAATGACCCGCGCTTGCGCAGCGCACCATAATTTGTGAAATGAAATTAACGGTATAGCGTTAACCTTTATTAAGGACATTGCAGTAGGACGGGCCTGCGATGTTTACAGGCGCTCGTCCCCGAAAGGGTGGCGGCGGCGCTTTCAGGAGATAGTTCATGGCGGCGCCCCGTTCTGCCGAAATCGCTATAGATGCCCCTGCCGCAGCCGCTCCTGCGGCGACCTCCTATGATGCGGGCGGGCCGGTCGCCAGCGTTCAGGAAGCGCTTGCCGAACGCCTGATGGTGGCCGATAATCGGTCGGCGGACGCTGGCATGGTCCCCTTCGCCCCCGCCATCCCGCATTGGTCCGAACGCCTCATCAGCGGCTTTTCCCGTGCGCTCGGCCCGATATTGCTGGGCGCGGGCTTTTATCTGGTGGCGCGCCTTTTCTTCTGATTGCAGGTTTCCCGCAATGCCCGGTCCGGCGCGTCAATCCCTCGACTGGGCGGGCGTCCACGTCTGATAGGTCTTTCCGGCGAGGGAATCGATCACGCCCAGAAACGTCGCCACGATCGACAGGGTGATCTGGTACACGCCCCCGAACAGCGGCGCACCCATCCGACCCAACGCCAGAGCCAGCGCCGCGAGCGCTCCCCCGGCCGCCGCAAGCGCGGGATAGCCCGCCAACACCAGCCCCGCCGTCCCGGACAGCGCGCCCGCAACCAACGGCACCAGCCCCAGCCAGCGCAGCAGCTTGTGCGAGACATATTTATAGATGTCCGCCGCGCCATAATGCCGCCATATCTGCGGCCAGAGATAGCGATGCGTGTTGAAGGAACGGCAGGCGATGCGCCGCTTGCGCCGGAATTCATCGGCCCCCGAAGTCGCGTTCTTCTCATAGGCGGCGACATCGTCCGCGTGGATCAGCCGTTGCCCCTGAAAGGTCACGCTCATGGATGCCGTCATGTCGTCCAACAGATGCGGCGGCACCTGCGGGTAGAGCGCCTTGCGGATGGCGAAGATCGATCCATCCGCCCCCATGATCGACCCGACGCGGGATTCGCGTTGCTTCAGGGCCTCTTCCAGCCTCCAGTAGAGGCCGCCGACCCTCGCGGTGGTGCTGGCATCCTCGTTCACATAATGCAACGCGCCCGCCACGCCGCCCACGTCCGCATCGGAAAAGCGGCGCAACAGCGGCTCGATCGATGCGGGGTCCAGAAGGACGTTGGCGTCCGTGCAGATGAGGATTTCCCCCTTCGCCTCGGCCGCCATTTTCCGCATCCCGGTCGCCTTCCCGGTCCGCTCCACGGACGGGACGACGCGCAACAGGTCCGGTTCCGCCAACAAATGGCTAAGAGTGTCATCGCTGCTGCAATCGGAATAGGCCAGAATCTCGATCCGGGGAAAGCGCGCCTTTATCTCCCTGAGATTGGCGATCTTGGCGGGGAGCGCGCGTTCTTCATTATAGGCGCTGAACATCAGCGTCGCCTCCGGCAGGGGGCGATGCGGGTCCACCCGCACCGGCCGCTCGCGAAACCAGCGAAGGGACAGCGGATAAAAAATATAGGGGTGCAGAAACAGGATCGCGCAGGCCATCGCCAGAAACAGCAGAATCATCGCCATGTGCGCCGCCTTTCGCGTCTATTCCCGTCCGGACGATTTCAAAGGAGCCTGCCCATTGAACCGGATGGCTGCCCCCTCGCGCTCTTAGGCCGCGGCGCGCCCGGCGCGCAAGCATGGATATATGCGGCGCGAGGCGGGCGAGCATGCCGCCCGAATTGGTGCGAATGCGGCTGTCATATTGCCGCAACGCACAAGGATTTTCGACGGTTTTCCAACGATTTTCTTCTTTCCGGCAATTTACTTTCCGACATATATCAACCATATTGCAGTATCGCTGGGGGGCGTGAAAACAAGCGGGCTGAAAGCAAGTGGGCAGGGCCTCAATGTTCGACACCATCCGGCGGCACCGACAGAAAATCGGGAGGGCGGAGCCGAAACCGTCGCGCTCTCCACGATTCGGGGTGACAATGACGCTATCGAGGTGAAGTCCAGGAGAGGCATATATCATGCAAACCATGTTGAGCGATAATCGCCTGCATCAAACAGGCTCTCGCAGAAAGACGCCTGCAAGCAGAACAGAAATACTCGTTTCGAGCCTTTCCCGCACCAGCGGATATGTGGCGCTGGCGCTGGGCATTGTCGGCGTGGCTGTTCTGTTGAGCATGATTTTTTAACCACGACTCGGTCCCCGGTCCATCACGCCCTCCTGCAACATATCTGCAACATAATTGCAGGTGATTCGGGGGGCGTTTCTGTCTGCTCCTCCCTCATTTCAGTGGCGACGGTCGTCAAATCGATCAGAAAACCGCCATTCATCGTATCTTGCGAACAACTTGCAGTCTTTGCACTGGCGATTTGCGTGTCTCATAGTAGGACGTTGCAACGCAACAAAGGCAAGCCGAAGAGATTTTCTTTTCGGGCCTGAGGGATTATTGCGCCGTTACATATCTGAACGGGACAGGCGAATCGTTCCGGTCAAAAATAATGGCGGTAAAGGGTGTGGAGCAGCAATCGATGATAGAGAGCTCTGTTTCCATTGAAATCATTCCCAATGGCGCCCGCAGGGCGGTCTCGAAGCAGTCCGTTCGCCTGTTTCTCTATTTTCAGTTGATGATGCTGGACATGCTGGCCGTCGCGATCGGGTTTCTGGTCGGCGGTTATCTCGGCGACGCCACATGGGCCGCGCCGAAGGGCATCAATTTGGCCTTTCTCGTCATTCCGACCTATTTGTTTCTCGCCGCCAACCAGCATGCCTACAGCCTTGCGACCCTCCGTTCTCTCGAACAAAGCCTGCGCCGCAGCCTGACGGCCCTCGCCCTGACGACGACCTTCATCCTGCTGGCCGGGTTTTCCATGTATTCCGGGCCGTTGCATTCGCGCGCCTCGGTCGCGCTGGGGATCGCGGCGACGGGTTTCTTCCTCATTCTGGTGCGGGCCGGGTTCCATTATTCGGTCGCGCGCCGTCAGGCGAGCGAACT
>JBFWKI010000011.1:89548-105944 GCA_050252755.1 Sphingobium sp.
GGCCTTGTTGCTGAAAGGATCGAACATCCGCGGCGAATTGCTGCTACAACGCAACGACAATGTCGGCGCGATCGGTCTGGGGCGTTTCGGCGAGGCGGAAACGCTGGTCGTTTCGCACGGCCCACTCAGCCTGCGGTCCCGCGCGCAGAAAAGGGCGCTCGATCTCGCCGTGACCGTGCCCTTGCTGATTCTGCTCAGCCCGATGCTGGTGGTGGTGGCGATCGCGATCAAGCTGGAAACCCCCGGCCCCGTTTTCTTCAAACAGAGCCGCATCGGCCGGTCGAATTCGGTTTTCAGCATCATGAAATTCCGCAGCATGCGGACCGAATTGTGCGATACGGCAGGCAATCGTTCCGCGTCGCGGGATGATGATCGCATTACGCGGGTGGGCGCGTTCATCCGCCGCACCAGCATCGACGAACTGCCCCAGCTCATCAACGTGCTGCGCGGCGACATGAGTCTGGTCGGCCCGCGTCCCCACGCCCTCGGCTCGCTGGCCGGCGACAAGCTGTTCTGGGAAGTGGACGAACAATATTGGGTGCGCCACGCGCTGAAGCCGGGCATCACCGGACTGGCGCAAATCCGGGGATATCGCGGCGCGACCCTGCAACGGAAGGATCTGGAAATGCGCCTGCATTCCGATCTGGAATATGTCAATGGCTGGAGCCTGTGGCTCGACATCGTCATATTGTTTGCAACTGCGAAGGTTATCAAGCATCAGAATGCTTATTGAATATCCTTATTTGAACATCCTTTATTGCGCGCCTTCACCACATGGTTCACCACCTACCCAATTCACCAGCTAGAGGGTACTGGGCTGTGCGCGGGAGCAGTTTCGCATATCCGGGGCAAGGGAGTTTGACTGAATGAAGATTACCATGATCGGGTCGGGCTATGTGGGTCTTGTATCCGGCGCCTGCTTCGCGGACTTCGGCCATGATGTGGTCTGTGTCGACAAGGACACGAGCAAGATCGACGCCCTGCTGGCCGGTCGCATTCCCATCTTCGAACCGGGGCTGGACCATCTGGTCGCGGCCAACGCCGCCGCGGGGCGCCTGCGCTTCACGACGGACCTTGCCGAAGGCGTAAGGGATGCCGATGCCGTGTTCATCGCCGTGGGCACGCCTTCCCGCCGAGGGGACGGCCATGCGGACCTCAGCTATGTCTACGCCGCCGCCGAGGAAATCGCCCAGGCCCTCACCGGCTTCACGGTGATCGTCGACAAATCGACCGTTCCCGTCGGCACCGGCGATCAGGTGGAACATATCATCCGCCAGACCAATCCCGATGCCGATTTCGCGGTTGTCTCCAACCCGGAATTTCTGCGCGAAGGCGCGGCGATCGACGATTTCAAGCGTCCTGACCGCATCGTCATCGGCGGCGACGATCCCCGCGCGCTGGAGGTGATGCGGCAGGTGTATCGGCCGCTCTACCTCAACAAATCGCCGATCGTCGAAATGAGCCGCCGGGGGGCGGAACTCACCAAATATGCGGCCAATGCGTTTCTGGCCGTGAAGATCACCTTCATCAACGAAATCGCGGACCTGTGCGAAAAGGTCGGCGCGGACGTGCAGGATATCGCGCGCGGCATCGGCCTCGACAATCGCATCGGGTCCAAGTTCCTCCACGCGGGTCCGGGCTATGGCGGCAGTTGTTTCCCTAAGGATACGCTGGCCCTGCTCAAGACCAGTCAGGATTATGAAGCGCCCCAGCGCATCGTCGAAACGGTGGTTTCGATCAACGATCAGCGCAAGCGCGCCATGGGCCGCAAGGTCATCCATGCCTGCGGCGACGATGTGCGCGGCAAGACGATCGCGGTGCTGGGCCTGACCTTCAAGCCCAATACCGACGACATGCGCGACAGCCCGGCCATCGCGGTCATCCAGACCTTGCAGGATGCAGGCGCCACCGTTCGCGCCTATGATCCCGAAGGCACGGAGCAGGCGCAAAAGGTGCTGGACGGCGTCACCTATTGCTCCGGTCCCTATGAAGCGATGGAAGGCGCCGATGCGCTGGTCCTCGTCACGGAATGGGATGCCTTCCGCGCTCTGGATCTCAACCGCGTCAAATCGCTCTTGTCCGAACCGATTTTCGTCGATCTGCGCAACATTTATCCGCGTGAGATGGTGGAGCAGGCAGGGTTCACCTATACCGCCGTCGGGCGCTGACGGCATGACAGGGGGAGGACCGGTTCTTGTGACCGGCGTGGCTGGTTTCATCGGCCACGCCGTCGCGCACCGTTTGCTGGAACGGGGGGAGACGGTGATCGGGGTCGACATCGTCAACGATTATTATGACCCGGCGTTGAAGGAAGCGCGCCTTTCGACCTTCAACGGCAGGCGGGATTTCACATTCCACCGCAGCGATATCGCAGACGCGCCGGCCATGGCCGCGCTGATCCGCGACAACGGCGTGCGCCGCGTCATCCACCTCGCGGCGCAGGCCGGGGTGCGCTACAGCCTCGACAACCCCTTCGCCTATGAACATAGCAATCTGGCGGGCCATCTTTCCCTATTGGAAGCCTGCCGCCACGCACCGGATTTCGAGCATCTGGTCTACGCCTCATCCTCCTCCGTCTATGGGGAAAAGCCGATGGGGGGCGAGGGCTTCCGCGAGGATGAACCGGCGATCAACCCGGTATCGCTCTACGCCGCGACCAAGCGCAGTTGCGAATTGATGAGCCACAGCTACGCGAAACTTTATGGCCTGCCGCAGACCGGCCTGCGCTTTTTCACGGTCTATGGCCCATGGGGCCGCCCCGACATGGCCTATTTCAGCTTCACCGACAGGATCATGAAGGGGGAGCCGATCGAGGTCTATGGCGAAGGGAAGATGGCGCGCGATTTCACCTATATCGACGACATTGTGGACGGGGTGATCGGCGCGCTGGACCATGTGCCCGAAAAGCACGAAAACCGGGTGCTCAATATCGGCGACAGCCATCCGGTCGGCCTGATGGAGATGATCGGGATGCTGGAGCAATCGCTGGGGCAAAAGGCGGAAAAGATCATGCGCCCGATGCAACCGGGCGACGTGACCGCCACCTATGCCGACGTTTCCCGCCTGAACGCCCTTTGCGGATATAAGCCCAAGGTGATGCTGGCGGAGGGGCTTGACCGCTTCGTCGGCTGGTATCGGGAATATTACCGGCGCGGATAGGCACGCCTCGCGCCTTCCCGCCTGTCAGTCACGGCCTTCCCGCCCGATTACCGCCCCACTATCCCGGCAAAGGCCGCCACCCCGGCACCCGGCCCGTCCGCATGGTTCCACACAGCCCCGCTGACGGCGAGGAAATCCGCGCCCGCGGCGACCAGCGGCGCGGCATTTTCCGCCGTAACGCCGCCGATCGCAACGCAGGGCAGTTCGAACAGGGCCGCCCACCAACTCAGGATCGACGGGTCCGGCCGATGGATGGTTTCCTTGGTCGTCGTCGGATAAAAAGCGCCGAACGCCACATAATCCGCCCCGGCCTCCCCCGCTTCCATCGCCAGATGACGGCTGTCATGACAGGTGACGCCGATCTGCGCCGATGGCCCCAGCAAGGCACGGGCCTCCCTTGGGTCGCCATCCCCCTGCCCCAGATGCACCCCGTCGGCATCCAGACGCTTGGCCAGCGCCATGCTGTCGTTGACGATGAAGGCGACGTCATGATCGGCGCACAAGCGCTGGAGCGGCTCTGCGGCGCGGGCGACATCATCCTCGGCCATATCCTTGAGACGCAACTGAAACGCGGCGACCGCCCCCCCCTCCAGCGCCATCTTGAGACGGGCGGGAAAATCCACATCGAGGCCGGGCGGCGAGATCAGATAAAGCTGACAGGGCGGGCGCCTGTCATCCCGCACGAAATGGCTGGCGAAATTCGGGTCGAGTTTCAGATCATCGTCGGAAAAGTCGGTCATGCCCCCCCATATCGCGCACCGCGCCGATAGGCCAGCGACGAAACGCCACTGCCCCTACCCCTGCCCGCGCCCCTTCCCGCTATCGCAGGCAAAAAGGAGGTGACAAGCCGCGCCCGAAAGAGAAGAAGCGCTGTCAGGAAAACCAAAAACACCCGCAGGGCCGGACACCCGCAGGGCCGGACATGGGCGATCAACCGATGCAGCAACAGAACAACTCGATCGCCGTGCCCGTCACCATGCTGCTGATCGCGATGGTGTCCGTCCAATGGGGCGCATCGCTGGCCAAGGGGCTGTTCCCGATATTGGGATCGACCGGCGCGGCGACGCTGCGCATCCTGTTCGGCGCGATGTTCCTCGCCATCATCCTGCGCCCCTGGAAAATCAGGCTGACCGCCGACAACTGGCGCGCGGTGCTGCTCTACGGCGTGTCGCTGGGGATCATGAACCTCAGCTTTTACAAGGCGCTCGACACTATTCCGCTCGGCATCGCCGTCGCCATCGAATTTACCGGGCCGCTGGGCGTCGCCATCGCCACCTCGCGCCGGGCGATCGATTTCCTGTGGATCGCCCTCGCCATCGCCGGGCTGGCCCTGCTGACGCCATGGGCGCCGGGAAGCGAGGCTCTCGACCTTGCCGGCATCGGCTACGCGCTCTTTGCCGGGCTGTGCTGGGCGATCTACATCCTCGCCGGGAAGCGGGCCGGGCAGGACCATGGCCACAGGGCGGCGGGCGCGGGCATCATCGTCGCATCGCTGGTCGCCCTGCCGATCGGCGTCGCCCAATCGGGCAGCACGCTGCTGACCCTTTCCGCCCTGCCGATGGCGCTGGCCGTCGCCCTGCTGTCGAGCGCCATTCCCTATTCGCTGGAGATGGTCGCCCTGCGCCGCCTGCCCGCCGCAACCTTCGGCACATTGATGAGCTTTGAACCCGCGCTGGCGGCGCTGATGGGCTATTTGCTGCTTTCGGAGAGGCTTTCCCTGCTGCATTGGGCCGCCATTCTTGCGATCATGGCCGCCTCCGCCGGGGCCACGCTGACCGCCACGCGGGCCGCGCGGATCATCGACACGCCATAGTGGCAGGGGCAGCGCGGTCAGGCCCGTAGGCAGCCGCGCGCCATCATCCCGAAATAGCTGTCACCCCGAACATAAAAAGGCGAGGCGCCCGTCAGCGCCCCGCCCTCATCCCTTGTCGGAAAGCAGCCCCGCCGCCTTCCTCCCGGCCCTGTTCTCAGGCCTTCACGGTCGAGGCCGTGTAGATCTCATCGATCGCGCCGCCGAGCGAGGCGTTGAATGCCTCATCGCTCATCCCGGCGCGCAGGTCTTCCAGCAGCGCGCGGCTGAAGCTGGCGATCATCCCGCGATTCTTCGCCAGTTCGGCGCAGGCTTCCGGCCGCTTGAACCCGCCCGACAGCGCCACGACGCGCAGCACGCGGGGATGATCGACCAGCGGATCGAACAGGCCCGATGTCGCCGGGATGGACAGTTTCAGCATGACCTGATCCTCGCCGGTCATCGCGTCCAGCGCCTTCAGGATTTCTTCCAGCAAAATCTGATCGGCCTCGGCGCGCTGCGCGCTCTTGATGTTCACTTCCGGCTCGATGATCGGCATCAGGCCAGCGGCAAGCACTTGCTGCCCGATCTCGAACTGCTGCTTGACGACGGCGGCGATGCCCTCGCGATTGGCGAGGTTGATGACGGAACGTTCCTTGGTGCCGAACACGCCCAGCCCCTTGGCGCGGCTGAGCAGCGCGCCCAGTTCGGGCATCGGCTTCATCAACTGGACGCCATTGGCCTCATCCTCAAGCCCCTTGTCGATCTTGATGAAGGGCACCACGCCCCGGTCGATCAGCGCCTGCGGGGTCGGCTTGCCATCGACGGTGCCGTCCATGGTGCGCTCGAACAGGATAGCGCCCAGCACCTTGTCGCCGGTGAACACGGGCGCGGTGATGATGCGGCTGCGCATCTGGTGGATGAGGCCGAACATTTCCTCGTCATTCGACCAGGCATCGGGTTCCACGCCATAGCCGGCCAGCGCCTTGGGCGTTGAGCCGCCGCTCTGGTCCAGCGCGGCGATGAAGCCCTTACCGCCCGCAATCTTGTCCCGCATGTCCGTGAAATTCATGAATATGTCCTTTTCTGCACCAAAGGATAATGGATGGGAAACTATACCGGCCCGGGCCTAGCCCAAACCGCCGCGCCACTCAATGCTGCAACGCGACAAAGAGGGTTAACCGGCCACATGCCCGCGACCAACAGCCGTTCGATCGACAGCGGCGCGGCCCCTCAAATCGAAAGCGGGCGCCGCGGGATTTCCCCGGCGGCGCCCTTGCCTCATGCCATCAGCGCCGCGACGCCGGGCAGTTCCTTGCCTTCCATCCATTCGAGGAAAGCGCCGCCCGCCGTCGAAACAAAGGTGAAATCGCCCGCGACGCCCGCATGGTTGAGCGCCGCCACCGTATCCCCGCCGCCCGCGACGGAGGTGAGCGACCCTTCCTTGGTCAACGCCGCCGCCGTGCGGGCGAGCGCCACCGTGGCCGCATCGAACGGCGCGATCTCGAAAGCGCCGAGCGGGCCGTTCCATACCAGCGTCCGGCAATTTTTGAGCGCATCGCCCAGCGCTTCCACCGCCGCCGGGCCGACATCGAGGATCATTTCGTCCGCCGCGACCTCATGCACGTTGCAGGTGCGCAGCGATGGCGGGTTGGCCGCAAATTCCTTCGCCACCACCACGTCATAGGGCAGGTGCACCGTGCACCCGGCAGCATCGGCCCGGTCCATGATCTGCTCGGCGGTTTCGGCAAGGTCATGCTCGCACAGCGACTTGCCGACATCGACCCCGCGCGCGGCGAGGAAGGTGTTGGCCATGCCGCCGCCGATGATCAGATGATCGACCTGCGTGACCAGATTGTTAAGCACATCGAGCTTGGTCGAAACCTTCGCCCCGCCGACGACGGCGGCGACCGGCTTCACCGGCTTGCCGAGCGCGGCCTCCAGCGCGTCCAGTTCCTTTTCCATCGACCGGCCGGCAAAGGCGGGTAGCCGGTGCGCCAGCCCCTCGGTGGAGGCATGGGCGCGGTGCGCGGCGGAAAAGGCGTCGTTGACGTAAAGGTCGCCCAGCGCGGCGATCGCATCGGCCAGCGCGGGATCATTCTTTTCCTCGCCGCCATGGAAGCGGGTGTTTTCCAGCACCGCGATCGCGCCTTCGGGCAGCGCAGCGACGGCGGCCCCGGCCTCCGCGCCCTGACAATCGGCGATGAAGCTGACGGGGCGGCCCAGCACGCCCGACAGCGGCTCCGTCACCATGGCGAGCGACATGGCCGGGTTCGCCTGCCCCTTGGGGCGGCCGAAATGGGCGAGGATCAGCACCTTCGCGCCCCGGTCGGACAATTCGTTGACGGTCGGCATCGCCGCGCGCAACCGGGTGTCGTCGCTCACCACGCCATCCTGCATCGGCACGTTGAGGTCTTCGCGCACCAGCACGGTCTTGCCGCGAATGTCGCCCATATCGTCCAGCGTCTTGAAGGATTTCACGTCGCAATCGCCCCTTGTTGCGGTTTGGCCCCGTTGCGGTTTGGCCGTCATATCATGTGGAACCGCCCGCCGATCGGGATCGGCGGGCGGGCAGGTTTCAGAGGAACTTCGCCACCACCCCGGTGGTGTCGATCATCCGGTTGGAAAAGCCCCATTCATTATCGTACCAACTCAGCACGCGCACCAGCTTGCCGTCGATGACCGCCGTTTCGAGGCTGTCCACGGTGGAACTGCGCGGGTCGCCATTATAGTCGATCGACACCAGCGGCTCGTCCGAATAGCCCAGCACGCCCTTGAGCGGGCCGCTTTCCGACGCGGCCTTGAGCAGCTTGTTGACTTCCTCGATCGTGGTGTCGCGCTTGGCGATGAACTTGAGGTCCACGACCGACACGTTCGGGGTCGGCACGCGCACGGACGAGCCGTCCAGCTTGCCCTTCAGTTCGGGCAGCACCTCGCCCACGGCGCGGGCGGCGCCCGTGGTGGTCGGGATCATCGACAGGGCGGCGGCGCGGGCTCGGCGCATGTCCTTGTGGATCTGGTCCAGCGTGTTCTGATCGTTGGTGTAGCTGTGGATCGTGGTCATGAAACCGCTTTCGATCCCCACCGCGTCATGCAGAACCTTCGCCAGCGGCGCGAGGCAGTTGGTGGTGCAACTCGCGTTCGAAACGACGATATCGTCGCCCGTCAGCGCGTCATGGTTGACGCCATAAACGATCGTCTTGTCCACGCCGGTCGCCGGGGCGGAGATGACGACGCGCTTCGCGCCCGCGGTCAGGTGCGCGCTCGCCTTGGCCTTGTCCGCGAAGATGCCGGTGCATTCCAGCGCGATATCCACGCCCAGCTTCGCATGCGGCAGATTGGCCGGGTCACGCTCGGCCGTGACGACGATGCGCTTGCCGTCGATGACGAGGGCATCGCCGTCCACGCTCACTTCGCCGGGGAAATTGCCGTGCACGCTGTCGCGCTTGAACAGCAGGGCGTTCGATTTGGCGTCACCCAGATCGTTGATCGCCACCAGTTCCAGATCATGATCGGTGCGAGCGAGAATTGCGCGCGCGACCAGACGGCCGATCCGACCGAAACCGTTAATTGCTACTTTGACAGCCACTGCAATAGCCTCCTGTTCAAGATTTCGCTTATTTTACCGCCGCAAGGACTTGCGGCGCAATCTTCCCGGCGGTCAGGCCGAAATGGTCATAAAGGGCGTCGATCGGGGCCGAAGCGCCGAAGCGGTCGATGCCGAATCGCAACCCGTCATGGCCGGTGATGCTTTCCCAGCCGAAGGTCGTGCCCGCCTCGATCGAGACGCGCAGCGCATCGGCGGGCAGGATATCGGCGCGATAGGCCACATCCTGCGCGGCGAACCGCGACATGCTGGGCATGGAAACGACGTCGGCGCCCACGCCTTCCGCCTCCAGCCGATCGGCCACCGCGACGGCGATCTCGACCTCCGACCCGGTCGCGACCAGCACCACCTTGCGCGCCGCCTGCGCGCCGCGCAAGCGATAGGCGCCCCGCGCGCTGCGGTTTTCGGACGCTTCGGTGCGCAATTGCGGCAAATTCTGGCGGGTGAGCGCCAGCACCGAGGGCGTCTGCGCATTGTCCAGCGCCAACTGCCAGCATTCGGCGGTTTCCACCACGTCGCAGGGGCGGAACACCTCCAGATTGGGGATCATCCGCATCGACATGATATGCTCGATCGGCTGGTGGGTCGGGCCATCCTCGCCCAGGCCGATGCTGTCATGCGTCAGCACATAGATGACGCGCTGGCGCTGCAAGGCCGACATGCGGATCGCATTGCGGCAATAATCGCTGAACACCAGGAAGGTGCCGCCATAGGGCACCACGCCGCCATGCAGGGCCATGCCGTTCATCGCGGCGGCCATGCCGAATTCGCGAATGCCATAATAGACATAGCGGCCGGAATAGTCGGTCTTCGTGAAGGGCGCGGTCGCCTTGGTCTTGGTGTTGTTGGAACCGGTCAGGTCCGCCGAACCGCCGATCATCGCGGGAATCGTCTCGGTCAGCGGGCCGAGCGCCATTTCGCTGGCCTTGCGGGTCGCGACCTTCTGCGGATTGGCGATCAGCCCTTCCACAAACGCCTTGGTGGGCGTGGCCGCGTCGATCCGGCCCGCCATCTGCGCCTCGAATGCATCCTTGCGCGGGCTGGCGGCAAGGCGCGCCTGCCATTCGGCCTTGACGGAAGCGCCGCGCTGCCCGGCCTTTTCCCATTCCGCCTTGATGTCGGCGGGAATGTCGAACGGCGCATAGTCCCAACCCAGTTCGGCCCGCGCGGCGGCGATTTCCTCCGCGCCCAGCGGCGCGCCGTGCACATTATGGCTGCCCTGCTTGTTGGGCGCGCCCTTGCCGATGATCGTGCGGCACGACACCAGCGAGGGACGCGGATCGGCGGCGGCTTCGCTGAGCGCGCGGCGGATATCCGCGAAATCATGCCCGTCGCATTCGGCCACATGCCAGCCGGACGCGCGATAGCGGCCCAGCACATCCTCGCTCGACGAAAGCGACACGTCGCCATCGATGGTGATGTTGTTATTGTCCCACAGCACATTGAGACGGCCAAGGCCCAGCGTCGCGGCCAGCCCCGCCGCCTCATGGTTGATGCCCTCCATCAGGCAGCCGTCCCCGGCGACCACCCAGGTGCGGTGATCCACCAGATCATCGCCATAGACCGCGTTGAGGTGCCGCTCCGCCATCGCCATGCCGACCGCCATCGCGACGCCCTGCCCCAGCGGGCCGGTGGTGCATTCGACGCCCGCCAGTTCGAAATTTTCGGGATGCCCGGCGCAAGGGCTGTTGAGTTGACGGAAATCGCGGATGTTCTGAATGGTCGGCTGTTCATAGCCGGTCAGGTACAGCAGCGCGTAAATCAGCATCGAGCCATGGCCCGCCGACAGCACGAACCGGTCGCGGTCCGCCCAGCGCGGATCGCTCGCGTCGAACTTCAGATAATCGCGGAACAGCACGGTCGCGACATCGGCCATGCCCATCGGCATGCCGGGATGACCGCTGTTGGCGGCCTGCACGGCGTCCATCGCCAGCGCCCGGATCGCATTGGCCAGCTTCTGCTCGGGAACGGTCATGGGATAAGGTGCTTTCACTGTTCAAGGGTCAAGACAGGACTCTGCGGTGCGAGA
Source organism: Sphingobium sp. (assembly GCA_050252755.1). Taxonomy (GTDB): domain Bacteria; phylum Pseudomonadota; class Alphaproteobacteria; order Sphingomonadales; family Sphingomonadaceae; genus Sphingobium. The sequence goes on from JBFWKI010000011.1 coordinate 100,133, forward strand.
GGTCGCGCGAGTCGAACGTTTGGGGTTCCTTTGTCTTGGCGGGGGCGAATCGTCAACCGGTGCATCCCATGAATCTCGCTTCTCCGCCCTTGTCATCATGGGACAGTGCAGCAACGCTTGTGCGGGCCGCCGGACCCTTGCTATGGTCCCCGCCATGCCCAGTCCTGCCCTGCTGCACGCGATCAATCGTCTCGATCAGGCGATCAACCGCGCGGAAACCGCCCTTCAGGAGGCGCAAAACCGCGCCAGACAGAGCGCCGAACGGCGCGACGCCGTCATTACGGGGGTCATGACGGAGATCGACGACCTGATCGCGACCCTGCGGGAGGACAGCCATGGCTGAGGTCACGCTGAACATCGGCGGCCGCCAATATGATGTGAACTGCCGCGACGGAGAAGAAAATCACCTGTTCCGCCTTGCGGAGATGATCGACGCCAAGATGGCGGCGACCCGCAAGAACACCCCCGGGCTGACCGAAATCCGCCAATTGCTGTTCGCCGCGATCCTGCTGGCCGATGAGACGCATGATCTGCGGCTGGAACGGAACCGGGGCCAATCCTCGCTGAACCTGCCGCAGATCGACGACAGCGCGGCGGAGGAGATGATGGCGGGCCGGATCAGCGCGCTGGCCTCGCGAATCGAAAGGCTTGCGGATAAGCTTGCGGGAAATGACGCGGCACCCTAAATGGGGAGGTGGCGGGTACTGCCCGGCACGAGCCTTAGCGAACATCCCTGAGGCGATAATCACATCCACGGGGGCTGTCCCTGTCCGGGTCCTGGCCCGGTGCACATGGTCCCCACCTGACGTTGAGGCGTCAGAGGATATTCCGGCAAACGACCATGGCGGTCCCGCCAACCGCCCATTGAGTCCTATGTGAGCGAATGAAATCCTTCATTCCGGTCCGTTGTTCGAGGAAAACCGCCATGTCCGACACAGCTGGTTCCGACACAGGCGGTTCCAACACGGGCGGTTCCGACGCGGCCGGTTCGGGCACAGGCGGTTCAGGCACAGGCGGTTCCGATATGGCCGATAAGGACGGCCTGCGCCGCTTCGCTCGCGCCGCGCGCGGGGCCTTTGTCGCCGCGCTCGATCCGATGGCGCATCGCCTCGCCTTTCGCGCCTTGCCCAGCCCGATTCGCCCGCTGATCGCGGACCGGGCCGTCATCGCCCTTTATGCGCCGGTCGGGGACGAGGCGCCCGCGCTGCGCCTTGCCGAAGCCCTGATCGCCGAGGGCAAGACCCTCTGCCTTCCCCATGTGGTCGACCGGATGGGCACTATGGAATTCCGCCAATGGACGCCGGGGGACGATCTGGAACAGGGCAGCTTCGGCACTCTGCATCCCCCCCGCTCCGCCCCGCTATGCCATCCCGATGCGATCTTCGCGCCGTTGGTCGCCTTTGACGGGCGGTTGATGCGGCTGGGTCAGGGCGGCGGCTATTATGACCGCGCCTTCGCCCGCTATGATCGGGCGCTGCGGATCGGGCTGGGCTGGTCCGTGCAGCAGGTCGAAACCGTGCCCGCCGATCCGTGGGATGTGCCGCTCCACCGCATCGTGACAGAACGCAGCATCCTTTCCCCGACAGCATAAGGCCGACAAATCCCCATGACGGAGCCGTATAAACCCAGTTGGCGCAAGCCCGCCGGCATGTTCATGATATTGGGCCTGATCGCGCTCTGGGCGTTCATCATCGGCAGCTTTTCCCGCCAGATCGGCAGCCTGCCAGGATGGGCGCAGATCCCGGTTTACGTCTTCAGCGGCATCATCTGGATAGCGCCGCTCAAGCCGCTGCTGCTCTGGATGGAAACCGGGCGCTGGCGCGTCTGAGCGCCTGACCGGGCGGCAACCGGCCCGTTTTCCTCCATATCGGAGCAATATGCCGGTAAAAGCCCCCGCAATCGGACCAAGCCGGGAATAGCGGCCCCGCGCGCCTTCTTTACAGCTACCCCCATGAGCGTTCGGAATCTTTCTGCCTTTCTGGCGGAGCGTTTCCGGTGTCGTGAGGGCGACCCGGAAATGGCGGCCATTTTATTTGTCGATCATCGGGCGCGCATCATCGACATGCAGCTTATCGAGGGCAGCGCGGACAGGCTCACCCTGCCGATGCAGCAGATTTTGCGGAAGAGCGCGACGGTGCGGGCGCGGCAGATCATGATGATTCACACCCATCCTTCGGGCGATCCGCGCCCCAGCCCGCATGATGTCGCGGCCACGCGCCTACTCTGCGCCCATCTGCGCCGGCAGCGGCAACGGCTGATCGATCATATCATCCTCAGCCGCACCCTCTATTTCAGCTTCCGCGCCAATCATATGCTTTGAAAATCCCGCGATTTTTGCGGGTTTCGGGCTGCATGACGACAGGGCGGACAAAGAAATGCAACCGCGGCGTCATAAAATGCAAAGAGGGAGTTGACAGCAAACCGCCCCTCCCATAGATGCCCCTCCACACCGAACGCGGGTGTAGCTCAGTTGGTTAGAGCGCCGGCCTGTCACGCCGGAGGTCGCGGGTTCGAGCCCCGTCACTCGCGCCATTTTTCCTGATCCAGAGCATCGGAAAATGGCGCCCCCGCACCCGGCCTACACCCCAGCCTTGCCATTCATCAAAACGCTATCGGGCCACAAGCCTCCCGCCATGTGCGCCTTCTTGTTCATGGCGCGCCGGTTCATGACGGGATCAGCGGAAGCGCGGGCCGCTGTCGCTCATACCCCTTCCCCCCTCACACCGCCACGGGGGCGGCTATATGCGCCTGGGGGGCATAGTCCGCCACCTCGAAATCCTCGATCGCATAGTCGAACATGCTCTCCGGCCTGCGGTTGATCCGCAGCTTCGGCGCGCCCGCAGGGGTGCGGCTCAGTTGTTCCTCGATCAGCTCGGCATGGTTGAGATAGAGATGCACGTCCCCGCCCTGCCAGATGATCTCGCCTGCCTCCAGATCGCATTGCTGCGCCAGCATCCGCGTCACCAGCGCCAGACCGAAGATATTGAACGGCACCCCCAGCGCCAGATCGGCGCTGCGCTGGAACAACAGGCCGGACAGGCGGCCATCGGACACATGAAACTGATAGGTCATATGGCAGGGCGGCAGCGCCATGCCCGAAATTTCCGCCACGTTCCAGCCGGTGAACAGCAGGCGGCGGGAGCCGGGATTGCCGCGGATCGCCTCCACCAGTTCGGCAATCTGATTATGCCCCTGTTCGGCCCGGCGATAGAGGCCGCCCTCCACCGGTTCATAACGCGGCCAGTTCACCCATTGCGCGCCGTAAACCGGGCCAAGATCGCCCCATTGTTCGGCAAAGGCGGGATCGGCGATGATCCGCGCCTCGAACGCATCGCGATCGATCGCCTCCCCGGTGGCCCGGCGATAGGCGTCCAGCGGCCAGTCCGTCCAGATATGCACGCCCTGCTCCACCAGCGGGCGGATATTGGTATCGCCCGTCAGGAACCACAGCATTTCCCGCGCCGCCGCCTTCCAGTAGACACGCTTGGTGGTCAGCAGCGGCACCGCATCATCGCGCAACGAAAAACGCATCTGCGCGCCGAATACGGACCGCGTGCCGACCCCGGTGCGGTCGATCCGCTCATCGCCCTCATCCCTGATCCGGCGCATCAGGTCGAGATATTGCTGTTCATAATGCATGGATGAAACCAAGCGGCATTTCCTTGTGCTGGCCATGGGGCAGTCGGCAGTTCCCGGCCAATCCATGCGGCCGCCTGCAAGGCCCGTCAAGCCATCCCTTCCTTATCGGTTCCGGCAAAATGCTTATCGGACGATTTACCGACGCAAAAGGCGATTTCGTCCCGTTTTCGCCTCCTTTCATGTTGCACTGCAAAAACAATCGGTCCTAAGCTATGGCGCCAATATCATTTCATTCGGCAGAGTCGACCATCAAGGGGACATTTCATAATGGCATCTTCCATGCCGGCGGAACAGGAAAGCGCGTTGACGCGCAACACCCCGCTTGAACTTCCCAATTTCGATTATCTGCGCCTGCTCGCGGCATCATCGGTGATTTTTTCCCACAGCTTCACCATCGCGCAGGGAACGGAAGAAAACGAACCCTTTGTCAGGCTGATGGGGCCGGACAATATCATGGCCATATATGGGGTGTGCGTTTTCTTCGTGATGAGCGGCTTCCTCATCACCATGAGCGCCGCCAACAGCCGCAGCATCGTCAGCTATACGGCCAGCCGCGTCCTGCGCATCTATCCGGCGCTGGTCGCCTGTCAACTGCTGACCGCCCTGATATTGGGCGCGGCCTTCAGCACCATCGGCGCGCTGGCCTATATCAAGGGGCTGGACTGGCTCCGTTACGCCTATCATTATTCGATAGACATGGCGATGTCGTGGGACATTCCCACCGTGGTTTTCTATCAGGATCCACGCGGCACCGGCCTTGGCCTCAACGGCTCGCTCTGGACGATTCAGCAGGAATTGTTCTGCTATGTGATAATCGGCATATTGCTGCTGACGCGCATGTTGCGCTGGCCGGTCGTGCTGGGCATCGTCCTGCTCTCCCTGCCCTATCTGGTGCCGTGGAACCGCGATAATGTCGATGTGCTGATGGACCTTATCAACTGGTCGATCGATGACGCGCGCGTCTATGATTATTTCTGGGTCGGGCCGTCTTTCTTCGTGGCATCGCTCATCTATTTCTTCTGGGCGCGCACGAAAAGCCTGCCCGCATGGCCTTTGGCCATCTGCGGAGCGGTGTTCCTTTATGCGCTGTACCGCGAACATTATTATGATCTGTTCCCGCTTTACGCGGCCTACCCCTTGCTGTGGATCGCGACCAACCAGAAATATCGGTTGCCCAGCCTGAAAAAATTTGGCGATATTTCCTACGGCGTCTATCTTTATGGCTGGCCGATGCAGCAAGCCGTGCGGGGCTGGTGGGGTGAAAGCATTACATGGTGGCAGTTGTTTCTTCTTTCTCTTACGCTTTCGGCGCTGGCGGGATATGCCTCATGGCATCTGCTGGAAAAGCCGATGCTGGGCCTGAAACGATATTTCCGTCCCACCCCGTCCCGATCGCGCGAAACCCTCGCCGCGATAGCGCCTGCGCCCCATTCCTCTCCCCTTTCCTGAAATCGACAGCAGAATGAGCGACAGCAACCTGAATCTGCCCGAGCGATCGGGTTCAGGCCCCGTCATGAGCCTGCCGCCTTCGGGCGGCGCGAAACGGATCGGCGTGGCCCTCGCCTGTTGCAATCAGGCCCATTTTCTGGGGGACGCGATCCGCTCCATTCTCGCCCAGACGCACCGGGTGGATGAAATCATCGTCGTCGATGATGGCTCCTGCGATGCGACGCGTCAGGTCAGCACCAGCTTCCCCGAAGTCACCTATCATTTTCAGGAAAATGGCGGCCTGTCCTCGGCCCGCAACACCGGCCTGCGGCTTTGCGGCTGCGAACGCATCCTGTTTCTCGATGCCGATGATCTGCTGAAGCCCACCGCGATCGCCGACGGGATGGCCCGTTTCGACGAAGTGCCCGATGCCGCGTTCGTTTATGGCGGTTATATGGAAGTGACCGAATATCGCGAGTTGATGTTTGCCCGCAACGCGGTGGAGCATGAGGACGCTTTTGCCGGGTTGCTGCTGGGCAACCATGTGTCGATGCATGGCACCGTCATCTACAATGCCGAAATGCTGCGGGACAGCGGCGGCTTCGACACCGGTTTGAAAAGTTGCGAGGATTACGACGTGTTCCTGCGGCTGGCGCGCCGCCATCCCATCGCCGCCTATGACAGCATCGGCGCGGAATATCGGCGTCACGGCAATAATATGACCGGCAATCATATCCGCATGATG